>DAKD01000030.1 GCA_002499085.1 Methanomassiliicoccales archaeon UBA280
CAGGTTCCCGCTTCCCGCTTCCCGATATTACAATAAGCCAGCAGGTTCCCGATTCCCTTGACTTCTATAGCCAAACAAATTCCCGGGTACGATTCCTGATTATTGTGAATTCATCAGAGGTTGAGCACTGCGTAGATGATGAAGGGCAGCGCAATGGCTATTATCGCACCATAGTAGTTGACCTGCTTCGTGTAATCCTTGTCCTTCCAGTACTCCTCGTCTATGTACATCACGGTCGTCACGAACAGCGAAGCCGCAAGGAAGCCGTAGGTCGCGATCATTATCTTGTCGATGGTCATCAGCATGGGCATGGGCGGGAGGGAGGCTGTCTGGCTGATATGGAACATCACCGCCGATATCAGCATGGATGTGCCGAAGCCTATCCTGGTGGCTATCTTGTCAGGCTTGAACGCGAAGCTCAGGCCCGAGACTATGCAGAATATGATCGGGGGTAACAGTGTCTTGAGGGCCGTAGTCCCGAGGGCTCTGCCAATGCTGATGCTGTATGTGATGCGCGAGTATGTTTCTCCCCAGTTCTCGTAAGTATTGTCGGTGACAGCCAGCTCCTGATCTTTTATCTGCCATCCCGGTATGTTCATCGAATCGTCAATCGCGCTGCCCTCAGTGTCCGGAATATAAACGAGTTCGTCGGTTGTCAGCTTTGAGTCCTCTATCTGGATGACTATCTCGAATTCATTGAATGGGTAGGCCTTGAACTGCGGCTCGTTGTACAGTGATGCCTGGATGCGGTACCAAACCTCGCGTATGTTCGTATCGGGATCGGTCTCATTGGTGAGCAGTGTTACGGAGGTTGCACGTCCGTTCATGAACTCGTACGATTTATGGGGCATGAAATTGCCGTCCATTGCATCATATGAGAGCCACAGATAGAAATCGATGGTGTATGTGCCCTTGTTGGCGTCGAAGTTGCCGAAACCCACAACATAAATCCCGATCCAGACCTCGCCCGGGCCCGGCACTGCGTCCTGGCGGGTGCCCGGGGCGGGCAGTCCGTCGGCCTGGGAGCCAGCCGGTACCAGAGCGAGGGCCATTGCCGCGACCGCAATCACTGCCAAGAATCTGTACAGTCTTGTAGACATTTCAATCACTGGCACTGCTAAAGGAGCACTTGTTGATAAGCATTGCGACAGCCGGTCAGAGTTCCTTCCTGTAATACGTCGCCCTTTCCGTGACCCTGAACCCCATCTTCTCGTAGAGGTGTCTCGCCCCCGACGGGTTCTCCCCGTCCAAAGCCTACACTCCTTCCCTGCCCCTGAATCCAAGCCCGGGAATCTCAGGCAGGCTGGGAAAAGGTATCTCTGCCATAATGCATCACAATTCCGAGAAAACTGACATCATTGGGTGGTGGCGAACTGGAGCAGCACATTCATGCCCTTGAGTTTCTTCTGCACATCGTCCACGAGCTTTATCACGTTCTCCGAGGTCGCGTTCTTGTCCCAGTGGTACACGAAATCATGGCTGCCAAGGGTCGTCTCGAAGCCCATGTCCATGAGTCTGTTGACTACCTGGCTCGCGGAACCGCCCTCGCTGCTGAAAGTGACTACTACGAAGGTTCTCATGGTTCCACCCTTACACGGAACGGGATTTAAGTCTTTCCTCTATACCAAGTCCCTTCGGGACATTGGTACGTGCTCAGCCCCTCATGGTCCACAAGATTTCATATTCAAACCTAGTCCCTCCGGATTTTTCTCTATGCCAAGTCCCCTCGGGGCATTGGTACGCTCTTGGCCGCTGGACACCCCCGACACTCGGCCATGGTCGAATGCATTTAATATCCGGATTCTTTTAACCTCATGGAATTGACATGAACGACATCGTGGACCTAGGGAAAAGGATGGAGAATGCCAGCCTTTCGAAAGAAATGGCCGGCCAAACGGTAACTGTCGCAGGCTGGCTGCAGGACACGCGCAACCTCGGCGGGATCTCCTTTTTGCTCGTGAGGGACCGTTCGGGCATAGTGCAGATCACCTGCCTCAAGAAGAAGCTGGGCGACGATGCGTTCGCAAAGCTCAACGCGGTTCCGAGGGAATCCGTGGTCGCTGTGACAGGCGAGCTCAAGCCGAACCAGCAGGTTTCCTCTGGCTTCGAGATACTTCCCCAGGCATTTCAGGTCATCGCCGAGGCGGCCTCGCCGCTGCCCATCGGGGTCATTGACAAGGTCGGCGTGGAGCTGGACACCAGGCTCAACAGCAGGTTCATGGACCTGAGAAAGAGCCAGGTCCTTGCGGTTTTCCGTATCAGGGAGCTGCTCATCCGCGGCATGCGCGAGTATCTGACAAGCCAGGGATTCATGGAAGTCACCACGTCCAAGATTGTGGCGGCGGGCGCGGAGGGAGGCTCCACACTGTTCCCGATAAAATACTTCGAACGGCAGGCATACCTGGCCCAGAGCCCCCAGCTGTACAAGCAGATGCTGATGGGCGCCGGGCTGGACAGGATTTACGAGCTTGCGCCGGCGTACAGGGCCGAGCAGTCCGACACGGTGCGCCATATCGCAGAATTCGCCTCCCTGGACATAGAGATGAGTTTCATAAGGTCCGAGGAGGACGTGATGGATACCCTTGAGGGCCTCATGGAGTACTCTCTGGAGTACGTTCTCAGGGACGGGAAGAAGTACCTGGACGAGCTGGGTGTTGAGGTTTCGGTTCCCAAGATGCCTTTCCCGAGGATAACGTTTGCCGAAGCGGTGAAGCTGTTGGAAGAGGCAGGGGTGATGGTGCCCGGCGACCTGGACACGGAGTCTGAGAAGAAGCTCGGCGAGATAATGCTCGTGAGGCACGGAGCCGAGATGTACTTCATCACCAAGTTTCCCAGCGAACTGAAGAAGAACACGTTCTACGCCATGAGGGACCCGGCCAATCCGGAGCTGACCAATTACTTCGACCTGGACTACAGGGGCGAGGAACTCGTTTCCGGAGGCCAGAGGGAGCACCGCATCGGCGTCCTGATAAACCAGCTGGAGGAGATCGGATACGACCCGAAGGATTTCGAGTTTTACCTGCAGGCCTTCAGGTACGGCATGCCGCCGCACGGCGGATTCGGCCTCGGGATCGAGAGGGTGTTACACATGATGCTGCGATTGCCAAACATTCGAGAGTGCGTCATGTTTCCCAGGGACATGTACAGGGTGACGCCATGACGCGTAATCATGATTTTCGAGCAGGCGAACCCGAGTTTTCTCCGAAGATGGCGAAGCCATCGAGGCCCCGCCGACATCCGAAGGATTCGGCGAGGGTTTTACTGAATATTTTTCTTTTGGAGGGTGAGCCAGCGGAGAAAATCATTAAAAGAAAAATACTCTGCGTCATGTTCCCGAGGGACATGTACCGCGTGGTGCCATAGAAAAGATGTGCGGAAGGTAGAGAATGAATCTGGTGGACATACTGCTGTTCGCGGCGCTGATGATCGCATGCCCGATAGGTGTCTATATCTTCGGCGGTGTCAGGGTTACCTGGGAGGGCATCAGGGACAGGGTGGACAGGTACCGGTATCACATGCTGATAGTCATAACAGTCGGCGCCATGAAGTCGGCGCTCCTGTATATCGAGGCGCGGACCGAGAGATACGCGGTGGATTTCACCCCCATGTTCCACGAGTTCGAGGGCAACAGGATATTCTGGGTACAGCACACTTTGGAGAGCCAGGCGATGACGGTGTTCATGGCCATCATCTACCTGGGCAGCTTTCTCTTCATCATGGTGTTCTCCATGGCCCTCTTCTGCTACCTTGGCAGGACGAAGGCAGCGTCCAAGCTGGGCTTTCTCTATCTCGCGCTTTTCTTCCTCACTGTCCCCATCTACCTGTTCATGATGGTATATGTGCCCTCGTACCCGAAGATGTTCCACCCCGGCGCCGCCTCTGTGATCCCCGGCATGGAACCGCTGCTTTACAATATCCACCCTGCCGTCAACGAGTTTTTCATGGAGTATGACTCGTTCAACAACTGCTTCCCTTCCCTGCACATAGGTTTCCCGGTGGCGATACTCCTAAGCCTGATGATAAATGTCAGGGGCTTCAGGGGCTACAAGTGGTTCCTGTTCGCGATGATAGTCCTGATTTCCCTGGCCATCATATACCTGGGCATACATTGGCTCACGGATATCCTGGGCGGATTCCTCTTCGCGGTGCTGGGCGTGATGATCACCGAAAGGTACGCGCGGGGGTTCTGGAAACGGGTCCGCAGGTTCGACCGTCGGATGAAGAAAATTTTTCCGCGGCTTTTCGGCTGATGGGTCATTGCTTTCGCCCGGATTCGTTCAGGATATGCTCGTAGGCTTCCCTGAGCTTGGCTCCGACCTTCCCCAGCGAATACTCCCCGGCCTTGGCCTTCCCCGCCGCGGCCAGCCTTGACCGCAGCGCCTCGTCGTCGGCAAGCATCCCCAGCTTCTCCGCGAACTCCTCGTCGGTTTTTGCCTTCAGGCAGTCGGCCCCGTCCCTCAGCCAATCATAGGCCGGGAGGTCCCTGACCAGCACCGGCTTGCCGGCGCTCATGGCCTCCAGTATCACGATGCCGAATGTCTCGTTCATGGACGGGAAGAAGAATATGTCGCCAGAGGCATAGGCGTCGTTGATGTTGTCCACATATCCGGCGAATGTCACATTATTCGGAGCGTTCCTCGCGATCTTCTTCCCCCTGAAGGAGGTGGCGATACCGCTGCTCAAGGCGCCGTACCAGATGAATCTGTTGGGCATTTTTCCCGCAACGTTCACGAATGTCTCAATGCCCTTTCTGGGTATGACCAGGCCCACCGAGAAAGGCACAATGCCTTCCAGCCGGTATTTTTTCCTGTAGCGGTCCCTGTTTCCCCGCGCCATATCCGGGCTCTCGAAGCAGTTGCCCACCACATGCTTCTTTCCGGGCACGCCCATGCACTCGAGTGTGTCCTTCACATAATTGGACACGCACACCAGTCCGTCCGCGCTCCTGTAGAGCTTCAGCATCTGGCGGTCCACGAAAGGCGCAATCGCGTCCGCGAACCAGAACGAGTTCCTGAAGTTCTCCGGGGTCGTGTGGACATGGACTGCCACCTTCCTCCCGTGCTTCCTGGCCACTTTCAGCACCGATTGGGCCTTGATGAATGCCACAGGGTTCAGGTCCAGGATGTCATAGTCTTCCCCGAGGTCGCAGGTGACCTGCACACCGGCACTTTCCAGCGCCTTCCTGGCCATGATCGCGCTGTTGCGTATACCCGTGTCCCCGTATTTCTTCAGCGTGTCCTCGTATTCCACATAAACACAGACTTTCATTCGGCTCATCTTCCCAATCCGTCTCGGCCTATTTGAAATTATCTGACGCCTCTGGTTTCAGGGCATGGCATCGCTTTGCTTTCTCCCGCGCATGCCTTTTCCTGTAGATATACGATGCCAGCAGGCTGACGCAAATCACCGCCAGCACAGCGGCGATGCTGAACATCTGCGCCTGTTCCCTTTCGAAAGAGTAGTCGAACAGGCCAATCAGCAGGAACAGGGCAGAGTACTTCGCGACCCCGCCGGCGGCCAGGTACAGCATGGATTTCCTGTAATTCCATTTGCATGCCGCCATGAAGGCGCCCGTGAACGGCATAACCGGCGCAATCCTGTTGAGCAGGATTATCCTCTCGTCGCGCAGGAAGATGAACCTTATCCATCTCTTCATTGCCCTGGTTATGAAATCCGGGAGCTTCCTCCTGCGGACCAGGAAATACAGGAGGCTGTTTCCCACAATCTCGGCAAGGCAGGCCGTGACGAGAAGCGCCACTCCCCACTCCAGGGAAGGGTCCATGAGGAAGGCGAGTACGGCGAACAGTTCGGGCAGGGCCGGGAAAATCGTCGAGTCGATGACGAATATAACGAAAAGACCCAGCAGGGCGAAACCGAGCCCAAAGCTCTGGAACCATTCGAACAGCCACTCGAACATGGATTACCCGAATCCCCTGTCCGTTTATAATATATCCGGGAAGCGGAAAAGGTCTTTGGGTAGGGTCTAGGGTCCAGGGGCTAGGAGCGACACATGTGTCGCGACCAAGCCGAATCTCCGATTCGGCGTTGGGGTGCTTACAAATCGCATTTGCTGGCTTGGTTCGGACAAGCCAGCCCCCTAGACCCCAGACCCTTTATTTCATTTTGAAAACGCAGACCCTAGACCCTCGCAACATCATTAATTACAAGTTCGGGAAGACGAAACGATTATATATTCAGGCGAATATCGATGCCCGAGGAAACATGGCAAAGAAAAAGGGAGAAGGCTTCCACTCGGCGGCCGGTCTCATCAGATATTTCGACGACGAGGACAACAAGTCTCCTAAAATACCCCCGTGGGTAGTTGTGGGCCTGTGCATAGGCTCGGCCGTGTTGGTCTCGGTGGCGGCCTGGCTCTGGCCGATGTAACCTGTTTTTCCCGCATTGTTCATGGGCCGAGAGAAAACGATATAAGGGGGCTTTTGCCTTATCTATGCCATAGGTGGAAGCATGGCCGAAGGAAGACTAAGGACATTCGTGGGAGGGCTGGACACCAGGATGGAGGGCGGCATCCCCGAGAAGTACGTCACCCTGATATGCGGCCGCGCAGGCACGATGAAATCCACGCTGGCATATTATATCCTCTTCAACAATGCCAAGATAAAGAAGAAGCGCGGAATCTATGTCACGCTCGAGCAGACCAGGGTGAGCCTTCTCGAGCACATGATCAAGCTCGGAATGGACACCCAGACGCTGGCGGATTCGGGCTCCGGAATAGTCGTCATCGACATGACCAGGCTCAGGAAGGAGACGAAAGCCAAGACAGTGCGCGAGGACATAAACTGGGTCGACTCGATAATCCAGACGGTGGACTCGTACAGGATGAAATATTCCTGCGACATACTGGTGCTGGACTCGCTTGCGGCGCTCTACTCCCTGGCCACGTTCAGCAATCCCAGGAGCGACATATTCTTCTTCTTCGAGCGGCTTCGCGAGCTGGACATGAGCGTCATCATAATCTCCGAGATGCTGGATCCGGATAAAGAGCTATTCGGCATGTTCGGCGTGGAGGATTTCCTCGCGGACGGGATCATACACCTGGACCTGGAGAAGAGCGGCCGCCGAGTCAACCTGTTCCTGAGCGTGTTCAAGATGAGGAAGACCAACCATGACCGCTCGTATTACCCGCTCATGTTCGACGGCACGAAATTCGAGATCATTACGGACTGATTGCCATGGATGTCGTGATAGGGATAACAGGCGCGTCAGGCTCGCTTTACGCGATCAGGCTGGTGGAGTCGCTGGTCGCGCAGTGCCGCATCACCCTGGTGGCCTCGGAAACAGGCAGGCAGATGGTTGCCGAGGAAACAGATTACGAGTTCGCAAACCTCGAGTCGCTCGTTCATGAGAACGCTGACAACTCGGACATGGCCGCGCCGATTTGCTCGGGCAGCAGGCATTTCGACGCCATGGTCATTGTGCCGTGCTCGATGGCCACGATGTCCAAGATAGCCTGCGGCATCTCGGACAATGTCCTCACCAGGGCAGCGGCAGTGGCAATGAAGGAGCGCAGGAAGCTTATAATCGTGCCCAGGGAGACGCCGCTCAGCTCGATTCACCTGGAGAACATGCTCAGGCTGTCAAGAGAGGGTGTCGTTATACTCCCGGCCATGCCGGGTTTCTACGGTTGCCCCGAAACAGTGAGCGACATTGTGGATTTCATAGTCGGCAGGATAATGGACCAGCTGGGCCTGGAAACCGGCCCGGGTCCGAGATGGGGAGAATGATCATTTAAAGATTGAGTCGGACAGGACGTCCCTCACGCCCCTGAACCTGTCCATGTTCCCGTCCCAGTCCTTGAACTCCTTCCCGTAGGCCTTGTCGATGGCCTCGATTGCCTTTTTGGAAATGTTCTGGAGTCCCCTGTCCCTGCCCTTGTAGATCAGGCTGAGGCTGTACAACCCCTCCTTTCCCCTGGCTATGAATATTTTATTGTCGCCGAACTCGAGCTTGTCGAGGCTCCAGTTCTTCTCGTCCTTGAAGCTGTCCTTGATGAAGTCCTGTATGGCCGTGAACATGCTGCTGAAGATCTGGGTGTCCATGTCCGGTATCATCCTGTTGGTGCTGTGGGCCAGCAGCGCGCCGTCCTTGTAGATGAGGAATGCCTGCTCGATAACGGGCTTTCTCATGGCCGCGGCGAGCAGTATGATGGCGGCAATCGCGATTATCACTATCAGGGCAAGGATCCAGCTCGGCAGGGATTCGGGCGTTTCCGGAGGGTACTCGACCAGGATGTTGATCTGGAGATATGTCTGGGCGTAGCCGTCCGATACCGTTACGGTGACTATGTCATTCACCGAAACCGCGCACCTGAAGGTGATGTTGAGCCCGTTCACGGTGGCGTATTCCGAGTCAACTGACAGGATGAGCTGGTCCAGGGCATTGTCCACGTCCGAGAGGTAAGGGCTGAGGTCCAGGACCCATGTCACATTGACCCGGCCAACCTGGTCAGGCACTGCTGCGGCAACAGGAGGGTCGTTCACGGGATTCACTGTGACCAGGACCGTGTCCTCCACGAGTGCCCCCGAGGGGTCCAGCGCCCTGAATGTGACTGATTCCTGGCCGTACCAGTTCAGCTCCGGCACTATTTGGACGGTCGAGTTGACGTCCATGATGGTGACGGTGAGATGCCTCTCCCCGTAGGTGTAAATCAATGCATCGCCGTCCCTGTCCAAGAAATAATTGCTGATGTTGAAACCGTAATGCACCGTGTCCTCGTTGAAAGTTATGTCAGGCATTATGCCCACCAGCTCCGGCGGGAAGTCGTCGCTCACCGTAACTGTTATGGAATCCCAGTCCGAGCCGTAGCCGTCCGAGACTGTGATGTTCAGGGTCTGCGGCATGCCCACCAGGTCCTGGGAGTAATTGAGTATGATGGCAGTGTTCCTCGCAGGGTCCACCCTGGCATGCACATTGTCCGAGAGGATCAGCACCAGTTCGGAGAAGGCACTGTCCGGGTCTGCGATGTACGGCGCCAGGTCTATCCTGTAATCCCAGTCGTAGTGCACCGTGAGATCCGGAACCCCTTCGATCACCGGCGGCACATTGGCCTGTGCCTCCTGCAGCACGTTCACAGTCACGGAATTCGACCTCACAGCGATTTGTTCGATTCCGGACTGGCTCGAATAATTGACGTCAAAGTGTGTCTGTATGCTACCGGACATCTGGGTACCGACGCCGCATACCAGGTTGAACGAATTCTGGCCTTCCGGAGCGGAGTCGAATGTCCACGCGAGGACGGTCTGCGTCACGACTGGCGCAGAGCCCGAAGTGTCAGAGATGTAGGAGAGTCCCGACCTCAGCGTGAAATTCAGCCTGACATCCTTTGCGGCCTCTGTGCCGCTGTTTCCGAAGCTGATTACGTACATGACGCTCTTGCCTGCCAGAACGGAAGTGATGTTCGCAGCCAGGGTCGCAGTCAGTTCCGGTGCCGTGGCATTGGCAACGAAGGTCACGGTCTTGGTCCCGCCCGAGCTTATCTGCGCCGTGACCCTGTTGAGGCCCGCTGCCGGTCCCAAAGTTAAAGTTGTGCTCGCCCTGCCGTTGGCTCCCGTGTCCGCGACCGCGGCTCCGACCGAGCCACCGCCGCCCGTCACATTGAACCAGACCCTCACGCCCGACGCGGGAACGCTTGTCTGGGTCCTCACTTCGATTGTGAGAGGCAAAGGCAGGACAGAGGATATCGACCCGGACTGGTTGTTTCCCGAGACTAGGAAGATGCTGTAAACCTGGGGAATGACCGGGGGCGGGAGGCATACTGCAGAGAATGCGACCGAATCTCCCGGTACGGATGCGCTGGTCGCAGTCGCATTGTACCAGCCAGCAAGGTTCCCGAGAGCCAACTTCGTCCCCGAGAGGCCCGAGGCGTCGGTCGCATTGTTGGCCGGAGTCAGGGAATGGCCTGTTGCCCCGGCCGGGAATGACGCTATCGCCCATGCGACGGGCGTCCCCGGCACAATATTGCCGAAGGCATCCTCCGCCCTGACAATGAAGGGTTGGGGGAGGGTCTGGCTGACATTGCCCTGCTGACCGTTCCCCGAGACATACACGAGGTCGGAGGGGACACCGGCCTGCACGTTGATGCCGACGGTGTCCTCCTTCCCGCTGCAACTGGCCTTGACGGTATCTGTCACCCACGCCGTCTGGCCCGCAGTGTACGTTGCAGAGTACACGCCTCCTCCTATTTCCGACACCCCTGTCAGAAACGCTCCACTCAGGTTAGGTGCGAATGAAAGGATTATTGTCTGCCCAGCCATGCCTCCCCCGCCCGTGTCGTTCGCCCATATCGTGAGGGTCGCCTGCTGCGTCACCTTTACCGCTGTGGCGTTTGAAGATATCTCGATTGTGTTCAGCGGCAATGCTGAAACCTGGATGGGCGCCTTCCCCCACTTGCCCCCGGAAGTGGCATTGACCACATCCACAACTCCCCCGGTCGAACCGGCCGTGTAAGATGCAGAGTATGTTCCGTCGTTATTGTCTGTGGCCGTCGGGCTCAGGGTGCCCCCGCTCGGGTTGGAGTCGAAGGCCATTGCCACAGTGAGTCCTGTGATCCCGTTCCCGAAGGAATCGTTCGCCCAGATTGTGACTGCCGAGGTTCCGAGAGGGGCAACCGCTGTCGGATTGGGCCTGGTCTGCAATGTGGCCAATGGCCCAATCGTGGCATTGGCATGCAGCCAATCGATGTATGTCGGCCCTGCTATGCCTGTGAATCCCATCCCGGTCGCGCTAATATTGTAGGCTCCGGGCCTGCTGCCGAGCTGTATCGTGACATTGGCATAGCCAAGAGAATTGCTGTAGGCAGTATGCCATGCAAGTCCGGATTCAGCGAATCCGTGACCGACGGAACCGGGAGGCGCGGTCATCGTGAAATTGACCGGCGCCCCGCTCACATTCCCCCCGGTCTGGTTCTTGGTGCGCACGCTGAGCGGCTGCGCCAGGACGGTTCCTACTTCGGCTGTCTGGTTGCTCCCCGATACGTAATCCAGATGGTCCGGCGGGTCTGCCGGGCTGTGATAGATGATATCGCCCCAGGTGTCGGGTTTGTCGCAGTACTCGGTCGCCGGGTTTATCCCTGTGCCCTGTTTGTCCGGCCACCAGACATGGATATTGTCGGCCTGCCCGTACCCGTGTACCGTGAACCCGGCTATCTTCCCGTCGGGGGGATTTGCCTCGCCCCATGCTGCCGCGATCGGCAGCATGAACTCGTAGGTGTTGTTCACGGTTTTCTCGCCGTCAGCGGCAAACCCGGCCGGCCAGGGATTCGGGGTTCCAAGGTTGTCCGAGTACTTGACCCAGGCAGCTCCGTCGCCGTAATACAGCAAATAATCATCCACGCCTGCAGTGGTGCCCTTGGCCACCAGCTTCATGTCTTGATTGTCCGGGTTGGAGGTTGCATCGTGGTCAGTGTCGAAGCATATCTCGCACCTGTCGTTCGGGTTCATGCTGGTGTCACCGCAGAACTCGACCCCCACGAACAGGGATGTGGCATTGAAGAATGTCCTGATGGTGAGGTTCCAGCCGTTGGTGATCAGCGTTGTCTTGGTCACTGAGGTCGTCGGTGCTGTCCACGCCGGCTCGCCCAGGAACCCGTCCACGGCGATTGGGCTGTCTATGAAATAGGAATCTATGATGTAAGGCGGCCCGAGCGGCACGGGCTGCGGGTTGCATCCTGCGGCCGGGCCAAGTGCCGGAAGCATCAGCATGGCGAATGCGAGTATGCATGATGGCATTACCCTCCACGAACATTCCCGATCCATGACATCACCCCGACTTTTCCTCTGTAAGCCTGAAAACGCAGTGCTTGCCGCCCTTGGACACGCATTTCTCCTCGGTGCAGAAATGCGGCTGGTTGGTTATACCGGCCATCAGCCCGCCCAGGAAACCCCTTGTGAAGTCGCAGCCCTTGCCCCCGTATGTCGATTCTAGCGTCTCGAGGAGTATTATCTCCACTACATCGCCCTTCACGGTTATGGACTTGGGTCTTGCCAGGCCCATCTCCATCCATATCTCCTCCAGATAATTTATGGCCCCCCTGCCCTGGGCAGTGAGGTTGAGGTCTCTGGCGTTGATGTGCCCGCACTTGTACCCGAACCTGAAGAGGAAGCTTCTCGCAAGCGCGGCGCCGAGCACGGCCATGAGCTCGTCCTGGAGCGTCTTGATGGCCTCGCCCGACATGATGAAGAAGCCCTGGGTGCCGGACGTATCCTCAGCCATGGATTATCCTCTCCGCCAGTGTTGTGAAAGCCTTCTCCACGTTATCGCCGGTCTTCGCGCTGGTGCTGAGGGTATCGAAGCCCTTGGCCTCGAGGTCTGCCGGCCCGAACTCGTGATTCGGAAGGTCGGACTTGTTGCCCAGAACGATGACAGGTACCTCTCCGGCCTTCGAGAACAGTGTGCTTTTCCATTCCTCCAGGGAATCGGCCGTCTCCTTCCTTGTCATGTCGCAGACGAGCAGCGCGCCCTTGGCCCCGGAATAATACGCCGGGTGGAGCGCGAATGTCTGGCCCGCAAGGTCCCATATCATGAGCACGACCGTGTCGTCCCCGATTTTCAGTTTCTTGTTCACGGGCTTCGCGCCGATCGTGCTCAGGTACTTGTCGTCGAACATGTTGTCGACATACTTGCGCACAAGGGACGTCTTTCCCACCGCCGGATTCCCCAGCATGACTATTTTCCTTATGTAATCCGCCATCGCTCACCCGTTGCACCTGTCGCATGCCTTCTTCAGCTCGTGTTTCAGGTTGTTGGCATGCTCCTCGCCCTTGAAATCGTGGATCACGGGCACCAGATTGGCCGCAAGCACCCTGGCCTGGTTGACCGTTATGGCCTGGAAATCTATCTCCAGGTTGGCCATCTGCTTCCTTATGACATGCATACCCATCTCATGGTCCCCCAATGTGTCGCAGAATCTCATCATCACGTAATCCAGGAGTGTCTGGGGCGTGTCGAAATGCTCCGGGACGCCGTTCGTTGTCGGCGCAGTCGGCTCGGCGTCGGGGAGCGGCCTGCCTGCCTTGAGCATCATTCCAGCCATGTCAGAGAATGCCTTCTCCACATTGTCGCCTGTCTTGGCGCTTGTGAGGTAGACAGGAAGACCCAATGTGTCCAGGGACGCCTTTATCGATTTGACGGCCTCCTTGTTCTGCGCAGCCAGGTCCGTCTTGTTCACCAGAACGCTGACCGGCGCATCCTGGCCGGCATGCTCCCGGAAACTGCTCACCCAGTCGCTCAGATGCTGGATAGTGTCGGGCTTTGTAACATCGCAGACGGCAAAGCCGGCCGTCGCGTTCTTGAAGGCCGCGGCATGGATCCTCTTGAACTCCCGCTGGCCGGAAATGTCCCACAGCATCATGGTCACGTCATTTCCTGACTGGACCTTGACAGATTTCTTCGATATCACCGTTCCCAGGGTTGAAATGTACTTGTCGTCGTATTTCCCAGTGACGAACCGCTTGACAAGCGATGTCTTTCCCACGCTCGGGTCCCCGCAAATGCACACCTTCCTCACTATCTCCGACATCCCTAAACCTCCTTCAAAACGTCTCTCTCGTAATCCTTGGCGATGTTCTCCAGGGCCGAAGTTCCGTGGATCAGCTGCTCCAGCTTCTTCTCCTTGGCCACGCGCAGATGAAGCCAGTTCGCTATCGCCGCCCTCATGGCCTCCGAGGTGTTGATTGAATTGGACTTGCAGTATTCCACGAACTCGTTGGCAATGTCCACGAAATCCTCGGTCACGATGAAATGAATCTGGTCGCCCTTCCTGAAACTTCTCCCTTTCTTCATCCGAGCGGCAATGCGTGATTCAATATATAATGTTTTTGACAATCATGTACATGTTTGTACATCAATAGGACAAAATAGTAATTTGACCTGAAACTGGGCGAAATAAGAGAATCAAAGCCTGGCTGCAAGGTCCATGAAGACCCGGTCGACGTTCTCTCCTGTCTTAGCGCTAGTCCTGTGACCGGTGTAACCCATTTCTTTGACGCCGCCGCAGCTGTCAGCATCCGAAAGGTCGGATTTGTTCCCTGCCACTATGACAGGAATATCCCCTACCTTGTTCCTTATCACACTGTGCCATTGGAGAACTGATTCGAAGCTGGCATGCCTGTTGAGGTCACAGACGAGTACAGCGCCGTGAGCGTCCGAGATAAAGGCGGGATGCAGCTTCATGGTGTGGCCGGCCACGTCCCAGATGGTCAAGTTGATGGTTCTGTCGCTCACTTGGACGGTTTTCTTGTAAGGGACAGCTCCGGCAGTCGGCTTGTATGATTCCGGAAATACCCGATTCACGAAATATTGGACGAGCGCGGTCTTGCCCACGCCAGAGTCGCCGAGGACGACGAGCTTCCTCTCAACCGTGCCCATGTTTCCTCCCTGCTCCAAGCCTATGCTCCATAATTAATGAATATACATAGTATTATTTAAACATAAATATTGAAATTAATCAAATGTTAATGAATCGCTCAATGAAAGAACTTTTCACTAGATTTTTGAGCCTGTTCAGCAATCTCGCTCTGGTCCACCGTCAGAAGTTTCCTGTCCTTCATGACAATCCTTCCCGCGACAACAGTGTCGCGGACGCAGTCGCTCTGGCAGGAATACACCAGGTTGGAGATCAGGTTCTCGCGGAATGTCGGGACCATTGCCGGATTCCCCAGGTCGATGACGGCAAGGTCGGCGATCTTCCCGGGCTCGATGCTTCCCAAATCCTTCTCCATCTTCAATGCCCGGGCGCCCTCTGCCGTGGCCATGTCAAAAACCCTCTGGGCAGGCATCATGGAAGCGTCCAGGCGCTGGGCTTTGTGAAGCAATGCGCATGTCTTCATCTCGCCCCACATGTCGAGCCTGTTCTGGGACGAGCATCCGTCCGTGCCCAGGCCTACCGGCATCCCCGCAGCCTGCATCTCCGGGACAGGGGCCTCCTGGCCGCTGGCAAGTTTCATGTTGGATACCGGACAGTGCGCGACGCTCACGCCGCGTTCGGCCATCCTGCGTATCTCGTTCATGGTCAGCCAGGCGCAGTGCGCCGCCAGCAGCTTGTCGCTCAGGAACCCTATGTCGTACAGCCAGTCCGCCGGTCTCTTTCCGGTCGATGCCTGATGGTCGTAAACCTCCTTCCGCGTCTCGGAAAGGTGTATGTGAAGGAGCGTGTCCTTCCTGTAGGCCAGGTCTTTGGCCTTCAGCAATGTCTCCTCGGAACAGACATAGACGCCCTGCAGAGCGGCAAACGGATGGACGTTCGGGATATCCCTGTGGCCGTCAATGAAATTCCCGCAGTTGGCAAGCGGGCTTCCCTTCTGAGTCGTGAACTTATCGTCGAGAACCACCCAGCCCAGGAACCCCCTGATTCCGGATTCCTGTACCGCCTTGGCTACCATATCCTGGCCGTAGTACATGTCAACGAATGACGTGCAGCCCGAGCGCAGCATCTCGATTGCGCCCAGCCTTGCCCCCAGCAGGATGTCGTCCGGCGTCCTGAGCGCGTCTACCCTGAAAGTTTTCTCCAGGAATCCGCCCAGGTTCATGTCGTCGGCAATGCCTCGCATCAGGGTCATGGCGATATGGGTGTGGGCGTTTATCAGCCCGGGTATCACGGCGCAGCCCTTGGCATCGACAATTTCGTCTGCCTTCCCGACTTTCCCGACCTGGCTGATGCGGCCGTTCTCGATGAGAATGTCGGTCTTCAGAATCTCGCGCTTCGGGTTCTGGGTGACGACCCAACCGCCCTTTACCGCAAGGCTTTCCGAACTCATGATTATGGCATGGCTTGATTGTATATAACAATGTTGGGCTGTTGAAATTTGATTAGGGGCTTGGGACTGGCTTGTCGATTGCTGGTTAGGGTCCAGGGGCTTGGGGGCACGAAACTTGCCTGGGCGAATGCCAGGCAAGAATCGAATGCGGCTCCCGACAAATAACAACGCAGCATTCCCACCCGGCGACAATCTATTGGCATATTCGAGGGTCGCAGCAATATAGATCGATGTGTGAGCAATCGGTGAACGCCGATGCACAATACCACGATGACAAGGCGTTCGCCTCGAATTGCCAGAGATTATTATAACGCAATTCGCTCAGAGAGCCGGTAATTCCACCATCTTGGAAGCAATGAATTACCGGGTTACACAGGTAAAGGGTGCTCGAAGTAATCGGCCTTGACATCCTCTCCGGTTATATCCAGGTAAATCTGAGTGGTCGTCAGCGAGGAATGGCCCAGCATCTTCTGCACCGTCCTGAGGTTCATGCCGGACTTGAGACAATGCACCGCGAAGGAATGCCTGAGCATGTGGGGGTGGACCTTCTGCTCTATCCCGGCTGCCTTCCCGTAATCCTCGACAAGGCGCTCAATCTGCCTGGAGGACAGTTTCTCGTTTCTTTCGGAAAGAATCAGGTATCCGGAGGTCGCGTCCTCTATGAAATACTCTATCATGTCCAGGGTCTGATGGTCAACCGGGATGAGGCGGTCCTTGCCGCCCTTGCCTCCGCGGACAGTGAGCGTCGAGTCAGTGAAATCTATCTCCTCGATCTTCAGGTTCGTGAGCTCCGACACCCTTAGCCCGCACCTGTACAGCATGCGCAGTATCAGCCTGTCCCGCAACTTTTCCCTGCTGGGGCATTCCAGAAGTTTCCTGACCTCGCGTTCCTTGAGGTATTTCGGCAGCGTCTTCGCCAAGTGCATCCCGTCTGCTACATATATTGTCATTCACATATTTAAATGGTTGGATATAGTAAGGGTCTAGGGTCTGCGTTCTCAAAATGGGATAAAGGGTCTAGGGTCTAGGGGGCTGGCTTGTCCGGACCAAGCCAGCAAATGCGATTTGGAGGCACCCTATGACCCTATCGCCGAATCAGAGATTCGGCTTAGTCGCGACACATGTGTCGCTCCTAGCCCCTAGACCCTAGCCCCTAGCACATTCTCGCAAATCATTATATACACAACCAATCTATTTTAGGTTGAGACCATGAAAGTTCGAAGCGGTCACATCGTGTTCAAGAAAGGCGTCAAGTACAAGGACCTCGTCCCTGTGTACAAGGATCTGTTCATGAAATTTCTCAGGGAGACAGGCCAGCTTCCCGAGGAAGAGGAAGTCACAACCATGCTGATCACGGAGAACATCATGGACCTTGAGAAGGGCAAGAAGCCCGAGGGATACAACCGCCAGGGAAGGATGCGCCTGATTTTCCCTATACTCCAGAAACCGACACAGCCCATCGAATTCTACATATACGGCCACTACCACTCGGCCAAGAGCCTCGAGGTGGCGCGCGTGACCGAGTCCATGAGCCAGTTCCTCAAGCACAAGGGCTATGACAACGAGGTTGACTGGGACAATATGCTTATCCATAAGTACAAGAAATGATGAAGCGTCAACATTTATTGGCATTTTCGTTCTCAACTGAAGCAAGACATGTTGATAGCAACATGCCCCGCCTGTGAGGGCGGGGTTTCGATTTCATGGCTGTATGGGTGACAGAGCAATCTGGGGCATTTTGTTGCTCTGTTTTTGGAAGCCTCGGCTGTAAGGCCGGGGAGGTCAGGCACTCGCCTGGCTCACACAAGCCGGGCGAAATTGACAGCTCTGGCACGGGAGCGTCTCTCTCTCTAACTTCTGTCGAGAATATGCAATGTGAAGGCAGAGAGAAACGATTCCTTGAGTTGGTGAGACTCCGGCAAACAGACTCTGCCAGAAAATTGCAGTCAAGCGCTAGTTTGCCGGCTCGGACGAGTTTGCTATAATCGTATTGAATTCAAACCGCAAACTCGTCCAGGTTTTTTATTTTTTCGCGATACTGTTTTCAAACTGATGCGGATAAATAAAAAACAGGGCCCGGACCGAGATTTGAACTCGGCACTAAGGATCCACAGTCCCGAATGTTACCAGGCTACACTACCCGGGCCATTGCGTACCCGGCCAAAATGCAATCCCGTATAAATGTGTTGGTAAGTCCCAGGAAAACCTAATTACCCGCATCGCCATCCGCAGGCATGCGCAAATCCGACCTGGCCATAATCGTCGCGGTTATAGCCTGCTCCTTCTCCTCCATATTCATCAGGTGGAGCGACGCGGAGCCCATGGCCATTGCATTCTACAGGCTTCTGTTCACCACGCTTCTTCTCCTTCCTTTCGTTCTGATGAAGCGCGGAAAAGAGCTCAGAACCTTGGGAAAGAGGAACATTGGTCTGATGCTGGGCATCGGGTTGATCCTCAGCTTCCACTTCACGATGTGGATAACCTCCCTCGGGCTCACGTCGGTGGCAAGTTCAGTCATTCTTGTCACAGCCCATCCGATTCTCGTCGGAACCATATCCCATTTCGTGCTGAAGGACCGCCTTTCCAGGCTCAATTTCATCGGGATATTCATTGGCGTGGCCGGAGTGATAATCCTTGTCACGGGCGATTTCTCGGGCGGACCCCTGACGGGAAGCCAGACACTCGGAAACATCCTGGCGTTTCTCGCGGGCATATGCGCCGGGATCTACATACTGGGCGGCAGGAGGATGCGCCGCACGGTATCCGTCGTCACCTATGCTTTCCTCGTGTACCTGTTCTGCACGATTTTCCTGCTCATCCAATGCCTGGCCACATCCACGCCGCTGTTCCCGCTGCCCGCGAATGAGTATTACCTGTTCCTGCTCATGGCTCTCATCCCCGGAATACTGGGCCACACCCTGTACAACTGGTCGCTGAAACATGTCACCGCGACAGTGGTTTCAGTGAGCCTGCTCGGCGAACCGATAGGCTCCTCCATCCTGGCGGTTCTTCTGCTCGGCGAGATGCCAGGCAAATGGGTCATCATAGGCGGGCCCATTGTGCTGGCCGGGATACTGATGGCCTCGATGAGGAAGAGGAAGAAACAACGAAGATTGCGGCCGAAAAGGATTTAATACCAGCCCATCATCCATGTTGAAACCATGCGGGTGTAGTGTAGCCTGGTATCACTCCAGCTTGCCAAGCTGGTAACTCGGGTTCAAATCCCGGCGCCCGCACTCAGTTTCTGTTTGATTTCGATCCGTGCGGGCGCCTGCGACGAATTTGGTCATGTACATGGCATGAAATTCGTCTTACTCGAAGCCGGAAGGCTGAGAAAGAACGAGGCTTTGCCTCGTTTGACTCGCATCGATGTTGGGTGTTTGCATCGGGCTACGATGCTCGTCCCGGCGCCCGCACCTTTTCCTTCGCGTCACTGTGTTTTGTAGTCAGGAAAAGATGCTTTTATCCATATGTCATCCCAAATCAATAAATGATAATATAATTGAAACCAAGGAATATCACATATGAGAGGAAAGGACCAATTGATCCATAATAATCCTGGTTCAATATAGCCACAGCGCCGATGATGATTGACAGCCCCCAGCATATCGGGCCGAAAAGGAGGATGAAAAGCCAGGATCTTAGAGAAAAGCCGAGAATCAGGCCACCAATTGAGAGAATTGCCAGAACGATAGAGTATGCCGCAAGGCATGTCATATTGCCCCGGTTTTTTAACACTATGCGATAATCTGGTTCTGTGATCCAATCCATTCTCTCATTCATAATTATCTCCTCCTGTTGTGAAGGTATTTGGACCCACAGTCGAGATACTTCTTTCACGTGCATAATTGTAAATGGTAATAAAATATGATTCATTTTTATATAAATTATTGATTATAAGTATGTCTCCGTTGCTGATGAGAGGTGAATCTAGCATGCTCTGGCTATGATAAAAGACTGTGATATCATTTTCTGTACACGGCATCGTGATGTTTGAACCCGACACCGTATCCGGCCAATAAATGCTTACTGTATGATGGTTGGAAACAAGCCTAATCTCTAGGTTGCCAGCATAATTTCCAGGATATGGGGTTCCAAATTGGATTTGTACATTATCACTATCACTGATTATTTCATTTATACTGATTATATCTATATTTCGAACAACCAATGGTTCGGTCTGGGGAACAATTGTCTGGAGGGTGAAAGATCCGACAACAAACAAAGCAATGCAAATAGAAAAGAACATGGGAAAACCGCTCTGGGTCAAAGGTATATTATCGATTCTTGCTGAGCTGCGTTGCAGTTTCTTTGCTTTGCTAAGAAGTAATAATGAAACAGAAATAAATGCGGGAGCCACAACCAGAAATAACAACCAAAGGTCGAACTCTCCATTTACTGGAACTAGCCTTAACGGAATTCCGAATATACCTGCAAATAATAACCCGATGGAAAGTACGAGGCCCAGGGTTAACAGAGCAAAACCAAAGACAGTAAGCCAAATTTGGGCATTGGTTTCTTCAACTAATATTTGTCGTCCATTCCTTTTAAAACGGATAAATGCACAACAGACAGATAAAATGACCATTGCATACACAATCAATGGCCAATAGGGGGCTTTGTGACTGCTGGCAATTCCTGAATCGACGGAACCGAAGAAAAGGTAGCCATCCTGCCATTCAAATCCATTGAGAATTATTACCAATGGAGGTTGTAAGTCAAAATTCGTTACTTTAGTACCTCCTTCCTCAAAAACGCTCCAGCAATAGCTGATTTTCTCAGTGGGATATGTCGGTGCGATTAGAATTGCGGTGATTAAAACGATTAGTACTGGCAATAATTCAAAGTTCACAGTTTTTTCCTGAAATATCGAGTCGAACTCCTCACGGAAGGTTCGGATTCCATTTTTTTGCTCAACCATTGTCAACACCTTAATAGAATTAGTGTTGTGTTGGTATAAAAAAACAATTCTGACATGTCATAATTTCATACATGACGATAACCTTATTAGGAAAGACCTTTTCAGCCCCTCAGGTGTGAAAATGAAAGCTTTCAAAGTAACTGGCACTTTCATGATGGGAAAGAAGATCCAGGGCTTCTCCAAGGAGGTCGTCTCCAAGGACAAGAACGAGGCCACCGAATTCATCATCTCGGACCTGGGCAGCAAGCACAAAGTGAAGCGGTACAATGTGAAGATCTCCGAAGTGAAGGAGCTGAAGCCGGACGAAGTAACGGACCACATTGTCAGCTACAAGCTGGGCGGGCAGTAGATGAACGAGCAGGAAATCGCCGTTGCGGCGCAGGAGCTCGAGCTTCTGCGCATGCAGCTCGACAACATGAACAAGCAGGAAGAGCTCATCCAGATAACATTTGAGGAATACACGCGCGCAAAGGGTGCGCTCGAGGACCTGAAGGGCAAGGAGAAGGGCGCCGAGATACTCGTTCCGATAGGCGCGAACTGCTGGGTCCATGCCAAGCTCGGCGACACGTCAAAAGCCATAGCCAGCATAGGCTCGAATGTTGCAGTCGGGCAGAAGCTCGAAGCAATAATCGAACGGCTGGAAAACCAGCTGGGGGACATCAAAAATGCCCAGTCCGAACTGGCTTCGAAGATAGGCAAGGTCGAGAGAAGGGCGAGAGACCTCGCCATGGTGCTTGAGGAGGCCTACGGCAAGGCTGAATCCCCGGATTCCCAGTAGGTGAAGCTAATGTTCAAGTTCCTGAAGGGAATGTTTTCAAAGTTCAACAAGGACGCCGAGTCAGTCTCCGAGGGCGCGATTTCCGACGAGCACGGCAAGGTCATAAAGGAATCCAAGCTGGAGGAGATCCTCTGGAACCTGGAGGTCGGGCTCATGGAGTCGGACGTCGCGGTCGAGGTGATAGAGGAGCTGAAGGCCCAGCTGAGAACCGAGCTGCTGGGCAAGAGGGTAAAGCGCGGAGTGGATTTCGGCGAGGCTGTGAACGAGGCCATCAAGTCCTCGCTTCAGAAGGTGCTGAGCATCTCTTCGCTGGATTTCGACAGCTATGTCGAGAAGCACGAGAAGCCGGTCGTCCTGATGTTCGTGGGGGTGAACGGCACTGGAAAGACCACTGCCATAGCGAAGATCGCTCACAGGCTGCAGGCCGCGAAAAAATCGATTGTCCTGGCCGCCGGGGACACGTTCCGGGCCGGCGCGATCGAGCAGCTGACCATTCATTCGGAGAAGCTCGGCTGCAAGATAATCAAGCATCAGGCAGGCGCGGATTCGGCCGCGGTGGCATACGACGCGATCGAGCACGCCAGGGCCAGGCACAGGGATGTCGTCCTCATAGACACCGCAGGGAGGATGCAGACCAACGCCAACCTCATGGACGAGATGAAGAAGATAAGGCGCATCGCGAATCCGGACATGGTCGTCTTCGTGGGCGACTCGCTCGCCGGAAACGACGCGGTGGAGCAGGCCAGGAAGTTCAACGAGGCCGTGGGGATCGACGCGGTAATCCTGACCAAGATTGACGCGGACGCCAAGGGCGGCGCAGCCCTGTCCATCGCGAAGGCCGTGGGCAAGCCCATAATATTCGTGTCCACTGGCCAGGAATACGGCCAGCTAGCGGTTTTCGACGCGAAGTGGATGATAGACAGGATCTTCGAATAATGTTATTATCCGGAATCACTTATCTGCTGTCATGTGGCTGTTGGTGCTTGGGATACTGGCCGTTTTCGGCATCTCATTCATCTATTCCAACCTGGGAATGGGCGGCGGCGTTCTCTTCGTCCCTCTTCTGCTGGCCATCACGACCCATGACGAGGACACTGTCGTGGCAATATCGCTGTGCCTCGTGCTGGCGAACTGCATCACATCCCTCTGGAACCACCAGCGGGAGAAGCTTGTCGACTGGAAGCTGGCCGGGACAATGGCTTTCGGCGCAGGCGTCGGCACAGTCGTCGGCGTCTGGTTCAATATCAACACGGGCAAGGACGTTTTCCTCCTGGTCTTCATGGGCGTCGTCGTGGCAGTGATCATCAAGATGCTGCTCGACTGGGCCAGGCAGGCCAAGATATGCGAGTCCGACGACGAGTCAAAGATGACGGGCGGGCGGGTCGCGGCCGCATCCACCGGAACAGTGGCCTCGGGTTTCATGTCAGGGGCGCTGGGCCTCGGGGGCGGAGTGATAAATGTTCCGCTGCTCATCTATGTTCTGGGCAGGTGCACGAAACGGGCTGCGGGCACGAGCTTCGTCATAATGCTGGTCAGCGGCGTGATAGGCCTTCTCGCCTACATGGCCAGCGGCACCGAGATAGATTGGACATATGCGGCTGCCCTCACGCCGGTCGTCTTCCTGGGTTCGTTCATAGGCTCGAGATGGGGCATCAAGAAGCTCAAGGGCAGGCATGTCCAGTTCCTATTCATTCTCGTGCTGGCGCTGGCGATAGTCAAATCGTTTTATGACCTGATGCTGATGTTCAGCTAGATTTCTTCCGGCGCATCAGGAAAAACGCGCAGGCCGCGCAAACCGCAATCATGATTCCGACAGCAGTCGGGGCAGCCCAGGAATTGCCCCGGTCCGGTTCCGGCTCTGTTGCAGTCTCATTGGCCTCCTCCTGAGGCTCTGGCGGTTGCGCCGGGGCAGTGACGCGAACAGTCACTGTATCCGTGCCCGAGTTCCCGGCCGCATCCCGGACTGTGAGCGTCACCGTGCAGTTTCCCGTTGTCCGGAAAGAGGTTGCCGGCATGGGGCCGTACAGGAGAACCGCGGTGCCGTTCTCCGTGTAGTTCCATGTGTAATTCGCAATCCCGGAACTGTCATGGCTGGCAGTGCCGTTCAGCATGATCTCGGCGAAGACAAGGGCCTCGATGTCCTCTCCCGCATCCGCAGTCGGCCGTGTCGTGTCCAGGACTGTGACAACGGTTGCGTCTGAGCCGGCGTTGCCCGCCGAGTCCCTGGCCTCGAGAATCACCGTGTAAACGCCCGGCACGGTGAAATTGTGGGCCGCAGATACGCCGTGCAGCCTTACGGCGCTGCCCTGGACGTAAAACTGCCAGGTATAGTTCACTATGCCGACATTGTCCCGGCTCGCGGAACCGTTGAACTGGACCGCTGAACCCTCGCCAACCGTCGCATCCGGGCCTGCATCGGCGGCCGGAGCCTCGCAGTCCTCGAACCATTCGCGCATCAGCGGATGCCTGTCCCTGGCCCCCATGCCGCCCCATATGCCGAAGTACGGCATGTCCCCGAACCCGTCCCTGTCAGCATCCTGTCCAACATAATCGCCCCACCAGTTGCCCCCGGCCGGGTATCCGCCGTCCCATGCATTGCCCCCGGAACCGTCCATGGCCTGGGCCATCGTGTTGTTGGCCAGCCTGTTCTGCCAAATCGCGTTCCCGGTCGACGAGGACAGGATGATGCCGTTTTGCCTGTTGTCCGAGACATTGTTCCTGAGCAGGCGATTGCCGTGCGACATATCGGCAACTATCCCGTCCCTGTTGTCCAGAAGGCTGTTTCCCGACACTGTGTTGTTGCAGGAATCCCAGAGCTCCAGGCCTATCCTGCTGCCTGACACGCTGTTCAGGCTGACCGTGTTCAGGGCCGACTCCGATATTGATATGCCAGGCCCGGCGTTGCCGGACACAGCGTTCCCGCTCACCTCATTGTAGTGCGACCCGAACAGGCCTGCTCCGTAATACCCGTTTTCTGACAGGGAGTTGCCGTCCAGCGAGTTGTTGTTTGAGCCGTCCATCAGGGTGATGCCGTACTCATTCCACCGGACAGTGTTCCCCGAGACATCGCAATGAGTTGAGTTGTAGAGGCATATGCCGTCGAAGCCGTTGTTCTCAGCAACAGAGCCGGAAATGCTGCCGTATGTCACATTGTAAAATATTATCCCGGATTCCGTATAAAAATATGACACGAAGTTCCCGGAGGCATTGTGCGCCCTGCAGTTCTCTATTGCGAAGGGCTGCGTGGTGTTTCCGACGTATATGCAGCAGGCATGCAGGGCGCCGCTTATATCCCAACCTGCGATGGACCAGGGGTCCACGGCAGTCCCCGAGCCGCCTGTTACCCCGTTCACAGGGGTGAAATCCGCGTCCGAGTCTATCCTGATGGGCGCATGCACCGCCAATGCCTGATCGCAGCCCGAAGGCGCGCTCCCGCAGGCAAGCGATATCTGGCAAATCGCAAGCGTCAGCGCTGCTGCTGACAACAGAATCGCTCTCATGTCCGCCTCTTCCTCGGACCTAAATCGCGGGCGGACTATATAACATTATTTGGGACTCATGAGTCTGTGAACTTTTTAGTGGATATTTGGGTTCAGGGTCTAGGGTCTAGGGTCATAGGGTCTAGTAGCGACACATTTGTCGCGACTGAGCCGAATCTCCGATTCGGCGCAAGGGTGCTTCCAAATCGCATTTGCTGGCTTGGTCCGGACAAGCCAGCCCCCTAGACCCTAGACCCTTTATCCCATATTAATGGCAAAGACCCTAGACCCTAGCAATATTTTCAATATCACTGAATTCTTGACAAGGCTCGTGGCTCACCCCAGGCTCCCGACTTCCTTCTCGGCCGCATCGAGGATCTCGCAGCTTTTGACCAGGGCCTTCATGGCTGTGTGGTCGGCATGCAGCGGCCTGTCCACATCAAGGAATTTCACATGCTTCCTTATTACCTTCCTTGCCGCCTCCGTGCCGTTCCCGAACCTGAAGTCCCTGAAATCCAGGGCCTGGGCCGCGGCCATGAGCTCTATTCCCAATATCCCGTAGGCATTGTCCAGTATCTGGGCGTTCTTGATGGCCGTGTTCATGCCCATTGATACAAAGTCTTCCTGGTCGGCCGCAGCGGGAATCGAGAGTATGCTTGCGGGAGCCGAGAGTATCCTGGCCTCGGTTATCTGCATGTCTGCGGTGTACTGGCTCAGCATCATTCCTGAGAACATGCCCGCTCCCTTGGTAAGGAACGGGGGCAGCCCCTCGGACAGCGCCGGATTGTTGAGGCGGTTCATCCTGCGCTCGGAAAGCACGCAGACCATGGTGACGACCATGCCCGCGAGGTCCATGGGCACTGAAATGGGAGTGCCTTGGAAGTTGGCTCCGGATATCTGCAGGTCCTCGTCCGGGAAGAAGACCGGATTGTCCCCGACGCCGTTCATCTCTGTCTCTATCTGCTTCCGGGCGTAGGCCAGCGCATCATGGGCGCTGCCGATGACCTGGGGCGTGGAGCGCATCGAATAGGCATCCTGGACCTTTATCTTGAGCCGCTTCTCGGCAAGGTCTCCGCCTGCAATGAGCTTCTTGATGGAATTCGCGCACCTCACGCCGCCGGGGAACCCCCTGGCGTCCAGCAGCTTGGGGTTGTATGGCCCCATGTTGGCCTTCAGCGCCTCTAAGCTCATCGCGGCCGCGATCTCGGCCTGCTTGAGCCAGTTGTTGGCGTCATACAGGAACAGGGCGCTCATCGCCGTCATGAGGTTGCACCCGTTGATCATTGCCAGGCCGTCCCTGGCCTGGAGCCCGGGCGGCGTTATTCCGGCCTTCTTCATGGCCACTGCCCCTTCCAGCAGTTCCCCCTTGTAGTAGGCCTTTCCCTCGCCAAGCATCAGAAGCGCGGCCTGGGACATGGGGGCCAGGTCCCCGCAGGCGCCTACGGAGCCTTTCTGGCAGACATAGGGCGTGACTCCTTTGTTCAGCATCTCGACGAGCGTCCGGGTCATTATCGGGCGCTGGCCCGACTGCCCGTGCGCATGGACATTGGCCCGGAGCAGCATGGCCCCCCTGACATACTCGATCGGCGCAGGGTCGCCTATCCCGGCGGCATGATTGTAAACAAGATATTTCTGGAACTCCTTTATCTGGTCCGCTGTTAAAACCACCTCGGAAAATTCCCCGATGCCGGTGTTGACGCCGTACATTATCTCGCCCTTCTCGACCTTCTTCTCGAGCATGGCGCGGCATTTCTCCATGCGCTTGATCGCATCGGGGTGGAGCTCCACCTTCCCGTCGTTCCTGGCGACGTTCACTAAGTCCTCGATCTTCAGGTCTTTCCCTGTGAGCACAACGACCATTTCAAACACCTTGGTGGTGCCGGGTAACAGAGAGGCTGATAAATAATTATTGAAGGGCACCACAAACATCCACGAAATCGCTCCATTTTCCCAGCTCCAACATGGAGATGTCTATCTCATCATTTTTCAGGCATATTCTTTAATCCCGAATGCCGATACCCTGCGATTCAACATCAAATCGCGTGATACAGCATGATACGCAGGGTCAAGAAGCAGCACACGAAGAAAGAGGTCCTCAGCCTCATGCTCCCCCTTGTCCGGGAGTGGTTCAACTCCAAGTTCAAGTGTATCACCGAGCCGCAGGCATTTGCGGTGCCGGTGATCCATGCCAGGCAGAACGTCCTCATCTCATCCCCGACTGGCTCGGGAAAGACACTTACGGCTTTCCTCTCGATAATAAACGAGCTGCTGGCCAAGCAGGAAATGGGTGAGCTGGAGGACAGGATATACTGCGTCTACATCTCGCCGCTGAAGGCCCTGGCCAACGACATCAGCAAGAACCTTCTGGAGCCGCTCAGGGAGTTGGAGGCGCTTGCGGGAGAGAAGGGCCTGACAAAGCCCAGGATAAGGGTCGGCGTGAGGTCCGGCGACACATCCAGCTATGAACGGCAGAAGATGGCCCGCAAGCCGCCGCACATATTCATCACGACCCCCGAGTCGCTGGCCATCATCCTGTCGACGCCAAAGTTCAGCCAGGCGCTTCACACGACCGAGTGGCTGATAATGGACGAGATCCATGACATCTGCAGTTCCAAGAGGGGGGTCCACCTCTCTGTGAACCTAGAGCGACTCCAGTCAAGGCTGGACGCGCCCGCCACCAGGATAGGGCTTTCAGCGACGCAGGCGCCCATCGAGGAGATGGCCAGGTTCCTCGGCGGCTATGACGAAAAGAAGGAGCGCGATGTCAGGATAGTCGAGGTGGCGAGCAACAAGAAGGTCGAGATATCCGTCATGACGCCCGTGGAGGACATGACCGCGCTCCCGTTCGAGATTATCAATGCCAGGATGTACGAGGCTCTCCGGGACACTGTTATGGAGAACACGACTACCCTAGTGTTCACGAACACCCGCAGCGGCACCGAGAACGTGCTGCTAAAACTTGCTGAACTGGGCGTGGAGAACATCGCGGCGCATCACGGCAGCCTCAGCAAGGAGACAAGGCTGGAAGTGGAGGACAGGCTGAAGCGCGGCGAGCTCAAGGCCGCGGTTTCCAGCACGTCTTTGGAACTGGGCATAGACATCGGAAGCATAGACATGGTATGCCAGATTGGCTCGCCCAAGAGCATCGCCAAGGGCCTCCAGAGGATCGGCCGGTCCGGCCACGGCTACGGCGAAGTGAGCAGAGGGAAGCTCATCGCCTTCGACAATGACGACCTTGTGGAATGCGCGGTTCTCGCGCAGAAGGCCAGGGAGAACTTCATTGACCGCGCCGACATGCCCAGGAACTCCCTCGACGTGCTGGCCCAGACGCTTGTCGGAATGTCGCTCGAGAAAGTGTGGAAGGCCGACGACGCATACGCTCTCGTGAGGAACTCCCACTCCTTCCATACGCTGAGCAGGGAGGACTTCGACGCAACCCTCGGCTACCTGGCAAGCAGGGACATGCCCCATGTGTATTCCAAGCTATGGCTCGACGAAGAAGCAGGGGAGTTCGGCAAGAAGAAGTCGTCCAGGATGATCTATTACATGAACTCGGGCACGATTCCCGAGGAGGCGAATTACAAGGTCTATTCCGATTCGGGCGGCCGCCTGGGCGAGCTTTCGGAGGGCTTCGTGGAGAGGCTGTCCATAGGCGACGTATTCGTCCTGGGCGGCCGGACATACGAATTCGTCAGGGCCAGGGAGATGAGCGTGTTCGTCAAGCCAGCGACTGGCAGAAGGCCCACAGTCCCATCCTGGACAGGCGAGATGCTGCCCCGCAGCTTCGACCTCTCTGTGGAGATAGGCAGGTTCAGGGGCGCGATGGCCAAGCTGCTGGCGTCCGGCACGGACCCGGCAAAATGGCTTCTGGACAATTACCACCTGGACACCGGCGGAGCGACAACCATCGCCTCCTACATCGGCGAGCAGGCCGCTTTCCACTCCCGCATCCCGACCGATGGGAACCTGCTCATCGAGGGATACCTGGACCCGAAGAAGAACCTGAACATCATATTCCATTACTGCTTCGGCCGGAGGGTGAACGACGCCCTGTCCAGGGCCTATGCGATGGCTGTCTCGAACAGGCTTGGCTGCAATGTCAGCGTCTCCGTGAACGACGACTGCTTCATGCTCACCGTGCCCGGGAAGATACCTCTGGACGGCATCGAAAAGTTTGTCACCGCGGAAAATATCGTTCCCCTCCTGAATGAGGCCATTCGGGACACGGAACTTTTCAAGCAGAGGTTCAGGCACTGCAGCACCAGGGCGCTCATGGTGCTCAGGAGCTACCAGGGCAGGGAGGTGCCGGTCGGCAGGCAGCAACAGCGGTCCCAGAAGGTGCTCAGGGCACTGGAGGAAAGGGATAATTTCCCCATTGTCCGCGAGACTGTGAACGAGATAATGGGCCAGGCCATGGACCTCGGGAACGCGCTGGAAGTCCTCAGGGACATAGAGCAGGGCAGGAAAAAGGTCCTCCTGGCAGGAATCTCGGATGTGCCCTCGCCGTTCGCCCACAACATTGTGCTGGTGGGCATGTCAGACATCGTCCTGATGCATGACAGGAGCGCGCTGCTGAAGGAGCTGCACAGGAAGGTGCTCCTGCGCGTGGGCGGTGTCGAATCCCTCAAACCGGAGTTCCGGCCTGAAGCGGTCGCAGCCTATTTCGGCGGGAAGTTCCCGGCTGTCGGTTCGGCCGCCGACATTCCCGTGCTGCTCGCCCGGGTGGGTCCGCTCGAACTGTTCACGCGCAGGGACGCAAGCATCTACGGCCGTTCGGGCATTCCGGAGAAGGAGCTGGCAGCCATGGCCGCCGAGGCAGTGAACTCCGGCTCGGTTGCGTCGGTCTGGGTGGGGCGCGCTTTATGGTGCCATCCCTCGGAGATCGGCGGATATGCGGCATTGCATGCCACCGGTAAGGCACCTGATAAATCACAGAGAGCCGTGCTGGAGCTTCTCGCCGAACCCAAGACCGCGCTTGCCCTGTCGAAAAAGACGGAAACCGATGCCAAGAAGGTCTCCAGGATTCTCGGTGCGCTGGAGCGCGCCTACCTTGCCGCCAGGGCGGGACTGGATTCCAAGGGGAACACTCTCTGGTCCGCGCGCCCGGCGGATCATGCGAAGCCAGGTCCGGGGTTCCTGAAACGGATCGTGCAGAGGCACATCGAGCATTTCGCGCCCCTGAGCCTGGACGAGCTGGCCTATGACCTGGGCCTGCAGAGGGACAGGATAGCTGGCGTCCTCGCGGACATGGAGTCAAGGGGCATTCTCGCCAGCGGCTCGTTCACCGAACCCGAGTTGCAGTACATGATGGCCGAGGACAGGGCCAGGCTGCAGGGCAGGGCAAAGGGCGACGCCATACTCCAGCCGCAGGTCGATAATCATCTCCTCGGGAAGCACACACGCCGAATGAAGGACATAGACGAGTATTTCGATGTGTACGGGATCGTATGGATGCCCCAGGACCTGCTGGCCAGGATGCCGGAAAATGCCTACGGGGAATGGCTGAAGCGCAGGAAATCCGGCGAAATACTGCACGGCCGTTTCATGGACGGCAGCGTGTGCTTTGTCCGGAGGAAGGATGCGCGCAACCATGTCACTGCATACAGGAACGAGCAGCTGACGCAGGCGGAACAGTCGCTCCTGGACACGATCACAGTCGGCGACGGCATCGACATAATGTCCCTCTCCAGGGACACTGGGATTCCCTCGGCCAAGGTCAAGTCGATGATGGAGCGCATAGACAGGAACATGTTCGTGGTCAGGAAATTCACTGACAGGGAGAGCTGGTCCACATTCAATTCCTACGCCGCGCTGGACATCGAACCCGAGCCGGGTATGCGGAATGACGCCCTCAGGGACATCGTCCTCCGCCAGCTAAGGGCCCACGGGCCGATATCCCCCAGGTCGCTGGCCTATTCCGCCGGCATAACGCTGAGGGAGCTGAAGTCCCTCATTCAGCCCGAGATGGACTCAGGCAGTTTGGCCGAATTCTCCGTTGAAGGCGGCGGCAGGGAAAAGCTTCTCATCTTCGCGGACGAGCTTCCCGCGCTGAGGGCGGCGCCCAGGGAACCCGCCACCGGTGTCAGGGTGCTCACGCTGTACAACCCCCTTGTCCAGCATCACCGCGTCGAGCTGAGACGGCGTTTCGGCGACTCATGGTACTACCCGATATTCGACGGGGCAAGATGCCTGGGCATGATGGAGATGTGGGAGATGTCCGGGTGCATAGATATCAGAGAACTGGTGTTGGACGAGCCTGAGATGCTGCCGGAGGTCCTCGGCGCGCTGGACTCGTTCTCCGTGTATTACAGGCGAAACCTGATGGGCCTCATCAGGTTCAAAAGGGCGCTGGGCAGGGAAGTAGGCGAGCTGGACGAAGATTCGAAGAAGACATTCCTCGATGCAGGCTACAGGGAGATAAGGGAATGGCTGGTGAAGGGCCCTGTCGAGAATATTATCATCAATGACAGCCAGCTCATTTCCTACCTGCTGTGGAAGCAGAGGGTTCTTCCGGACCGCAGGTTCCCCACGATACGCGAGGGTCTCAAGGAGTTCGGCAGCTTCAGGTCGGACGAGGCAGCCGCGCTGCGCTGCGTCACAACGACTCCCCTCAAGAAGCTGCACGGCCTCTGCATCGTTGCGCTGGGGCAGCTCATCCCCAGGGCCCTGACATACGCCACGTATCCCGAGCTCGCATTGCACAAGGCGGCTCTGGGAGTCGTTCCCGACGAGCAGATGCGCATGCTCATCTCGATGTTCGAGGAGGAGGGCCACATGTCCTGGGGCAGCATGGTGCGGCTGTCACCGCTGGGATACAGGAGCACGCTGGAGGCAAGGCAGAGGCTGAGCCACGGCCTCATCCTGCTCAGGGACTCGGACAACAGGTATTACCTGACCCCGGACTCGCCGCATACGGGGGATTTTGCCAGGAAGGAAGTCATCCGGGGCATGTTCCGCCAGTTCGGCATATTCACGGCCGAGCTGCTCGGTTTCTACACCAAGGGCGAGTACAGGATGTTCGAGCTGCGTACAATACTCCAGGAGCTCGAGGACGAGGGATTCCTCGTCAAGGGATATTTCCTCGGGGGCGGTGATTCGCCGAGATGGCAGAGCGACGCGCTTCACTGGGTTGTGAAAGAGGACCTTGATAGGCTGCAGGAACCGCCTGCCGAGTTCGATGCAGTCCTCACTGCCAGGGACAACCTGGCATATTACCTGGTCCCGTTCGTGATGCAGAAGTTCGGCATAGGGTCCTCCTGGATCGCGATATCGGGCGGGGAGATGGTGGGCGCGGCATCCGTGCAGCTGAAGAAGAAGGAGAACATCGCCGTGAAGTTCGAAGGTAATGACGAGGCCTGGGGCATGATTAGGTCATTCTCGATGAAACTGGGCAAAAGGCTGGTCCTGAGACCGAAAGAGGAGCCGAGGGAGGATGACGGCGTCGAGGACTGGTACGAGCAGTATGTGAGGCCTGGCGGATGAGCTCGGCCTGCCTGCCCAAGCTGCGATACCGCAGCCAATCAGTCCCCCCAGGTCGTTACGATTTTGTTAAGTAAAATGCATACAAACATTTATGAAGGGTTCCCTGTTTCAAGGCCTGTTCATTCGGGTGTAGTTATGAAGGACCTGAGCCAGGATGTTGAAAACCTTAGAGACGAGATGATTGTTTTTCTTACAGAGATGTGCAGAATCCCTGCCATCGCACCCGACAGCGGAGGCACGGGCGAGGCGGAGCGCGCGAGCTTCATCATGATGAAGCTGGCCCTCATGGGTTTCGACAATGTAAAGCTCATCGAGGCCCCTGACAAGAGGGTGCCGGGCGGCACTAGGCCCAACATAATAGTCACGGTTCCGGGAAAGAACAGGAAGCTCCCCCCGGTATGGATAGTCACGCACATGGACATTGTCCCGGAGGGCGACCGTTCGCTGTGGAAGACAGACCCGTTCGACCCGGTCCTCAAGAAGGACAGACTGTTCGGAAGGGGCGTGGAGGACAACGGCCAGTCGCTCACGGCTTCGATTTTCGCTGCAAAGGCGGTCATGGATTCCAGGGAGGGACAGAGCAGGGATGTCAAGCTCGCCATAGTCTCGGACGAGGAGGTGGGCAGCAAGTACGGCATCCAGTATCTCATCTCCAAAGGACTTTTCGGCAAGGACGACCTAATACTGGTCCCGGACGCGGGCTCTCCGGACGGCAGCAAGATCGAGGTCGTGGAGAAATCCCATCTCCAGCTCAAGGTCATCACCCACGGGAAGCAGGCGCATGCCAGCAGGCCGGACAAGGGCACGAACGCCTTCCTGGCAGCATCCAAGTTCGTGGCCAGGATAAGCGACGAACTATACAGGGAATACCATCTTCAGGACAGGCTCTTCGACCCTCCGTTCTCCACATTCGAATGCACGAAGAAGGAACCGAACGTTCCCAATGTCAACACCATACCGGGCGAGGACATCTTCCACATGGACTGCCGAGTGCTCCCGGAGATTGACCTGGACGAGGTCATGAGGACAATCCGAAAGGTTGCCAAGGAGATCGAGAAGGAAACAGGCGCCAAGATATCCTTCGAGAACGTCAGGAAGGGGAAGGCGCCGAAGGCCACACCGGTCGATTCCCCGATCGTGAAGAACCTGCAGAAGGCGCTGAAGGACGTCAGGGGAACGCATGCGAAACCCATGGGCATAGGCGGGGGCACATGCGCGGCATGCTTCCGCGAAAAGGGCTTGCCGGCAGCAGTCTGGGAGACGAACGACGAGCTTGCCCACGAGCCCAACGAGTACTGCAAAATCTCCAACATGGTCGGGGACGCAAAAGTCATGGCCAGGCTGTTTCAGCTTTAAGATTGACTATCTTCTTGAAAAGCTTGGAGCCGACAACATTTGTTGATAACCAGAACCTCCCCGCCCTAAAGGGCGAGGTCTCCACGAAAGAACGAACCTGCCATATGCAAGACAACCGCACTTCGATTGAAGGCGAGCAAAATACCCCGGCCTTCTGTCTGAAAGCGCCATCATCAGCCGGGGCATGCTGATCGTCCTGATTTTACGAAGCTAAATCTTTCTGTGCAGCCATTTGCTCATATATATGAAATCGACGCCCCACCACTGCCTAGCCAGGTAGGCCTCGGGCACGAAACCGCTCTTCAGATACAGGTTGATGGCCGGTATGAGCACCGGAAGAGTGTTCAGCGAGACCTTGTGGCAGCCCTTCCCCTCAAAATGCGCTACAGCCCTGTCCAGAAGCTTCTTCCCTATCCCCAAGCGGTGGAAGTCGGGATGGACTGCGATGTTCCTTATCATGCCGTAACCGCTGTTCCCGAAGATATCTCCGGAGATTCTTCCGGCTATCCTCCCGTCAGCCAGGGCGATGAATGAGAAATATTGTGCGTCGTCCAATTTTTTCCTCAGGTTCTCCGCCGTGTTCTGGCTCATGTCAAACTCATGCGCCTCTATCGGATAGTAACCTTTCTCCCAAGTCTCGTAGGAGTGGTCCCAGGCCTCTCTCATGGCTTTGATCGTTCCGGGGATGTCGCCTGCCGCCATCGGCCTGATTTCAATATCCATGTTCGGGCACCAGGCGGAAACGGAATATAAGGATTTCCGCGCAAATAATTAAGTATTCCCCTTACTTGGTCATTGTCGAAAGGTGAAGAAATGCCGAAGAAGTCAGCCCCTAAGAAGTCAGCTCAGAAGAAGAAAGCCCAGGCGAAAAAGACCCAAGCGGGAATTAAGCCCGGATATTTTGTGAAGGTCGAGTACACAGGCACGTTCGACGACGGCGAGGTGTTCGACAGCACAGAGCTTGCAGGCTGCCCCCTGGAGTTCCAGATCGGCGCCCAACAGGTCATAGAGGGCTTCGAGAAGGCCATAGCCTCCATGGAACTTGACGAGGAGAAGCAGGTGAAGATCCAGCCCGCCGAAGCCTACGGGGAGTACCAGAAGGACATGACCAAGGACATTCCCAGGGACAGGATGCCAGCGGAGAAGCTGGAGGCCGGCATGACGCTGATGGCCACACTGCCCCACGGCATGCAGGTCCCCGTGACGATCACGAAGGTCACGGACCAGAGCGTCACAATAGACATGAACCACCCGCTGGCCGGCAAGGCACTCAACTTCAGGATAAAGCTGATAGGCATCCGCGAGGGCGAACTGTCCGAGTGCACCGGGCACTGCGGGCCAGGCTGCAGCTGCGGGTAATGAGCCGTCTATCCCCGGTCTGCACGCGGCCTTTCAGATATTTTGCCCTACTGGATTGACCAGGCCGCTGCCAGCACGCCGCATTCGGCGATAATCATATTGCTATTAAAATTAAAGCGCAGATATTTAAACCAGAAATGCATATCCCATGGCATAATCAGGAGCGACATTCGGGATGCCAGACGAAGTCATAATAGAGGAAACCGAGGAGGCCATAGCCTCGGAAGTGCCGAAGATAGGAATCACAGGGCTGCCCAATTCGGGAAAGACGCAGCTCCTTCTCAAGATAATCGAGATGCTGGAGGCCGAGGACAAGAAGGTCGGAGGCATGATAACGGAGGCCATTTTCTTCAGGAACAAGAAAGTGGGATTTTACGTCGTGGATTGGCTGACCAAGAAGAAGAGGAAATTCGCCCACGAGAACATCGAATCCACTGTCCATGTCGAGGAATACGGCGTGGACATGCGCGCGCTGGATGCGGTCGGCGTGAAGGCCATCAAGTCAGCAATCAAGGAAGCTGACGTCATAGTCATCGACGAGGTCGGCAAGATGGAGGTCGAGAGCCCAGGCTTCGTGGAGGCAGTGAACGAGGCAATGGACTGCGACAAGCCTCTCATACTTACGCTGCACAAGAAGTCCAGGAACCCTCTCTTGCAGGACATCAGGCGCAGGGACGACCTCAGGATCCTGGAAGTCACGCCAGTGAACAGGAACCTGCTTCCCTTCAAGATCATGAACCTCATGAGAGGGGAAGTGCTGTAGTTTGCCCAGGGGCCAAAAGTTCTCCGGAATCATCGAAGGCTCGACAGCCCTCACCGTGCCAGGCAACAACAGGGACAAAGGGCCCGGAACCCGCCAGGGCGTTTTCTACAATCCGGCGATGAGGACCAACCGGGACATAACCGTGCTTTTCGGAATGGCAGAGGCCAAGGAAGGTTGGACATACCTGGACGCTCTCGGGGGGACCGGCGCGAAGGGAATACGGCTTGCCAATGAATGCGGGAAGGATATCGGGGTCCGGGTGAACGACCAGAACCGCGACGCCTATTCGGTCATCAAGAAGAACATAGCCGCAAACAATTTGAAGAATGCAGAGGCCAGCAATCTTGAGTACAATGCCCTTCTCAGTGACTGCGGGTTCGACTGGATAGACATCGACCCGTTCGGCTCTCCTGTCAAGTTTCTGGACCTGGCCGCGCGGCGCACATCCAGGAACGGCATAATATCGATAACCGCGACTGACACTGCCCCGCTCTGCGGCACGAAGCCGGACACCTGCCTGAGAAGGTACCTGGCAATGCCGCTCAACGACAGGGTATGCCACGAGTTCGGCCTGCGCATACTGGTGGGCAACGCCGTGCGCAGGGCCGCTGTTTTCGACTACGGCCTGGAACCGGTTCTTGCGTACTATCACGGGCATTACTTCAGGGCGTATCTCAGGAAGAGGAAGGGCGTCCAGGTTGCGAACGCAGCCCTCGGGGAAATCGGATTCGTACGCTGGGACGGAAGCCAAGGATATTCAGCCGTGAAGCAGCAGCCGGTCGATGGGAAATATGCCGGCCCGCTCTGGACCGGTAAACTTTGGGAGACAGCAACTGTGAAGCGCATGCTCAAGGCCTGCGATGACACATTCCACAGGGACACGAAGAACATCCTGGAGAGCCTGCTCTCCGAGCTTCAGCAACCGCCTTTCCACTATCACATCGACGACATGGCCAGCCGAACCGGGACCAGGCCGCTCAGGACCGATGAGCTTGTCGCCTCGCTGAGGGAAGCGGGTTTCGGGGCGTCGGGAGTGCATTACAGCCGCAAGGGTGTGAAAACGGATGCTGGCCTGCCCGAACTCGCGGAAATGTTTAATAATGCCTCCCAATAAGGGGCATCGATGAGCGGAAACATCAGGCAGCCCATAGTCTCGGTCCTCGGGCATGTGGACCACGGCAAGACATCGTTCCTCGATTACATCAGGGGCTCGACAGTGGTCTCGCGCGAGGCCGGAGCCATCACACAGCATATAGGCGCGACCGAGGTCCCCGTGGATGCTATTTACAGGATTTGCGGACCGCTGCTCAAGGAGAGAAAGCTTGCGATACCAGGCCTGCTTTTCATCGACACTCCGGGCCACCATTCCTTCGCCACGCTCAGGTCCAGGGGAGGCAACCTTGCAGACATGGCAGTGCTGGTGATCGACATCAACGAGGGCCTCAAGCCGCAGACGATCGAGTCCATCAATATCCTGAAGCGCGCGAAAACTCCGTTCATAGTCGCCCTCAACAAGATCGATCTGGTGTACAGCTGGCGCGTGCACAGGGACGAGTCTTTCCTCTCAACCTATTCGCAGCAGAACGAGCAAGTCAGGCAAGCCCTGGACGAAAAGCTCTACAACATCGTGGGCAAGCTGTACGAGTTGGGATTCTCGGCGGACAGGTATGACAAGATATCCAATTTCCAAAAGAACATAGCACTTGTCCCGGTCAGCGCCAAGACCGGGGAAGGCATACCGGACATCCTGATGATACTGGTCGGGCTGGCGCAGAGATTCCTGGAGGAGGCGCTTTGGACGGACGAGACAGGCCCCGGGGAGGGCACGGTCCTGGAGATAAAGGAGGAGAAGGGCCTGGGCGCATCCATGGATTTCATCCTTTACAAGGGCAGCATATCCTGCGGCGACACCATAGTCCTGGAGGCCAAGAACCGGCCCAGGATAACCAAGGTCAAGGCCATTCTCAAGCCCAAACCCCTGGACGAGATAAGGGACCCCAGGCAGAGGTTCGACAATGTCGATTCGGTGACAGCCGCAGCCGGTGTCAAGATAATCGCCCAGAACATCGAGGACGTCATCGCCGGCGGAGTCCTGAGGGTTGTCAGGGAGGGCGACAGCATTGACGAGGTCATCGAGCAGGTCTGCACTGAAAGCAAGATATGCGTCGAGACCTGCGAAGGCGGAATCCTGGTGAAGGCGGACGCCATAGGCTCGCTGGAGGGCCTGGCCTTCGAGGCGAAAGCCAAGGATATTTTAATCAGCAAGGCAGAGGTCGGCGACATTTCCCGAAGGGACATCACGGCCGCGGCCGCATGCTCGGACCCGACCAAGCGCATCATCCTGGGCTTCAATGTCAAACTGCTTCCGGACGCCAAGGAAGCCCTGGCAGAATCTGACATCAAGATCATCCAGAGCGACATAGTCTACAGAATCATCGATGAATACGAGGAATGGCTGGCCGCCAAGAAGAAGGAGATGGAGGAGGGCAGCCGCAAGGAGATGGTTTATCCGGGCAAGGCTGTGATTCTGCCGGACTGCATATTCCGCGTCAGCAAGCCCGCGGTTGTCGGGGTCAGGATCCTCGCCGGCCGCCTCAGGACCGGCCAAAGGCTCATCCGCGACGACGGAAAGGAAATCGGTAGGATCAAGAGCATCCAGCGGGACAAGGAGACAATCAGGGAAGCCAGGATGGGCGACGAGGTCGCCATATCCATCGAAGGCGCGACCTGCGGCAGGCAGATAGACGTTGACAGCGTTCTTTATGTGGACATCCCTGGAGCGCACTGCAAGGAGCTGAGCGCCATGGACCTGAGCTTCGATGACAAGGATGTTCTGGAGCAGGTGTGCAAGATCAAACGGAAGGACGACAAATTCTGGGGAATGTAGGTGCATTCTCCGATATTGCTGCATGCCCCGCCTGTCAGGGCGGGGTCTTATAATTGATGTATTAACGAGTGCGCTTTTCCCATCATTCTGAAGCATTTACCAAGCCCTGATTTGGAAAGCCCCGCCTCAGCAGGGGCGGGGATGTCGGGCACTCGCCCAACCGGGCAAAGTTGGGCGAAACCACATTTGGAATCTCTGGCACTGGAGCTTTTCGTTCATCCTTCTCGTCGCATTTTGACATTGTCCTTAATGCGAATGTCCCATCATTCTGAGACTTTTTCTGCGAATGCCTCATTAACTATTGTTCAACTGCGGTTTAAGATTAGTGAGACTAAAATCGAAGTCGAGTTTAATTTTAGTAAAATTTAAATACTTCCGGAACCTATTGGCATTCATGTACGTGGAAAGGGACATCCGGGAACTGTTCGGAAATATGCACGAGGCCTCGAAGATGGTGGCCCTGGTGGGCGCCAGGCAATGCGGGAAGACGACTTTCCTGAAGGAACATGCCAGTAGGTTCGATTCCAACTACGTGATGTTCGACGACCCGGATGCCAGAGGACTGTTCGATGAGGACATCAAGAAGTTCGAGCTCCAATATGTCAAAGGCCATGAACTCACGGTGCTGGACGAGGTCCAGTACTGCAAGGACGCGGGCAGAAAACTCAAATACCTGGTGGACAGCGGCCACAAACTCTGGGTGACTTCTTCATCCGAGACATTGCTGGGAAAGGAGGTGCTCTCCCATCTGGTGGGAAGGGTAACCGTGGCAAGGCTTCACCCGTTCTCGCTGAACGAGTTCCTTCGGGCCAGGGGCCAGAAAGCCGCCACAGCCAAGACAATGGATAGGCATATCTGGGAACACATAACCTATGGCGGGTACCCGCAGGCGGTGCTCGCAGAGAACCTCGAAATGAAAAAAATCATATTGAGAAGCCTTCTCGAGACCATGCTACTGAAGGATGTGGCAAAGACGTTTTCCATAGAGGACATGGACGGGCTGGAGAGATGCGCCCGTTACCTGGCGGAAACAATTGGAGGTGTACTGTCCTACAACGGGGCATGCAATGCCCTGGGACTGTCCTTTCCGACACTGAAAAAGTACATCGACGCCCTGGAGAAGAGCTATCTTGTTGTCCGGACCAAGCCATTCTTCACCAACAAGGTTAGGGAGATAACCAAACAGCCGAAGGTCTATTTCCTGGACACGGGCATGAGGAATGCCGTGGCCAACAGGTTCGAAACGAATCCGAGCGGCAACATTTTTGAAAACTACGTGGCAACGGAGATAATCAAGGCCGGGCACACTCCGAAATACTGGAGGACGAAGGCGGGCGCGGAGGTGGATTTCGTGCTTGACATGGGGGAACAACAGTCACCCATCGAGGTCAAGCTCGATGCGGGCGCAGGAAATGTGACCAGGGGAATGATGTCCTTCATTGAGTCTTACAGGCCGAAACACGCTTTGGTAGTTTCACTCAAAGGGTCTGGCGAGTCAGTGAAAGTGGGCGCATGCAGGGTGACATTCACCGATGTTCCCGGGCTCAGGGACTTCCTTCACGGGATGAACGGGGCGGGCGAAGAATAGTTCCCACGGCTACATCCCCTCCGAAACCTATTATACCTCTCAACAATCTCATTGAGGTATAACCGGCGTTGCCGGACGGAGATGTTGGACATGAGGAGGATATTCGCGGCATTGCTGTGCGCCATGATGGTATTCAGCGGAATGATTGTACTGATGGATAACGGTATCGGGGCTCCCGCGACGGAGGAACCGCTGTTCTCGGGGGCTGGCGCTGGCACAATCGCGGATCCTTATGTAATAACCACTGTTGAACAATTACAGGAGATGAATAATGCCCGTGCAGCGCATTACATCTTGGGGAATGACATCAACGCGAGCGCAACGGTTGGCTGGAACTCGGGTACAGGATTCACTCCTATCGGAAATGCTGGTCAATATTTTACAGGAACCTTGGATGGGAAGAACCACACAATCACCGGCCTGTATATCAACAGGCCAGGTTCGTATCCGATGAGTCTCATCGGTTCTATTAATACAGGTGCGGGACTCAGAAATGTGATACTCAAGGACATCAACTATACTGGCTATTATTATACCTCGGGAATGGTGGGTATGGCCTATTCCTCAACCTCCGTGATCTCCAATTGCCATGTCAGCGGAACTATAAACGGAAGGGGATCCTGTTCTGGCGGTTTTGCCGGTGAGGTGTATTGCATCATTAATAATTGCTCCGCAGATTGCGCAGTAATCGGCACTGGTTCAAGTACCCAATATCTGGGCGGTTTCGTGGGATACAATGCAGGCCAGATATCCAATTGTTTTGCCCTGGGCGATGTGGCATCCACCACATTTGTGTCTATCGGCGGCTTTGCCGGTGGGCATCAGAGCGGTAGCATAAAAAATTGTTTTTCGACAGGCGATGTTCCGGATAGCGGCACACAAATCGGAGGGTTCATTGGAACCTACAACGGAGGCACACATGTAAGCTGTTACTGGGACACTGCAACATCTGGCACTGCTGTGGGGCTTGGGTATGGCTCTAGCGCCCAGGTTATTGGAAAGACCACCGCCGAGATGATGCAGCAGGCCACGTTCACGGGATGGGATTTCACAAACACCTGGGGAATAGACGAGAGTACGTCGTATCCGTATCTGCTTGCCTTCCACGCATCGGAACCCACAGCCGATGAAGCTGCGGTTTGGCACTTCGATGAAGGTTCTGGTCTATACGCATACGATGCCAGCGGAAACGGCAACACAGGTACGCTGGTCAATTCTCCATCCTGGACAAACACTGGTGTAACTCATGGCGCTATCCATTTTGACGGGGTTGACGATATTGTGAATTGCGGCGCGGGCGCCAGTCTGGACCCCACTGCAGCTGCGACAATCGAGGCTTGGGTGAAGTTCGATATTCTTCCATCAACTGCTGGCAGGATATTCCACATAGCCGGGCGCTCGGGATTTACCACGGACTTAGACCTCCTTGCCAACACCAACAATAGGTTCAGTTTCTACATCGGTGCCGGAAAATATGCCGAGTCCACGACGGTCATCCAGGTGGGTATGTGGTATCATGTGGTCGGGACCTATGCGGCGAACGACCATGTCAGTATCTACGTGAATGGTATGCTGGAGCAGAACACTCCCATTTCTGTCACCCGAGGCACCAATCCCAACGATTTCACCATCGGCGGGTCAGCGTATTGGGGAGACCGCAGATTCCAGGGAACTATAGATGAAGTTAGCGTCTGGAACCGTTCACTGGCCGCCGGCGAGGTTCTTGCCCAGTTCAATCTGAACGCACCGGTTCATAACCTTGACTCAGGGGAATACTTCACAACCATCCAGGCCGCGATTAACGACCCCGACACTCTGGACGGCCACACCATCACGGTGACGGCAGGCACCTACAACGAGAAGCTCACAGTCAACAAGCGCCTGACCGTCCGGGGCGCCGGAATGGGCAACACCACAATCAATGGCGGCGGTTCGGGTAATGTCGTGACCATCACGACCAACTGGGTGAACATAACCGGATTCAAGATAACGGGGAGCGGGGCAGCGGGCACGTATCCTCTCTATGACGCAGGTATCAGACTCACAAGCGTGAATGATTGCACGATTTCCGATAACAACATCACCGGTAACAGGAACGGAATAACAATGTCCGCCGGTGGAAGGCACATCATCTCACACAACCAGATTAGGACCAGCAGTTACGATGGTATTTACGTCGGTACCAGCACATACAACCGCATAGACAATAACACCATAATCGGATTCACTGATAGCGGTATATGGCTGCAAGCATCATGTTCCAACGGCGTCATCGACAATAACACAATATCGACGGGGCCGTACGGATTGTATATAAGCAGTGGCTCGACCTCGAACACAGTTATCAAGTGGAACACTATAACCAAAACGACGGGCCAGGGGATGTATCTGAGCGGTAGCATCGGTTCGAAAATTACATGGAACCAGGTGCGCTCGAACACAGGCACCGGAATCACTATCTCGGGTTCCTCGTCCAACTCCATAACGAATAACACCTTGCTCTGGAATAACGGAACTGCTGGCATCGCGCTTGAAGGGGGAACTGCGAATAATATCGTTTCATACAACAAGTTCTGGAACAACAGCAAGAACGGAATCAGGTTCTCTTCATCGGGCAGCGGCAACCGAGTGATATTCAACAATTTCACCAACAATGCCAAGAGCGGAAGCGTTTATGACGCGGCTATTCATCTGTATCAGTACAGTGATTACAACATCATAGCGAACAACACGCTTTTCGATAACAGGTACGGCCTCAGCGGCGGGTCGAATTGCGATTACAATATATTTGACAACAACACTGTGACCTATACAACAGCGTACGGCATAATACTGAGCTATTCATATTATAACACATTCAAATTCAATACCATTCTGAACGGCCTTGGCGGGGGTGCAGCCAGCGGGAACGCGCAAGGCAATGTGTTCATCCATAACAATATATCTTACAATACAGCCAATGGATTCTCCATCGGCCAGGGTGGTTATCACAAGATATTGAACAACACTATCACCCATAATGGGGTGAGTGGTATCAATATTACAGGCAGCGCCGGCGGACAGAACACACCACTCATCCATATTGACGGGAACAATGTGTCCGCCAATGGTTGGAACGGCATCGCGCTGTGGGACCAGACCACCTGGACCTACCACGTGTACCAGACCACTGTCAGTAATAATATTGTGATTGGCAATGCAAGGACCGGAATAGACCTGGCAGGAAGCACATACAAGAACATTCTGAGAGGAAACAATGTTACAGGTAACCAGATGCAGGGCATTTCCCTCAGGAACGCCCCGGATACAACCGTAACCAACAACACCGTTTCCGGGAACCTGATGTATGGAATTTACGTTTCAGGCACATCGTCCAGCAAAATATACCACAATAACATAATCGCCAACACGAATCAGGCCTTCGAGGACGGGGATAACATGTGGAACCTGGCCTATTCCGGCGGGGGAAATTACTGGTCGGACTGGACCGCGCCGGATGATATGAGCGGCCCTGCGCAGAGCATTGCCGGCGCTGACGGCTTCGTAGACAGCCCGCGCGTAATTCCGGGAGGCACCAATGCAGATGGATACCCCTGGACAATGAAGGATGGGTGGGTAGGCTACACGCCGACCACCGGGCCCGTGATAAACACCAACACAGGCGAGTTCTTCTTCCTCATTCAGGAAGCAATCAACGACCCGGATACCCTCAACGGCCACACGATAACCGTAGCAGCTGGCTCATACTTTGAGAATCTCGTTGTGAACAAGCGCCTCACCATCATCGGAGACGGCGCAGCCACAACAACGGTCAGGGGCGGCGGCACTGGAGATGTCATCGCTATCTCCGCAAGCTGGGTGAATATATCCGGAATCAAGGTAATCAATGGAGGCAGCGCCGGCGAGAGCTCGGGGATACGGTTCAGCAGCGTGTCGAACTGCAATATCACAGCCTGCACGGTCACTGGCAATCTCAGACATGGAATTTATGTTTACTACGGTTCGGGAAACTCGATATGGGCCAGCACGGTGTCGGCCAACGCTGGCAACGGAATATTCATCCACTACTCGCCTTCCAACAGGATAATCGGTAACACACTCGAAGCAAATCTTGGCGCGGAAGGTGGCATCTACATAGTTTCAGACCCTGCCAGGGCGGCCCGGTACAATGTGATATCGCACAATATCGTCAGGAACCACCCCCAGAGCGGCATCATGCTGAACTATGCGAATTACAACACCATATCGTTCAACGAGGTGACCAATACCTCGAAATCGGCGGGAACGTATGTCTACAGGTCCGGTATCCATCTCTACCAGTACGCGGACTACAACAAGATTCTCAACAACACCCTCGCCGACAACAGGATCGGTCTGGGCACGCAATATGCTGTGTATTACAACACCTGGGACAACAATACTGTAGGTTACAGCAGCTCAATGGCTATGATTCTCTCCTATGCCTCAAACAACCTGGTGAAGTACAACTCATTCCATCACACCGCGGGGAACGGAATAGCCATCGGGAATTCCGAGTTGGACACGTTCCAGGGAAATAATATACATTCCAACACGGCCAACGGTATCAGCTTCAGCACGCACGGTAAGCACAAGATACTGGGCAACACAATAACGCACAACGGCGCCAGCGGCGTCAACATGACAAGCAGTAATACCGCAAACATAGACAATTGCGTGATAGACGGGAACAACATATCCTACAACAACCTGAACGGAATCGCCGCCTGGGACTCGACCGGATGGTCGCAGCATGTCCGTTATGCGAAAATAGCCAACAACACGGTCATGGGCAACAACCGGACAGGGATATACCTCAGGGGCGGAACGTACGGAAACACGGTCTACAACAATCTGGTCCTTGGCAACCTTGGACACGGCATCGCCCTGGAGAACTCCCCGACCACCAAAGTTTTCAACAATACCATTGAGGGAAATGCGATGTACGGCATTCATGTTTCCGTGACCTCCAACTCCAGGATATACCACAACAACATCATCGCAAACGCCATGCAGGGTTATGATGACAGCGCATCCAACCACTGGAACGCGTCCTATCCCAAGGGCGGCAACTACTGGTCCGATTACGTTGGCGTGGACGCATTCTCCGGCGCGAGCCAGGATATCCCCAGCAGCGACGGGTTCGGGGATGCGGCAAGACCGGTTTCCGCGGGAACGGACAGGCACCCGCTGATGTTCCAATCGGTCTGGTGGACAGAGGTCGCACCAACGGTCACCATGATATCCCCGGCAGACGGCTCGGTAATACAGTCCGGGACGATGCTGGACTTCCACATCTGGGATGGAAATTTCAACCTTGATGCCGCTGATTACTCTGTCGACGGAGGCCCGGACACGGCCTTCGGAGTTGATTACGACATCGACACCACCGGCTGGACTGAAGGGGATTACTCCATCGAGGTGAATGCCTTTGACCGGTTGGGCAATGCCGCCCAGGAGACCTTCAACATACGCATCGACGACACGGACCCGACCTTCTCGGTAACCATGTCCCTCTCGGTTGACGCTGACTCGGACGGGCATATCGGCACAGGCGACACGATTACGGTGTGGGTCAACGTGACAGACCTGAACGAGGACGCGACAACTCTTCCCTCGATAGACCTGGACGAAGCCGGTTTCCCCAATCAGCCCGTGACAGGGCTTGCATATCAGGGCTCCGGCGTCTGGGCATGCACGTATGCAGTGCAGGCCGGCGGGTTCAACACATCCGACATCGATGTGACATTCGCGGACAAGGCAGGAAATTCGGCAACCCAGGAAGACGCGGTCCTGTTCAGGGTCGCCGGGACCAGGCAGATATCGCTGACATTGGGCTGGAACATGATATCGTTCCCCATGGACATGCCTACATTAAATGGCGCGAGGATATTCTGCGCGTCCGATCTTGCCAATCAGACCGGCGCGGTAATGGTTTCAAAGTGGAACCCTGCAACCCAGACCTACACGAACTACATACCTGGATTCCACCTTCCCTCCGACCCGCAGAATTTCGCCATCGGTCCGGACGACGCCGTGTTCGTCTATGCCTCCGCCCCGGTGAATATCGAACCCTCCGGGTACAGGAGCACAGGCCAGCGCAATGTCGCCCTCATAGCGGGCTGGAACCTGGTCGGCTACCACAGCGTGGACGCGGGCGACGTGGCCACAGATTGGGCCCCACAGGTTTCCTGCGATCCGTACGATGACATCTGCTACTGGGACGGGACTACATTCGTGCACTACATATTCGCCACGGACGTGATGCAGCTTGTACCGGGCAGGGGATACTTCGTCTGGTCGGACATCGCGACAACACTGACCTATTGAAACTCCATGGTGAATACGGCTAAGAACGTCTTACTCCAGAGTATTCGCCGATGATGCGTAATAGCTTGTAAGCTGAATACAGCATCATTGGTTCATATCGGTCTGTGAGCAATCGGTGAATTCGAAAACAAAATCCTGCGATGCAGAGAATTCGCCATGAATCAGCACTCTGCGATCAATCAGATTCAAAAATGCCGGTAATCGGCAATCAATGGGCGATGAGATTACCGGGATACTTCGTGTGGTCGGATGCTGCAACTACACTGATATATTGATAGCTCAGCCGCAAAGGTAGTCTATGAACCTATGCAGCGGCATCGCCGTCTCCCAGTTCAGTGCGATGTTCCCGGCCTTCGTGATATGGACCCTGGGTATGGCTCTGTGGAGTGTCCTGTTCCGGCCCTCCAGCCCGTCTATCTCGATGGTGGAAACGCGCCACGGGTCGTCCCCGCGCACGCCCTTGAGCCTGTGGGCGTAGAGCGGGAACACGTTGGCCCTGAGGCATTCGGCCTTCAGCTCGGCAGCCTGCTGAAGCGCCCGGCCGCTGGAATCCGAGAAATGCACCAATTTTGTCGCGGAGGCCTTGATCTCGATGGGGAAGGAAACGTCCCCCCGGACTGCGACCAGGTCCACGCCGAACGAACCGGCCGCCCTTATCACGATGAACGGTTTCTTCAGTATCTTCAGGTAGTTGAAGTGGACGTCGGAATCGCAGGACTTGATTATCCTGCGGACTGAATCCTCGTTGCCCTGGAGAAGCATCTTGAACTCCCGCTCGTAGTTGCTGTAGGCCATGCCAGGGCATCCGGCAGGCATGCATTAACTTTTTCATAGCAATCTATTTATCATCGGAAATTCATTATGCAACCATGGAAGAAACAGGGAATGCCGTGACACGCAGGCAGGCTGGCATTGGCCTGGCACTGCTCGGAACCATTGTTCTGCTGCTGGCAGGCATCTTCCTTCTCCTTTCCGCGATGCAGCAGGACTCCTTCCATCTATTCGCCGGACAAACGCATCTGCTCTTCGACCTTGCTGTGGGAACTGCATTCATCCTCATAGGCCTGGTCCTTATAAAATCCGACAGGGCGTCGGAGAGTAAGAATGCAGAATGAACACATCCGGCACACCCGTAACTTAAATATCACCGGGCGCGATTGGGGAGGCATGATGTATCCCTGGAGGGGCGAGTTCACTGTCGGAAGCGCGGACAGCCAGATTGCCATAGACACACTATCCTCCAAGCTTGATTTTCCTAAGGACAGGGTCGCGATATGGGGTCAGCACAAGACAGAGAACCTGGGCATCGAGAAAATCGTGGCCAACATCGTCTCCAACCCGAACATCAGGTATCTGATTCTGTGCGGCGAAGAGGTTAGGGGCCACAGGTCGGGCCAGAGCCTCAAGTCCCTGCATGCCAACGGCATCGACGGGGACGGCAGGATCATCGGAGCAAATGGCGCGGTCCCTTACATCGAGAACATAACTCCCGAGGCCATCGCCAGGTTCAGGGAGCAGGTCGAGCTTATTGACATGATCGGCGTTTCGGAGATCGCAGCCATTCTCGAAAAGGCGGATGAGCTGGCTTCGGTCAGGAAGGGGCCGGTTGGCGAACCCATCATCATGGAATTCGCCGAGAGAGAGAAATCGGTTCAGATGAAATCCCTGTCAGGGAAAATCTCCCTTCACAAGGACCTGCTGGTTGACCCTTACCTCGAGGTCGCGGATATGGAGGCAAAGACATGATGAACTTCTCCAGGGAGCAGAGAACGGTGGAACTCGGGGATGTAAAATTCGGAGGCCAGCCCGGCGAGCTTCCCACAGTCCTGTTCGGCACTGCATTCTACGGCAAGAAATTCCTCAACCCGGACATGGCCGCATTGGATGAGGTCAGAGAGTCCATCCGCGCCCAGGAAGAGCTTTCGCGGATGACAGGAAACCCCAGCGTTGTCGATGTGTTTCTCGGCGACACCGAATCAATGGCAAAGAGGCTGGAGCTTGTGCTGGAGGAGCTTCCGAAGCCAAGGCCCTTCTCGGTCGACGTTCCGGAATCCGCAGTCCGACAGGCGGTTCTGAAGCATGCCCGCGAGACAGGGATTTCCGACAGGCTGATACTCAACTCGTTCAACCTGGCGGCCGGGCCTGAGGAGCTCGATGCCCTGAGGGAGTACCCGCCCGGATGCGCGATACTTCTGGCCTACAATCCCAAGGACTTCTCGGTGGACGGTCGCATCGATATGCTGGAGTCGGGCGCCGGCTACCTTGAGAAAGGATTGCTCGGCCTTGCCGAGGAATTCGGCATAAAGAACCTGCTGCTGGACACCGGGGCGACACCGTTCGACCACAGCGCCGCGGAAACCCTGCGCTCCATACCAGTCATGAAGAACAGATGGGGCCTCCCAGTCGGATGCGCCATTCACAACACGGTCGAGTCCTGGCTCTGGATGAAGGAGTACAGGAAAGATCACAAGCCGGAATATCTGACATGCGACGTCGGCTCGAACGCACTCCCGGTTTTGCTGGGCGCGGATTTCTGCGTTTACGGCCCGATAAGGAACGCAGCCGCCGTGTTCCCGTTCGTCGCGATGGTCGACAAGTTCATGGCCGAAGGCGCCGAGGATTATTTCGGCGTTGCCCAGGCAGAGGACCATCCCAGGAGGAAGCTGGGTTGAAGGGCATTGCTCCGATGTCCACCACGGTTGTCGGCAGCTTTCCCGCTTCCCCGCCGGTGAACTCGCTTCTCAGGTACTGCAGGGAAGGGGCAGACCCGTTCGGGGAGAGCATGCGGGACGCAATCGAGGTCCAGATTTCTGCGGGCATAGACATTGTTTCGGACGGCCAGACCAGGAACGACATGGTCAAACTTTTCGCGTCCAAGCTGGGGGGCATCAGGATGCGGGGCAGGCCGGTTATTATAGGTGAAATTGAATATAAATCGCAGATCACGGTCCCTGACCAGATCGAAGCCAGGAAAATGATAGGCGCCAGGGCGAAGCTGAAAGGCATAATAACCGGGCCGTTCACGCTGGCCAAGTCATGCGAGGACAGGCATTACGGAAGCACGGAGAAGTCGGCCATGGCCTTTGCCGAGGCCCTCAATCGTGAAGCAAGGGCGCTTTCGGAAATCGTGGACTTACTCCAGGTGGACGAGCCGTTCTTCTCCGTGGAATACCCCGGGTATTCGCATGACCTGGTTTCCGCGATGTTCTCAGGGGTCTCGGTGCCCAAGGCCCTTCATGTCTGCGGCGACGTGGCCAGGATATTTCCCGGGCTCGCGGAACTGCCTGTGGACATACTCGACCATGAGTTCGCGGCGCATCCGGAATTGCTTGATACGGTCTCGGAGACTGATTTCCCCCAGATGCTGGGGTTCGGGTGCATCCGGTCCGACGTGAATCAGGCAGAGTCCGTTGCGGAGATTTCAGAAAGGATTAAGAAGGGGATTGCCTGTGTTGGTGAAAAGAGACTGGTTCTGGACCCGGACTGCGGTCTCCGACACCTCTCCCGGGAGGTGGCCAAGGCCAAGCTGGAGAACCTTGTCAAAGCCAGAAATGCGGTGATGGAAGATGAAAGTTGAGGTGCTGGAAGCGACCAAGTCGAGGAAACTCGTGAAAGATCCCTCAGGTTTCTTCACGATATTCGTGGACAAGGAGAGGGAGGAGATAGTGGTCGAGTTCTACGAGCCTGTCGTGAAAGACAAGGCAAAGAAGGCGGAGACCGGAAAGCTGGGCATGGTGCTTTGCGGCACTTCGGCCGAGGCCCTGTGCCATACAATCTCAAGGGAGGAGCTTGTAAGCAGGGTTGACCACGCAGCATACCTTGGCCGGGAACTTCAGAAGGCCGAGATAGCGCTGAGGTACAGGCTTCCATACACTCAGGACGAGGAAATAGTTTTCAAGCAGAGAAAGTAGGGATAAACTGTTGCATGCCGTGCATCTTTTCTGAGGTGGAGAAAAGACAGGGATATGGCAAGTGTTGTCATTCACTATGTCCACCGGGGCGCACCCCAAGACACTAAGATAATTTCGGGAAAGGATATCATGGAAACAGACGCCTCCTTCTTCACAACATCGGAATCCTCGGTCCCGTATCACAGGATATTCAAAATCGAATATCTGGGCAGGGTCATTTTCGAACGCGGCCGATGATGGTGGCAAGTTATAAATACCGAATAAGTGCATATAGTGAAAAGTAGTGAAACGGGAGAGGCAGGAGAAATTTATGGTCAAGGCGAAAGCCAAAGGGAGGAAGGAACATGCCGTGCCGGCTGCCCCCACCCGCTACGAGAGGTATCAGCTTCTTTTCGAATCCTCGTCGGACGCGATAATGCTCCTAGACCGCGAAAGGTTCTTCGACTGCAACAGGGCAACGCTGGACATGTTCGGCGTAACCAAAGAAGAGTTCATAAGGCTGCATCCTTCGGAAATCTCCCCGCCCAAGCAGGCCAACGGAAAGAATTCCAGGGAGGAGGCAGACAGGAGGATATCCGAGGCCTACGACAAAGGCATGAACAAGTTCGAATGGATACACCGGAGGAGGAACGGCGAGGACTTCCACTGCACTGTCTGGCTGACAAGGTTCCCTCTGGAGGGGAAGCAGGTGCTCCAGGCGACTGTCAGGGAGATATGCCACGGCGAGGAGGCTCACCTGGACCTGGAAGCCCACAGGCTGCAGCTCCAGCTGCTTCTCGACGAGAAATCCGAGGGAATGAGGAAGGAGTCTGGCGAGAGAAAGAAAGCCGAGAGCGAGGTCAGGAGGCTCATTCGCGCCGTCGAGGGCTCGTTCAACTCCATAGTGCTATTCGACATAGACCTGAACATTGTTTACGCAAACAGGGCATTCGCCGACCTTGCGGACATACAACTGAGCGATGCCAGGGGAAGGAACATCAGTGAATTCCTTCCGAAGAACTCGGAGGAAGCCGTGAACAGCATACTCGCCACCCTGGACCCGGAAGAGGAGCGGAGGCAGTTCGACATCGAGGTGAGGACAGCCACCGGCCGGACCAAATGGGTAGAGGTTTCGGCATCCACCATGTTCGACGAGAAAGGAGAGCCGGAGAGCTTTCTGGCCGTAGTGAACGACATAACCGAGAGGAGGAACATTATCAGGTCCCTCCAGGATACGGAGAAGGAAATTCGGACTATGAAAGAGCGCATGGAATATGTCCTTGGCGCCACGAACACAGGCTTCGACATCATCGACGAGGATTTCAACGTCCTGTACGTGGACCCCGAATGGGCTAAGAAGCTCGGGGACTACTCGGGCAGGAAATGCTACGAGTACTTCATGGGCAGGAAAACAGTATGCAAGGGCTGCGCCATCGCCAGGGCGATCACCACCGGCCAAAAGGTCATCTCCGAAGAGTATCTGGAGAAGGAGAAACGCCACATCGAGGTGCACACAATCCCTATGAAGGACGAGGCCGGAAAGAACATCGTGGCCGAGTTCAACATCGACATCACAGAGAGAAAGAGCATGATATCTGCCCTCGAAAAATCCGAGGAGAAGTTCAGGAATCTCGCCGAGCAATCGCCAAATATGATTTTCATCAACAAGGGAGGCAGGGTTGTCTATGCCAACAGGATGTGCGAGAAGGTGATGGGGTACTCGACCGAGGAATTCCTGTCTCCCGGCTTCGACCTGATGACGATCATCCATCCGGACCACAGAAACATGATAAAGGAGAATCTCCAGAAGCATTTCCGCGGGGAGGACCTGCCTCCCTACGAATACAAGCTCGTCACGAAGCAGGGCGGTATCCTGAACTCCATAATCACCACAAAGATAATGGAATACGATGGGGAACCCGCAATCATAGGAATAGTCACGGATACATCTCCCCTGAAACTGGCCGAGAACAGGCTTAGGTCGGCCGAGGCGATGCTCCGCACAGTGTTGGACACGATCCCGGTGCGCGTGTTCTGGAAGGACAGGGAATCGAGATACCTGGGATGCAACATGCCCTTTGCGAAGGATTCGGGGTTCAACGACCCCAATGAACTTCTTGGAAAGGACGATTTCAGCATGGCCTGGCATGAACAGGCCAAGTTATACAGGAAGGACGACAAGTCCGTCATGGACACCGGCGTTCCGAAAATCGGCTACGAGGAACCGCAGACAAGGCAGGACAGCGGCGAGACATGGGTAAGGACCAGCAAGGTCCCCCTGAAGGATACCGAAGGCAACATTTTCGGTGTTCTGGGGACATACGAGGACATCACCGAGCGCAAGAAGGTCGAGAGAATACTGAGGGAGAGCGAGGAGAAGTACAGGAAGCTGATGGAATCGGCCAACGATGCCATCTTCCTAGCGGATGCCAAGACAGGGAAACTGATCGACGCCAACATCAAAGCCTGCGAGCTCATCGGAAGGGACAGGTTCGAGATCATCGGCATGCACCAGACCGAGTTGCACCCCGCAGAGGAAGTAAAGAAATACGAGAAGATTTTCAAGAAGCATGTAAAGGAAGGCAGTGCAATACATGAAACAATTTATATAGTGCACAAAGACAGTCGCAGAATTCCTGTCTCAATCAGCTCGAGCATCTTCGAGATAGGCGGCCTTCTGGTGAACCAGGGAATATTCCATGACCTAACTGATAGGATGGCTGCGGAAAAAGCCCTGCGCGAGTCCGACGAGAGGATCAGGTCAATATTCACCTCCATGGAAGACATAGTTTTCGGCTTCGACAGGGAAGGTGTCTTCACATCCTACCAGACGCCGAGAGATTCCATGCTGTACATGCCTTCCGAGCAATTCCTAGGAAAGAGATACTCGGATGTCCTCCCGCCCCCTATCGTTAAACTCATCGACCAGGCGATGAAAAAGAACCGGAAGAACCAGACAATGGATTTCGAGTACTCCCTGACAATAGGAGGCCAGGAGAGATGGTTCTCCGCCAAGATGTCGCCACAGCAAACCGATGGCAGGTTCGGGGGCTCGGTCGCCGTAGTGAGGGACATCACAGACAAAAAGGCCACGGAGAAGGCACTCCAGGCTTCCGAGCAGGTGTACAGGAGCCTTTACGAGTCCACAATGGCCCTGGGCGAAAACACGGATATATACCAGACAATGGAGGTCATAGCGGAGCAGGCCAGGAACATGCTGGACGGCGAATGCTCAACGATTTACATATGGGACTCGGGCAGAAATGTACTGGTGCCGTACTACTCCAATGCCAAAACTGAAAGGGACAAATTCATGGCCTTTGAGATGCCGCTGGGGACGGGCCTGACAGGCTCGGTTGCAAAGAACGCGGAGGGGGCGTTTGCGAACTACAACGACCCGGCGGCAAAGAAAGGCTATGTACCGGGAACGAAGACCACCGTCGACCATATCCAGTCGATAATCGCCGAGCCCATGATGAGCGAGGGGAATTTGGTCGGCGTTATCAATGTGATTGCCCAGGAGCGGCAGTTCACCGACAGCGACCTGGCAAAGCTCAGGATCCTGGCAAAGCAGGCCACAATTGCCTATATCCACGCAAGGAACCTGGACCAGCTGATGAAGAGCGAAGAGAGGTTCAGGAAGATGGGCGAAAGCATGCACGACGGCCTGGTAATCGTCGAGGACGGCATCACGACATACATAAACGAGCGCGCTACCCAGATATTCGGATACTCGATGGATGAGATGAAGACGAGGACGCATTTCGACCTTGTCATCCCGGAGGACAGGGACCAGCTGATGCATGTCCTGGAATCTTTCCAAGGCAGCGACAGGATGCCTGGGGAGCTTGAGTTCTGGATACAGCGCAAGGACGGGTCCCGCAGATACATCCGAACCAGGACGTCCACGATACGGGACGGCGCGAAAACAAGCCAGTTCATAATAACAACCGACATCACAGAGAGGAAGCAGGCAGAGGACGAGAACAAGAGGAAGCTCATGAAATACATGCTCGAGGACGGCCGAATATACCTGGTGAAGGAGTTCAAACCGACCATGACGCTGGAGGCCCTGAACGACCTGCTGAACCTGGACTACATAGGTTTGATCATTTCCAGGACCCCCAAGAAAGACCTGCAGCGCTGGGCCAGCGGCCCCTTCGAGCATCTGTGGCTCGGAGAGCAGATCGAGGGCGAAGCCCTCTTCGCCAAGATGATGTCATCCGTGGAGGGAATGAAAGGAAAGACCGCGATAATGATAGACAGGCTGGACTACCTGATCTTCAAGTACGGTTTCAAGGAAACGCTCGGCTTCATTTTCAGGCTGAGGGACCAGATATATCTGAAGGAGCAGGTGGCCATCATCTCAATAGACCCCTCGACTCTGAAAGAGGACGAACTGAACATCATGCAGAAGGAGATGAACGAGATAGAACTGAGGCAGGTGCCCAGGCCGGGCGAGGAGCTGATGGAGATTGCCCAGATTATCTACGACAAGAACAGCGCCGGCATAAAACCTTCTTTCTCCGAGATAGGCGAGGAACTTTCCCTGAGCAAGCCCACGTTCCGCAAGCGCGTGAGACGCCTTATTTCCACCGGATATGCTGTCGAAGTCACAAAGGGCAACAGGAAAGTCCTCGAGCTTTCCCAAAAGGGCAGGAGCCTGTTTTTCAAGTAAACATATTCGTTATTTCATAATTTTTCACATTCTTTTTCACTACCCTATTATATTGTGAAAAGCTATATCTACCCCAGGTGAAAGTATAGTACGCCTGGTCACCGTTCTTGAGAAACAGACCTGCCCCAACTGCAAAGGTTCAGGGAAATCCACGTCCCACAAGAAATGCGCCTCGTGCGGGGGCTCCGGACAGGTTGAAGTCGAGGTCCTCCGGTGAACCATAAATATTTCACTACTTTTCACAACCTTTTTCTTAAAGGGTATATACTGTGAAACGCCTATTGGGATACAGGACGGTAAGAAAAATGATGTACCGAAACCACCAGGAGTACTGGCAACCGGACTCAAATCCGGACCATGAACTTCTGAGAAGCTGGCTTCGCGGAGAATCCGGTGTCGAGAGCCTGAAGCAATGGCTCCGCAACATGTACGGATGAACTCACTTTCCCGCGCCCCGGACGCGAGCTTCCGGCCATGACGATTAAAACTCTTCCCCACTTGGGTGGTGCTATTCTCTCTCCAACCTAGGCATTTTATGCCAAAAGGCACCACCCCTATTTTTTTACCTCGGTAATCATATTGTTGTGAGATTGCCGATTACCGAATTTTTTTTGAATTGCGCAACAATCTCATAGGCAATTCATGGCGAATACTTTTATTTGCTTGGATTCAGATTTCGTATTCACCTTTTGCCATTACATCAATTATGTTTTATGGCCCTTATTCAGCCTTAACAATCTTCCGGGCCATTGTCGAACGCGTCGCTTGGAGAATGTCAATAATTGCGTTCAACGCAGGGTGTTCTGCAATTCCGAGGCCAGCTCAGCAATCGTTACCCGCTTAATCTCGCTTGATCCGGAATGGGTTATCTCGATCTCGGCATTGTCGGAGGCCATTTCCTCCAGTCTCCGTGTTACTGCGGCCTGAAGAATCGCATCTCCCTCCCCATTCTTTGCAAGCATGTGCAGAGCCCACAGGGCGCGGCCACGGACAATGGCCTCGCCGTCCCCCAGGCATTTCGCCAGGGCCGGCACTCCCCGGCATGACACGATAGCTCCGGCATGGCCTTTCTGGGCCATCCTGGCCAGGGTCCAGGCCGCATGCTTCCTGGCATAGACCTCCGGTTCGGAGAGGTCTTTGACGAGCTTCATGATATGGAAATCAAGCTCTTTCCCCGGGGCAGACATGAACCGGGATATGCATCGCGAATAAAATAATGTTATGGGGCAACCGGTTTCATGCGGGCTCCGGGGGAGCACCGAATAATATAGCATTTTTGGCAAAAGCAATGTAATGGCTCTTGCATAGGCTCCCGGCGGGATCGAGGATGTATTTACGAGCAAAGTCCCAACGGTCATCCGAGATACGACGGGAGCACCGCTTAAAAACGCTTAAAAACGAAGGTGCTCCCGTCGGGATTTGAACCCGAGTCGAAGCCTCGAGAGGGCTTCATGATTGGCCACTACACTACGGGAGCTTGTTTATTGCACGGTCCCGCGGTGTGTCGCTCGGCCACTGTGGCCTCAGAACTACACTACGGGAG
>DAKD01000005.1 GCA_002499085.1 Methanomassiliicoccales archaeon UBA280
AGCAGGTTCCCGCTTCCCGCTTCCCTTAGCTTCAATAACCAATCAGATTCCCGGTTCCCGACCAGACAATCTACAATACTCACACATTCATTTCACTGAATGCTTACTTTCATTGCCAGAAAACCGCGAATTACCTGAAATCTTGACTATTTCACCCTGTATCGCAGCCATAGGCCGCCATCACCGAATGGCTCCGCGGAAACGAGCTCCAGGGCCGTGGGCCACTCATCCGGTGCCAGCTCAGGTGAATCGAAGAGACATGGCGTCTCGAACCCGCCTATTACGACCGGGTTGAGCCAGACATTGACCTCGTCCAGCAATCCTGCCCGAAGCAGTGCGCCGGAAAGCCTGCCTCCGGAGGATGTCACGGCGCTTTCCACGCCCAGAAGATCCCTGGCCTTTGCCAGTATTCCAGCCAGGTCCACCTTCCCCCTGCCACAGACCAGGTAAGGTATATTCTCCCTTCTGAGGAATGTCAGGTACTCCGGGGGAGCGTCCAGGGTGGTGAAATGGATGATATGCCAGCCCCCTTCGCCATGGTATCCGTTCCTGAACCGCCCCTTCCCATCCACCAGGCCCAGCCAACCATTACGCGCAGGGTCGTTGACAACCTCGTTCGGCAGAAAGTCATGGTACAGCGGGCCGGGATCGCCCTCGAAGGGAGGGAGCTCGCGAAGTTCCGCACCGGCCTTCACCACCATGTTGCTGCCGTCGAACATCAGCTGAGGCCTGTACATCTCCTTGGCCCTTTCGGTAAAGGACTTCCAACACTCCCTGGTGCCCAGGGATTCATGCCTTTCGTCCGTGTCGAACATGGTCAGGTTCGATCCCAGGGTTATCCTCCCGTCCAGCGATGCGGATACAAAAAGCGCGACTTTCGGCCTTTCCATGTTTATCACCCTTTCACAATCGGTTTCATTATATTAAAAAGTTCGTTTTCTGAGTGCCTGTATCCCGGTACGTATACAGTTAATTATATATTGATAAAACGAGGTATGGTGCAGGCCCGGAGGGAACAAGATGAAAGTCAACAGAATCAAGTCATACGTGAAAGGGCTGGACGAGGTCATGCAGGGCGGAATACCCGAGAATTCCGTCGTCCTGGTGGCAGGCAAGCCCGGTACCATGAAATCCTCATTCGCATTCAATATTCTGTACCACAATGCTAACAAGGAGGACATGAACGGCGTATATGTCACGCTGGAGCAGAGCCGGGAGAGCCTGCTCACCAACATGGACGGCCTGGGCATGAAGCTCGGCGGCCTTGAGAAGGAGATATCCGTCCTGGACCTCGGGATGATACGCAAGAAGCTTGTGCAGCTCACCAACCAGACATGGATGGAGGTCTTCAAGATGTACCTGAAGAACCTCAAGAAGAACATGAACATCAACCTGGTGGTAATCGACTCGCTGCCCATCCTGGAGGTCATGGCCAAGTTCAACAGCCCCAGGGAGGAGCTTTTCCACTTCTTCGAGTGGCTCAGGGACATGCAAGTGACTGCGTTCCTCATCACGGAGATGGACCAGGACTCCGAGAAGTTCTGCAGGAACAGCGAAGACTTCCTCGCGGACGGCATCATCCACCTGGACCTGAGGCGCGACGAGACCGATGTGAAGCTCTGGCTCAGCATCGTGAAGATGAGACAGACCAACCACAAGAGGAACTATCTCCCGCTGATATTCGATAAAGACGGATTTGAAGTGGTTACAGACTGATGGGACTTCAAATCCGTCAAATCTCGAATTTCATCGAAATTCTCGACAGGGACGGGTTCGAGTTTGTCACCGATTAAGACTCCATCCGAACCCTCAGGGCTCAGATGTCATCGGACGGGATTCGGACGTGTTTTGTGCCGGGTTGGCCGGAAACCAACCCCTCGCGTTGAATCGGCCATCCGCATTTGCCAGAAGAGATTCGGCCATGATGCGACATCATCCAATCGCTAAATCCAGCATCATACGGCTCGCATCATTTTGACAGCAATCGGTGAATCCAAATCTGAATGCCCGCATTCTCGCGGATTCGCCATGGTTGAGCTGCATGCCGGCAAACACAATCAAAAATTCCTGTAATTCCGTAATCGGCAAATGGGGAACGAAATGATTATGGAACTACAGGCCGAGTATCTTCCTGACCATCGGCCCGAAAACCATATCCTTCATGACCACCATGCTGGGTATCATGTACTTGGCCGTGTTCGGCACGTCGATAAGGTAGTTGTTCTCCCTCAGGTACTGCAGGTCCCTGGTGTGCTCCTCCCTGTAGTCTTCGTACTCCATGTACACGGACACGGATATGCACTCGAATTTCTTCGCAGCCAGCAATATGGTGCCTGGGTTCTGCAGTATGCCCTTTGAAAGCAGGTTGGCATCGAAAGGCTTCTTTAGGTTGAACATCAGGTGCGATATTGTCATGACCTTGAACCCGAGCTTCATCAGGTTCGGTATCCTCTTCTTGATGAGCAGGCCGTCGGATTCCAGTGTCTTCCTCGCCCTTGAAAAGGTGTATCTTGACATGCCCAGGTCGGCTGCCAGGTCCTTCTCGCTCATGTCCGGCTTCTCAACTAGCGCAAGCATCACCCTCTTCTCGACATTGCTCAGCTCAATCATGCCCACCTCCGAGTCGAACCCTGTCACCGGTATGCCCCTGTCCTGTATGTCCAGGGCCTTGGCCAGAAGAGGCGCGAAATCGAAGAATCTGGGTATGGCAGTCATCGGAAAAGGGAACAGGACCTCGGTGGGGTGCTTCTGGTCCAGCAGGCCGGCCTTGGCGAAGGTCTCGATCCTGGTCTCGTTGATGGCGGATAGGTCTGAATAGGCGGATGCCAGGCTCAGCGAGAAACCTTTGTGCGTCTCTCCCACAGAGTAAAAAAGCTCCTCGGAAATCTCGATGGCCTTCGTGGTAATGCGGGCTCTCTCCTGGACAGATATCGCAGGATTGAAAACCGTGTAGATCACGCCCATCATCTCGGCGCCCAGCTTCTGCAGCACAGGTATCCTGACCGTGCGGTAATAATCCCCGTCCTGAAGCCGCTTCCTGACAGTGCAGAGAGTGGAGTACTTCATCTCGAGCTTGTCCGCGAGCTCCATGTCGTTCAGGTCTGGGTAGGCGACCAGCCCCCACAGCACCAGCTTTTCGTTTTTCGACAGGTTCATCGAATCCGCATTGCGCAATCAGCATAAGTATTTTTTGCTGCAATTTTATCTTTTATCTATTATTTATGTTTTTCGTTCAAATATTTGCGCGAAATTGGTGCGAATTTATGCAATTATTTATGAGAATGAACACAATATTCGTAATTACTGACAATCTTTATATACAGAAAAAAAATACCCTGTCCCACCTCAAGGAGGATGTGAAATGGGCAAGTCCCTTACGAGAAAGATACTGGAAGAACATCTGGTTGTGGGCGAATATGTGCCAGGGAACGAGATCGGAATCAAGATCGATCAAACACTGACCCAGGACGCCACTGGAACGATGGCGTACCTGCAGTTCGAGGCAATGGGTCTCAAGCAGGTGAAAACGGAGCTTTCTGTGAGTTACGTTGACCATAACACCATCCAGGTCGGTTTCGAGAATGCGGACGACCACAGATACCTCCAGACTGTCGCGGCCAAGTACGGCATCGTTTACTCAAGGGCCGGAAACGGAATCTGCCACCAGGTCCATCTGGAGAGGTTCGGCAGACCGGGAAAGACGCTTCTCGGCTCGGACAGCCACACACCCACGGGCGGCGGCTTGGGCATGATAGCCATTGGCGCCGGGGGACTGGACGTCGCAGTCGCGATGGGCGGGGGCGAGTTCTACATCACATGCCCGAAGGTCTACAAGATCAACCTGAAGGGAAAGCTCCAGCCGTGGGTCAGCGCGAAGGACGTGGTCCTGAAGATGTTGGAGATGTTCACGGTGAAAGGGAACGTGGGCGTGGTCATGGAATATGCCGGCCCCGGAGTCAAGAATCTCACTGTCCCGGAGAGGGCCACAATCACCAACATGGGCGCGGAGATGGGTGTGACCACATCCATATTCCCGTCTGATAATGAGACCCTGAGATTCCTCAAAGCCCAGGGCAGGGAAGCGGACTGGGTCCCGATGAAGGCAGACCCGGGCGCCAAATACGACAAGGTTGTCGACATTGACCTGAGCACAATCGAGCCGCTGGCCGCGGCGCCCCACAGCCCGGGCAACATAGTCAAGGTCGCGGACATGAAGGACATGAAAGTGGACCAGGTCATGCTGGGCTCGTGCACCAACTCGTCCTACAAGGACATAGCCACGGCAGCGAAGATCATGAAAGGGAAGAAGGTCCATACGGACGTCTCCTTCGGAGTCGCGCCCGGCTCCAGGCAGGTCCTCCAGATGGCAGCCAAGGACGGTCATCTCGAGGTGCTCATCGACGCCGGCGCAAGGATCCTCGAGTCAGCCTGCGGCTTCTGCATAGGCAACCACCAGAGCCCCAAGACCAAGGCCATCTCGCTCAGGACGAGCAACAGGAACTTCGAGGGCCGCAGCGGCACGAAGGACGCGCAGGTCTACCTGGTCAGCCCGGAAGTGGCCGCAGTCGCGGCAATCACGGGAAAGTTCTCGGACCCCAGGAAGGCCGGGATAGATTACCCCAAGGTCCGCATGCCCACGAGATTCCTGCTGGACGATTCGATGTTCATATTCCCGAAGGACGCGCCCAAGGGCGTGGAGATCTACCGTGGCCCGAACATCGGGACCCCGCCGGTCAACGATAAAATGCCCGAGCACATCAGAGGAAACGTGGGAATCAAGGTCGGCGACAAGATAACGACGGACCACATCATGCCGGCCGGCGCAAGGCTGAAATACCGCTCGAACGTTCCGAAATACTCGGAGTTCGTGTTCGAGCCCCTGGACACCGAGTTCCCGAAACGTGCGATGGACGCCAAGAAGGCAGGGAAACACACCGTCATCATCGCGGGCGAATCTTACGGCCAGGGAAGCTCAAGGGAGCATGCGGCCCTCTGCCCCATGTATCTGGGGGTGAAGGCAATAATCGCCAAATCCGTGGAGAGGATCCATGCGGCGAACCTGGTGAACTTCGGGATTGTCTCTCTGGCTTTCAAGAACATGGCCGACTACGACAGGCTGGAGCAGGGCGACGAGATAGAGATTCCGGACATCAAGAAGAGGCTGCAGAACAATGAGCCTGTCATCCTGAGAAACAAGTCCAAGAACATCGACATCGAGCTCATGTACAGCCTTTCGCAGAGGCAGAAGGACATACTGTTCGAGGGCGGGCTGCTCTCGTACACGGTCAAGTAAGGAGGTATACGGATGAACAAGATAAAGGTCAAGACAACGATTGTGGAGATAGACGGAGACGAGATGACCAGGATAATGTGGCAGATGGTCAAGGACAGGCTTCTGTTGCCATACCTGGACATGAACCTTGAATACTATGACCTCGGGCTGAAGAAGAGGGACGAGACTGACGACAAGATAACCCTTGATGCCGCAGAGGCCATAAAGAAGCACGGTGTTGGCGTCAAATGCGCCACCATAACGCCGAACAAGGACCGGGTGAAGGAATACAGCCTGAAGCAGGAGTGGAAGAGCCCCAACGGCACGATAAGGGCCGCGCTGGACGGCACGGTGTTCAGGGCCCCAATCCTTGTGAAGAACATTCCTCCGGCAGTGCGTTCCTGGAAGAAACCCATACACATCGGCAGGCATGCCTACGGCGACGTGTACAAGAACTGCGAGTTCCGCGTCCCCGAAGCCGGAAAGGCCGAGCTCGTGTTCACGAGCGCCGAGGGCAAGGAACTGTTCCGCGGCACAATCCAGGACTTCAAGGGCCCGGGTGTCATCCAGGGAATACACAACACGGACAAGTCCATCGCCAGCTTCGCCAAGGCCTGCTTCACCTATGCGTACGACCAGAAGCTGCATCTCTGGCTGGGCACCAAGGACACGATATCGAAGACATACGACGCACAGTTCCGCAAGATATTCGAGGAGGAGTACAAGAAGAACTGGGAGCAGAAGTTCAAGGATGCCGACCTGGAGTACTTCTTCACCCTGATAGACGACACTGTCGCCAGGATAATGAAGACCGAGGGCGGCATGCTGTGGGCCTGCAAGAACTACGACGGCGACGTGATGAGCGACATGCTTGGGTCGGCGTATGGCTCATTGGCCATGATGACCTCGGTTCTGGTGAGTCCGCAGGGATTCTACGAGTTCGAGGCCTCGCACGGCACTGTCCAGAAGCACTATTACAAGCATCTCAAGGGCGAGAGGACATCGAGCAACTCCATGGCCCTGATATTCGCCTGGAGCGGCTGCCTGAGAAAGAGGGGCGAACTGGATAACGCCCCGGAAGTCGTGGAGTTCGCCGACAAGCTGGAGGCCGCAGCCAAGGAGACCGTGGAAAGCGGCATAATGACCGGCGACCTGATGCTCGTGGCCAAGGAGTCGTCGACCAACAAAAAGGTTTACACCGAGGAATTCATCGACGAGGTGGCCAAGAGGCTGCAGAAGAAGTTGAAATAGAGGGATAAAATGGCACAGAAAGCGATAAGGGAGGCGGACGGCAAGAGGATGCTGGCCCGCCTGTTCAGGGATTACTCGGGTGGAAAATTCTCCATCGAGGACAAGTACGTGACAGTGGGACCGGACACGGACCTGGCCAAGCTGCCCAACCAGCATAAATGGCTGGCCAAGGAGAAGCTCGTGGTCAAGCCTGACCAGCTGATAAAGCGCAGGGGCAAGAACAAGCTGATTCTTGTCGGCGCCAACTGGGAGCAGGCCAAGAAATGGATAAAGGACAAGTCCAAGGGCCCGATCACAATCTACGGAAAGTTCGATGCCAGGGGCAAGCCCGCAGACAAGGGCACAACCGGCCAGCTGACGCATTTCATAGTCGAGCCCATGGTCCCCCACAAAGAGTCGGACGAGTGCTATGTCTCGATAATGAGCACCAAAGAGGGCGATGCGATACTGTTCTACCACCAGGGCGGCGTGAACGTCGGAGATGTCGATGCCAAGGCCTCGAGGATGGACATAACCGTCGGGAAGTTCCCGACCCAGGCCGAGATCACGAAAAAGCTCCTGGGCAAGGTCCCCGCGAAGCGCCAGAAACATGTCGCGGCATTCATCGAGGCACTGTTCAAATTCTACGCTGACCTGAACTTCGCATACCTGGAGATAAATCCTATAGTCGTCACTGAGAAGACAGTCATGCCCCTGGACCTGGCCGCGAAACTTGACTCCACGGCCGATTTCGAGAGCGGCAGGAAGTGGGGCGACATCTCCTTCCCTGCCCCGTTCGGCCGCAACCCCTCGAAGGAGGAGGCATACATCGAGGAGCTGGACTCGCAGACAGGCGCGTCCCTCAAGCTGACGGTCCTGAACCCCGAGGGCAGAGTCTGGACCATGGTGGCCGGCGGCGGAGCCTCGGTCATCTACGCCGATACGATAACAGACCTTGGATTCATGGGCGAGATGGCCAATTACGGTGAGTATTCGGGAGACCCGAACGAGGAGTTCACATACCTGTACGCCAAGACCATCCTGGACCTGATGACCAGGAAGAAGAACCCCAAGGGAAAATTCCTGCTCATCGGTGGCGGCATAGCCAACTTCACTGACGTGGCCAATACCTTCAAGGGCATAATCAAAGCCCTGAATGAGTACCAGAAGAAGCTGCAGGAGAACAAGGTCAAGATATACGTCCGCAGGGGCGGCCCCAACTACCAGGAGGGCCTGAAGCGGATGCGCGAGCTCGGCGAGCAGCTGGGCGTGCCGATAGAGGTTTACGGGCCGGAGACCCACATGACCAAGATTGTCTCCATGGCACTGAAGGGAGGGAAGTGAAATGGCAAAGGCAAAGAAGCCGGCCGCGAAACCGGCAGGAAAGAAGAATCCAGCAGAGCTTTTCGACAGGAACACGCAGGCATTCATCTACAACAACCAGGTCAATGCCACGCAGAGGATGCTGGATTTCGACTATGCCTCGGGCAGGGAGAAGCCCTCAGTCGCTGCGATAGTCAATCCCACGGGCGCCGACAGCTTCTCGAAGTTCTTCTTCGGCAGGAGGGAGATACTCATACCCATGTACAAGACCATCGAGAAGGCCGCGAAGATGCACCCGAATGTTGACGTGATGATAAACTTCGCCTCATTCAGGTCCGCAGCTGCCTCCACGGAAGAGGCACTGGACATCCCCCAGATACGCACCGTAATCATAATCGCCGAAGGCGTCCCCGAACGCAGGATGAAGCTCGTCACCGCGAAAGCCAAGTCGCTGGGCAAGATGATAATCGGACCTGCGACGGTGGGCGGCATCAAGGCCGGCTGCTTCAAGATAGGCAACACCGGCGGGACCATAGACAACATCGTGGATTCCAAGCTCCACAGGCCCGGCTCCGTGGGATTCGTATCCAAGTCCGGAGGCCTGAGCAACGAGGCCTACAACATCATCGCCCGCAACACAGACGGTCTGTACGAGGGCATAGCCATCGGCGGGGACATGTACCCCGGGTCAAGCCTCCTTGACCATCTGCTGAGGTACGAGAAGATACCCGAGATCAAGATGCTGGTCTGCCTGGGCGAGGTCGGGGGCAGCGGCGAGTACGACATTGTCGAGGCGCTGAAGACGAAGAAGATAACCAAGCCGCTGGTCATGTGGGTAACGGGAACATGCTCCAAGGCATTCAAGACAGAGGTTCAATTTGGCCACGCCGGTGCCAAGGCAGGCTCGGAGGCCGAGACAGCGGACGCGAAGAACGCGGCCCTGAAGAAGGCCGGCGCAATCGTGCCCGACTCCTACGACGACTATGACCAGAAGATAAAGGCGACATATGTGGCATTGGTGAAAAAAGGCGTCATAAAGCCGAAGCCCGAGCCGCCAGTCCCCAAGGTGCCGATGGACTATGCCAAGGCAGTGAAGGAAGGCGTGATCCGCAAGCCGGCCAATTTCATCAGCACCATATCGGACGACCGCGGGGAGGAGCTGATGTACGGCAAGATGCCCATATCCGAATGCTTCAGGAAGGATATCGGGATAGGAGGTGTGCTCAGCATACTGTGGTTCAAGCGCCAGTTCCCGGCCTACGCGGCGAAGTTCATCGAGATGACCATCATGGTCACCGCGGACCACGGGCCCGCGGTTTCAGGCGCGCACAACACGATAGTCACGGCCAGGGCAGGAAAGGACCTGATCTCTTCGATAGTCAGCGGCATGCTGACCATCGGCCCCAGGTTCGGCGGCGCCGTGGACGGCGCGGCCCAGATGTTCTCGGACGCATACGACAGAGGTCTCACCCCGGAGCAGTTCGTCGAGGAGAAGAAGAAGCAGGGCATCAACATCCAGGGAATCGGCCACCTTGTCAAGAGCATACACAATCCCGACATGCGCGTGACTGTGATAAAGACCTACGCCAAGAAGAACTTCAAAGCCACGCCGCTCCTGGACTACGCGCTCGAGGTCGAGAAGATTACAACCTCAAAGCGCGACAACCTCATCCTGAACGTGGACGGCTGCATCGGAATCTGCTTCGCTGACATGCTGCGCAACGAGATGCCCAAGAAGGACGCGGACGAGTACATCAAGATGGGCGCGCTCAACGGACTGTTCGTGCTCGGCCGGACAATAGGCATGATGGGCCACTACCTGGACCAGAAGAGGCTTAAGCAGGGCCTGTACAGGCACCCGTGGGACGATATTGCGTATATGATGGATTAGGCAGATTCAACAGACAATGAGGGGTGTAGCAACACCCCTCTTTCTTTCATAATCGAAACGGCATGCCCTGGCTGTAAGGCCAGGGTTTCAATTTTTTGCAATTTGAGTGCGCTTGTTCAAAGCATTCCAAGGCATTTTCCAGTAGGAGACCTCGCCTGACCGAAGGGAGGGCGGGGAGGTGTTTAATAGCTCTTGCACGGAACTGTTTCCCTCAACCTTTTCAGGCACGTTTCCGAACCCGCGGTTCGGATGGGGATAAATCCAGCCATGCCACAGTCTGCCCGTGCGCTTTCTCCGAGGGTTTGAAACCGAGGCTCAAGTACAGTGTCTCGGCCTGTTTGTTATGCGGCTCGTAGGACAGCCCGAGCCTCTTGGCGCCCTGCCTGCTGACGCGGCGGATGAGCATCTCCATGGCCTTCCTTCCGTAACCCTTGCCCTGATATCTCTTGTCTATCATGAGCCTTGTGAGCCACGCACTGCCCGTTTTCGCTGCCGGCGTGTAGAACAATGCGCCGACCATGGTCTTGCCGTCGCAGATTGCCAGAACCTGGCTGCGATTGCCGAAGACATAAGCTTCTGCCAGGGACATCATGTTCGGCCTGGAGGAGTTGAAGTAGAAGCAGTTTGCCTGGTCGTCCCTGACAGAAAGCTCCATGCACTCATGATAGTTCTTGCCTGTTATCCTGCGGAACCTGAGAGCCATGGTCCCTGTCATCCGAAGCTATGATTTTAACCTATTGGAATTTCCATGTCCGATTCGGGACAACCCTTATTAGCGAATCACCTTCTTTCAGTGCTGTGACAGAAGAGTTCACCAGAAAGAAGGCCAAGCTTCTCGAATTGGGCGAGATTTTCATTCCCAGGGAGGTTGACATGCCCTGTTTCGCCAGTCTTTCAAAGGCCGGCCCGGACTCGGGCCGGGGCGCACACGCGTTCGGGTTCGGCGATTCGAGGGTCAAGCTCGTCGTCTCAAAAGACCCGGACGCAAGGCTCAGGCTGGCAAGGGACCCCGCGGGCTACATCATACTCCTGGAAGGCAAGAAGTTCGTCGGCGACGTTCAGATACTTCCCCTGGCGGCCCATGCGCCCAACCAGGCCTTTCTCAACCTATGCCCGGAATGCTCGATGGGATGTGCGTTCTGCTCCATGCCAAGACCCGAGGGCGCAGGCTCATACCTGTCCCCCGAAAGGGCGCTCAGGCTCGTGTCGGTTGCATCCAAGTACCCGGATTTCTCTGCAGTGGCCATAACAAGCGGCATACCCGGGACAGTTCGGGAGGCCAATGCCAAGATGGCCGAGGCAGTGAAGGCCGTCAGGGGCCAGTATCCATCCGTGCCGATAGGCGTGGAGGCGTACTTCGATGGCACGGCCGAAATCAGTCTCTTCCGGGAAGCTGGGGTCACTGAGATGAAGATCAACATCGAGACCTGGCCCGAAGAGAGGTTCCGCAAGATATGCCCCGACAGGGATTTCCAGGCCACCCTGAAGGCCCTCGAGAGAGCGGTAACGGTTTTCGGCTGGGGCAGGGTCACGAGCAACATGATAGTGGGCCTGGGTGAGACGGATGGCGAGGTCGCGGAAGCCCTGGATACACTTGCCTCCATGGGTGTGGTTCCCAATGTCCGCGGGATAAGGATAGGCCCAGGCAACAGCGCGAAATTGGAAAAAGCGCTGGGCAAAACACCGGAGAGGGTGGGCGCGGAAAGGCTGCTGGCCCTCGGGGAGATGCACAGGAATATTCTGGAGAGGAACAACCTGGACACCGGAAATTTCGAGACCATGTGCTTCTCGTGCAGGTGCTGCGACATCGTGCCCATGGCGGACATCTGAGGCGCGAAGCTATTTATCCGGCCTGCCTGATTTGGTCGGCATGGACCCTGAATCAAGGCCGCCCGTTGTCATCAAGGACTACGACCCGCAGTGGCCGGTCATGTACGAGGAGATGAGGTCCAGGCTGCTGAGCCTCCTCGGTCCAAGGGTCGTCCGTATCGAGCATGTTGGCAGCACTTCCGTGCCCGGCTTGGGCGCCAAGCCGGTGATAGACATGATGCTGGGCGTGGAGGACCTGACATCCGCGGACCAATGCTTAGAGATCATGAAACTGGAGATGGGCGTGTTTGATTTCAACGCGGAACCCGAGAACGATGAATGGTTCTACTGCGTGGGGGACAAGACCAGCCAGGATCTGAGGAACAGGTACCACCTGCACCTGGTGAAATACCCGAGCCCCTTCTGGGACAAACACATTAGATTCAGGGACATACTGCGCTCGCATGCCGGGGTCGCGGATGCATACTGCAGGCTGAAGAAGGACCTGGCCAAGAAATACGGGACAGATCGGATGGGCTACAACCAGGCCAAAACTGAGTTCATAGAGACGACAATCGCAAGCCATCCATGAAGGATCAACATCCAACCCGGAGCCAAGAACGTTCGAACCCGAATGCCAAAATATTGGACAGAGGGTTCGAAAACCGCTAATACTCGCGCCAGGAATGCTGGCATTTCAAGCATCTGTATATCCTGGTCTCGGGCTCATCGGCCGACCGGGTCTGGCGCAGCAGCCAGTATGCCTCCATGTGATGGCATTTCGGGCACTCGATCCTGGTCTTCGGAAGCACGCCGGACTGCTCGTCCAGCACGAGAATCTCCTTGTCCGGGTTCCTCTCTGTGACTATGCACTCCTCGCCCGTGGATGCGCACGCGTAGCCGCATTTCCTGCACTGCCACTTGCCCTCGGTCGGGGTCATGAGGCTCTTGCATTTCTTGCAGAACATCGGCATGTTATCGTTCCCCCTCAAACCGGGCGGGGTTAAAAACCTGACGCCCTAACGTCTCCGTCTGCCGGAAATCTCGCCTTTCACGTACTTGAGCAGCAACAGCGGGTTCATGGTATCGAGGAAGAATTCTAGCTCTCTCCTGCGGAACTCGCCCCAGGCCCAGAGGACGCCAAGGTAGATGCCGAGGCCGATGGCCGTGAAAAGCGCCACATGGAACCAGCGCACCGGGTCTGAGATGTCGGCGAGCCAGAACATCGCAATGCCGGCAATGAATCCGGCCGCGATATGTTTCAGTATGCGACCTTCGACAAGCTGCCGACCGGTGATGCGGGCCGAGAAATAGTACATGCCGGCAAGCGTCACGGCCGCAGATATCAGTGTCGCCGTGGCTGCGCCTGCCGGGCCCATGATGCCGAATCCGGAGAGCAGCCCGTCCCTCGGAATGAGGAGCAGGTTGAACACGATGTTGGCGATGCCGCTGGCAATGAAAACCTTGGCTATTTGGACAGGCCTGTTCGTGCCCAGGACCAGGAAATAGTACGGCACATACATCGTTGCGAGGAACGTGTATACCGCCAGTATCCGCATCGCATCCGAGCCGGGGCGGAAAGAACTGTTGAGCACGATATCGATGATTGGAATGCTGAACACTATGAACGTCACGACTATGGGTATTGTCACCATCGACGTGAACCTGGCGCATTTCCTCGTCAGCCTGCCGAGCATCGAGTTGCACCTGTCCCTGTCCCTCCTGTGTTTTGCATGAATGGCGGATATGGTCGGGTACAGCACTATCCCGATGGCCGAGGGAATCATGACAATCATCGTGCATATCCTCTGCACGGAGAAGTAATGGCCTACGTCCTCGGATGTCCAGAAGTAGCCGAGCAGCACCTTGTCCAGATATCCCGTGATCAGGAGGAATATCACCGGCACCATGAGAGGCACTGCGAACTTCATGTACATGGCCATGTACTCCCTGTCAGGCCTGGAAACAGGGAATTTCCTGAGGAACAGGAATCCGACCGCGAACATTGCGGCTCCGCCGGCCAGATAGGAGAGGGCCAGTGAGCCGACCACATGCGTCGATATGTATTCCTGCAGGGGCTGGAGGAATGACGGCCATTCAAATCTTGCAGGAAGATTGATCACAGTGAGCCCCGATCCAGTAAGAATCTCGGCTCCGGCAATTCCCGCGAGAGCCACGACCAGGAACAGTACCGCCCTGGTGAGCGGCTCCATCAGCATCGTAGCCTGGCTGATGGCGTTCTTCTTCAGGCTGTTGAAGGTCATTATCGGTATCTGGGCCAGCGAGAAAAGCACGTAGTATCCGAGGAATATGTATATCACGCTCAGCCTGGTGGCGTCGTAGAATCCGCCTCCGAGGTGGTACTCCCAGACCAGCAGGCAACAGACCACGCTCAGCACCAGGATGGCCGTGAGCATGAGCTTTATGGCAATGTATGTGCCGTTGCACTTGCCAAGGTCCCTGCCCTCGGAGATCCTCTTCACATGGGCCGCGTCGAAACCCATGTTGCTGATGAACGAGAAGGTGCCCACGAATGACAGCCCGAACCAGACGATTCCCACCAGCCCGGGCGCGTATCCGCCCCAGAGCTTGGAAATCACGAAAAGAGCGAGCATTCCCAGCGCGGCGCTGGAGGCCTGCCCGATGATGATGACGAAGGAATGCCTGGCAATCATGCTCTCTTACCTTTTCCCTGTAGGCAGCATGTTAGTATAAATGATTATCGGTGAGTGTCCGCCCTGACGGGCTTGATGCCCTCTTCCGGGCGCGCCTCCCTTTCGGGGAAATGCACAGTGCGCTGCGGGAAGGGAATGACTATGCCCTCCTCCCTGAACCTCTTCAGTATGCCCTCCCTGATCTCGCTGCCGACCTTCCATTGCTCGCTGAGATGGCTCACCCAGGTGAACATGCGGAGCAGGATGGCCGAGTCCTGGAATTCCGATAGCCTCACTATGGGTCTGTAGCCTTCCTCCATGATGATGCCCGGGGTGTTGGCCGCCACATCGTACATGATCTCCTTGGCTCTGTTGATGTCGGTATTGTAATCAACGCCGATAACGACTCTCACTTTCATCCTCTGGTCCGGCGCAGTGAGGTTGATGACCTTCTCGTTGGCAATCTTGTTGTTGGGCACGATGATCATGTCATGGTCGAAGGTGTTGTAAAGCTTGGTGGACCTCATGCCTATGTGCTCGACACGGCAGTAGTCCCCGTTCTCCATCAGGACCAGGTCGCCGACCTTGAACGGGCGGTCAGTGAGCAGGAACATGCCGCTTATGAAGTTGCTGAGCGTGTCCTGGGCTGCGAAGGCAATCACCAAACCGGCCACTCCCATGCCGGCCATGAGGAGCGTGACGTCCACGCCGAACAGGTTGAGCGTGCCCAGGATGGCTATTGCCACAATGGCCACCATGCCGACCTTCTCGAACACCGGAAGGAGAACATCGTCCATTGAAGTTTCCGTCTTTTCCGCATATGCTCTTCCCCAGACAAGCAGCACGTCCTTCAGTATCTTGAAGGCCATCCAGCTGAAGAGCAGTATCAGTATTATCGAATACATGAGCTCAAGGGCGTGTATCACGCTCCAGGAGAAGCCCAGCACCTTGAGTGATGAGATGACGCCGTAGCTCAGGATTATCCAGAAAACCGGGCCCTTGACAATAGCCAGGATCTTATCGTCGAGGTCGGACTTTGTTCTCTTCGTTACCTGCTTGACAATGGGGTCAAGTATGAAGTAGATGGCCGCTCCAATGGCAAGCCAGACCAACACGGTCGTTATGAACACGCCCCACTCGTTGTCCAGCGCGGGAATGTGATCGCCCAGCGGGTCGTCGAACCATCCCAGCACCTGGGTCGGGGGTATGTACGCGCCGCCGACTATTGTCACATTGACTGTTCCGAGGTATTCGACCCAGAGCTCCTCGGTGATGAGGTCCCTGGCCGTTGCCGTCAGGGTGATGGTCTCCTCGGGATAGTCCCTGGTATCGGGGGCCGTGATGTTAAGCTCCAGCGAGGTGAAGTTGCCCGGCATGAGGACAAAATACATGTCCTCCTCCGGGAGCGTGGCCGTCCAACCGTGGTCGGCGCCCGATATCTCTATCAGGAGGGTCTGCGGGTTCTGCCCGTTGTTGTACACGCCCCACCTGAATACAATGCTGGACTCCATGCCCACTGTCATGTCATGGTATGTTGGCTCGAATACATTCAGGTCTCCGGGGGATGCCTGCGCTTCCTGAACTGTCCAAGGGACTGCAAGGCACAGGGCAAGGATTGCGAATGCCGCGAAAGCCGGTTTGCCGAATATCATTGTCTTCGGTTGGGCGCTAAAGGTTAGTCATTAAAAAAGCTTGCCCCATTGAGCTTGTTAATAATGTAGTGATATTGAGATTATTGCTAGGGTCTAGGGTCTGCGTTTTCATAATGGGATAAAGGGTCTAGGGTCTAGGGGGCTGGCTTGTCCGGGCCAAGCCAGCAAATGCGATTTGGAAGCACCCTCGCGCCGAATCGAAAATTCGGCTCAGTCGCAGCCAAGTATGGCTGCTCCTAGCGTCGAATCGGAGATTCGGCTTGGATGCGACACATTGTCGTTCCTAGACCCTAGCCCCTGGACCCTAGCCCCAAACATTCATTATGAAATTGACAGACTCGCCATCCGCTTTCCGTAAGTATTTATACCATCGGACGGATACAAATGCGATGGACCTGATTCTGTCTGCAACCAGACTGGGCATTGCACTGGCATTCATGCTGGCAGCCTGCGTGACAGACTGGCGCACCAGGAAGGTTCCGAACAGGATATGGATACTGCTCGGGATTGCCGGGATGGCCCTGCTGGCCGTCCAGATGCTACTCTCCGAGACGGACAACTTCCTGGGCGCGGAGAGGACATACGGCCCAATACATTTCCTGGTGTTCGTGCCGATAGCCGTCATATTCATGGACACGTTCTGGGACAGGGAGCCCATTTACGAGAACGGAAAGCTGAATCCCCTTCCGCTGCTTCCATACACCGTTGCCCTGGTATGCACACTGGTCCTGTTGCTCGCGGAAGGACCGACCCCCGAGGTCGGCCAGCTCCTCTCGGTCCCGGCGGTGATGTGCGTCTTCATCATGTTCTATTACCTGGGCATAGTGCGCGGCGGCGCGGATGCGAAGGCCCTGCTCGCCCTATCCATAGTATTCCCCTTCTACCCGGTGTTCGAATCGCTTCCCCTCATCGGTTACCCCGAAGGGACAGCGGACATGCTGCAGATGACATTCCCCTTCGCATTCCTCATCCTGATGAATGCGGCCGTCCTTCATGCGGTTTCCGGCCCCGCAGTGAGATTCTTCCGCAACCTGGCCAGGGGCGACCGCGGCTTCCCGGAGATGTTCCTCGGGTACAGGATGGACATCGGGGACGTGCCGAAGAGCTTCGTGTGGCCGATGGAGGCAGTGCGCGATGGCGAGATAGTGCTCATACTGTTTCCCAGCAGGTCAGGCGATGTGGGCCGGGAGCTTGCCATGCTCAGGGAGAAAGGCGCCTCCAGGATATGGGTCACGCCCAAGGACCCGTTCATAATCCCGATGACCGCGGGCATAATCTTCAGTGTGGTCGTGGGGAACATGGTGGCGCTGCTGTTCTAACGGCCCAGCCCGACATTCCTTCCGACCGGGTCCCTCTTCCGCTTCCCGAAATCGTCCATCAGGGCCAGCTCCTCGCCCGTGAACACGGGGCCGTCCCTGCACACGGTGAATTTGCCGCACTGGCATGAACCGCACAACCCTATTCCGCATTTCATGTACCTCTCCAGGGAGCACTGGCATCTTATCCCGGCCTTCAGGGACATGTCGGCCACGGCCTTGAGCATCGGCTCAGGCCCGCAGGCGATTATCAGGTCCGGCTCATTCCTGGAAATCAGCTTGGCCGCAAGCTCGGTCACGAATCCGTGATGCCCCTCGGAACCGTCGTCCGTGGCGACATGCACCTGTGCGCCCAGCCCGGCGAATCTGGCCCTGAAAAGCAGCTCGCCGGCCGTTCTGGCGCCGAGCGCGCATGTGACCTGTTTCTTGCCTGCGACAGCCTTCTCCACCGCAAGGGCCAGCGCTGCCGCACCCGAGCCTCCGCCGATGGCCAGGACCTTCCTGCCCCTGAGGTCGAATCCCCTTCCGTAGGGCCCGCGGATCCCGATGACATCGTCCGGCCTAAGGTCATGCATGGCCAGCGTTGCCTCGCCCACTCCGAGGACAGTGATGCCGCCCTCCTTTCCGGCATGGGAAAGGCTCATCGGGACCTCGTCCACTCCCGGCATCCAGACCATCACGAACTGCCCCGGCTCGGCCTTCCTCGGCCATTTAAATTTGATTGTTTTTATATTATTTGTCTCATCAAACACATCGGTGACAGTGGCTATGTCCATCAGGCCTTCCCCCCGGCCATGCCGACCACATCGGAAAGCTCCCAGCCCCTGGCGTCCAGGAAGGCCGATACCTCGGCACAGACCTTGGAGAAAACGTCCGTGCCCCTGTAATGCACCCCCGAGCCGATCTGCACTGCCGACGCTCCGGCCATCATGTACTCCAGCGCGTCTTCCCCGGTGCTTATCCCGCCGACGCCGATGACTGGGATCTTCACCCGGTTGGCAATCTCGTAAACCGCCCTCACGCCCACAGGCTTCGCCGCAGGCCCGCTCAGGCCCCCGACCCTGTTCCTCAGGACAGGTTTTCCGACCTTGACCTCGACCTTCATGGCCTTGAGAGTGTTTATCGCCACGACGGCGTCGCAGCCGGCCTCCTCGGCGGCCAACGCTATCCCCGCGATGTCGGGGACCATGGGGCTGAGTTTCGCCCAGACAGGGATTTCAACTGCGGATTTCACTGCCCTGACAATCTCCGCGACCTTCTCCGGGTCCGAGCCCACGTCAAGCCCGTACCTGGTCGCATGTGGGCAGCTCAGGTTCAGCTCCACGGCGCTCGCGCCGGCTGCCTCCATCTTCTTGGCCAGCAATGCAAAGTTTTCCGCGGTATCCGCAAATATGCTTCCGATCACGGGGGCGCCGCCTTTCAGGGCGATGCCTATTTCCCCGCCGAAGCTCTCGATCCCGGGATTGGGCAGGCCCATGGCATTGAGCAAGCCGCACTCGAGTTCCAGCAGGCAGGGGCTTCCGTGGCCCTCCCTCGGTTCCAGACCGATAGACTTCGTGACAACAGCGCCGGCGCCGCCCTCTCTCACCATCCTGAAAAGAAATTCTCCGGTCTGGCCCAGAATGCCTGATGCCAGCATTGTCGGGTTCTCCATCTCCAGCTTGCCGACTCGGGTCCGAAGGTCTGCCATCGGGAACATGCAAAACAGCCCCCTGCTATTAATGTTTCCCATCCCAAATCCTTATCCCCCGTAATCTCGCAGCATATGCTTCCGGAGATTACGGAATTTATTGATTGTATTATTAATCGCCTGGACAATCATGGCGAATACTTCAATCTCCATCCGAAGCCTTCGGCATTCGGAACGATTCAGTTCCCGTATTCACCTCTTGCTTCAAATGCTTGCAAACCATGGCCCTGATTTAGCCAACAGAATGGGAGCCAGGTCATCGTTGGATTCTCAGCGAGTAAGTGTTGAGATTCGATCCAACTTGAGAGGCGAATTTCGCTCACTGTAACCATGACAACATACGCAGAATCACCCATCCCAAATCCTTATTACCTGCCCCGGGCTATTTCCCCCGAGGAAAATGTTAACCTGGCTCACATTGCTGACACTGGCCTGCTCCCTTGTCTGCCTGGGGCTCTTCGTGTTCATGATGAGGTTCGCAGTCAGGACCGAGGTCACCCTGACAACCGCCCTTCTCGCCCTCATCACATCGACCGGCCTTTTCGCCTGGACCATGCTGTCCGCGGCGGGCGATTCCGTGTTCTGGGAAGAGATCGCCTATATCAGCGCAATGCTCATGTTCCCCATTCTGATAACGCTGTTCATCCAGCGCTCCAGCGCCGATTACTTCCTCCTCAGGACAGCGAAGGGCCGCGCAATGGTGTTCGGGCCTCTGCTCGCCCAGCTGGCAGTCCATTATCTCCTTTCACCCGAAGCCCACAGGTTCACGGACTTCCTGTTCCTCGCAGTCTGGCTCCTGATATCCTTCCTCGTGTGGAAACACCTGTACGCAAGCATGAGCAAATCCTCCTCCGGCATTCGCAGGGAACAGCTTGAGTTCATGCTCACTTCGTTCTTCGCGGTGCTGCTGTTCAACATAGTCATTCTGTTCGCGCTGTTCGTATCTGGGACCGGGGATTACGGCGCGATATTCAGCATGGCCGTCGCCGGCTCAATGGTGATGACCGTGCGGGGCCTGGTGAGGTACCAGATGGTCATAGGGACCGAGCTTCTCGTCAGGAACTCGCTCATCGTCATGCTCACTTCCCTGATATGCGTGGGCGGATTCGTCATCGCCCAGGTGATTGTGCTGGCCTCGACCGAGGCCGTCGACGCGGCATTCCAGATAGCAGTCAGCACGGCAATGCTCATCATCATAGTGCTGTCGATAAACATGATCGGCGACATGTCAGCAAGGCTCGTTGAATGGTTCTCCCCCCAGCTCAAGTGGCAGGAGTCGCTCGTCAGGGAGATATATATACTCCACTCCAACGGCCTGGTGATAGCCCATGCCGGCGCCCATGACGGGTTCGGGGACATAGACAGGGACATGGTGGGCGGCATGCTCACCGCGATACAGAACTTCGTGCAGGAGGCGTTCCACGCCTCAGAGATGGACAGCCTCAAGTCCCTCAGCATGGGCAAGCTCAGGGTGCTGATAGAGGCCAGGGGGCATTTCGTCGTTGCAGTGCTTTTCACGGGCCACGAGGCCAGGGAGCTGCGCCGGGGCGTGGTCCGGCTCCTGGAGGACCTGGACATGCGCTTCGGCGGCATCCTGAATGGGTGGAACGGAGAGAAACGCGCCGTTGCGCCGGTCCAGGAATGGGTAGAAGGCGTATTCGCGGACATGGCCAGTGAGAGATAGGAACGGGCCGCGCATCCAGGGAAATATTTTTAGGCCGGGAGAGGATGCGCCGTCCCATGGAGGAAGTCCTGAAGAAAGTCGTCCTTCTCGGCGACTCGGCCGTGGGAAAGACCAGCCTGATGAACCGGTTCATCCAGAACGCGTTCAGCGACAGCTACATATCGACAGTCGGCGCCAAGGTATCCAAGAAGGTTGTGAATATATCCCTGGCAAACACAGACTACTCTGTCTCGTTCATGCTCTGGGACATAATCGGCTCGGAAGGCTACAAGTCCACGCAGTCCAGGCATATAGCCGGTCTCAACGGCGCCATACTGGTCGCCGACCTGTCAAGGCCCGAGACGCTGAAGAAGCTCGAGGAATACTGGATACCCCTCCTCAGGGACACGACGGCCGGCATCATGCCGCCTGTGCTGTACGTGGGCAACAAGCTGGACCTCATAGAGAAGCCCGAGGCGGACAGGCTGCTCAAGGAGCTTGCGGACCTGGACGCCAGGATGCGCTCCGGCCCGGAGATACACAGGTACAAGGTGCTCCAGCCCTACGTGCTGACAAGCGCCAAGAATGGCCAGGGCGTCGAGGAAGGTTTCCGCAGCCTGGCCGTGATGATGGTCATGGACCATCCCAGCTACGACCCCATGACCAGGCAGATGGAGGAGATGGTCGCGGAATCGATATATGAAACAGACGAGCGGAAGACGGGCAAGGCCGTTCTCGACATGATAATCGCAGACTTCCCGTATGTTGTCCAGTCCTCCGAATCATCAAGGGTCATCCTCCAGGAATGCTTCGCAAAGTCGGGCATGTCCAAGGACAGCCCCACGCCCAATGGCATACACGAGATAATCGACTGCCTGCTCCGCAACGCGCGGGACAAGGGCGCGTCCGAGGAGACGATTGCCAGCCACCGGGAGAAATGGTTGGAAAAATTAAAGCAGTTCGGATGAAAGCGTTTCCGAACTTTTGACAGTAACATGCCCCGCCTGTGGTAGTTTATCTCACCACAAGGGCGGGGTTTCGATGTGCACGCAATCTGGGTGACAGAGCATTTTGGGGCATTCTGCTGCTCTGTTTTCGGGAGCCTCGCCTGTACGAGCATCGTAGCTCCTAGGCAAATCCCAACATCGATGCGAGTGAGACGAATGGCCCATGCGCTTGTAAACGCTATTCGTTGCAAGGGCGAGGGGGTCGGGTACTTGAGCTTTGTAGCTCAATGGCAATTAATTTCATCAAAGCGAAAGAGACGAATCGTTTGCGATTCGTTGCTCGCCTGGCTGACATTTGCCAGGCGAAATAAATTTATCGGCTCTTGCATGGAAACGATTCTTCAAACTTTATTCAGTAATGCAATGTTAAGGATGATGGAAACGAATCCATGCTAGAGCTGTCAGTTTCACCTGGCTCGCGCTGGCCAGGCGAGTACCCGACATCCCCGGCCTAATAGTATGATGTCAAAATGCCAGCCGGGGTTTTCTAAAATGGATCGCGTGTTTGCTCCAGATGCCTTGGCAAGCGCACTCAAGCGTTCTCAAAATGCAACCCCGCCCTGACAGGCGGGGCATGCTGCTTTCAAAATGCCCTGATTCGGTGACCAGGTTTGGCCACCGAATTTATATACTCTGCGCAGCTTATGATGTTTTTGTTAAGTATGTCCGAACCGAATGGAAATCAGGCCAACGGTAAAAGCAGCATGGGCGTGTTCTCGCTCATCTGGATCGGCCAGCTCGTCTCGATATTGGGCACGTCCATGGTCAGGTTTGGGCTGATGTACTGGGCCTGGCTCGAGACAGGCCAGGCGACGGCGCTCGCCCTGATGGGTTTCTTCAGCTTCGCGCCGCAGCTGATTCTCCAACCCTTCGCCGGGGCCCTGGTGGACAGGTGGAACCGCAAGACGACGATAATAATCGCCGACCTCATGGCCGGCATGGGCACGATAGCCATCTTCATCCTTTACTCGGCCGGGGCGCTGGAGATATGGCATCTGTATGCCATCAGCGCGATAGTCGGCGCCTTTGCTTCCTTCCACTTCCCGGCGTTCTCGGCAGCCGTGACAATGATAGTGGAGAAGAAGCACTATGGACGGGCCGCCTCGATGCTGGGCCTGGCCGGGTCCGTGTCCGAGATATTTGCGGCGCCGATCGCGGCTGTTCTGTTGGTATGGGTGGATCTCTCCGGAATCCTCGTCATCGACATGTTCACCTTCACATTCGCGGTCATTGTCCTGATTGTCGCGCGCATACCCCAGCCCGAGAAAGCCCGGGACCTCGGGAAAGGCCTCAGGGGCCTGTGGCGGGACTCCATGTACGGATTCAGGTACATCTTTAAAAGAAAGCCCCTCCTCGGCCTCCAGCTCACATATTTCGGTTCGAACTTCTTCGGCAACATAGCCTTCATACTGATGGCGCCCATGGTGCTGGCAATCACGTCCAGCGACAAGGTCGCGCTCGCGACCGTAATGATGGGCGCGGGCATCGGCGGCCTCGTGGGCGGGATAATCATGTCCGCCTGGGGCGGCTCGAAGACCTGGAAGATCGGCGTCATTATGGGCGGCATCCTGATAGAGGGATTCGTCATGATATCGTTCGGGCTCGTGCTGGGCGTGCCCCTATGGACGGTGATAGCGTTCATCCTCGCCTTCTCGGGGCCGTTCGTGTGGGGCTCCAGCCAGGCAATCTGGCAATCCAAGGTCGAGCCCAACAAGCAGGGCAGGGTGTTCGGGGCCAGGGGATTCATCGCCATGTCCGCCGGGGCCGTGGGCATGGTCATGGCCGGTCCGCTGGCCGACAATGTGTTCGAGCCGGGCATGTTGTCCGAAACAGGATTCCTGGCGACGACCTTTGGCTGGCTTCTGGGAAGCGACATAGGCTCGGGCATGAGGCTGATAATGATTCTCTGCGGCATCGGCACGCTCGCCACGGCAATCGCGGCCCTGTTCATCCCCACGGTGCGGAACCTCGAGAAGATAGTCCCGGACGCGGACTCGCCCCGGGTCAAGCTGGCAGATTACAGGGAACGGCTGTGGAAGGCGCACAGGACGGGCAGGCTGACAGAGTCGGAGTGCGCGGACCTTTACATGAAACGGAAGAAGGCGCTCGCCAACCAACCGAAATGATTTAATCGCATCCCGCTGATACTGCCGCAGTGAGAACTTGGAGCTCAAGGTTGTAAAGGTCAAGAACCCGGACGGACTGAACATCATCATAGGCCAGTCGCATTTCATAAAGACGGCCGAGGACATATACGAGGCCATGGTGAACTCTGTCCCGGGAATCAAATTCGGAATCGCGTTCTGCGAGGCGTCGGTGCACCAGCTCATCAGGGTGGAGGGCACGGACGGAAAGCTGAAGAAGCTGGCCGCGGACAACGCAAAGGCCATTGCGGCCGGTCACACGTTCTTCGTCGTCATGAAGGATGCCTACCCCATCAATGTGCTGGGCGCCATCAGGAACGTGCCCGAGGTCTGCAATATCTTCTGCGCCACTGCCAATCCGGTGGAGGTCATAATCGCCGAAACCGAATCCGGACGAGGAATCATGGGTGTGGTTGACGGCAAGGTGCCGAAAGGGGTCGAGGGTCCGAAGGACGTCAAGGACCGCAAGGAACTTCTCAGAAAATTCGGGTACAAGCTGTGATCCGGCAGCCGAGAAAAAGCCAGCCTGGCTTATCTTCTCTGCGTGGCACAGTTTCAGTCTGCGGGTCTGGGGACTGAAGGCCCGTGGGCGGTTCGCACATCCGTGGGTTTCATGTCCCGCAGGAACGGGAAATCACTTTTTCCCCAGACCACCGAGTTTCTCCGCCGTCTTCCTCGCGCCGGCCTCGGAGCTTATGCTCCTGTAAATGGCGTTGGCCATCTCATAGTCCGCTGTCGCCCTCTCTGTGTCGCCGCTGGCTGCAAGTATATCGCCCCTGCACTCCAGGGCGTCGGCCAGCCTCCTCGGCTCTCCTATTCTCTCTCTCAGCCCGATGCTCCTGTTGATGCTTGCCAGCGCCTCACCGTATCTTTCGGTTTGCAGGCCGATGATAGCATCCAGCATCTCGACGCCTGACATGCCCCTCTCATTCAGACGCTCCCTGCCGAAAATGGATTTCGAGAGCTCGGAATATTTCCTGGCCCTGTCATACTCGCCCAACAGGGCATAGACCTCCCCGGCGTTGAAGAGTATCCAACCCTCCATCGAGGTGAAATGTATGTCCCTGGCTGTGGCAAGGCCCTCCTCGTACTTCCCTGCGGCCTCTGTCAGATATTTCTGCCTCCCCTCCGGTTTGAGCAGCGCCATCCTGTGGTTGACGACCCCGAGGCTGTTCAGTATGCCTGTCATCATCTTCTTGTTCTTGTACGTGCCTTCCAGGCCGGAGATGATGGCAAGGGCTCTCTCATAATGCTGGATTGCCCTGGTCTTGTCCTCAAGCAGCTCGCCGTACAGAACGCCGAAGCCGTGCATTATCCGGGCCTGCAGCTCCATGTTCTTCCTTACCTCGGATGGGTCAGTGATATCCTTTCCGTGCTTGCGCAGAAGGGCCGTGACACCGGCATTCGCCTTCTCGAACCTCCTCTCGGCTTCCTGATAATCGCCGCATCTCCACAGGTAAATGCCCCACGTGGCATCCATTCTGGCGAACAGCCTGGGCTTTGCCGAGCCCGTGACCTTCTTCACGAGCGACTCCGCAGTGATCAGGATGGACTGGGTCTTCTTCCAGTTCTGCGATTCGTGGTATTTCTCCGCAAAATCCAGGAGCACGTCGGCATATCTCTTGCACAGCATCGGGTCCAGTGTTTCGCGGTCCTCCTTGTGGGCCGTGTAAAGCGTCTTCATGGCCTTGAGCAGCTTGGGCTGTTTGGCAGCCTCCTTGAAGGCCTCGGCGATCGCCCCGCCAAGGCTGAGGTTGATGGTAGCATGTATCCGTTGGATCTCCTCGTTGGTCAAATCGGTTGGCAGATCATCTTCCTTGCCCAGGTTCAGCTGCTTCCTGATGATGAACGTGATGGCTTCCGCTTCCGGAAGATCCGACAGGAGGCTTCCCAGGCGCATTTCCTCGTCGAGAATCTCCAGCATGCCCTGTCTGGCGGCCTCATTCAATGCCCATTGGATTTCCTGCGGGTCCACATTGTCACGTTTCCTAGCTTCGAACATAACCCCGCTGTCATATAAATAGTTAGTCTGGGCGGTTTCATTGTCATGCCGAATTTTTAAAGGCAGACGGAAAATATGGTCCGTGATTAATTCACTGAAAGGGAGACGGTTCTATCCGCCTTCAAGAAACGATACAATGAAAAAGGATCATGCGCTTTCCTTGGCCCTGTTCCTCATCCACAGGAGAAGGAGCTGCTCGAGGTCCCTGAGCTGCTTCCTGTTGACCTCGTCATCCTCGTCCTCGATGAGAACCTTGAGCCTGCCGATGCAATAAAGAATTACCCGAAGCTGTTCCTCGGAATCGTCTCTGGCTTCGGGTAAGGTATTGTGCCCACCACTCTTCTCCCACTCGTTGATTCTCAACCTAGGTCACCTTATGCAAGGCCTAGGGGTGTAACGGGACCGAGTTATTTAAAACGACATAGGCATGCATGGACACGTCTGTACATGGCTCTACAGAAACTTTACTGCCACACAAAGCTGAACGCCAGGCCTTTAGAGGCCTGGATGAAAGCGCAGGGCAGTAAACGTGAAATGCCGTTGCATGCCGTCCGAATATATGCATCGAAAATCGAAGCAATCCTGCTTCGATAATCAGGCATGCTCCATTTTGAGATTTCAAAATGGGTTTGCCGAATCTTTGATTCAGCATATAACTGCCCTATGGTAAACTTCCAGCCCCGAGTCATATGACTGCGGCTCATGGTATGAACGCCAGCCTCTTCGGGCTTCCGAAGGAAGGTCGAATTGTATTCATATTATTAGTATGGATAGGGCGAATATCACAAATTGAAATGAATTCGCCACTAACTTCAGGGGCTGGTAGTTTACTACGGGCTGCCAGCGGTTCAACCGCCGGCCGCGCCTTCCGCACTGAGCTGGTTTTTGTTTCTCTGGCGGTAACCGAACTTGAGCAGGTACGGCGTCGTGAATGTCGTTATCAGCACGGCAATGGCTATAGCTGAGTAGAGGCTTTGCTCAATCGCTTCAAGGCTCAGTCCGACCTGCATCACGATGAAGGCGAACTCCCCTATTTGGGCCATTCCCAGTCCGACTATGAGGGCCGTGTTTCTGTCGTAGCCGAAAAGCTTAGTCCCGATGCCCACGCCCAGTATTTTTCCGGCAATCATTCCTACCGTTATCAGTGTGGCCGGGATGAGGAAGGTCCCGAATTCCCGAACGTTTATCATGGCGCCCACAGATACGAAGAATATGGCCCCGAATATTTCTCTCGGGTACACGGCAACCGCGCAAACATTTTTCACACATTTCGCGGAAGCCACTATGACTCCCATCATGAAGGCGCCTATTGCAAATGAAAAGCCGAGGCTGTCGCCCACATACGCCATTCCGAATGCAAGCCCTACAGATGTTATCATGAGTATCTCCGGCCGCTTTATCGAAGCCAACCAGTCAATCAATCTTGGAATTGTAAAAATACCTATTAGAAGGGTCCCCCCGATGAAAAGGGCAATCTTGCCTATTTCCAAGGAAACCGACATAAGGGTGACAGAGCCAATGGTGACGGATGACTGGAGGATTGCAAGCAGTATTATCACAGCGAGGTCTTCCACAATCAATATGCCGAGCATGATGGACGCAGTCTTGTCATGTATCTTCCCCATATCCGAAAGGACCTTTATGATTATCGCGGTGCTGCTGCTTGCCAGCGCGGTCCCGAGGAATGCGGACTCGAGGAAGGTAAGGCCCAGCCCCCAACCGATGACGTAGCTGACTATGAACATGGCCCCAATCTCAATCAGAGCAACTCCGATTATCACTGGTCCGATGCTCCTGAGCTTCTTTATCGGGAACTCCAGGCCGAGCCCGAACAGCAGGAGTATCACGCCGAGATTGGCGAGGGCATGCAGAAGGTCGAGCCTTGAAACAAGGCTGAAAGGGGGCGTGAAAGGGCCGATGAGTATCCCGGCCATTATGAATCCGAGGACCAGCGGCTGCTTCAACCTGTCAAAGATGAATGCAACGACCCCCGCGGCCACAAGAATTATGGCCAGGTCTGAAACGATTTCTGTTTCTATCGCCATCTGGTTGGGGATAGTGGCATGTGTAATTAATGTTTCGCGGCGGTGCTGAATCCTTTCAGGCCATCGCCTCTGCAACAGACTTGGCCACGGTTTCCAGGTCCGCCTTGCTGAGCGCCGGATGCACTGGTAGCGCCAGGACCTCCTTGCAGGCCTTCTCGGTTTTGGGAAGCTTCCTGGTGCGGTATTTGGCCAGCGGCCCCAGTTCATGCAGGCCCTGCGGGTAATACACACCGGTTCCGACTCCCATGTCTGCGAGCTTCTTCTGGACGGCATCCCGGCCCTTCACCCGGATGGTGTACTGGTGGTAAACGTGTTTGTAGCCCTTCGGAACGTACGGCACACCGATGCCGGCCTTACCCAGTTCCCTGTCCAGGTATGCGGCGTTCTTGATGCGGGTCTCGGTCCAGCCGGGCAGCTTTTTTAGCTGCTCAATGCCTATGGCTCCGCCGATGTCGGTCATGCGGTAATTGTAGCCGATCATCACGCAGTTGTATCTCGAGACCTGTCCCTGGTTTCGGATGAGCCTGCACAGCTCTGCGGTTTTATCGTCCATGGTCGTGACCGCGCCGCCCTCCCCGGTCGTGATGTTCTTGGTCGGGTAGAAGCTGAAAGCTGATGATATGCCGAAAGTCCCCACGCCCTTCCCGCCGACCCGGGCGCCGTGGGACTGGCACGCGTCCTCGACCATGGCTATGTTATTCTCGCCGCAAATCTTCTGAAGCTCCTTGACGTCCGAGGAAAGCCCGAACAGGTGGACCGGCATGATGGCCCTCGTCTTCTTGGTTATCAGTTTCCTGGCATCGTCAGGGTCGATGTTGAACGTCTTCGGGTCTATGTCAGCGAACACGGGCTTCGCGCCGCAGTGGACAATGCTCGTGCTGCTGGCCAGGAAGCTGAACGCCGTGGTTATCACCTCGTCGCCGGGCATCACCCCGGCTGCGAGCAGCGCCACATGGAGCGCCTGCGTGCCGTTGCCCACCGCGATCGTGTGCTTGGCGCCGATGAACTTGCCGAATCCTTCCTCGAACTCCGCGACCTTCTTCCCCTGGGCCAGCATTCCGGATTTTATGACCTCGGAAACAGCCCTTGCCTCGTCATCCCCCAGAAGGGGCTTCGCCGCCGGTATCATGCTACTTCCTCCTGTGCTCTTCGGGAACCATGCCCACCTTGCGTGCCGGCACCCCGGCCACCATCGTGTACGGCTCGACGTCCTTCGTTACCACGGCTCCGGCGCCCACGAGGGCGTCCCTGCCGATCCTCACGCCCGGCAGGATGGTTGAATTGGCGCCGATCCTGACGTTCCTCTCGATGTGGGCCCCGAGCAGCTTCACGTCGCCCCTGCCCATGTACTTGTCGTTGGTGAAGCAGACCCTCGGCCCGACGAAAACGTCGTCCTCGATGACTGTGTTGGTCGGAATGTAAACCGCGCTCTGGATGGACACCCTCTCGCCTATGGTGCAGTTGTCCTCGATGATGGTCAGAGTTCCGACCATGCTCCTGTTCCCTATGGTCGTGTCCTCGCGTATCAGGGCGTTGTGGCCTGTTTGAACGTTGTCTCCGAGCGTCGCCTGGCTGTAAATAATTGTGCCGTCGCGGATGACGCAGTCATTGCCTATGACAGCGCCCTTGACGTCGTTCAGCCTGTTCTCCATGAGCAGTGCCTTCTCGCTCTTTCCGGGATGCCCCACGACCACGCTGTGTCCCAGGAACGTTCCCTTGCCTATCTTCGATTTCCCGTATATCTGCGGCATTCAATCACCCCAATTTCACTCTTTTACCTTCGTTGATGGATTTCAGGGCGGCCTGGCATACTTTCAGGGTCTCGGTGCCGTCCCTTCCGTTGATCAGGGGCTGCCTGCTGTTCTGTATCGAGTCCAGGAAATCCTCCTGCTCGTTCCTCAGCGGCTCCTGCTTCTTCAGGCTCACATGCCTGATGTCGAACTCTATCGGAAGTCTGTAAAGGTCGGAATGGTCGATCGCCCCCGAGACCTGGGAGGAAGAAACGTCGGCTGTCTGCTTCATGTAGTCCAGCTCGACATAGTTCTTGAGGCAGGTTATGGAAAGCCTGCGCACCTTCATCGGCGTGAGCCAGTTCACCTCGACGAACCCCATGATGTCATTCTCGAATTCCATCAGTATGTTTGCATGGTCCTCGAACTGCTTGTTCTGCCTCTTGCCGCCGAGCGCGTAAACGCTTCTCACGGGGCTCTGGGCCAGGTACCGTATCACATCTATGTCGTGAATGCCCAGGTCCATGAGCACTCCCACGTCCCGTATCCTTCCCGGGAGGGTGCTGACCCTCCTTGCGGCTATCGAGACCACGTCCCCGAACCTGCCCTTCAGGATGGAATCCCTGGCGAACTTCACAACCGGATTGTGCCGTTCTATCTGTCCGACGGCCAGTACAAGCCCCTCCCTCTCGGCGGCGGCAACCAGCTTCTCTGCCTCCCCGATGCTGAAGCAGATGGGTTTCTCCACCAGCACATGCTTGCCCGCCCTGATGGCATCCATGGAGATCTTGAAATGCGTGTTTGTGGGCGTGGCCACGGTGACCGCGTCTATGTCCGACTTCAGCATCTTCCTGTAATCCGGATGATAGTCCACGCCGAACCTTTCCGCGAGCGGCTTGGCCACGGACGCCTCGGAATCCGCAATGGCCGAGAGAACGCCCATCTCCGAATACACGCGGGCATGGTTCCGGCCCATCGAGCCGACGCCTATGACACCCGCCCTGAGGCTGTGCTTCATGAGCCTCCCCAAATTCCGGGTGTTAAAATAATTTTGTATGCAACGCGCAAGTCATCCTGATGCGCTGCCGTGGCAGCAATCAGAATATCGGCCTCGGGTGCCCGGACATGGTCTGCAGCCGCCTCATCAACGCGGGAAGCCCCTCCACATCCTTGACGTCCTTCTTGACCAGCATCGAGACTGTGGCCCTGTACTCGGTGTCGACGCTCACGTCCAGCTGGGTCAGCCCGTCCTCGAGGGCGTGAGCCAGCTCGCCGCCTTTCTGGTCCCAGTCCGTGAATATGATGGCCGCGCTCCACTGCCCGGCAATCCTCTCGCAGGTCGCCAGCACGGAAGAGCCGTCGTTGAGCACTATTATGTTGCCGTTCACGCCCAGGCTCCTGAGCGCCATCCTGTCTTTAAGTCCTTCGACTATGACTGGCATGAACTTCGAAGCCTCGCCGAGTTCCTTGATTGTCTCTTCAAGCGCTTCCAGCGTCTCATTCTGGTCCAATGGCATCCCTCAGCCTTTCCTTCAGGGCGCCCATGTCAAGGCCCTTGACCAGCACCCTCTTGTGACCGGATGCCTGCCCACTACTTATTATTATCCGGCCCGGGGGCAGCTCCAGCAGCTTCGCAAGATACCTTACCAGCTCGGCGTTTGCCTCGCCTTCCTGCGGCTTTGCCCTCAGGTCCAGTGTGATGCGCTTCCTCCATGGCTCGTACCCGCTGATCCCAAGCCTCTTGGAACCCGGGTTCACGTCAAGGTCGATGAATATTCCCTCCTTGCCCTGCCTCAGCGCGTCAGTCCACATCGGCCCTTGATATTTTACAGTATATATGAACATAATCGCTGATATAATAAAATACAGAGAAGCTATTTGCCGCGGCATGCGACTGGTCATTGATACGCGCTCGGGGCTTGCAGGCGACATAACCGCCGCCGGGCTGATAGGCCTGGGAGCAGATCCGGACAGGGTCTGCGGCGCCATGGAGATTGCGGGCCGCACACTGGGCCCGACCGCGGTTTCGCATGTTTGTTCCGAAGGTATCCACAGGATGCGCATCGGGTTCGAGGGACCGGGCCATCTCCATGCGGACATGGCCGCGGAATGCCTGGGCCAGGCAATGGAATCATGCGGCATCGGCCATCCCTGGGCAATGACCGCGGAGCGAATCCTCCAGGCCATGGCCAGCGCCGAAGGCGCAGTCCATTCGGAACATCCCCTGCTGAAGCACCTGCATTGCGGCCCCGTGGCAGTGCTTCACGAGGCATCGGACATTCTGATCGACATCGCAGGCGCGGCAGCCGGAATGGAGAGCCTGGGCGTGACCGAGGTTTTCTACATCGGGTTCGTGGGCGTTGGGTCGGGAACCGTGAGATTCTCCCACGGCACACTGGAAGTGCCCACACCCGCCACAAGATACATTCTCGAGAAGCACGGAATACCCTGGACCAGCACGGACGCGGGAATGGAGGCGGCCACGCCCACGGGCGCGGCCATACTCGCGGGCTGCATGGCTGCACCGGCGGATGAGGCCCCCGAGGGCTGCGGGAAAGCCCTGGCCGGGGGCACGCGGCCCCTTCCGCCCGTGGCATTCTACCTCGCAGATAGCCGGGCAAACCCTTAAATATCCTCTCCTGACATTGGCGCACGGATGGAACTTTCAGCAGGTCTAACGGTCATTGTGGCAGTGTTCGCCATAGTCAACCCTGTCGGCAACATATCCTTCTTCGTCGCGCTCACGGACGGTTACACGCGCAGGGAGAAGATAGCCGTCATTAGGAAGACCACGCTTGTCGCGGGCGGCGTGCTGGCCGTGTTCGCGCTTCTGGGGACTTACATATTCGATTTCTTCTCCATAACCATACCTGCCTTCAGGATTGCCGGGGGCATCCTGCTGCTGACCATCGCTTTCTCCATGCTGCAGGGCAGCCATCCCAAGTCGAAGATAACGGACCGTGACAAGGAGGAGGCCCTTCAGAGGGAGTCAGTCGGCATTGTCCCCCTGGGCATACCCATGTTCGCTGGCCCCGGCTCAATAACGACTGTCATGATCTACGTCACGGACGCGAGCGCGGACAAGACAGCGGGCACGGACTGGTATCTGATACTCTTCGTGTTCATCGCGATACTCATCACCATGGCGCTGAGCTTCTTCCTGCTGTACTACGGCGAAGTGCTTTTCGAGAGGATTGGCAGGATGGGAACGCAGGCATTCTCAAGGATAATGGGTCTCATACTCGCGGCGATGGCAGTGCAGTTCGTACTCGGGGGATTCGTCCAGTTCCTGCAGGATAACAGTCTAATCTCCTGAAAAAATCAGTGCAGCGTATAGCCGTTCTCATGGGGCAGCGAGAAGGTCCTGCCGTTGTCAAGGTCCACCTTCCTGGTAATATTGAGGAAATCAAGGCAGTCGAAGCAGTAGCCGTACCTCCGGTCCTCGGGCAGTACTACTAGCTGGCACCCGCATTTCCTGCAGTGCCCGAACATGTCTGCGGAGTTCTCGAAATTGCGAACGTCCGGCCTGATGAATGTGTATGATTTCCTCAAATTTCCACCCCCTTCCGGTTGAGCAAAGCAGGGAAACGATTCTATCTATAAATAGCCTCTGGCTAAAGGTATATATATAACATTTTCCTATTGTTCCTTCAGATGGAAAATATCCGCGGCGCGGTGGAGAAGCGCCGTGCGGTACGGTATTGAATCTCACGATGAACTCTTCCCCACTTGGGCATGGCAATTCTCTCTCCAACACGGGCAATTATGTTGCCCGTATGCCATGCCCGTATTTTTTTCGGCAATCAGGTTGTTGGAAGATTGCCGATTGCCGAAATTTTCATGAATCAGATATCTAATGCATAGTTGATTCATGGCGAATCCTTTTATTGCTTGGATTCAGCTCGCGGATTCACCGCTTGCTAGCATGCGCTTATGTTTTATGGTCCTGATTCAGCTTTATTATTGTTGACCGGACCATTGTCGAATGCGCCGCTTTCAGATTGCCGGGAATCGCATTCAACGCAAGCTCCTGAAATTCAATTTTCCCGCTGCCCAGGCCATGCTCTGCGAATACTTTTGTCTCCGTCCGAAGTCCTTCGGACGTTCGGAATCATCGCAATCAACGCGCATTGTTTAATTCAGGATTGGCCGGCATCCAGGCCCTGCCCTGCGAATGCTTTAGTCTCCATCCGAAGTCCTTCGGACGTTCGGAATTGTCGCAATTAACGAGCATTGCTTAATTCTGCCTTGACCGATGTCCAGACCATGCTCTGCGAATGCTTTATTATACTGTTTATCATGTCTGATGTGTGGTTGAAATGTTCGTCGCAGACATCAGGATAAAGCTGAAGAAAGGCGTCGCTGACCCCGAAGGCAAAAACACCAGGAAGGCCCTGGAACTCCTGGGCTTCCCGGAGGTGGCGGAAGTCAAGACCTCCAAGGTCTTCTCCGTTCACCTGAACTCGCCGGACGAGGCATCTGCCAAAGCCCAGGTCGAGAAGATCTGCCTTGCGCTCCTTGCAAACCCGGTCATCAACGAATATTCCTATGATATCCGGGAGGCATGAGTTGGCCGCGGAGGGCCTTTACCGGAAGCTGGAGGCGCCATTCCCGCTCAGCGAAGTCCTTCTGCTGGGCGCAGGCGATGAACAGCTTTCCGCCATCGCGGCGGAGAGCGGCACCGGCCTCAGCCTTGAAGAGATGAAGGCTCTCGCGGACTACTTTGGAAAGGTCGGGAGGAACCCGACCGAGGTCGAGCTCCAGTCCATCGGCCAGGCATGGTCCGAGCATTGCTGCTACAAATCCTCCAAATCGATACTCAGGGAATTCGTGTTCGGCATAGACAGCCCCCGGGTCATTGACCGGGGCGACGCCGGCGTCATGGAGTTCGATTCCGAGAACGCCTACTCGCTGCGCATCGAATCGCACAACCATCCGAGCGCTGTCGAACCGTACGGGGGCGCAGCGACAGGCATAGGCGGCATTGTCAGGGACGTGCTGTGCATGGGCTGCCAGCCAATCGCCCTCATCGACCCTCTTTTCTTCGGCAGGCTGGACACGCCCGCATCCGAGGTTCCGAAAGGCACCAAGCATCCCACCTACCTGTTCGACGGCGTTGTGTCCGGAATAAGGGACTACGGGAACAGAATCGGTGTGCCCACAGTCTCGGGAGGCGTTTTCTTCGACTCATCGTACACTGGCAACTGCCTTGTCAACGTGGGCTGCGTTGGCATAGCCAGAAAGGAGCATCTTTATAAGAACCGGGTCGGGGGCGTGGGCGACAACCTCGTACTCGTCGGAGGCCGAACAGGAAGAGACGGCATTCACGGCGTTACATTCGCGTCTGCTGTCCTGACAGAGGAATCCGAGACAGAGAGCCGCGGCGCCGTCCAGCTCGGCGACCCGATAACCAAGGAACCTGTCATCCATGCGGTTCTGGAAGTGGCCAGGCGCCATCTGATAACAGGCATGAAGGACCTTGGAGGCGGCGGCCTGTCCTGCGTTTGCGGCGAGCTCGCCTATGCGGCCGGCTTCGGGGTCGATGTGCAGCTCGATAAGGTGCCCACGAAGGAAGAGGGCCTGATGCCCTGGGAGATTTGGGTCTCGGAATCGCAGGAGCGAATGATGCTCGCCGTGGCCGATGCGAATCTCGAGGAAGTCCTGCATGTATTCAGGTTCAACGACGTGGAAGCCAATGTGGTGGGCCGGGTCATACCCGAGCAGAAGGCCAGGGTATTCTTCAGGGGCACCAAGGTCCTGGACCTGGACCTGAAATTCCTCACAGGCGGGCCCGAGTACTGCAGGCCCAGAGAGATACGGAAACCGGGCCAGAATGTATCAGAGGCGCCGCCCGCCCGCAGGTTGGACCACGGCACTGCTCTGCTCGGGCTGCTGGCTTCCGAGAACATCTGCTCGCGGGACTGGGTCATACACCAGTACGACCACGAGGTGCGCGGATGCACTGTCCTGAAACCCCTGCAGGGCGCGCTTGGCCACGCATGCCACGGCGACGCCTCCGTGCTCAAGCCGGTCGAGGAGAGCTGGCAGGGCCTGGCAATATGCACAGCCTCGAATCCGTGGATGACTGCGATCGACCCGTACCGGGGCGGAAAGGCCACAATCGACGAGATGTGCCGGAACCTGGTGGCCGTGGGTGCAAGGCCCGACGCTTTCTCCAACTGCCTGAACTTCGGCAACCCAGAGAAACCGGAGCGCCTCGGCGAGTTCCATGAGGCCGTTCGGGGCATGGGAGAGGCCGCGAAAGCCCTGGGTATACCCACACCCAGCGGGAACGTGAGCTTCTACAACGAGAGCGAATCAAGTTCGGTCATGCCGACCGCGGTCGTCCTTGGGACAGGTATAGTCCCGGACGTCAGGAAGGCCGTGACATCCGACCTGAAGGGGGAAGGCCATGCGATTTACATTGTCGGCCGCACCGGCCCGGAGATGGGTGGCTCGGCATATCACCGGCTCACAGGCGCGTCCAGCCCTTCTGTGCCCGACACGGACCTGGAGGTTCTGAAATCATGCATCGCTTCCATGCTGGCCGCCATGGCCGAGGACATTGTGCTCTCTTGCCACGACATATCCGACGGCGGCCTGGCCGTTGCGATCGCCGAGATGTGCATCGGCGGCCAGACAGGCGCGGAGCTCGAGCTCGACCCCGCGGCCGGACTGGGTCCGGAGGCATTGCTGTTCTCCGAGTCCAGCACGCGCTGGCTTGCCGAAGTCGACCCCGGTAACGGGAAGCGGTTCGAGAAATTGCTCGGGCCGATGGCCGCGAGGATAGGCGAGACAGGCGGTTCCGAGCTTACCATTGCCGCGGGCGAGGAGATACTAATCTCGAAATCCGTTGCCGAGCTTGAAACCACATGGCGCGGCACGCTGTGGAAGCGCATGGGGGGCTCCGAATGAGGCGCGACCAGGTCAAGGTATGCGTGCTCAGGATAGAGGGCACCAACTGCGAGACAGAGTCGTTCCTGGCCTTCGAGAGGCTGGGAGCGAGACCGGAGATGGTGCATCTCAAGCAGCTCACTGGCCAGGATGTGAGGGAGGAGGAGAAGCGCGACCTCATGGACTATCACATACTGATGCTGCCGGGCGGATTCTCCTCGGGCGATTATGTCCGCGCAGGCGCAATATTCGCGGCAAGGATGAAGAGCAGGCTCGCGAAACCGCTCATCGAGTTCATCGGCGACGGCAGGGCCGTGCTGGGCGTGTGCAACGGCTTCCAGGTCCTTGTGGAGATGGGCATCCTTCCGGGCATCGACGGCATCATGAGCCCGCAGCCCCAGGCCGTCCTGGCCACGAACGAGTCCTCCAGATTCGAATGCCGCCCAACATTATTGAAATATGAAAATAATAATACTTGTATATTTACCAATAAATTAAAACACGGCCAGGTGCTTCTCGTGCCCTCGGCCCATGCGGAGGGCAGGCTGCTGTTCCCCTCGGAGAGGGCCGAAGCCATGCTCCAGCGGCTGGAGGACAATGACCAGATAGTGTTCAGGTATGTCGGCCCCGACGGAACCTACGCAGGCTACCCATGGAACCCGAACGGCTCGCCCGGCAACATCGCTGGCATATGCAACCCGTCGGGCAACGTTCTGGGCATGATGCCCCATCCCGAGAGGGTGTTCCACAGGTACACGCATCCTGACTGGACAAGGGGCTCGGACAACCCGCTGGGAGACGGCAGGGCAATATTCGAGGGCATACTGGAGCGGGTCACGGAGACTTTCTGAGGACGAGATCGCATGGAAGAGAACACGGAAGACAGACCCGGCCCCGGCGGCAAGAGAACCGCAGCCGCTCTCGCCGCAGTATTGACAGTCATGTGCCTGATACTTGTCTACTTCTACTGGCGAGGCATAATTCCCGGCGGGGATGACGGGGACGCGGATGTGGTGGACCTGCCTGACTGGTACGTGCCCCCGTCGGGCAGCGCAGAAACCCCGGACTGGATGCTGGACATGACACTGGTGTCGGATCTCCAGGAGGACGGATACAACGGCTCCGGCATCGTGGTTGGCATCGTGGACACGGGCATAGACGACTCGCATCCCGAATTCGCGGATGATGCCATATTGCTCTGGAAAGACTTCGTGAACTCCAGGCCGGAGCCTTACGACGACGGCGGCCACGGCACCGCAATGGCAAGCATCATTGTAGCCAGCGGCTCCCTCAGAGGCATAGCCCAGGGTGTTAGGCTGATAATCGCAAAGGCCATACCGGGGGAGGGCGGCGGCAACGATGCGACAGTGGGCGCAGCCATCAGTTGGTGCGCGGACCCCAACGGCGACGGCGACATCTCGGACGGCGCCGACATCATTTCGCTGTCGCTCGGCGGGGGCGAGCATCCCAGGTTCGGCAGCGAAGCAGGCACCGCAGCCAGGCAGGCAATCGACAGAGGCATCATTGTCGTCGCTTCGGCCGGCAATGACGGGGAGCTGGACGACGGCGACGTCGAGAGCCCTGCGTCAGAGGAGCTGGTCATTGCGGTCGGGGCAATAGACAGCACAGGCACGATAGCGAGCTTCAGTTCTGTGGGCGACAACGACGGCAGGACCCCGCAGACATGGGACGACCGCCTCGACCCCAACAAGAAGCCGGAAGTTGTGGCTCCGGGCGTCGGAATCACCGCCGCATTCCCTGACGGCAGGTACGCGTCAGTAAGCGGCACCTCCCCGGCGGCTGCATTCGTCTCGGGGACACTGGCCCTCATCCTACAGGCCAACCCGGGATACATGCGCACAGGAAACTCTTCGGCCGTGATTGCGCTCAAGACTGCGATGATGCAGACGGCCGAGCCCATGGATTCGCAAGACACGCCCCATGACAGCCATTACGGGTACGGCCTCATCCAGGCATTCCGGATATCGTTCCCATGACCGCAAAACTTCTTAATATTGTTCGCTTTACCGCCTTCAGGGTGAGGCGATGAAACTCCTTGTCAAGGGCAAAGTGAAGGAAGTCTACGAATCGGATGAGGACACTCTCAGGTTCAGGTTCACTGACCAGATATCAGTCTTCGACAAGATAATCCCCAGCCTCATCCCGAGGAAGGGGGAGAGCCTCTGCCGCACGTCCGCATTCTGGTTCGGGCTGGCCAAGGAGAACGGCATGGGCACGCATTTCATGGGCATGCCCGCGCCGAACGAGATGGATGTGAAGCGCATCAGGCAGATGCCGAAGATGGACATGCCCGACTCCGACAGGAAGAAAGTCATGCTGCCGCTGGAGTTCATCTGCCGGCACTATGTCGCAGGCTCGATGTGGGACCGCCTGAAGTCCGGAAAGGTGAGCAAGGAGGCCTTGGGAATAACCGGAACGCCGGAGTACGGCATGAAGCTCCCGGAGCCCCTGTTCGAGGTGACAACAAAATTCGAGGAGTTCGACAGGCCTGTCACCTTTGAGGAGGCCATTGCCTCGCTCGGCTTGAGGAAAGAGGAGCTGGACGCAGCCAGGGAAATGACCCTGAAGATGGATTCCATAATCGCCCGGGAGGTGGGGGCGCGCGGTCTGCTCCATGTCGACGGCAAGAAGGAGTTCGGCCTTGATTCCGAAGGAAATCTCATGCTCATAGACACTTTTGGAACCGCGGACGAGGACAGGTTCTGGGACGCAAAGGCCTATGCCGACGGCAGATTCGTGGAGCTGAGCAAGGAATATGTGCGCCAGTACTACCGCGGCACGCGGTACCACGAGGCCCTGATGGAGGCCAGGGAAGCGGGCCAGGCCGAGCCGGACATCCCGGAGCTTCCCCCGCAGATGATTGAAGACACTGCCGAGCTTTACGCCAAGCTGTTCGAGCGCATGACCGGCCAGGGATTCTGATGCCCATACTGGACGATCACATGCACCTGCGGCCCGAGGGAAAGGGCGTGGAAGCCCTGAAGGAGTTCGAGAGGGCCGGCGGCACCCATGTAATTTTATGTCATCTTCCATATAAAGGTGTTAAGATAAAAATCGGCCGGGATTTCCGTAAGCAATACCAGATATCCCTGGATCTGGCCGAGAAATGCCGCCGGGAAACATCCGTGAAGGTTTACGTGATGCTCGGCCCTTACCCCGGCCACGTGGCATGGCTCTGGGATTCTCTCGGTCCCGAAGCCACGCTTCAGGCCATGAACGAGGGCATGGAGATTGCCGCGGAACTTGTCAGGGAGGGCAAGGCACTGGGCATCGGCGAGATAGGCCGCCCCCACTTCCCTGTCTCGCCGGAGATATGGGCCGCCTCCAACGAGACCATGAAACTTGGCATGAGGCTTGCGAAAGAGGCCGGATGCACTGTCCAGCTGCACACGGAATCCGCAGGTCCCGAGGTCTGGAAGGAGCTTGCCGAAATGGCGGATTCAGTCGGCCTGGCGAGGGAAAAGGTTGTGAAGCATTACTCCGGGCCTGCGATCCTCGAATCTGAGAATCACGGGCTCTTCCCCTCCGTACTGTCATCCAAGGACAACATCATCGCTGCGGCCAACAAGGGCTCGCGCTTCATGATGGAGACTGACTTCATCGACGACCCCAGGCGCCCGGGCGCGGTTTTCGCCCCTGCCACAGTGCCGAAGCGCACGAAGGCCATGCTGGAGGCCGGCATCTTCACCGAGGAAACGGCAGCCAAGGTCCACGGGGAATGGCCCGGGAAGATTTACGGTATCGATATGGAATAGTGCCCGGCCCTTCCAGTTGGGGTATGGTAATCCAACAACGATTTATACACCTCCCTGTATCCACTCCCAAGCGGGCCCGTGGGGTAGCTTGGTATCCTTCCACCTTGGGGTGGTGGTGACTCCAGTTCAAATCTGGACGGGCTCACTTTCTTTTCCGTTTCGTTTCTAATATGTTCGGAGGAAAAGAAAGCGCGACGAATACGCCTCCCGCTCATATCAGCGGAGTATTCGTCAGCGCCGCCAAACTAGCGACTGTTGCATTTTATTGCATAGTCTGTTTGGCGTTGTAAGCAAAATGCATTGATACGTCTCTATCATCCTTATCCCGGCGTATTCGCCATAGCCCGTCGATTTGAACTGGAGTCGGGCCCGGTGAACGTTTTTGAGGCCCATACCCTGCCCTCACAGGCAGGGCTTGGAGGGATTTTTGCAGTTGGTGTTTGTCACTCGCCAACACATCGATTCCAGTACCCCGGCCTCACAGCCGGGGCATACTTAAGAAATCTGGACGAGCCTTTATGACATAATCCATATCTTTTAACATGAGAAAACGTTTGCTTATAATACAAAAGAGTGTACCAATCTACTTAAATATCACCAAGTTTGTACATCATTCTATGAAGGCAAGATTATTAGCAACTCTGATTGTCCTCCTTCTGGCATCCGCAGGTATCTCAATTCCATTAAAAGCTGATGTTGCACCAATCCAATTTTTAAATGGAGCGAATTCGGCTGTATTCGTTGAGAATTCAGCAATCATCCTGTGGTCATATAATGTCAATGTTGAAGTAAACAAGCACAACGTCACAGAAATTTTAAGTTATTGCCTATTTAACCCAACTGATAAGATAATAAATGAAACGCTTATGGTCCCAATTCTATTTAACAGTGGGGATACTAATCTTGATATCGGTTTAGAAGATATTCCATCAGATTGGGCAGGTAATTGGTCCAAATGTGTAATGTCGGCGGAATTAACTATTGATGGCGTTACAAAAAAAGTGCTCCAAGGTAATATCACTGAAGCGGTACATCAGTACATCTATATGGAAGGTGTTTATTCGACAGTAAATTTAAATCCTTACTCATTTACTAATATTTCCATCAAATGTCTGAAAGTTCCAGGAACTGGTGATTATCTCGAAACCTTCAATTATTTTTATACCGCTGAAACAGCCTGCTTTTGGAATGGCACGGTCCATCATGGCGTTTTCCATCTAACTTTCAATGGAAATTACAGTCATATTAATTTCACAGCACCGAATGCAATTGTCAATGGTTCTGAGGCATTCTCTGAGGTGTGGGACATTGATGTGCGGAATATTGATGCGAATTATTCAGTTGAAATTTCAACTGGCTATACAAACCCTCCAGAAAATCCCGAGCCAGAGATTCATGATAATACTCGTCTAATTATGTTGATTTGTGTCCTCCTCGCAATTCCAGTGGCAGCAATGTTCATATTTTTTTATCGGAAGCGATTGAGAACTTAATAATTCAAAGTTTGAGAAAAACACCCCCATGCCATAGCTTGGAAATACGTTCCGCCCTGCTCGCCCGGGCAGGGCGGGAGCATGCGACCCTCGCCCCCGAGTTAATACATAAGAGAATCATTATCATTGCAATACCCGCCAAACAGACTGCGCGACAATATGTTGACAACCGCTAGTTTGGCGGCGCTGACGAATACTTGGCTGATATAAGCAATAGGCGTATTCGTCGCGTTCGCATCGATGTTTTCATTTAGCCACAGAGCTACGATGCTCAGTCGAACGGCATTACCTCGTCGATGAGGTTGATGTGGCTCAGAACCATTCTCCGGCAGCAGTACCTTTCCAGGCCCAGGTCGTCCAGGACCTTCTGCGGGTCCTCTCCCTTGGCCACGCGCTCCTTGAACGGCTCGTAAGCGGAGCCGACAACATTTCCGCACGTGAAGCACTTGACCGGTATTATCATCAGTTCACCTGTAGGATTTCTGCCTCATCTTCCTGGCGCCCCTGCCCAGAGGCTTCTTGGGCATGGACCTGCGCGCGTCGCTCACCATCAGGCTCCTGTCATACTGCCTGTATATGGTCTCGAGCTCCTCGTCCTCGAGGAACTGGACTATGCCCTTGGCGATCGCGGTTCTCACGGCCGATGCCTGGCCCATGATGCCGCCGCCCCTGACGTTGACATCTATGTCCAGCTTCTCTGCCTTTGCGCCCGCGATGTTCACGGGCTCCATTATCTTGAACCTGGCCAGCTGCGGCTGGTGTATCTCCAGCGGGACCTTGTTTATCCATATCCTGCCCGAGCCCTTCTTGACAGTGGCCCTTGCCACGGATGTCTTTCTCTTTCCGCTCGTGTTAACAACCTTGGCAGCCGTCATATCAGAAATCCGCTCCCAGCCATTCGGCCACGTCTCCCAGGTATGTCTTCCTGGTCGCGCCCCTGTCCAGGGCCTTGTCCACCTTTGCGAGTTCGGCGCCCTTCATCTCCCTGGGCAATCCGATGTAAACCTTCAGCTTCTTCATCGCTGTCCTTCCGCGGGGCTGGTGGAATGGCAGCATGCCCCTGACTGACCTCTTGAACATGCGGTCGGGCATCCTCGGGTAGTAAGGGCCGAACCTGTTCGGGCCGGCGACTCCCCAGTTGCGCCTCATCTTGTAATCCGCAAGTATCTGTTCCTTACGGCCGGTGATGATAATGCGCTCGGCATTGACAACGACTATCTCCTCGCCCTCGAGCAGGCGCTTGGCTATGTGTGTGGCAAGCCTGCCCATGATGTGTCCGGAGCCGTCGATTATCTGCATTCATTCACCCCATGATCCTTATGCCGCTGCCCTTCGGGTTCTGCTTTGCCATGTCCCCGATGTGCACGAAGCTTCCCCCGGCGCGCTCCACTTTGAGGACAGCGCTCTCCGAGGCGGAGAATGCGGCGACATTCACTGCCTTGGTGAGGGTGCCAGTGCCCAGGAGCTTTCCGGCGATTATGACGCTCTCCTTGGCCTTGGCATGCTTCTCCAGTGTGGCAACGTTCACCTCGGCCCATACCCTTGAAGGCTTCTCCAGCTTCCTCGCTATGGTGCGCCAGATCGGTGCATCATTGTCTCTGGAGACCTTCTTCAGCTCGAATATGAGGCCCTTGAGGTTGGGATTCGTCTTGCAACTGCCCTTCAAAGCAGACCCTCCTTGGGTAGGATACCCCGAGAGACCAGATATATATGAAGGTTTCTACGTGGCCGCGCCGTGAAACCTTTTTAATATCCGCAGGGATTGGTCTCACATCAGGGTGCTTTCATGAAATTGGACACGAAGGTGCAGGACATGAAGTTGGCCAAGGGCGCCAAGGTCAGCGATGTCGTGAAGATGATGAAGCAGTCGGGCGGATTCACAGCCAAGAAGCTGGCCACCGGCGTGGACATACTTGCGGAGATGCAGCGCAGGAAGGACTGCGTCAAGTTCCTCTCCTTCCCGGCCTGCATAATCGCCACCGGCACCAGAGGCATCATACGCGACATGGTCAAGGAGAGAATGTTCGATGTCATCATCACGACCTGCGGAATGCTGGACCATGACCTGGCCCGCACAAGGGAGAGCTATTATCACGGCGAGTTCGAGATGGACGACGCCAAGCTGCGCGACGAAGGGGTGAACAGGCTCGGAAACGTTCTGGTGCCCAACGAAAGCTACGGCATCGTGCTCGAGAGCATGATGCAGCCAGTCCTCCAGGAACTCTGGGACGAGGGCAAGCGGGAACTGTCCACGAAGGAGCTGGCCTGGGAGTTCGGGAAACGCGTGGGAACAGAGGACTCCATACTGTACTGGGCCGCGAAGAACGAAATCCCGGTTTACGTTCCGGGCATCACGGACGGCGCGTTCGGATACCAGGTATGGCAGTTCGCCCAGGACCATAAAGGCTTCAGGATAGACCTCCTGAAGGATGAGAAGGAGCTTGCTGACATAGTCTTCACTGCCAAGAACACCGGCGCCCTGATGATAGGCGGCGGGATATCGAAACACCACACGATCTGGTGGAACCAGTTCCGCGACGGCTTGGACTATGCGGTGTACATCACGACCGCGGTGGAGCATGACGGCTCTCTGTCCGGCGCGAGGATACGCGAGGCAGTGTCCTGGGGCAAGGTCCGGAAGGACGCGAAATTCATCACGGTCGAGGGCGACGCGACAATACTGCTGCCCATAATGATGAGCGCCGTCAAGGACGCGGTCTAGGCTGCGCATTGTTGGCGAGCCTATGGTTGCAGCATGCATCGGCCCCTTTTAGCGGTATCCAAATCTCTTCGGTCAGGCGAGGATTCCGATACAGGGGCAACAAACCGTCTCAGATTGCTCTGTCACCCATTCAGTTGTGAAAATGAAACCCCGGGCTGTCGAATTGCTGTGAAACCGCCACCCGGGGCATGCCGCAAACATCAGCCAAGAACCGATTTATCTGTCTTTGCACAAACTATATAATGGACAATATAATGCAAGATTGATAACAATGAGGCGCACCTTTGCATTGTTGGCCGCGTTGGCGGTAGCGGCCATGTTCTGCCTTCCGATAATCCCCCAGACAGCCGAGGCCCAGGCCTCGTCCGAGAACATCGTTTCAGTTAAAACAGATTACATGTTGCTGGGTCTCACTGACCTTCACGGCGGCGGCCACCTGACCTACGAACTGAGAGGCCATGCCGCAGGCGACCTGAGGAGGGCGGTTCTCGCGGCCTATGACGGCGATTTCGGCTCGTCAACGCCGGGTACAATCGACAACAGGGAACTGAGGTTCGACGGGGAGAGCGGCTACATCGGCGACATGGAAGAATACCTGGAGGACCTCTATCTGGTCTTCTTCGGGGCTCAGACCTATGCTTACAACCCCGTGCACAACAACGAGCAGGACATCTCCATCGACGCTTCCGGATTCACATCGGTCACCGATATCGCCGGGGACAATCTCACCCCGATCCGCATACTGCTGTACTTCGACGCCTACAATTCGAACGTGCCCCACTTCGATTTCCGCCTGATGGCAGACGCGTTTCTTGACGCCCTGTACCATCCGGGCCTGAATGATACAGCAATGGCCGAGATACACAGGGAACTCTACACCTACAAGTACAAGCACACCGACTACAGAGTGAACGTGGGCAACTTCCAAGGCCTGGACATAGACTCCGGGAGCATCCAGGTAATCAGGACCCCTGCCGGCGAGGTTGTCACATACAGCGTCACCTTCAACTACAACGAGCCGATAAACGACATGGCCACATTCCAGCCCTTCAGCTTCCTGGAGAACCCCCAGGTGCTTTTCGCCGTGGTCTTCGTCTGCTCCTACTTCATATCCACGATGCCCACGCGCATGTACGCCAACTACAAGTTCGCCTACCCGAGGAAGTTCAGGCACAAGGCCCTGAAGATCACATGGCTGCATATCACGTCCAAGCTGTCCATACTGCTGCTCATAATCTTCTACTTCTTCCCCTCGCTTTTCAGCTTCGTTTCCCCGAACATATTCCTCGGGGGCATAGTGATATGGTTGCTTTCGATAATCTTCGTTGTCATGTTCAGCGTCCTTGCCAAGGTGCTCTATGACAAGAAGCTCGAGGAGCTCAACAAGGAACAGCTCGCAACGCCGGAGAGAAAGCCAGTGAGACGCGTTGCGGCCCAGCCTGTCACGCGCACACCTGCCGGCGTGAGCGTCGTGGTCCAGCAGCCCCAGTCCCAGGCCCCGGCCAAGGAGAAGCCGACCGGCCCGCCCTGCGCGGTGTGCAAGGAGCCAATCACGGATTACGTGGACCTGCTGAAGTGCAAATGCGGCCAGCTTTATCACGAGAAATGCGCCGAGGTCGCGAAGCACTGCACGAAATGCGGCAACGCCCTCGTGGAGATAGTCCCTGTGGGTCCGGCCAAGGCAGACATCAAATGTCCGACATGCGACAAAACGAACAGCGTGGAGGAGGGCTCGGACCTGCTTCTCGTGAAATGCAGCTCCTGCAACACGATACTGGAGAAGATCGACAGCGGCTACAACTACCTCATAGTCGACAACGACCATGCAACCGCGTTCAGCATGTTCGTGGCCCTGATGAAGGGCGGCGCCACCGGGCTCTCGATATCCACGACGTTCCCTGACAAGCTGAAGAAGGAGCATGACATGGCCAAGGCCGAGGTCATATGGCTCACGGATACATCGGTCGCGGACAAGAAGACGATAAACCCGCACAGGCTGGAGTTCGAGATGATGAGGCTGTACGCGGCCTTCGTCAAGAACAATCCCAAGTCCGCCATCATACTGGACGGCTTCGAGTACCTGGTGGTCGAGAACGGCTTCGACAAGGTCTTCAAGTTCATCAAGAAGATAAACGACCTCTCGTCGGTCAACAATGCCACGCTCATCGTCCCGATCGGCACCAGCTCCCTGGAGCCCGACCAGCTCGGAACCCTGAAGAAGGAATTCGACAAGGTCATCGATATGGTCGGGAACGGGAACGAGTAATTCCATAATCTCGTCGCTTCCAGATTGCCGATTACGGAATTACTCCCAGAGCATTGATTGTGTCTGTTCTTTAATGCTCAATCATGGCGAATTCTCGAATTGTCCGGATTTAGTTGTCGAATTCACCGCTTGCTATCAAACCGATGGGAATCCATGGCCCTGATTCTGCCATGAATTGGGAGCCGGGCCATCGTCGAATGCGCCGTTGACAATCGCAGAGAATTGCATTCAACATGGAGATATGGATAATCTGGAAGGGCATGTTCTCGTCGGCATGAGCCAGCAACGGGTTGAGTGGCGTGAACAACGTGAAGATGTACTGCCGGTTCCGGGGAACAAACGGGGCCTTGGCCGACCTGGACCTTCTTCGGAACGGACTCCGCCGCGCCCCGGTTCCCGAGGCACTGAATCCGGTGTTGGGCCGCATCAGAACTTATTCGGGCAGAGGTCCGACGATGGCCCTCTTCTTGTGAATTTCAGCTATTCGGAACTAATCTTCTGGTCGAACTTCACGAGGGGGGTTGATAATACATACACTAATAATTATCTCACGTACTTATTTATACTGTGAAAATGATATACGTTATGTAAGGGAAGGTATGAACGTAAAAAGTTATAATATAAATAAACCTCGATTCGTATGTTCAACAGCAATGTTCCTAGCTATCTTTTTATGTTTTTCACCTATGATATCATCTTCCATCCTAGCTGAAACCTCGCCAGCTCAATATGTTGAATTGATAGACCAGCAATACTGTGAATTAAACGATCCTGTCCAGGCACATATTTATAATAATTATTTGGCACAGAGCTTCATACCATCAAAGCCAGTTCTTTCATCGGTAGACCTGCAACTAATTTATCCCAACTCCGATGTAAATGTAACAATTTATAAAGCCAAGGTGAATGGATACCCTGATTTATCCAATCCGCTGACAAATATATCGACCAATGTATTTCATTCATATGGCAATTATGGTTTCTGGTACAAATTTGACTTTCTGGACATCTTGGTAGTCCCAGGAGATATCTATTTCATTAGAGTCGAAGTCCTGGAAGAGAATTCTATATGCAATTGGGTGCAGGGAGCCAACGGATATGAGAATGGTTCGGCATGGTCGTTCCTGTTGCGAGACGATTTCGGATTTGAACACACGGTACGGGATTATTTCTTCAGGACTTATTATTCGACCACTGGATTCTACCCTGTCGCGGATGCAGGTCCGGACCGCCAGGTTTTAATGAACAATCTCGTGAATTTCTCTGGAGCCGGCTCATACGACCCTGACTGGCAGGCGTTGACATATATATGGTACTCGGGCGGAGAAATAATCAATGAAGGCATGGAATTCCAATACGGGTTCACATATCCCGGAATATTCACTGTCAACCTGACAGTGATAGACGAGACTGGTCTGGCAGACACAGATTCGTGTATAATTACAGTCAGCGAGCCCGAGCTACCCCCCAACCAAATGCCTATGCCGATAATAGAAGCGGAAGGCTATCTTGGCCATTACTATAATCTCCCGGCCAATCATTCAGACATGGAAGGCCCCATAACAGGCATCGTGACTGGGGATTCCCCATTCAACCATGATTGGTATGATGAACAGTATTACTCATTCACACGCTTGGATCCCAATCTTACCTTCGGGAACGATTTCTTCCCGGTGAACGAGGGAATGCCGGGCGACCCATTGTACTTCGCGGTGCATTGGGAAACGACAATCGAAGTTCAGGTTACAGGAAATTATTCCTTCGAGATAGGCTCGGACGACGATTCATGGGTCTATGTAGATGACCAGATGGTCTGCGATTTGGGCGGGACACATGCCCTCGCGATATCCGCGCACACAGTGAACCTGACCGTGGGACAGCATGAATTGGACATATACTTCGCGGAGAGGCGCAGCGTCCAGTCCGGTTTCTACTTCAGCCTCTTGAACGAAACAATCAAGCCAGCGATCAGATTAACAGATTTCAATGGCACGATACAGGTCTTTGCGAACCAAACTATTGAACTGAGCGCGGAAAAATCCTATGACCCGGATGGAACTGTTGTCCACTATGCATGGAACTTCGGCGACGGAGTCATCGAATACAATGCGACTGTGTCACATGCATATGCCACAGAAGGCGAATACTCTTTTAACTTGTTTGTCCTGGATGATGACGAGAGCTTTGCGAAGGGAACTATTTTGTTCGAGGTTCTTTCTGAGCCAGAGCAGGGAATCGAATCTGAGTCCACAGTTCTGGATGCAGGATATGAATCAATGACACCTCCGGAAAAATCCAACGCAGAGATTCAAATAGCGGAAGTCAATGGTGATATTCCTGAGAAAAAATCGAATATCGCACCCGCAATCGCTTTTACTATAACAGCCCTGATGTTATCAGTAATAGCCTTTAAACAGATTCGGAGGATTTCCGCATCATATCTCTATATTGGCGAGCATGAGAGGGATGTAGTTGAAGAAAGATGTAAATAAAAAAAGGGTAAAAATTCTTGTAGCCTTGATAGTGTTAGTTATAGTTATCTCAACGGTTACAATAATGGTTCAAAATTTAAATAAATCTAATAACAATTCAAGTGCAGGAGCTTTACCACTTCCACATCCATTGATGGTCGTAGATTCTTCCAATAATGTCCATGTATTGTGGTTTCAGGGAACTACATTCAATGAAGATTATGGTATTTCTTATATAAAATTAAACACCGCTGGTAAAATTATTGTACCTCATAATATTATTATAGTTCCCTCTAATTTTACAGGTTACGGATTTTCAGTCTACATTGATGAATTTGACTTTATCCATATTAAATACGGTGACCAATATGCCAAAATAAATTCAGAAGGTATGGTGATAGAAAGAGACATTCCCATCGCTGAAAAGCTATTGATTCCAGGTTTATCAATTTTCAGGTATAACAATAACAGTTATGCGTCATTCAGCAGTAGCGAAGCAGTTCATTCTGATGGTTTAATTTATAAAATACTTAATGATAACTTAATTTTGAAGATTTATAATACAAATGGCACTCTCCGACTCGAGAAAAATATTGTTAATGATACATCTGTAGGATTTACAAAGATAATTGTAGATGATGATAATAATATCCATATTTTCTCATTATACGGGCTTGGGGCTCATTGGAGATATATAAAAACGAACAATACTGGTGAAATTATTTTCGATCAATATATTACAACCGAAGAAGCAAATGAAGAAGTATCCTTTTTCAGTATGCAATATCACAATAATGAAATTTTTATAAAATACGACATATTCAATTATGATACTCGTAAATCATCTATACAGTTTCTAAATATTGATTTGAATGGCACTACTTTGAAGACTTATACATTCGATACTGCCACTCCTCACTCCTCATTTATAATTGATGGAGTTGACAACTACTGTGTTATATCAATAAATGATTATCCGTTAGAATTAACATTCCAAAAGCTGGATTCCAACTTTAACACCTTAGTGCATCCTTTCGTCATCAACAATGAGCCAGATAATCCTGTGTTCATTCTAGTGGTTGTGATCCCGATTGCTATCACGATACCAGTTACAGCTTTATATATCAGGAAACGCAGACAACGAAATAAAGAAAACGAATCAGAAGATGGGAAGAAAGGGAGTGGATGAAATGGTAATAATATCTAATGGAACGAAGTCGATACTCTGTATCCTGCTTATTGGAGTGATGTTACTAACAAATTTCATCACTAATCAATCAGTTTATGCGAGTCAACCCAATGACTTTGGCAATATCGAAACCTGTTCAAGTTATCAAATTGAAAATATCCAGCGTTCTTTTTCACCACCAGTTAATGGTGACATTTGGTATTTCGACGAATTAAAAAAAGATTGGGTGTTTCGTAAGATGAGTTCTATTTATAACATCAACGCGACTAATGATAATTTTATTATCGATGATGCAATATTACAATACAATTCTTTATTTGAACCTGAAACTTGGATTACTTCGTGTCGAATAAATAACAAAAGTTATTTGTGTGGATTAGACATTAACACAGGAGGGTGTAATTGGGCATATCCATTCACAGGCGGTGAAATTTATATATCCCTTGAAAAAGAACGTGTAAAAATTATTGAAAATTTTAGTAATAGAAACACAATGAAAGATCAAAAGTTAGTTAAGATGGGAAATTCATTATATTGGGCTTTTTTATTGGATGATATAAATTCTACAGTTATTTTGAGTAACTTATGGTCTGGCGAAACATGTTTCATGAACGATCTCTTCAATTTAGAACAATCTAATAACAATATCACAAATGAAGCAAGAGCACCAACGTCAACATTAATAGGTACTTCAACCGATCCTATTGTCCCATTGTTTCAACAAATTAATAGTTGGTGTGAAGGGTATTCTACAACAATGATTTTATATTATTGGAAATATATTTATTCGGGCGCAAATGGAGAAGACCAATTAGCCTCAGAACTAATGGCTACAGCACAAGGACAAGACCCACCTCTGATTATTAGAGGTGCCTATCAAGGCAGTATGGCTTTTGCAATTGAAGATACATTTCCCTCAATAAATGTGTGGCATGGGGACATGAAAAGCATTTCCAATTCTGATTATTCAGATGATATGAGTGATGGTGAGTTCAATGATTTAAAAGCCTGTATTTTCAGGGGTTGGCCAGTGTTAATAAATGTAGACACAAACTTGGAAATTGAAACTGGGGGAGTGGTAGATAAACATGCTGTTGTTATTACAGGATATAATACTGAAGGAGTGTATGTTAATGACCCAAGCGGAGCTTGGCTTGGAAGCAGTGGTGCCTGTGCAGATGCATATGTGAGTTATGAAACCCTTGAAGCACATTGGAATTTTCAAATGGATGACTACGATTTCCCAACAATTGGAGATACAGGAACACCAGATAAACATACACATACTCGGAGTGGTTTGGTCATGTATCCTGGAGATGGTTCCTCACTTATGAACCATCCAGAAATTGAGACCTCATTGAGCCAAGTTCCTGAGATAATTGAGAAAAATACACCATTTACTACATATTTTTCAATAGAAAATAAAGATGGAATAAACAATAAGGATATGGATTCAAGTGGGATTGAAATTATTATAACAAATGGTGAAATTATTGGTATTACCCCAGAGTCTACACTAAATCAACATAAAATTTTTAATTTAGATGGAACTTTAAAAGACCTCTTTCCATCCCAAGTCGTCCAGTTAGGTATCTCAGAATTAAAAACAAGTGAAACCGCCATTGGTGGTCTTGAAATTATCGCATATAACAATCCATTAATAATAAATTATAGGGGTTATAGCATAAATTATAATGAACAAATCCATACTAATTACGATTTCACATTGCAAAATCCTTGGGATGAAAAGAAGTTCACCTTTAATGTATGGGATGATAGAACTTATGAACCTGAAGAAAATCCATTGGTTGATATTCCCGAAATTGGTTATTTACGTATTAATGATCCCCCAACCCCACTCACAGGTCGCGGGAATATTATAACTAAACCCTGTCACCCAGCACATCAAATTCCTGTACTTGATGATGTTCCTGAAATAATTGTCAATACACCAACATTCTCCCCTTCTCCGGATTGGGACGGTTGGTTCAGGATTGATCCTGGGGACCTTACATTAGATGTTGATTTTCATAAATGTGGTGTTTCGCAATTGAATAATGCGAAATATAAAATAGTTCAATTTGGTGGTCACTCTACAGATTGGATTGATATATTCACTGAACCATGCGATGAGTTCACACAAGATTGGATTATTCCAAGATCATTATTTATAGATGCATATGGCTATATTGAAATATGGATCTTTACTACATCAGGAGCATCAGAATTTGTAATGGTGGAACTTAAAATCGATTTCAATCCTCCGAGTGGACCAATCTATATAAACGAAGATTCTCCTCAAACAGAAGTGAGAAACATTGAAATTGACTTAAGTTTTATCACAGCAGGAACGACTCTTGATCAAATGCGCTTCGCCAACGAAAACACTTACGAGGAACAATGGTACTCCAGATATCAAATAATCCAATCGCCCCATCCAGTCTACCCGGGGGACACAATGTCAATCAATCTGGATTATATGGATGCCACTCAAATGAAAGTCCATTTCGAGAAGATCGACATCCGGACTTTCGATCATATATTCATAAAAAATTCCAAAGGGGATATATTGGAAGACATCACTGGCCCACATCCATATGGTGTCGAATGGGCTAGCACCGAGGCCGATGGAGATGTGAATTGGATCGAGATTCAAATGGTTATTAATAACATCAATAGCTGGAATGGCTATGGATTCAAGATTGATTATTATAGTTATTACACTCCGAAATGGAGCCCCTGGGAATCATTTTCCACCAGTAAATCCTGGACATTGTCCGAAGGTTTTGGAGAAAAGACAGTATATTGCCAGGTTTCAGACATAGCTGGAAATATTTACGAAACAGACGACTCTATTCAATACACTGAATATTGGTCGACTCTGACAATTAATAATAATGCGTTGTATACTCCGTCTAACATTGTCAATCTTCAAATGAGTTCCCAAATCCCAGTTACTCAAATGAGGTTCAGCAATAGCGAATCTAACTCCTGGTTTTTAAAATCCAATCTGGACATCCAGAATCCTCGGGATTATTGGTGGCATTTGGAGAACATCAGTCCGGCAATTGTCCAAGAATCATATTCAGGGAGCGTGTCCCGTCAATGGATTTTGCCCACTCCGCCAACTCAAGCTGGATATTGGAGACTGAATTTCGCCTACCTTAATCTGGCCAGCACTGATACTTTAAAGATACAATTCTGGGATGGTATGAATTTAATGTGGAGAGACCTGTATACATATTCTGGTTACATCCCAGGTCCATTCAATTCTATTGATATCAGTTATAGGACAACAAGACTTTCATTTTTCTCTCCATCTTTCAGTACCGGGGGAAATGGCTTTGCCGTATGTTCCTACGAATGGAAAGTTAATAATAACCTATATTATTCAGATGATTACGAAGGAATGTGGATAATATCAGGAGATCCCAATACTCAGAAAGTGGGACTCTTCTTTTCAACAATTAATATTGGCGCAAATGATAAACTTTCAGTATACCATCAAGATGGAACCGTTCTTGAAGTAATTATAGGGCCAATAACACTAAATAATTATTTAATGGAAGGTGAGAATAACGGCAACATCGTTGTCAGATTGGTGAGTTTGAATCCAGACACTAGAGGATGGGGCATTAAAATCTCTGGAAAGTATTACTATGACCGAGTCTGGACAGATGCGTTACCATGGTCGTCCACTTACAATAACTGGGATTTGTTAAGCTATGGAGGCACAACAGGCGATGGAATAAAATCTGTATATTGCCAAGTAAAAGATGCCTTGGATAATATAGTTATATCAATGGATGTTATACTTCTAGATACTTTTGCTACGGTTCCAACAATAAGTTCTCGTACACATCCAGATCAGGAATCATGGTATGCCAACAATGACCCAACCATCACCCTTCTTTCAAATGATCCGGCTGGAATAATCAGATATTACTTTGTGTTAGATGGATATCCAACAACCACTCCAACAACACTTTCTTCATCGACAGCTTTGGGGTCATTGTCTTTCACAAATCTGACAGAGGGAATTTGGTATATGCACGCTATTTCTGAAGATACGTTAGGACACATTAGCATACCAAGTCATTACAGACTAAAGATCGATGTTAGCTGTCCGACGACAACTTTAATCAACCCTATAAATGGCTGGGCAACCACATCTAGGCAACCAGTATTCACTTGGTCAGGGATAGACGCATTATCAGGATTCACAGGCACTAGCCAAATACAAGTATCAACATCTGATACATTCACACCACTAATAATAAATATAGAAGTTACAACGTCATTGTATGCCACAACCATTAATTTAATGGATTCCCGGTATTATTGGCGGGTAAAAACAAAAGATGTGGCCGGTAATTGGGGCTCTTATACAGACGAAAGGCTATTCGTAATTGATAATATTAAACCGACCTCAAGCGTCTTACCTATGCCAGCAACACAGAACACATTGTCTTTCTGGGTTTCTTGGACAGGCTCAGATGATCTATCTGGTGTGAAATATTATTCCGCGGAATATAAGGAAGAGGCTACTGGAATTTGGACCAAATGGATCCTAACCCCCAGTCTTTCAGCGAAATTTACAGGAAAGGATGGGCACATTTACTATTTCAGATGTAATGCCATTGACAATGCTGGCAATATAGAAAACATACATGAAGAAAGCGGAGATGCATTCACGACAATAGCATGCACTCAATTTGGAATTGTGGAAGGCCATATATTTAAAAAAGATACAGAAATACCTGTGCCCGAAACTAAAGTTCAACTAAAAATCGGGGTCGGCGGAACAACCCCTGAAGTCAGAGAAACTTTTACAGACAACGATGGGTACTATTCATTCACAAACATCCCCGTCTCTAGGATACTTGTGACCGCATGGTACAATAATTTGAATAAGATGGCCTGGACAGATGTCCTTGATTCAGGGACAAGTCACCTGGACATTTACGTGCCATGGAAGGCTAATTTCATGATTAAAGGGCAAGTGTTATCGACCACAGGTGATCCAATCGATTCTTTTGGAGCCTACGGAGTTGTATGGGGGCAAGATGACAATGTTTATTATGGCACATTCCCTGCAGACACATGGATTCAATTGCCCATAGGGAAGACTTATGATATCATTGTGCATGTATATCATACGAGTTGGGGACTTTTGGGTTCGGCTTCTACTACGGTGACCTTATTGTGGGATTATCAGGTAATGCCAACCGTGACAATATATTTCACACCATACCTAGATCCCAGTCCATCGTGTCCATATGTCTATGCATGGAATGGTACCGCTCAGGTATTACAGAATTCCATACTGGAAAGTAGCATTGATAATGATTTTGTATTGGATTCTTTAGTACTGAACAAAACACTATCGTATGAAAATGGTGAAGCAATGATTTCAATAGACGAGAAAGAGCAAAATGAACATACAGATATCGATTCCGTTCATTTACTTCAAGTCAACGCAGCAAGTGAGCTTCAATTCGGCACAAATATAGATGGTTCGACAGCCACTTTCTTTGATACAATGTCTCCGAATTTTGGAATTGATGGCAACGGAACTGATGTGTTGCATTTGCTAAATGAAACTGATGGCATTGCATATAATGGCTTTACTGACAGCGAAGTAATTGTCAGTTTTAATATATCCGGGATATTGCGTCCCAGATTAGTCATTTGCGCAGACGCTTTATGTCCGCCTACAAACATCATTCATGAGATCTCTACTGGACCAATTGATATTCAAGTTCTGAATTCCTATGGTGAATGGCAATATGTGGCTTCATTCTGGCCCCATGACCTCTGGAGTAATTTCATAATTGAAATTGGTGATTACATAGACCCAACCAACGCCAATATAACAGTCAAACTAACATGGCTGGCACAACATTTTGTAGATTTTATTGGACTAGATATTTCAGGTGAATCAACACCACTGGAAATAATGAGAATATTGCCTATGACTGCTGTGTTTTCCAACGGTACTGATTGCACCTCTCTTTTACAACATACCGATGGCTTGTCACTGGGCTTGGATTACGGCCAACAAGTCTTTATGACATTCCCAATCGATGAAAATTCTTGCTCAATCTTTACTACTTTTATTCTAGAGGTGAATGGAAAGTATACCGTGATAAAGCATCCTTGCGCAAAGCTTAGTGTTAATAAAACAGAGATATTGACTTACGAATCAGTCATGTTTAACGCCACCAATTCAATAGCAGTTCCTGGAACAGAAATCACAGAATATTTCTTTGATTTCGGAGATGGCATAAATACTGGTTGGATAAATTCACCTATAATAACTCATGAGTATCTGGATGGTGATGCACAATATGGAGCATTCGTTTTGGTCAAGGATAGCAATGGCATTATCAGTGTGAACAAAAACGACTCATTCCAGATTGTCAATGTCCAAAACAGACCTCCAACAGCCAATATTGACATGTACAACAATGTTACACTATCCCTCACCATTTCAGGCAGGAAAGACAATAAAGTGACAATCCAAATATACGAGGACGGGGAGCTCATCCAGAGTCAAGAAATAATGCGCACTCCCGGACCACCCAACACAATCAATTTCAGCATGAATAAATACCCAGACAGGGAGTATTCCATCGAGCTGGTTTACGATGCCGCGCACTCCGGCGCGAATCCGACATGGCTCACCTTCAACTCAGGCTACAAATATATGACCTTCTTCAAGGACTTCAAGACGCAGAACGGATTCCATCAAACGGAAACAGTACCTGGATGTTATCTGAACAGCATTGTGAAAGACAATCCAAGCTTCTGGTTCGACGCCTCCTCCTCATACGACATCGACGGCCAGATTGTTTCCTACGAATGGGACTTCGGGGACGGAACGGCCGGTTCGGGTGGGACAGTGGCACATGTTTACCAGGCTCCGGGAACATACACGGTCACTCTGACCGTGACCGACGATGACGGCCTGGCCGCAACAATCAGCAGGTCTGTCCAAGTCGGGGGCTTCAGCCACCGCCCGCCCCGGTTCCCGAGGCACTGAATCCCGAGTTGGACCGTCTCCTGCAATTCCAAATGTCCCGCAGGACTTTGGATGCTGGATAAAAAGGTCCGACGATGGCCCGGCACCCGTTTCTCAGCTAAATCAGGGCCATAAAACATAAGCTTATGCTGGCAAGCGGTGAACGCCGAAGCTGAATAAGAACAGATAAAGGCGTTCGCCTTGAATTGCCCATGAGATTGTTGCGCAATTCAAAAAATTTCGGTAATCAGCAATCTGGAAGCGATGTGATTACCGATAGCCATGGTCGGGAACGGGAACGACTGATAATGCCGACCAAATCATGTTGAACGCAACTCCAAGCATCTTCCGGCAGCGCGTTCGACGATGGCCCGGCACCAGTTTCTCGGCTGAATCAGGGCCATAAAACATAAGCTTATGCTGGCAAGCGGTGAACGCCGGAGCTGAATCGTTCCGAATGTCCGGCAGGACTTCGGATAGAAAATAAAGGCGTTCGCCATGAATTGCCCATGAGATTGTTGCGCAATTCAAAAATTTCGGTAATCAGCAATCTGGAAGCGATGTGATTACCGATTTAAAAAACCTCAGCCTTTGCATGGACTTCTATTCCTTTGTTCGTAATGTTGTAAGGTTTGATGCGCCTGGAATGGTTCGCGCGCCTCATCTTGACGATGCGCACCGATAGCTGTATGTCAGAGCCGTCGCTCGTTTCATTGTACCTGAGCAGTATCACGCCGTCCGCTACATACTCGACCAGCCCGTCCCTGGAGACGTTCGGGTTTTCCGACTTGACCTCGGCCGTGAATATTGCGGTCGCGCCGGAATTCTTTATCTGCTTGCACAGGTCGAAGAGGCCCTGGCGCCTCTCCGAGTCATTGTCGAACAGCATGCTGAGCAATGAGACGGAATCGAACACGACGCGCTTGGCGCCTGTCTGCTTTATGTAGGCCGGGAGCTCGCTGTGGATCCTGGAGATCGTGCTCTTCGCGTCCGAAGGTTCCAGTTTGACAAGCGTGAGCGTCTTGTTCCCGATGAAGGGGCCGAGGTCCCAGCCGTATGTCCTCGCGTTCCCGGATATGGCCGCCTCATCCTCCTCGAGGGAGATGAAGATGCCCTTCTCGCCCTTCTGCAGGCCTGTCCAGATGAACTGCATCGACATCGTGGTCTTGCCTGTGCCGCAGGAGCCCAGGAGCGCGATTATCTGGCCGGACGGAATCCCGCCGCCCAGCATCTCGTCCAGCCCGGCTATGCCCGTAACAACTCTCTCCTCTGTCATCTCATCACCTTATCGTCTCCATGTTTATCACTGTCATCCCGCTGTGCGCCGTGACCATGGTGGGGAACCGCGCGATCCGTTCCTTGTCCAGATGGGGCATGACGCTCATGAACTTCTCCACGTACATATACCTCTGGCGCTTGCTGCTCAGGTGGTACTTCGTCCACTCGAAAGTGAGCACGCCGTCCACGCTGTCCAGGAACATCTGCTCGTCCCTGGGGGCCAGTATCCCGCGGGTCAGCATGATGTATACCACGCCGCCCCAGCGCTTGGAGGCCCTCTGCATGCCTTTCAGTATGTTCACCAGGTCTGCGATCTTGATGCTATCCGATACGACAAGGTCCGTGAGCGAGTCTATGATTATCATTGACTTGGGCGGCGCCTCCTCCAGATACTGGATGAGAGCCTCCAGCACGTTCTCCTTCGGGGTTCCGGCGAACAGGGAACCGCCGTTGTCGCCGTCAGTCCATGAGGGCGGCACAAGGCTCTTCTTGTAGTAATGGGCGCTCAGGTCCTTGAACTGTATCTTCCTGGACAGCATGTTGTAGAACGCGGGGTCGAAGCCCTCGTGTATCTCCCTGAGGATGTCGTCCTTGGTCCTCGAGAAAGTGACGTAGCAGATGTGCTCCGGGATGCCCTCCATCTTGCAGAACGAGCCCAGGTATGTCTCGAACATGTAGGGATGCTCCTTCACCGTGGCCAGCTTGAACGCGGACGTGTAGATGAACTCGTGCTGGCCCGCTCCTATGTCCCCGTACAGGATGACAACCGAACCTTCCGGTAACCCGCCGTTAACGATGGCGTCAAAATCCGGCACCCCGGTCGGTACTTTCACTATTGAGTGTCCCATCATGTCCCTCGACAGGCCTTAAACGGCGGTTTCCCTTATTAGGGTTGCGGTGGCGTTGGCACACGGTCCTGCAGCGCCCGGTCGCTGTCCAAATGTTCATTGAACCATCGTGGCGGGTTTGTCAACTTCTTGGTGAATATAGGGGCTAGGGTCTAGGGTCTAGGGTCTAGGGGCTAGGACCGACACATGTGTCGCGACTAAGCCGAATCTCCGATTCGGCGATAGGGACTAGGGTGCATAGTAATGCATTCGACTGGCTTGGTCCGAACAAGCCAGCAACCTAGACCCTAGACCCTTTATCCCATTATGAAAACACAGACCCTAGACCCTAACAATAGTCTCAATCTCACAAAATTAATGACAAACTCATCGCGGCGCAATCATTAAATTATTCCCATCCATCACCGAGTTCGGGTGAGCCCGTGAAGAATATAGTGGAATGCGTGCCGAACTTCAGCGAGGGAAAGGACAGGACGGTCATAGACCAGATAGTAGCAGCCATCGAGAGCGTCGACGGCAGCAAGGTCGTTGACGTGGACATGGGAGCGGACACGAACAGGACTGTGGTCACTTTCTTCGGTTCCCCGGAGAGCGTTGCGGAATCCGCCTTCCTGGCCGTGAAAAAATCCTCGGAACTCATAGACATGTCGCAGCACAGGGGAGCCCACCCGAGAATGGGCGCGACGGACGTCTGCCCGTTCATACCTGTCTCCGGGGTCACGATGAAGGACTGCGTGGAGATATCCAGGAAGGTCGGGGCGCGCATCGGCAAGGAGCTCGGGTTCCCTGTCTATCTGTACGAGGAATCAGCCTCCAGCATTGAGAGGAAGAGCCTCGCATTCCTGAGGGAAGGGGAGTATGAGGGTCTGAAGGCCAGGTTTGCCTCCGGAAAGCTGAAGCCTGATTGCGGCCCGGCCAAGTTCGTTCCGAGGTTCGGGGCCATGGCCTGCGGCGCAAGGGAGTTCCTGATAGCCTACAACATCAACCTGAACACCAAGGACAAGAAGTACGCGTCCGACATTGCCCTGGAGATCCGCGAGAGCGGCCGCGTGAAGAGAGGCCCCAGCCCGACAGGTTTCTACAAGGACGGCGAGATACTCCGCGATAAAAAGGGCAACAAGATCGAGATCCCGGGAAAATTCAGGAACTGCAGGGCCATAGGCTGGTACATCCCGGAATACGGCCAGGCCCAGATATCCATCAACCTCACGAACTACCATGTCACGCCGCCCCATGCGGTCTTCGACGAGGTCTGCAGGCTGGCCGAGGAACGCGGCCTGCGCGTCACAGGCTCGGAGATTGTCGGCCTGGTGCCGAGGGAGGCCATGCTGGACGCGGGAGTGCATTACCTGAAGAAGCAGCGCAAGCCCACCGGATTCCCGGAGAGGGAGGTCATCGAGACGGCGGCGCGCTCCCTGGGCCTCAGGGACCTGAGCAAGTTCGAGCCGGACGACAAGATTGTCGAGTATGTGCTGAAGGACAAGTGCAGGCTCGTGGACAAGACTGTTACTGATTTCGCGGACGAGGTCCAGACAGACTCCGTGGCTCCCGGAGGCGGCAGCGTAGCCGCGCTCTCTGGCGCCCTGGGGGCCGGACTGGTCGCGATGGTCTCCAACCTCAGCACCGGAAAGGAATACCTCAAGGTTTACAAGGACATCTGCCGCATCGGCCTGGAGGCCGACGCCCTGAAATCCGCGCTCATGTACAATGTGGACGCGGACACCCAGGCCTTCAACTGCGTCATCGCGGCCAACCGCATGCCCAAGGCCACGAAGGATGAGCAGAAGGCCCGGGACAGGGCAATCCAGGATGCGTACAAGGAAGCGATCGGCACGCCGCTGGACACTGCAAAGAAATGCCTTGAAGTGCTGAAGCTGGCCAAGGAGATCGCCGACAAGGGCCTCAAGGGCTCGATGTCGGACGTCGGCGTCGGGGCAAGGATGGCGCACACGGGCCTGCACGGCGCAGTCATGAACGTGAAGATCAACCTGCCCAGCATAACCGATAAAAGATACTGCGAATCCATGAGGAAGGAAAGCGCCAGGCTCGCCAGGGAAGGGGACAGGCTTCTGGACGCGACTCTGAAGACTGTCGGCAGAAGGCTTTAGTGTCATGCGGTCAAGAACCCTCTGGACTTCAGGCCAGAGATGAATTGACCGGGGACACGAATGCAAGCGGGGATATACCGCCATGCACCGTCCATTCTATTGCACATGAAATCAAAGCAATCATGCTTTGATAATCAGGTGCGTGGCCTATACATGTAAACTTCCAGCCCGGCGCAAATGCCAGCGCTTTCAAGGGCTGGTAGTTTACACGCTTTTGTCGAGTATCAGGTCGGCCAGCTCCCTCACCTCGTCCGGCCACATGCAGTTGAACACCGGATATTTGCTGTTCTCCTTTGTCTCGTTGGCTATTATGCCGGTGAGCGCAATAACATTCTCCTGCGCGCCCCTCACTCTGAATGTCTCGGCCAGGAAATCGGTTGACTTGGCCACCAGTATCCTGATGATGCGCTGGTCCATGTCCTGCAACCCTTCGCAGATGAGCAAGTCCGTATCCTTGGGGATGAATTTCATGAACTCGTCCAGGCGGCTTTTTGTGGGCTTCTTCTCGATGTACGCCACCTCGTCCTTCGACAGCGAGACAACGAAATCCGCGCCCGCCCGCTGGTGCCGGCAGGTGTCCTTGCCCTCGGTGTCGATTGTGAACTTTGCCTCCACCATGGACTTGACCGCGCCCACTTTCATGCCCCGGGACTTGAACTCCCTGACCAGGGCCTCGACGCAGGTCGTCTTTCCCGATTTCTTGAGGCCTATCAAGGATACTATGATCACTGAAAACACCCGAGCTGGCAGTTGTGTATCTTGATGCCCATCCTGTCCAGTTTCTCCCCGACCAGCCTGGGGTGCACGCCGCATTTCTTGGCAATGCCGATGGCAGTGTGGCAGTCTATGCTCCCGTCCCTGGCGCGCTTCAGGATCTCCTCCTCGATGGCATCCATGTCGGACCTCATTTTCTCCGGAGTATTATATTTTTGTACAAGTATTTGATGCGGCCCCATGCGCAAATATAAATAGATGCGCAGTGTTTTGACGCTACATGGCACGTGCTTTATGCAGCGGCATCCTGGCAGCACTTGTATTGTCCTCCCTCTTTTCGGTTCAGGTTTCTGCCGCCTCCCTGACCGTCCAGGCCAACCCCAGCAATACGTCGGTCCTTCCAGGCACTGAAATCCAAATCAGCGGCAGCGTGCACTTCACCGACAAGCCCCTTGAGATGGTTCCCGACGCCCTGGTGGAAATCATAGTAGAGAGCACAAGCATCTCTGTCAACACCACTACGGCACCCAACGGCCTGTATGAAACGAGCATCACAGCCCCCTCAGAGCCCGGGGAATACACCGTGAACGTAACCGCAACCAAGGGCAGCGATTCCGGGTTCACGACCTTCTCTCTGTCGGTGGAAGCCCTCCCCGAGCCCATGCCCGACATATCCGTCCTTGATGGCATCTCATTCTGGCCGGATACCTTCGTCACTGACAGTAAGATCCTCGTGAACGCCACGGTCCGAAACCTGGGCGACCTGGACGCCAACGCGACCGTCAAGATATTTCTGGGAACCCCATCCGACGGAAAACTGCTTTCCTCGGAGCGTCTCACAGTTCCGGCCGGAGACTCAAATGTCTCAAGCGTGATGTGGCCTGCGCTGAGCGGCGCCCATCTGTTCACCGCGGTGGCTGACCTTGTTGATCCGTCCGACAGCAATTTCACCAACAATCAGGCGAACGCCACCATCGAAGTGCCGGACACATGTCCGCCAACGATATCCGTACCTCTGCTGATATCTCCCGGCGAACCGACGAATCTCGATGCAGTGACTGTGCTGGCCTCGGTGGAAGACGACCTCGGCCTCGCAGAAGATGGGCCGGTCATGCTGGTCTTTTCTCTGAACAATGCGACCGAAGAGGCGGTCCCGATGACCATCACCCTGGATGGTTTCCTAGGTACGGTCGGGCCTTTCCCAGGCGGCACCTTTGTCCTTCTCAAGGTCCGCGCCGCCGATGCATCCAACAACACAGTCGAGACCGAGAGCTACAGGCTGGACGTGTACCATTCGAGCATCGTCTTGACCATCGGGAATGCCACCACCAAGCCAGGGAAGGAACTGTCCCTGTCATGCACCGCGAAATATGAGGATGGTTCCTCTGTTGCCGGCCAGGAAACGCTGCTTGTCCTTGACGGGGTGGACCATCTTTCAACCACCGACCTCAATGGCGTTGCCGAATTCAGCATCGTCGCACCCATCAAGCCCGGTTCTTATAATTTCACGGTGTTCATCCATGACAAGAGGCTCCCTGTGAACTCCTCGGGAGAGCTCACTGTGGTTCCCATCTATCCGGACATCATGATAATCCAGGATGGCATATCATTCAGCTGGACGAATGCATCCGAGGTCCTGGTCACCGTCACCTTGTACAATCGGGGCGAGGCGCCCGGTGAAGTGCTCTTAACAACATTCCTGGGGATTCCTTCGGGCGGCATATTGCTCGATTCTTCCAACCTTACGCTGGAACCTGGAGAATTCTATTTTCACACTTTCTTTTGGCACCCCGAACCCGGACACTATGCCATAACGGCCCACGCAAACTGTTCCGGCGATTCTGAGCCCTGGAACAACCTGGCCTCCGCACAGGTCACCATCCCGGCCACGGATGCTGAGGCCGTTGATGCCGCGGCTTCGGGTTCCTGGAATATGGGTCTCGTATTGCGGTCCCTCGGGCTTGGCATACTGTTTTCCGCCGCCGCAATAGTGCTCTTCACCAAATTCACGCCCTGGAGGAAGGGGGAATGACCGGTACCGGATATTATTTGACTCCCCTAATCGCAGCGATTCTCGCCATTTTACTGTTGTCCAACAGCGCCATCGCGGTCCAAACCTCAGAGATAACCGCATTGGGCGATTCGGTGATTGACCGCTCGCCAAGCATTTCAGAGGTAGGCGGCATGCTTGTGGCGGCCTGGCTTGCCTACGACGGCTCCGGCGTCGACATCATGTACAGTGTGCGAAACCAAGGCGCTTGGGCGGCACCCGGGAAGCTGGCAGAAAGCGCGGGGTACGAAAGGGATCTGGTCACATGCAGTTCCGGCAACCTTGTCTACGCGGCATGGGCCACCGACAGCCTGCAATACACAACAGGCTCGGACTGGGACATAGTGCTTTCCGTTTACGAAGCTTCTGCCGGGTGGAGCAGCCCAGTAGAACTTACGGATTTGAACGACTCGGCAAACGACTATGCGCCGTTCCTGCTTCCTTACCAGAGCGGAGTCATCGTGCTATGGCAATCCCTCGAAGGTGTGGACGGGCATATCATGATGGCGACATATATTTCCTCGGCGTCGGAGCCTGTCGATGTCACCGAAACGTGGAAAGAGATGAATCAGAATCCCACCGCCGCTCTCCTTGGCGATACGCTGTGGATAGCATGGTCCAGCAACGACACGGCATTCACCGACAACACGGACCTGGACATCGTGGCAGCGCCTTATCACCTACTGAACCATTCTTTAGGCCCTGCCACACAGCTCTCTGACCCGGCCGATACCGAGGACGACCTCTACCCGTGCATGCTCGCCCTCAACGGCAATCTGCATATCGCCTGGCAGTCCAGAGACAAAACGATCGGCGCGGGAGACGACGAGGATGTGGGGCTGGCGGTATACACAGATTCCTGGACGACCCATGCTCTGACCTCATCCCACGACACCGGCGATGACACCTATCCGCTGCTGTTCTCGTTCGAAGACAACCTCTGGTTGGCATGGCAGAGCTCCGACTCCGCCATCACCGGCGATGCCGGTTGGGACATCATCGTTGCTCCAATAAACGGGACTGTGCTCGGTGAGGCTATTGTGGTATCGGAGGGAAAGGATATCGCAGAACATGGCGGGACCATCGTGCGCGGGCATGACGCGATCCAGGCGGGCGAGGATATTGTTGTTATCTGGGAAACAACGAGTGCCGTTCTCACCGACGGGACTGACTCGGATATTGCGATGGCAACCCTGCCGCAAACCGGCCAGGACAAGATTGACGATGGGGGCAGTTCCGGTATAGGCATCATACCCATATTTGCGGTAGTGGTTTCCATCGTCGGATTTGCAGTGTTCCTTCTGAGGAAAAAATGGAGGCAGCGGCGAAAAGAGAGCCACGAAGGAAAAAAAGAGCGGAAGAAACACCGCCGAAAATAATCGAGCCAACTCCAACACACTTATACTTTCAATATCTAACATTTTAACAATAGAAAATTGGTAATATATATATAGCCTGTTTCCATATCTCTTACACATCATCAAGATTTCGGACCGAAATCAATGTGCCCGATTTCAACCCTGACCAAAAAAAGGAGGAAAGAGAGATGACGCGGAAAAGCAACGTATGGGTATTGTTAGTGTGTGGAATTTTGGCGGTGAGCATTCTGGCGACAGCCGGCCTTGCGATGGCAGACGGCGTGAACGTAGAGGTAAGCCTGGGCCAGGAGAAAAGCGGCACCCTCACTGCTGCCGGGAAGATAGATAACTATTACTTCACCCTAGGAACAGGGTACACGAAATTAACCTTGCAGACATACACGATAACCGGCACGAACGATTTTGACCTGTACATTAAGAGGGGCGCCTACCCGACCACCAGCAGTTACGATGCCCGGGCCTACACCTCCTCATCCACCGAAACCATCAGCATTACCAGCCCGGCGTCAGGCACGTACTATGCTATGGTCTATTCCTACAGCGGCAGCGGAACCTACAAGTTCAAGGCCACGGGCGAGGGCGGCACCACGGAGCAGTCCATAACGCTCGACGGCGCCGGAGTAGCCAGCAGCGTCAGCGCGACCGGGGACAAGAAATACTTCTCCGTCGTGGTCCCGTCAGGCAAGACCGCTCTAAGGGTCGAGACATACAATCCCAGCGCGGGATTTGACCTTGATCTGTATCTGAAACTCGGCGCACAGCCCACGACGAGCACCTATGACGGCAGGGGCTATACCTCCTCCTCAAGCGAGGTGATAACCCTCACCAATCCCTCTGCAGGCACCTATTACATAATGGTCTATTCCTACAGCGGAAGCGGTACCTTCTCTGTCAAAGCGACCAGCACCGGCACGGCTGACACCACAGCCCCCACGATATCCGGCATGACCGCCACGTCCATTACTTCCAGCGGCGCCACGGTCACATGGACGACCAACGAGGCCAGCAGCTCGGTCGTGGAGTACGGGACAACCACATCCTACGGCTCCACAGCGACCGGTTCCAGCGGTGTCACGAGCCACAGCGTCGCCCTTAGCGGGCTAGCGGCCAACACCAATTATTATTACAGGGTGAAATCCGCCGATGCGGCCGGGAACACGGCCACCAGCACCGGGAGCAGCTTCACCACCCTCAGCGCGGCAGACACCACGCCCCCAACCATTTCCGGCGTGAGCGCTTCCTCCATAACCTCCACCGGCGCCACGGTCACCTGGACCACCAATGAGGCCAGCAGCTCCGTGGTGGAATACGGGACGACAACCTCCTATGGCTCCACCGCGACCGGCTCCAGCGGCGTGACCAGCCACAACGTCGCCCTGAGCGGGCTTACCGCCAGCAAGCTTTACTATTACAGGGTGAAATCCGCCGATGCGGCAGGCAATACCGCGACAAGCGCAGGCAGCAGTTTCACAACTCTCGCCGGTGCGACCGGCACGGTCGCAATCACCCTGGACGGCGCAGGCGCCGCCAGCAGTGTGAGCGCAACTGCCGACAAGAAATATTTCTCGGTGATCGTTCCCTCGGGCAAGGCCACCCTCAAAGTGGAAACCTACAATCCAAGCGCCGGGTTCGACCTTGACCTTTACGTGAAACTCGGCGCCCTGCCGACGACCAGCAGCTATGACGGGAGAGGCTACACCTCCTCCTCCAGCGAGGTAATCACCATAACCAATCCCGCTGCCGGAACATATTACATAATGGCCTATTCATACAGCGGGAGCGGCACATTCTCGGTCAAGGCAACGAGCACGACCAGCACGACCGACACCACGCCGCCTACCATATCCGGCGTAGCTGTTTCATCAATAACCGAAACCGGCGCCACCGTAACCTGGACGACCAACGAGGCCTCCACCAGTGTCGTCGAGTACGGGACGACGACCTCATATGGCACATCCAAAACTGGCACGAGCGGCGTCACCAGCCACAGCGTGGCCCTTACAGGGCTCGCAGCCAGCACCGTGTACTATTACCGTGTGAAGTCCGCAGATACTGCAGGGAACACGGCCACCGGGACCGGGAGCAGCTTCACGACAGCGGGCTCCACCTCATCAACCGTACTGACGCTTGACGGCTCGGGAATATCCAGCAGTGTAAGCGCCACGGCCGACAAGAAATACTTCACAGTGGTTGTCCCCACGGGCAAGGCAACGCTTACCGTGGAGACATACAACACCGGCACTGGCTATGATATTGACCTTTACGTCAAACTGGGTTCCCAGCCCACGACCAGTGTTTATGACGCAAGAGGATACACATCCTCATCCAACGAAGTGGCCACCATCAACAGCCCTGCAGCCGGAACATATCACATCATGGTTCTCTCCTACAGCGGCGCAGGCGCCTTCTCTGTAAAGGCGACCAGCACTGCGAGCGGAGGCGGGGGCGACGGCACCAAGCTAGCCCTCTGCATCGGGATCTCCGATTACAAGACCATAAACGACCTCACCTATGCGGATGACGATGCCCAGGTGTGGAGCACCTACCTCCGGGGCAAGGGATACACTGTCACGACCCTCATCAACAGCCAGGCGTCCGAATCTGCCATTTACAGCGCTGTGAGCACCCTTGTGGCCAATGCAGTGGCAGGCACAAAGGTAGTCATTACCTTCAGCGGCCATGGCGGTTTCCAGTCGGAAGGCGGATACTCAACAAGTGCAGGCACAACATATGGCGGCCAGAAGGACAGCCATCCATCGCTGATGTTCGCCTGGGACGCGAGCGGGTCCGGGGCGGGATGTCTGCTCGACAATGTGTTCTCCTACAACCTGAGGAACCTGAACTCCGGCGCCGAGCTGTTCGTCTTCATGGACGAGTGCAGGAGCGGCGGCATGGACGAGGTCGCCTACCATTATACCGGCAGCGGATACGACACAGCCAACAAGATATACGTCGCACAGGGCTGCGCATGGAACGAATACACATACGATGCGAGCCAGTACAGTATGGGTGCCTGGACCTATTGGTTCTGCAAATGGGCCATCCAGAGCCAGGGCGCCACAACGATGGAGTCCGCATTCTCCCTTGCCGCACCGAAATACACCAGCGATTACAGCGATTCCCATCCCGAGGCCGTTGACAATTTCCCAGGCTCATACACCCTGTAACGGTGAACTCAGGATGAAACAAACAATCGCGACCGCAGTGGCCAGTTCACTCGCGGCCATAGCCCTGCTTACATTGTGCGTCTATCCGGCTACGTCACTCAGCTTCCCAGTGGTCGAATCCGCTTCTTTTGAGGTGGATATGGGCAAAGGGGCTGACACCAAGTGCCCTGTCTTACATGATGCCCCGGAGCCTGCACATCTGGTTTCGCCAGTGTCAGGAATGCGCTCTGCGGCAGTTCCGGACAGGGCCATGGTCGCGCCCCTCCCTGCGCCCAACCGTGGAACCGGGTACGGCACGCGCCAGTCCCGCGCCCCGGGGGATTCCTACATTTTCTACGACGATTTCGAGACAGGCACAGACGGATGGGCCATTGCCGACCTGAACTCAGGCTCCGGATATGATTACTGGGCAGCCACAACGGACAGGCCGGGTTACGGTGATCACAGCCTTTATTGCGCCGGTGTCGGCGCGGTGGCCAGCCAGCAACATACCATTTTCTACGACACCGCGGAATTCCCGATAGGATATCTCTGGGCGACGGGGGATGCGGACCCCGCCGACGTATCCGCGTCATGGGCCAGAAGCAGCAATAAAACGTATTCCGGCAGCTACAGCTACCATGTGGCCGGGACAAGCCCCGGTACCGGAACGAACACTCTGTTCGCGGATGCATTGGAATCCGGCGCTGCCGGGTGGACGCATGGGATATATTCGGGAACCGCAGACAGCTGGGCGCTCGGCAATCCCACTGTGGGGCCTGCGCCCCGCTCAGGCACGAACTGCTGGGCGACCAATCTTGCCGGTAACTATGCCGACAGCGAGGACTCATTCCTCAAGCTGCCGGTCCTGGATGCCAGGGGATACACTTCCCTTTCCCTCAATCATTACCAATATGCCGATTTCGAAGGGACGGCAAACAACTGGGACGGCGGAATAATCGAGAACAGAACAGGCGGCAGCTGGTACCATGTGAACACTCCGTCCACCAATCCCTCGCCTTACTATGACGGCACTCTGAGTACATCCTACGGGAATCCGTTGGGCGGATACGCGGCATATTGCTATGACAATCTGGCCTGGAGATCCATTACCTCCAACCTGAATCCCTGTGCGGGGAAACAGAATGTCGAGGCCAGGTTCGCCCTGGGCACCGACACTTCGGGAGGCGCGCCAGGCTGGTACATCGATGATGTGCGGGCGATCGGAACGGGTCCGCAGTACCGGAGCTCCATGAGTTCGTACATGATAACGACCCTGGACCTCACTGCCCAAACAGGCTGCTCCCTGGCATTCCAGCAATGGCTTGCCATCGAAGACTATTACGACCTGGCCTATGTGAAGGTGTCCACGACCCCCCCGACAACGGTGGACGGACCGGAATGGACCACCTTGGCCACATACGGTAACAGCGCCACCGCAAGCGCGCGGGACAGCGGCTACGACCCGAATGACTTTGACGCAAATGCCTGCAAGTGGGAAGCCCAGACATTGTCCCTGGCAGCCTACGACGGCTCAGAGATATATCTCATGTTTCTTCTACAAAGCGACGATACCGTCGCCAGGGAGGGATGGTATGTCGACGAGATAAAGGTTACTGGCATTGGCAAATCCTACGATAACTACATGAACTCCTATGCCGACGTGACGGTCAACCTGGATGGATATGACAATGCTTATCTCAGCTTCGTCTACTGGATGGATGCCGAGGACCAGTATGATGTATTCAATGTATCGGTGAAACGCTCCACCGACACAGGATGGACCCCGATTCTGTCCCTCAACGACGGGAACGATGAATGGCAGTACGACTCCCTGGACCCGGACCTGATGGCCCGGACATGGTGGAACACCGGACATATTTCGCTGGACGCCTTTTGCGGCGCGTCATCCTTGACGGTCCGTTTCTGGTTCTGCAGCGACAGCGCCGGAACCAGGGAAGGGATATACATCGACGAGGTCGAGATAGCTTCGATTTTCTTCTTCGACGACATGGAATCGGGAGTCGGGGAATGGGCGAGCACCAGCGGAACCCAGCCTAACTGGCATCAGGTGAATGACGATTATTATTCCTATGGCACGAGTTGGTGGTGCGGCAGCGATGTCACCGGTCTCTACGGAAACTCCATGGACGAGTACCTCATCCACCCGTTCGACCTCAGGACCGCCGAGGCAGCCACGCTTCGTTTCCTGATGACAGGACACACGTACACCAACGATTATTTCTTCATAGGCATCTCAATGGACGGCGGCGAGAACTGGCAATACTACGGCGGCCTTTCCGGCGACTATGCAGGTTGGTGGCAGTTCGAGATAGACCTCACCGAGTTCCTTCACAGGGAGTGCCTGGTGGCCTTCAATCTCTACACCAACAAGACTCAGAATTCTATAGGTTACTGGGTGGACGATGTCACAGTCTACGGGACCAGGGACAGGACAGCCCCCGGCCAAGTCACCGGCCTGGTTATTGAACCCGGTGTCGAGGGAGAAAGCCTTGCCCTCGTCTGGAACACCAATACCGAGATAGACCTTGACGAGTACCATATCTATCGTTCTTTACTGCCGGGAGGCCCCTATCAGTTCGTGGCCGATTCAGCGATTAATTCCTACCTGGACAGCGGCCTTGCCCGGGACACAGCCTATTACTATGTCGTCGCAGCCGCAGATTTCGCAGGCAACGAAGGCCCCGATTCTGCTGAGGCATGGGGCACGACCACAGACACTCTGCCCCCTGGGCCGATTCAGGACGTCCTGGCCGAAGACCTCCAGCTCGGAGGAATGGTGAACGTGTCATGGCTGCCCAGCAGCGAGAAGGACCTGGCCGGCTACAAGCTGTATTACAGCACCGCGGATTTCACTGACACCTCCGCAGCGACGTACTATCCGCCATCCCCCGTGGACGATTCAGGCGCAACTTACTTCGAGATGTATGGGCTGGAGAACAACATCCTCTACCATTTTGCGGTCACAGCCATTGACAAGAGCGACAACGAGGACAGCACCATTGTGAAAACAGCCATAGCTACCCCCACCGACCAGACCCCGCCATCCATCCTGATTGAGTCCCCGGCCGACTTGTCCACTGTCAGCGGAACCATCAACATCACTGTGGCAGCGGGGGATTCCAGCGGGATAACGGGTGTGAGGATTTACTTCAACAAAGGAGCCCCGGTCGACGCTACCTATGACCATTTCCTGAGAAAATGGATATACGTTTGGGACACAGCAGCCTTCCCTGACGGCCCGGTCATCATAGACGCTGAGGTGTCCGACACATACGGCAACACGGCCACGGATACGGTCACAGTGATAAAAGAAGCCATAGAAGAGCCTTATGACATCGATCTGTCCGGCCACGCCCCAAGCAGCTGGGCATTTGTGTCCTTCCCTTACACTCTCAGCGGCAGCATCGCAGCCATCCTGGATGACAACACCTACGGGGACGGCGGAACAATATGGACAGTGGCGAAATGGTACAACCCGCTGACACCTGCCGACCCCTGGAAGACCTACAGGGTCGGCGGTACAGTCAATGACCTGGCGACAATCGACAGCTCCATGGGCGTGTGGATATTCATCACGGCCAACGGCGGGGACCAGAAGCTGACGACCGGTGCCATGGGTTATTATCCATCCTCGGCGGTGAACATCCAGCTGTATACAGGATGGAACATGGTCGGCTATCCTTCGGCAACCCCTAGCCTGGCATCCGCAACATTGCCCGCCCAGGCGGATAAGATATCTGTCTGGCAGGCAGCGGCGCCTTACATTGTGGATTCTACCCCCGAGGCCATCACCATGTCGGAAGGCAAAGCATACTGGGTGCACGCCACCGCGGACTGCGCATGGACGGTATCCTCCTTCGGGCTCCCGGGCGAACCCGAACTGGAACAGGCTGCTCCCTCCGGGGCAAAGGGCAATTGCGAGCCACTCATCGCGGACCGCCCAGACTCCATTTTCACATCCGAACATTCGGTTGACGCGCCACTCGTCCTGAATGCGCCATCGCCTGCGGCCGCAACATCGGGGCTGCAACTCGTCCCTCTGCTCATCGGAATGCTGTATATTGTCATCAGGAAGCTAAGGCAGTAAGCAACCAGCCCTTGGAAGGGTTTGTTTATCTTTGTGATTCTGGGGTTTAGGGTCTAGGGACTAGGGTTGCTAACATATGTTTTGTGCTGGCTGTTCAAGTCAGCCAGCACACCCTAGCCCCTTTATCCCGTTTTGCAAACAAAGCCCCTAGCCCCTCTAGCTGTTAAATACACGGAGGCGCAACCCATTTAATAGATGAGGATAATCCTCGCCGGCAATTGTCAGCTCGTTCAAGGGGGAGCATGAAGTGCCAGAAACAGCCAGCGCTCCGCTTCAGGAGAAATGGGAGGAATTCCTCGGAAAGTACGGCTATGACAAGAAGATAGCCAGTATCGCAAGCATATACCCGGAGGAGCGCAGCCTCTACGTGAAGTTCCAGGACATAGAGCATTATGACGAGGATTTCGCGGACCAGCTCATCGGCTCGCCCGTCAGGGTCCTGAAGGCCGGAGAGCTGGCCATAGCCTCCGTAGCCAGGATGGCCCAGACGCTTGACGAGAACGCGGTCATCCACCTGCGGATAACGGAACTCCCTCCGAAGGGCGAGAGCGGCATACGCATAGGCATCAGGGACATAAGGTCCAAGAACATGGGCCAGTTCATCACCGTGGAGGGCCTGGTCAGGAAGGCGAACGAAGTAAGACCTAAGGTCATCCAGGCCGCCTTCAAATGCCTGAGATGCGGGCATGTCACCCATGTCCAGCAGCATGAGGAGCTGTTCATCCGCGAGCCGCTGGAATGCGAGAAGACAGAGGACGGCGGGGGCGGCTGCGGTCGCGCGGCCGGCTCCACGAAATTCAAGCTCGTCAAGGAGCTCTCAACCTTCATCGACACCGAGAAGATAGAGATACAGGAGCAGCCCGAGGACCTGAAGGCCGGGGCCCAGCCCCAATCCCTAGTCGCCTACATGGAGGACGACATCACGGGCATGATATTCCCGGGCGCCAGGGTCGTGCTCAACGGCATACTGGACAGCCGCGCCCGCCAGAGAGGCTCGCAGGGCCAGACCACATTCGACATCTTCCTCAACGTGAACAGCCTCGAGTTCATCGAGGCGGACGCCTACAACATGAACATCACCGAGGACGAGCAGGTCAAGATTCTCGAGATAGCCTCCGGCCCGAACCCGCTGCAGTCGATCAAGGAATCCATATCGCCGACAATTTTCGGCCTGGACTTCGAGAAGGAGGCGCTCGCCCTCCAGCTGTTCGGCGGCATCGCGAAGGAGATGCCTGACGGCACGAAGATACGCGGCGACATCCACATCCTGCTGGTCGGGGACCCGGGCACGGCCAAATCCCAGCTGCTCAGGTACATGGCCGACATCACGCCGCGCGGGATATATGCCTCGGGCAAATCAGCGACCAGCGCCGGCCTTACAGCCGCCGCCGTGAAGGACGATTTCGGCGAGGGCCGATGGACGCTGGAGGCCGGGGCGCTCGTGCTCGCGGACAAAGGTCTTGCGTGCGTGGACGAGCTGGACAAGATGTCTCCGCAGGACAGGAGCAGCATGCACGAGGCCATGGAGCAGCAGACCATCTCGGTCGCCAAGGCCGGCATAAGCGCGCAGCTGCAGTCCAGATGCGCCATACTCGGGGCGGCGAACCCAAAGTACGGCAGGTTCAGCCAGAGCGAGCTGATCTCCGAGCAGATAAATCTCCCGCCGACGCTGCTCTCGAGGTTCGACCTGATATTCCCTATCTATGATGAGCCCAAGCCCGAGGAGGATGCCAACATCGCGGACCACATACTCAACTCGCACCTTGTCGGGGAGATGAGGGAGCGGTACCACAGCCGCGCAGACACGGAAGAGGATTTCGACAGGGAGGAGTACGAGCGCATGGACCTGTCCAGGAAGCCGCTCATAGAACCGGAGCTCCTGAGGAAGTACGTGTTCTACGCCAAGAAGCACAAGTTCCCGATTCTGACAGCAAAGGCCATCGAGAGGCTCAAGGCCTATTACCTCGAGGTCCGCGGGAAGAGCAAGAGCGGCGAGAACAAGGCCATACCCATAACGGCAAGGCAGCTGGAGGGCTTCGTGCGCGTGGCCGAGGCCAGCGCCAGGGCGAGGATGGCCGACGAGGTGAATCTCGACGACGCGGAGAGGGCCATCAAGATAGTCAGGGAGTACCTGAGCCGCGTCATAGGCGGGGGCGGCAGCGAGCTGGAATGGGACGCCGACACGCTTTACACAGGCGTGCCGCAGAGCCAGCAGCAGAGGCGCCTCACCATAAACAAGATAATGAAGTCTCTGCTCAGGGAGGACAGCCAGGGATTCACGGTCGACCAGGTCGCGGACGAGGCCATCACCCTGAACATCTCGGAGGACCAGGTCAGGGCGATATGGGAGAGCATGCGCAAGAGCGGTGACATTTTCGAAGTGGGCAAGAGGGACGGCAAGCCTCTCTACAAGATGGTGCATGAGCTATGATAATCGCTGGGTTCCACACCAAGGGCGCGGAGTTCATACTCGCGGCATGCGATTCCGAGCTTTTGGGCAAGAAGCTGGAGGATTCCGACACTGTCATGGACCTGGCCACGGATTTCTTCGACGGGGACGAGGTCACGGAAGACGAGTTCCGGGGCATGCTGGCCCGGGCCACATCGGCCAACCTGGTCGGCAAGACAGTTGTGAGGATCGCGGTCGAGGAAGGCTGCATACACCCTGATGCCGTGGGCCATGTCGGCGGCACGCCTTTCGCCATATTCTTCTGCATGGGGTGACACCATGTTCTGCGTCCAGTGCGGTTCGGAGGAGAAGCTCTACGGCCATCTATGCAGGAAATGCCTTCTCTCGAAGGAGCTGATAATGCCGCCGGACCGCATCGTGGTCGAGGTATGCCGGACCTGCGGCCGCGTCATGGACGGCTCGGTGTGGAAGAACGCCCTGCCGGAGGACATTGCCGTGAAGCTGCTCGGCGCCGGGACAAGGAAGCTGGGCCAAGTAAGATCAGTGAGATGGAGCGTGCCATACCTGCCCCCGGAGAAGGGCGAGCACAGGGTGATGTGCACGGCCGTGCTCACCATCGAGGACGACGAGATATCCCAGGAACGGGAAGTACTCATCAGGATAAGGCCCGGGTGCTGCACATCCTGCTCCAGGCAGAGCGGCGACTATTACGAGGCCGTGATCCAGCTGCGCATCGAGGGCATTGCGGCCAAGGACGCGTTGGTCGAGCTTGCCGAGGAGAACGTCATCGTGCAGCGCATGGCCGAGGAACATTCCTCATCCGACGAGAAGGCATTCATCACCAAACAGTCGCTGGTCAAGGGCGGCATCGACTATTACGTGGGTTCGCTGGCGATGGCCAGGGCCATAGCCGGCAAGATACGGGCACTCACGGGCGCGAGCGTGCTCGAGTCTCCCTCGCTCGTGGGCCAGAAGGACGGCGTGGACATGTACAGGAACTCGATACTCGTCAAGCTTCCGGCGCTCAGGGAGGGCGATGTCGTGGCCTATGATAAGAAGGTCCATGTCGTCGAGGAGTCCGATTCCAAGGTCACAGTGCTGAAAAACGTCTCCAACGGACAGATAGTCCGGGTGAGGTCCGACGACCCCAGGATGAAGCCTGTTTCCAAATTCAGGGACATCAGGGAGGCGGTGGTCGTGACCCATGACAAAACCACGGTGCAGGTGCTGGACCCGGACAGCATGGCCGCCGTGACGCTGCAAAAGCCGCCTTACCTGAAGAGGATAGGCGAGCATGTCCAGGTCGTCAGGTACGACGGCCAGCTCCATGCCGTGTGACGCGAGGCCGATGAAAGGGGGTGCAGCCCATAGGTAATTTTCCGCTCGGATCCCCCCCGCAGTACGCGTACATGTTTGGTCCATCGACCATGCTGGCGGGGTCGGGCTGGAGGAACCGCCCCAGGTTCGCATCGTAGCTCCTCGCCCGGTAGTAATAAACCCCAGTCTGCCAGTCGTACTCGCGGCCTCTATCATTTATTCCACAGACAAGGATTGGTATAATTTCTGTGGAATTGAGATACATTTATAACATCCTGCCTTTTGAAATCACTATCAATTCAACAAATAAGTATATTCCCAGAATTAATGCAGAGGAGACAATGAAGAAGGTAATGAGATGAATTGCTCCAAGCCTGCTTGAAATCACTGCGCTTACCGCCAAACACATAAAGACAAAAATAACTAATATTCCAGTTATTCTCCTGTAGTGTGTTTCATACCGGGAGACAATCTCTTTTAAGGATTTCATAATATTGCCACCTTATATTTCCCATGCCGTTCCCATAAGTGTGAAGGTACGCCACCTCTTGTGTTTCCTCCGTAATCCAGCATTATATTCTCCTTATTAACTCCAGCTATTGAATTCCAGGCGTCTATTCCACCATGGTATGCATTAGGACTTCTACAATAATTATCTTCACACCAGTTCTCATCCAAAGTCTCCAATTCAGCCAGCGGTGTAATGAAATCGCAAACCATCCCAAATAATGTGCAATAAAAGGTTCCTGTTTTTATACAATAACGCTTGTTCTCTTCTCCGTCTGGCCACCAATATATCTCTATCTGGGGTGAGAAGGCTGTTCCTCCTACTTGGCACCAAACTACACAACCGCCAAATTCCAATCCGCTCGGATCCCTGTTATTCACCGGCCCGTTCCCGCAGTACGCGTACATGTTCGGTCCATCGACCATGCCGGCGGGGTCCCTCTGTAAAAACCTCCCGAGGTGGGAATCGTATGACCTCGCCCTGTAGTAATAAACCCCGGTCTGCCAGTCGTACTTTTGATGAATGAAATTGTGGTTGGCATTGCTCATCTTCGTGCCACCTCACTCTGATTCTCCCGGGCAATTCTGTGATATTTTTTTAATTTTTTGATATACCCTAACTTTGACAGTTAAAGGTTA
>DAKD01000022.1 GCA_002499085.1 Methanomassiliicoccales archaeon UBA280
TCGTTGGCTGAGACATTGTTGCCGCAGACCTGAACCTGGGTTGAGCCGGTGACTGTAATCCCCACCTGGCCATGGCGCGCAGCATTTCCCTCGGCAGTGCCGTGGGCCAATCCGTAAAACAGAATGCCTGAGTCCATGTACCAGTCTGACCAGTCTATGCCCGAGGGTTCCTCCACAGTGCAGCCGGATACTGTGAAATGCGAGGTCGTGTTCCCGAGATAGATGCAGCAGCCAGCGTTCTCTCCCCAGACATAGTAGTCATGGATTATGTAGGGATTTAGCTCCGAGCCGTCGCCCTCCCAGAACTCGCTTATCGCTTTGTGCTCGAAGTCAAGGTCGCTGTCAATCCGGATCGGCAGATGCACGAAAAGCCCGGGCTCGACATATGCATCCGTTTGGGCGGTGGAGTAGGCAGCGATCTCAAGAGGCGTCTCCCAGGATACGTCGCCCTCCCACCATTCCGGGTTGAGAATCTCCATCGAGAGAAGCTCGCCGTTGATGTCTCCGCTGTTATCGAGCGTGAGGATGAACTGATGGTTGATGCTCGGAACCATGAACGGCAGGAATTCAGAGATGTCGAATGCCATTGTTCCCTCGGGGAACGGAATCTCCTGCACAGGGTATACCTCTCCCGAATACCAGTCTTCAATCCAGGGGCAGCCCAGCAGGGTCTTTTCCGCCAATTGGACGCTGTTCTCCGCCAGCGCTATCCCGAGGCCGGAATTGCTTACAATGTCCCCCCTCTCTGGGTGGCTGACGTTCAATTTGGCAACCACGGAAGGAGAGTAGTCCAGCTCGCTCTCCAGGTACATTATCCAGCTGTATCCGAGATAGCCGTCCACCAGTGCCTCGTATGTCATCCACCAGTACCCTGAGTCGCCCCAGTTAGTGCCCCAGGAGTTCACCATCCTGAACGCGCCTTTCCCGTCGGCAGTTGGCTTCTCGTCGTCATAGCCACAGATTGTGACCACGTGACCGCCCCTGTCTGTGCCGTAGCGCTCGCTGGAACAGTATGTGTTGTTGAAGTCCCTGATGTGGTCGAAATTGCTCCACACCGAGATTCCTGTTGTTGCAGTATTCCCGGCCGCGATATGGGCCTTGAGCGCGTCCATTCCGCCCTGGTTCCCGACATAGAGCCAGTTCTGGCTCGCGGCCTTGCGCTTCATGCCGGACACCCATATCCAGTCCTCGGACGGCCAGCTGTGATAGTCGTATGTGTCGTAGGGCATCTCCGCCATGCTGGTAACTCCGTTCGAGATTATCAAATCGGCCACATCATCCATGTAGGAGCCGCCGTTGTAACCGCCGTTCGCCACATTGTAAAGGAAGGCCGGGCTGGCCTGGTTGGCCGGGTCTGTGAGATCGAAGGGCGATTCCCGGTTCTCGATGAATGTCGTATGGTAGTAGCCTATTGCCCAGCAGGTGCAGGAGCCCTGGGACTGCTGGTTCCCGACCGGCGGAAGCCCCGCGGAATTGTCCGCCGCAGCGGGCAGTGGACCCGGATTGGCCGCAAGCAGGGTATCTGGCCGGACAATGTGCGTTGTGGCGCTCTCGGTCGGGCCGTCCGGGTTCCAGAGACCGCCCAGGGAATTGAATTCATCGGTTTCCTCAGACGGGTTCATGCCGCCGGCAAGCGTTCCGACGGACGACAGAATCACGGCCAAACACACAGAGATGGGAAGTAGCTTTCTCGTCACATTCACAACCCCTTGACATACCTGTTGCATACATTGGAAGCAGAGTATAAATAAATTGGGGAATGGGTTGCTGCGGACAGATAAGCCAGCGCAAGCCAGCGATTTCAGGCATAAGGTTTATTACCTGAGAAATTATCACCTCGGGCAAGGGATTGGGATGCCCGTTCACCGCCTTACTGACAGGGCGCCTATTTTCTCTGGAGAGGATAATCCATGGAGCTCAGCGACAATGCTCTGGCAGTGCTGGAGCGCAGATACCTGTCGAAGGACGATTCAGGCAACCTGGTTGAGAAGCCGAAGGACATGTTCCGCAGGGTTGCGAAGAATATAGCATCGGCCGAGGAGGCCTACGGGAAGAACAGGAAACAGGTCAAGGAAACCGAGGACGAGTTCTACAGGCTCATGACCTCGCTGGACTTCCTTCCCAACTCGCCCACGCTGATGAACGCGGGCAAGGACATGCAGCAGCTCTCGGCATGCTTCGTCCTGCCTGTCGGGGATTCCATGGAGAGCATATTCGACGCGCTGAAGAATGCGGCCATGATCCACAAGAGCGGCGGCGGAACAGGATTCTCCTTCTCCAGGCTCAGGCCCAAGAACGACGCGGTCCATTCCACCAAGGGAGTGAGCTCCGGGCCTGTCTCTTTCATGAAGGTCTTCAATGCGGCGACCGAGGCGATCAAGCAGGGCGGCACCCGCAGGGGAGCCAACATGGGCATACTCAGGGTCGATCACCCGGATATCAAGGACTTCATCGGGTGCAAGGAGGACCTTACCGTCCTGACGAACTTCAACATCTCCGTCGCGGCCACGGACAAGTTCATGAAAGCGGTGGCAAAGAACCAGGAATACGAACTTATCAATCCGCGCACTGGCAAGGTCCAGGAGACGGCAAACGCCAAGGAGCTGTTCGACCACATTGTCAGTCTGGCCTGGAAGACGGGCGACCCGGGCATGATTTTCATCGACAAGCTTAACGAGTCAAACCCGACGCCGGCCGTGGGGGAAATCGAGTCCACGAATCCTTGTGTCGCGGGGGATACATGGGTGCATACCGATTACGGCCCTTGCAGGGCAATGGATCTTTTGGAAAGACAGTTCAATGCCCGTATCGACGGCCATGATTTTCAAACAGGTCCGAGGGGTTTTTTCAGGACAGCCACAAAGAAGGTGTTCAGGCTGACCACCGAGGAAGGTTACGAGCTCAGGCTCACCGAGGACCACCCTGTAAGGTGCGTCAACGGAATGACAAGGTATTCGAAGGAAACCGGATGGCGCAAGGCCGGAGAGCTCCGCCCCGGCGAAATGATACTCCTCAACGACCACCGCGCCAATGCATCCTGGCCGGGAATGGGCAGCCGCGAGGAGGGCTATCTCCTGGGACTCCTGATGGGGGATGGAACACTCAAGGAGGACAAAGCGGTCCTCTCAGTTTGGGAAGAACCGGGCCATGAAGGGATAATGCTGGAGGCCATGAGGGCGGCCGGAACCATGCCCAGCAGGAGCGATTTCTCCGGTTGGACGAAGGTTTCCGGCCGGAACGAGCACAGAATGGCGCTGGGCCATGTGAGGAAGCTTGCTCTGAAGTTGGGGATGACCCCTGGCAATAAAGGAATAACCGAAAAATTGGAGAAATGCTCTTCTGATTTCTACTGCGGTTTCATCAAAGGATTCTTTGACACTGACGGCTCGGTCCAGGGCACTCCGAGCAAGGGAATAAGTGTGAGGTTGTCACAATCCGACCTTCCGCGGCTTCAGGCAGCACAGAGAATGCTTCTCAGGCTCGGCATCGCCTCAAAAATATTCAGGGACCGCAGAAAGGTTGGAACCGCTTTTCTGCCCGATGGGAAAGGAAATTCCAAGGAATATGCCACCCGGGCGCAGCACGAGTTGACCGTTTCAGGCGAGAACATTGCCCGGTTCAGAAAAATCATTGGCTTCTCCAACACGGAAAAGGCCCGCAAACTGGATGAAAAACTATCCTTGTACAAGAGAAGATTGAACAGGGAACGTTTCGTGGCCAGGGTCAAGTCAATTGTGCCGGAATCCACCGAGGACGTTTACGATGTCCAGGTCCCGGGTGTCAACGTTTTTGATGCCAACGGGGTCAAGGTGCACAACTGCGGCGAACAGCCGCTACTTCCGTTCGAGTCCTGCAACCTGGGCTCGATCAACCTGAGCAACATGGTGAAGGACGGCAAGGTTGACTGGAAGAGACTGGAACATGCGGTGAAGCTTGCCGTGCAGTTCCTTGACGATGTCATAGACAAGAACGAGTACCCCCTTCCCGAGATAGCGGAGATGACAAGGGCGAACAGGAAGATTGGCCTCGGCATCATGGGATGGGCCGATATGCTCATACAGCTCGGCATCCCGTACGAATCGCCTGCATCATACGAATTCGCCGAGAAGGTCATGAAATTCATACAGGACAAGGGCCGGAAGGCCTCCGAGGATCTGGCAAAGGAAAGAGGCGCATTCCCGAACTTCAAGAAGAGCATATACGGGAAGGGCAAGCCTTTGCGCAATGCCACGGTGACGACAATTGCTCCGACAGGCACGATTTCCATGATAGCGGACTGCTCGAGCGGCATCGAGCCGATTTACTCGATTGCCTACGTGAAGAGGGTCATGGACAATGACGAGCTGAGGTACGTGAACCCGCATTTCCAAAACGCCTGCGAGGACAGGGGCCTTTACACCGAAGAGCTTGAGAAGGCGGTCGTGGAGTCTGGCTCTGTCTCCGTGATCCCCGGATTCCCCGCTGACCTGAAGGGGATATTCGCCACAGCCCACGAGATATCGCCCGAGGGCCATGTTAAGATGCAGGCCGCGTTCCAGAAGTACACTGACAACGCCGTTTCAAAGACAGTCAACCTCAACAACACGGCCACAAAGGAGGACATAGCCAGGATTTACCTTCTGGCCTACCAGACAGGCTGCAAGGGCATTACAGTCTACAGGGACGGATGCAGGGGCGCCCAGGTCCTGGAATCGGGCACGAAGAAGGACAAGGCCGAGCCGCTCGCCCTCCAGACAAAGCTGTTCGACGCGAATTTCGACGAGAACGGCAAGCTGCGGCCCAGGCCGAGGCCCCTCATAACCCAGGGGGCGACGCACAAGATGAACACAGGATGCGGATACCTGTACGTGACTGTGAACGAGGATGACCAGCGCAACCTTTTCGAGCTGTTCGCCAGGATGGGGAAGAGCGGCGGCTGCGCGGCAAGCATGACCGAGGCCATCGGCCGGCTGATATCGCTCGCCCTGAGGTCGGGCATCGACTCGGTCGCGATAGTCGAGCAGCTCAAGGGCATACGCTGCCCCGAGCGGGTGCTGGCCAAGGAGAAGATATACTCCTGCCCCGACGCGATTGGAAAAGCCCTGCAGACCCACCTGGAGATGCGCGGGCTCAAGTTCACGGAGATGACCAAGCTCGACCGCGGGCTGAGGCCTGAATGCCCGGAATGCGGCGCCCCGATCGAGTATTCGGAGGGGTGCATGGTGTGCAGGGCCTGCGGGTTCTCGAAATGCTGAAAATCACCGGAGCACAGGCCAGGCACGCCCTTTTCCACGTCCACGGCCTTGACAGCCCCCTTCGGGGCAAGGCCGGAACCCTGGCCGTCATGGAGAGGCACAGGTGCATCCAGTCCGACCCCATCGACATCGCAGGGAGGAACCACGATATCACTCTGCAGAGCCGGGTCTCGGATTACAAATCGAAATATCTGGACGATCTCCTTTACAAGGACAGGAAGCTGTTCGAATACACTTGCAAGATGCTGTCCATAATGCCCATCGAGGCTTACCCCGTTTTCCACTGGCGCAGGCAGTTCCATGTCGCCCAGGATGCGGCCTTCATGAAGGAGAACAAAGGCACTGTCAGGGAAATTCTGGAGGCGGCTGAATCCGGGCCTGTGGCATCCAGGGACTTCGAGTCCGAGAAGAAGGACCACTGGTGGGGCATGACCAAGGTCGCCCGCATCGCCCTGGAGAGGCTGTGGATGGAAGGAAGGCTGGCAATCCACCACAGGGAGGGCGGGGTCAAGTTCTACGCGCTGGCCGGGGACGTAATCCCCCGGAAGCTCCTGGACACAGAGCCGCCTTCAGAGAAGGAAGCTCTGCTGGCCAAGACCCTGTTCATTGCGAAGGCTTCCAGGTTGGTGTCCGCGGGCAGGGCTCCCGAGCAGTGGTATTTCGCGGGGAAGAAGGCAACGGCAGTCAGGCAGAACCTGGAGGCGCTGGCCAAATCCGGAGATCTGTTCCGCCTTGAGGTCGGAGGCTGCAAGGACCGGCTGTATGCTCCGGCTGAGGATATGGATGCTTGGAAGGAGCCTCCCGGGCAATGCGGCCATGCAAGATTCCTCGCACCGCTGGACCCGCTGATCTGGAACAGGAAACTGTTCGCGGAAATATACGGCCATGAATACACCTGGGAGATTTACAAGCAGCCGCACCTGCGCAAATACGGCTATTACTGCCTGCCAGTGCTTTTCAGGGGCGACTATGTCGGGCTGATCGAGCCGTTCCTGAGGAAGAAGGACCGCATCCTGGAAATAAAGAGCTTCCATGTCCTGGACAAGAGTGCTGACACAGCCGAATTCCGTGAGGCTGTCGTCGCTGAGCTGGAGAGGTTTGTGAAAAATCTCGGAGCCGAGAAGACTGAAGCCGGGAAGAGATGCCCCGGCTTCATCAAACTGGCTGCACAACATTATTGCATCAATTAAAATCTGAATGATTCAGCATGCCCCGTCTGTTTTTTGCGGTATCCAAAGCCCTGTGGGGCATTTGGAACGGGAGGGCGGGGATCCATATTATTAGCTCTTGCATGGTTTCGTCTCTCTCATCCTTTCCGCGGTCCGGGAACACATATATTTAGCCCTATGGCATTCGCAACCCCATGAAGATGCATGCCCAGTGCGTCCCCTGCGTCACGCGCAGGATTCTGATGGAGATTAACGAGGTCGACCCATCGCGCGAGATGGAGGTCATGGCCGAGTGCGTGAAGGTCCTGGCCGATAACATTTACGACGGCGTTACATCCTCGGGCTGCGCCACCAAGGTCCATGCGAAGGCCTACGAAATGCTGGGCACAGACCCGTATGCCAAGCTAAAGGCCAAGAGCACGGAGCAGGCATCGCAGCTCATGCCGAGGGCCAGGGAGTTCGTTGATAAATCGGACGACCCCTTCAGGGCAGCGGTTACATGCGCCATTGCGGGAAATGTTCTGGATTACGGCATCGACAAGAGGCTCGACGAGCCAGGATACCTTGTGAAGCATTTCGACGAGCTGCTGAAGCAGGGGCTCTCGATAGATCACACTGACAGACTGAGGAAGATCCTGGCCTCAGCCAGAAATGTTGTATTCATGCCTGACAACATGGGCGAGATCCTCTTTGACATGCTGCTGCTCGAGCAGCTGAGGAATTACCCGGCCAGGATAACCCTGGTAGCCAAGAGCGAGCCAATACTCACGGACGTCACCCTCCAGGACGCGATGGCGCTGGGCCTGGACAGGCAGGTGCACAAGACCATCACGACCGGCGGATTCGCTGTCGGGTTCCCGTTCTGGGACATGACCCAGGAGCTGAGCGAGACTCTGGAAAAGGCGGACATAATCATAGCCAAGGGGATGGGGAATTTTGAATGCTTCACCGAGACAGACTATCGGCCGATTGCCTATCTCATGAGGATAAAATGTCAGCCGGTATCGGAGGCCTCGGGAGCGCCGCTCGGGACCAGCGCGGCTATTGTTGTGGAGTGAGCTCGGCAAGGGCCTTGCGGCACTTGCCGGCCCACAGGCGCATGCCTGTTGCCTCGAACAAGCCGAGGGCTTCAGAGAGTGTGACTTCGGCTTCCGCATCCTTGCCCTGACCGATAAGTAACTGGCCTGTCTCGAATTTCACTTTGGCGAGTAAAGGTCTGTCATGGATTTCCTCGCATATCTCCGTGGCCTGGCCTAATTCCGAGAGAGCCGCTGTCTCCTCTCCGCCCAGCATGCGTGCCTTGCCAAGAGCGAATCTGGCCAGGGCGAGCTCCCTTTTGGATTCAACTTCCAGCGAGGTTGCACATCCTAGCGCTTTGGCTGCGCATTCCAACGCCATGTCTGGATGCGCCGTGAGTATGTGGTGGTTTGTCATCGCAAAGTAAACGTCCACGACTGTGACCTGGTCCCCGCATTCAGTGAAAAGAGCCATGCTTTCCCCGAGCAGCTCCGGGACGCCCTCGGTCCGCCCGAGATTGTTGAGCAGATCGGCCTTGTTGAGAAGCCCTGTTGCCAGCATCGCCGAATCACCGATATCCCGCGACAATGAGATGCACTCATCAAGGTCCCTGGCGGCATCGTCAAGGTCGCCCAGATCGATTTTCAGGGTGCCGAGGTTGTTGAGAACCTGCACTATCCCGGACCTGTCGCCGATCGCCCTCCGTATTTCTAGGCTCTGGGCGTAGTAATTCTCGGCCGAGGCTATGTCGCCTGTGGCGAAGTATGTCACGCCGATATTGTTCAGCAGCATTGCGGTGGCAGCTTTCTTGCCTGCCCGCCGCATCGTCGTCAGACAGTCCAGGTAATAAGTGCGGGCCTGCTCGGGCTTGCCTGTGAGCCAGCACACAATGCCCATGCTGTTGCGCAGCTTGGCTAGGGATATTCTGTCGTCTCTCCTCTCCAGCGTCTTCTCGCCTCTGGAGAAGTATTCCATGGCTTTCGCATACTCGCCTTTGTCAATCCATACGACGCCTATGTTGTGCAGGAGCTGGACATGCTCGTCTTCGTCCTTCTGCGGGTCCAGGAGTCCGAGGCTCTTTTCGTAGAGTTCTATCGCCCTGTCTAATTTGCCTGTCCTGTACGATATTATGCCGTTGGACCTGAGAGCCATTGCAAGGTCGTGCTCCGTGCCATGTCTGCCGGAGAATGATGATATCGCCTCCTCGCATAAAGCCGTGGCCGGTTCGAAATCCCCTTGGGCTGCATGGACCTCGGACTTGGCAAGGCAGAGCCTCCCGTATTCAGGGGTCTCTTTCCCTGAAATTGCATCGAACGCATTTCGAATGGCTTCATCGGCTTTGTCGTATTCGGCCATGGAGCAAAACGCGCCAGCCGTCTTCCTCAGGAGCCTGGCTCTATCCTCGGGCGTCTGGACCGCCCCCATGGCCTCCGAATAATGCATTGCCGCCTTCTGGCTGCTTCCGGAGAAGGCGCTCAGATCGCCTAGCTTCTCAAGCACAGCAAGCCGTTTTCCTGCAGCATCAAAATCAGTCGAACTGACCAATGCCTTGGCCGCGTATCTGTAGAACTCAAGCGCCCTGTCCACCGCGAAGGCCCCCTCCGCCCTCTCAGCCGCACGGATGCTGTACTCAAGGGATTTTATCCTGTCCTTGGCAAGGGAGAAATGCCTGGCCAGATCGTAAACGGCATCGGTGTCCGCGTCTGAAACCGTGCTCTCGAAATACTCCCCGAGGGTCCTGTGATACTTTTCCTTCCAGATGCCGGAGACGGATGAATATATCGCGTCCCTGAACAGCGCGTGGGGAAACTCGGCATTGCCATTGTTGGCTCTGAGAATTCCGGCCTTCTCAAGCCTCTCCAACGCTGCCGCTGTGTCCTTGGCCGTCGGCATCGAGGCAAGAACAGCCCGCGGGAACTCTATCCCTATGCATGAGGCGTATTCGGCCAGGGCAACACACTCAGGGTCAATGCCTTCCAGCCTCCGCCCGACTATCTCGCCCACGGATTCGGGTATCGTATAATCCTCCTGTGCAAGCGTGTGCCTGCCGTCGGTGTAAAATACCGCACTTTCCGAGGCCATCTGGCGCAGCAACTCGCTTATGAACAGGGGATTGCCGGCGCAGTCCCTCAGCAGTTTGTCCGCCAGCGTCGAAGAGAAATCGTTGTCGGGAAAATGCGAATCTATAATATCTGCTATCACAGGGGCTGATATTCCTTCGAGCCAAATTTCGGTCGGCCCAGCCTCTGCTCTGAGGGAGTCCAGGCCAGCAGAGCATCCCTCCGAATCCCTGGATGTGCAGACGACCAATAAGGGCATATTCTTGACGTTCCTGACGATATGGATAAGCACGGCCATGGAAGATTCGTCGGCCCAATGCAGATCCTCCAGAACCAATGCCAAAGGTTTTTGAGAGCAAAGGCCCGTAAGGGAATCAAGTACTCCGTCAGCTATCCTCAGCCTCTCGTTCTCAAGCTTCAGGCCCTCAAGGTCCCTCCTAACCAGGAATTTCGCACCAGAGAGTTTCACTATCTCCCGATGAACTGGTTCAACCTCCGAGACCTTCCCGGACCACCTCTCCAGGGCGGCCCCGTGCTCCTCCTCGATTCGCTGGAGCGTTCGTTTCAGCGCCCCCTTCATATCCGGGTGCTCGCCCCCCGAGAACACCCCGGTCAGGAACAGATGCCGGCCGTGCTCGATAAGTATCTTCATGTCCCCGTATTCCAGCCGCCCCAGCCCACCCTTTTGCTCCCGGGCGGTGTCAAGGGAATCCCCCACGAAGTTCTGCACCGCGGACAGCATGCCCGCAAATATGTCGGCATCCATATCTCCCTCGCCGGACGATGCCTCGGCCACCAGCATGCCTGCCGGATTTATTGCGAATATCTTGACGAAGCGAGTGTGCTCCTGCTCCTCGAACAGGGGCGCATCCATCTCCCCGGCCAGCGCCTTGGAGAAGACCAGGAAGGGTTGGGCCGAGTCGGCAGATGCGGCGCCCGAGAGTATCTTGACGTTCTGAGTCGCGGCATATTCCTTAAACGCCTCCACCAGGGCGGTCTTGCCGATGCCCGGTTCCCCGCTGATAAGGACTGTGGAGCCCTTGCCATTCTTCGCGTTCTCAAGGGACTCTCTCAGGGACTGCAATTCCTTTTTTCTGCCGATGAGCGCATGCTCTCCAGCTTTCCGCTCCACCATGAACTGTGAATGGACTTTTGAGTAATAAAAGGTGTCGCCCTCAGAGGTCGATGAGCTTGGATATCTCCCTCGTGACCTTCTCCAGCACTTCCGGGTTCTTAAGCACGAACCTTACGCCCGCTGCCTCGAAGAGCTCGGGCAGGCTGACTGTGGTCCCAAGTGTCAATGCATGCTTGTAGTGCTTCACCGCATTTTGGTAATTGTCAAGGGAGTTGACGAAGACCTGCATCGCGCCAACCTGGGCTATGCCGTACTCCACGTAGTAGAGCGGGACCTCGTAGACATGGAGATACTGCCAGCCGATATCCTGGAATTCCTCAACGCCGGAATAGTCCACATGGGGCATGTACTTGGCTGCCATCTCCCTCCACATCCCGCGCCTCGCCTTGGGGTCAGTGCCCTTCTTGTCTGTGTACACCCAGTCCTGGAACTCGTCCAGCATGGCCATGAACGGCAGGAACTTCAGCAGGTCCTCGAGCTGCTCGATTCCGATCCTCCTCCTGTCTTCGGGCTTGTAGACCAAGTCCCAGTACGGCCTGGCCAGGAGCTCCATGGACATGGACGCGACCTCCGCGAACTCCAGCGGGTAGCCTCTCACGAGAAGGGGAAGGTGCCTGCAGGACAGAGTATGTATCGCATGGCCGGACTCGTGCATCAGGGTGTCGAAGTCGTCGCTGGTTCCGACAGCGTTTCCGAACACGAGGGCCATCCTCTCCTCCGGGAAGTCGCTGGAATAGGCTCCGGGCGCTTTTCCGGGCCTGTTCTCCAGGTCAAGATATCCCATCCTGTCCATGAGCCGGAAGGCCCGCTCGAACTCCGGGTCTATGGACTTCAGCACACTGGCTGCCTTGGCCTTGAGCTCCGGCAGATCCTTGTAGATTTTGGGGGGCTCGGCGCCGTCCGGATCCACGGCCGTATCCCAAGGCTTCAGCGAGTCAAGGCCCATCCTCTCCCTGCGCTTGTCCATCATCTTCGTCACCGCCGGGACCACGAACTTGTGAATGGCATCCCTGAAGGCCTTCGTGTCCTTCCTGGTGTAGCTGAGCCTGCTCAATTCCTTGTACCTGTAATCCAGGTACGTGCCCATTCCCGCATTCCCGGCCAGCTGCTTCCTGAGCCCGAGCATCTTGTCGAACAGCTCGTCCAGCTTGTCCCTGTCAGCGTAATGCATGCCCACCCTGGCGCGCCATGCCTTCTCCCTCAGCTCCCTGTCGGGGCTCTTCAGGTAGGGGTTCAGCCTCTGGGGCGTGACCCTCTCGCCCTGAAACTCTGTCTCCCAACCGCCTGACATCTTTTGGTACTGGCTCTTCAGCAGCATTTCCTCCGAAAGCAACGGCAGATTCTCCTTCCTATACAGTTCGACAGCCCACCGGATGTTTTGCCTAGCTATGCCGAAATCCTTCGGGGTCCATTCCTCCGGCAGCGACATGAACCGTTTCTTCATGGCGTCGTCCAGCTCCCCCACCAATGGCATGACCTCTCCAGCCAGGCGTTCATATTCCTTCATCGCGGCCTCGTCTTTCGTGTTGCGCGTCATGGCAAAATAGGCCCTCGAGAGCTTCTCCTGGACCGCTGACATGACCTCTGACCATGCCTCGAGCCATGCCTCCGCGTCCTTTCTGGTCGCGACAGGCATCTTCTCAAGTCTGGCATAAGTCGCTTTTATAGTCTCGGGCTTGCCCATGTCATCGTCCTGGCTCAGAAATTTCCTCCCGTACTTGGTCTCAAGGTCCATGTTATCACTGAGGAGAGGCAAGGCTGGAGATTATAAAAAATGTTGGGAGAATATTTCGTGCAAACTACCTCAGCCATATGTGAATCTGGCTGGGGCTGAGGCTCTCCGGCGTAGAACATGAGCTCATTTGGTATAGGCATTATTATTAGCACTCGGGGGTCCCGATTTCTTTCAATGCAATTATTTTGCTATTGTTTCAAGTCCACGTTGAACCTTGAGTGATGGCACTGACCGATGTCTGATTGTACTCCTTGCTTGAGCGTTCTATATCTGATGGTTATCATTTTTCATTATGGAAATTCCACAAGGGTTTCCGTATTGGAATGGATATCAATATTATTGATGATAATATACTCACTCCCAAAAGGATTGAGCAGAATATATAAATCATACGGATTCATTTCATCCATTGTACCGCCAACGTACCTATAGTCCATGACATCAAACATAATTTCGCCATTCTCCTCCGTGTAACCTTCCGCCCACAACATTCCTGAATGTGTTACCTCAACGTAGGCGCCTTCCACCGGTATGCCCCAGGGAAGCGTCGTCACTATAACAGTAAGAGACCAATAATGCGCAACTTGATTCGCGCATCCAGTTAAATCATTGTCGTTGAGTAAATCAATGCCAGGATTGGAAGGTTCCTGATAATAGCTGGCTATTGCCCATTCAGTGCAGTCAGAAATTATGTTTGATTCAATTATAGGTGTACTGTCACGGCTCTCTATCCCTATTTTCCCGCCTTCAATCACATTTCCAATTATGGTGGCCATTGAACTGCCCAGATAAACGGATTTCCTCATATCAATAAACTGATTATCCATAATCTCGGCTGCGGAATTATCCTCCACCCAAATTCCGACAAGGTCATTGGGCAGACCAGTGTCATATCCGCCTCCACCACGAAAGGAATTCGAATATATCCACACCTGCGCATTTGATGTGGCTTTCATCCCCGGCCCACATTCAGTAAACTCGTTTCCTACCACAGTCGCGATGGAGTCGTCCAAATAAATGCCTGCACTTCTTGGATAGTATTCCGCACCGGGATACGATGGCAATCCAGTTTCGTATATAGTGCATCCCTCGATATATCCTACAGACAAGTCCATCAAGGCTATTGAGCCACGATTATTCAAGAACGCCACGCCAACGACAGAAATAGCGGACGATATCGCATGTATTCCCGAATGAGGTCCCACTGGCGATCCAGGACCGACCCCAAACCTGCTGTTACCTTCAATCAGGCCACCTACGACATTGACGTAAGAACCAATGGCTTCGATTCCCATCCTATTGTTGTAAATCGTGTTCATGTAAATAGGTAACCACGCACCCATATGACAGACGTTACCGAGACCAATCCCTGCCATTTCGCTTTCTTCCACCTGATTTTCACTTAACGCAATGCCAGACGAAGACTCAAGATAGATTCCATAGTCACTGTTTCCAATAATTGTACATTCATTGATAATTCCACCACTGGAGGAAATTATACGGATGCCGTTTTTATTGTTCTCGACATCTGTTCTTGTTACGACCAATTGCTGAACCTGCTTGACGTAAATCTCATCATTTCCGCTTCGGACATCGCTCCAAGTAAGGTACGAATTTCCCAGGCCATCAATTGAAACTGAAGGCAATGCGGCACCGGTTGTGTCCGGCGTCATGCATATCTCGACACCGATGGAAATGCCCGAACTGTCGACACTCTGCATGAAAATCCTGTCTGTTCCGTCCCGATCGCTCTGATAAACGATCATGGAATCACCGGAAGGTTCCACGAAGATTTCAGGACAGATTGAGTCACCGGTGGATGTCGTTAGCTGGATAGCAGGATAAGGAGCCCAATTCATTCCGCTGTCCGAGCTGAAGGTACCATATATTTCATAGTTGCCAGTATTATAACCAGCCCATACCAGGCTGACCTGACTTCCTTCGGCATCCAACGAGAAATAATCGGTAAAGTCCCATGTCGGTGAGCCTGAATAAGTCCACGTTCCGATATCGGCGAAATCGGACCAAGTCGCGCCATCATCGAGGCTCTGCCAGTAATAAATGTATGGAGTGGATATCGTCAAGTCTGCGACCACGACATGAACTATCCCACCGCCCGCGGCCACCTTCGGGATACCTCCGAACTCACCTATGGTCGGGTCAGGGTTCACAAACTCCCATTGCTCGTCTAGTACACCGTCGTCGCCATATTTCAGCTGGATGGTCTTGTAGAAGTCAGGTCCCGCGAATGTTATCAACCGGTATGCAAGATAGATTCTTGACTCTGCCACTGCGATTGATGGCCAGTATCCGTTTGGAATCAGATACGGTGTCGTCCATGTCGCACCGCCATCGTCGCTGTAGATAATGCACATGCTCGTAGATGCCGTGACATCGTCAAACGCTTCCCAAACCAGTGCCAGATGCTCTCCATCCGCTGCGAAATCGATGTTTTGGATATCCGCAGAACTGGCAATTTCCATTTCCTCGCTCCATAATGCTCCCTGGTCCATCGATGTTTTGAAGAATATGCTGTCCATTCCATCAAAGACTTTGTAGCGGTAAACAACGTATATCGCACCGTTTCCAGTCGAGACTATCGGACGTGTCGATGGGTCCAACCCGTAGGTCAGGCGGTAGTCGTGCCCGCTCGGGCCATAGTTATGTAAATCGGTTGCTTGGATGGGCGCTGCGGACATCGAATACTCAATGTGAATGCCGTCCTGCTTCTGGTTCTGCACCGTGATGTCCTCTATTACGGGGGTTGCGCCGTTGACGAAGATTCCGTGTCCTTCCTGAATTCCATTCATGGCAGGGGCAAGGCTCCCGATAAGGCTGTCAGTGCCTTTTACAGTTAGAGACGAATCGCTGTCCACATAGACGCCATGCGTTTCAGGATTGACAATCTGGCAGTTGTTCAGTATGCAGGAACCGCCCTCAATGTTCCTGATTCCTCCGGTGTTCAGCGGGTCCGATATATCCCCGAAGGTGTTCAGCACATTGGCGCCGTTGAAGACTATCGAGCCGCGGTTGATGAAGGGGTAGGTCAGGGAATAACTCGATGCATAGACATATGAGGTTTGAGCGCCGCCGTTTATCTCGAAGGTGGCGTCTTGTTCTACGAGTATGCTGAATTCAGCTTTTTGGGGTTCCATCATCACCAGCGTCACCTGCTCGTTGAGGATTAGGGTGGCGCCGGGTTTTATTACCAAATCGTCATACACATGAATTTCAATGTTCTCCCGGGTTCTGATAGGCTCAACGGTCGGGTCGATTATGCTGGGAAAGTCGGGATCTGGTCCACCCCACTTTTCTGGCGGACCCAAGTATGGTGTCACCGGGAACCCCACGCTCATGATCGCGGGCGGACTCTCCACCAATGTCCCGGGTGAGCTGTACACCATGTATTCCCCGATAATGCTCACTTTTATGTAATGCAACCCGAGTTCAGTGGGGTGCCAGAGAATGTTACCGCCGCCAGCGCTCTCCGCCTTCAGGCTCTCCAGGGCGAGGATGCCTATCTCGGCCTCGTAATCATCCGGAATGAAATCAATGACAGTGACACGGACATCGCACTCGTAGGCACCCAGTCCAGTCTCGAAGGCGGCTTTGAACAAATTGAACGCTGCCGCATATTTGCCGGATTCGAACTTCGAGAATGCATTGTTGTAGATTACTTTCGCATCCTTGACATCCGGATGTTCGGAGCCGAAATTCATCGTGGCTTCGTTGATTACCGTTGCAATCTTGGCAATCGTGCCGGTAGCCAGGTCGGAAATCACATCGGAAGTGTCCACGCTCATCTTCCCGGCATTGTCGAGGAACGTTATCGCCTTCTTGATGTTCTCGAGAGAGGCGAGGCGTTGATTGTCTTCGACGGAAATCAAAGCGGCATCCAATTCGTCAATGGCTTTGCCGAGCATGACCTTGGCGGATTGTCTGTTGGTACTTGCCAGCAAATCGGCAGTGTCTGCCCTGGCCTGCGAGATGCATGATGTGTAATTGTCATCGCCGGTAGAACCGCCCGTGTTCTGGATTTCCATGTACAAGATAGTGTCTTCGGCGATATGAACGACGGGTTTGTCCGCCACAAGATTGCTAATTGTAAGGAATGTTTGGGTAAGGTTACCTGCGACAGGATTTTCATCCGGGATTATCTCGGCTTTTACCGTCCCGGTATCGAAAATTCCGAGACCGCTAATAACAAGCGCAATCACTACAAGAAAGCTCACAATTTTACCATAGCCAGTATGTGTGTCTCTCATCCGAATCTACCTCGCCCCCCCCCCCATTTTGGTCTTTTTTGGTCATTTTGACTCTTTTCGGAAGGAGATAAAATGTAATGTTCTTGACAGTATTTAATTGTTTTGAAGAAGGTTTATTAAGGCGCATTTGTCTATTAACAAGCAATGAAAATAAAGGGAAGATTTACTGCAATTGTTATCGTCGCACTATTAGTTCTAAGTTGCATGTTACAGGGTCGGTCTTCAACCACAGATAATGAACCTTTAGAAACACCGGTGGGGTGGTCGGATGACATTAATATTTCAGAGCACAACAGAACAGATTCTTATCCAAATATTGCGATATGGAATAATAATATCCATGTGGTCTGGGAAAACACATCCTTTGGAGATGATAGTCTCATGTATCGGAGTTCCTCGGATGCGGGTGTCACTTGGAATAATAAAATTCAGATACATCCTGTTGATGTAATGACGCCATCAAGACCTGATATAGCTGTTCAGAAAATGGACATTCATGTAATATATCATTTATGGGAATCCTCCAGTTGGGAAATCAATTACATCAATTCATCCGACGGCGGCAATACCTGGAACCCTTCAAAGCGCATTTCTACCGACGACGGCTGGAACTCCCAGTACGCAAAAATCGCGGTGAACGGCTCGGAAATTCATGTAGTCTGGGTGGATTACAGGCACAGGGACGAGTCATTCCCATTCAATACAGAATTGTATTACAAACGCAGTCTGGACGGCGGAATTACCTGGGACGACGGCCTGGGGAATGTCGGCCAGGACAGAAGGTTGACCAACGCATTCTACGAAAGCACCGAAGCGAGCATTTCCGTTGAAGGCGATACGGTGCATGTGGTATGGGGCGACACACGGAACGGCGTGACCACCGGCGACATTTACTACATGCGCAGCCTTGACAAGGGCGCGACATGGGACGATGGCCTGGGGAACGTGGGCCAAGACCGGAGGCTGACGACGAATGCAACGAATCACGGTCCTTCCACCGTGGCCGTGAACGGTTCCACAATCCATGTGGCCTGGGTGGACGAGGTCTGGCCGGGACCGAATTATTATCTATATTATCGAAATTCTACAGACAATGGATTTAGTTGGAATCCTATTATATTGTTGAATGGTGGAGTCAATGGCCCAAATAGAGTTGACATCACAGTGTATGGCAATGATGTCCATATAGTGTGGGATGCAGCATATGATGATAAAGATATTTATTATATCAACTCTACAGATGCTGGAGGGTACTGGTCTATTCCATTACGAATATCAATAAATGATACTTTTAACTCTTACTGGCCTCGTATAGTTGTAACAAATAATATGAGACATATTGCATGGTGGGATGATAGGGACGGAAACTCTGAGATTTATTACAAACGCTTCCCCGACTTCTCAACTGATACCACGCCCCCCACGCTGACCTACATCTCTCCGCCCACACCTCCAGACAATGCCACTCTCGCTACAAATCAGAAAGCTGTAATCCGCGTCCATTACTACGACAACGAATCTGCAGCTGCAAACGCTACATTATTCTGGCAAAATTCAACAGGAGCCTGGAACTCGAAACCGATGACCAACATCTCCTTCTGGAACGGTTCTTACAACAATTACTTCGAAACCAATTTCACCGAATCCAGCCCGACATCGGTCGAGTATTATGTCAACTGCACCAATTCAGCCAATCTAACCACCATGGCGCCTGTCAGGACAATGAATTTCGCCAATATCTCGGTCAACGACCCCTACCCCATCTACGGCTATGCCTACCTGTACAATGGAGCCGGAGGAGTCTACAATCCGCTTCCCCTTATCAACGCCCAGGTCGATATAACCTGGTATAATGTCTGGCTCAACGACTGGCAAACTATTACAACCAATACAATCGGAACCGGCCAGTATTCTGTGGATTTGATGAACTACACGAATGGCGGCGTTGTGTTCTGCAATGCCACGGCTCCTGCACCATTCAGCAACCGGGGCTACAACTCGACAGTTGTCGATGTGACTGGCGCTCCGGGAGGAAGGCGGCAGGACGTCGTCTGCGGGGTTCCTTACGATGTGGTGTTGACCACTTACCCACTGGCTGTGCCGGTGAACACGCCCTTCGGAATAACCTACGAAATCCAGGACATCGACGGAAATCTCTGCCAGGGATATTTCACATTCTCTGATGGTCCGATTAACATCAGCGCCGACGGCGCTTATTCCGCCCCTCCGGATTACACGTTCGACGGGCTGTTGAGCGGGACACCGGGAACTCGAACCGAAATAGTTTCCTTTGGCCTGCCTCTCGGCCAGAGATGGCTTAATGTATCGGAAGGTCCAGACCTGAATCCGTACCTCACTCCCTGGGGGGCGTTCAACCATTGGAATGGAACCGCAGGCTTCCTGAAGGACTGGGACAATGTGACAATCAATGTCACCGGCGCTGGATTCCTCTGGAGGCTGGAACAAGGTTGGAACCTCATCTCTGTGCCGGCTAGCCCGGTCCAGAAAGGCGGCAACGGGATATTCGATTCATTTGACGCGCTGAACATCACTTATGCGATTACCGGGGATTCTGGCATGTCCATCGCGGACAGGATTGGCGGCATTCCTTCTGCCTACAATATTTTCGATATAGGAATGCCCGAGAATCTCGCGTTTCCAATGGATGGAGTGCATGGCTATTGGCTGTACCTCAGCGTGCCGGGGCCGTTCGTTGTGAGCGTCATTGCCCAGAATTATTCAGTCGCCGGAGCCAATGTGGCCAACCTTGCGGTAGGATGGAATCTGATGGGCTTCACCCACAATGTCTCGGGAGGGGGAGCGCAGCCCGGAGGCTGGAACTCGGCGCTCAGCGCCAGCCATTTCACAAATGGAAACGTGGATTCGGACCTGAATGTACCTCCGAGGAATAAACTAGTTATCACATGGTGGAACCCGATTGTGCAGTGGTATCACAGCTATGTTGTCACGCTGACATTCCCGGGGATGCCGACGCATGACTGGGCGTATGATACAACTTATGCATATGGATACTGGGTGTGGGCAGATGCAGCTGTGCTGGTCACATTCGATACGGATTATTAATCGCCAAAGCGGAATTGGTTCCCGGCAAATGCCATTGGAAATTGCGCGATGGCCCGGCTCCCGATTTGTGAGATAAATCAGGGCCATGAATTCCTAGCATTTTATAGCAAGCGGTGAATACGAAATATAAATGTTGGCTTATGAAGTATTCGCCATGAATCAGCTATCAGAACACAAACAGATTCAATAGATTTCCCGGTAATCAGCAATCTGGAAACGATGAGATTACCGGGGTACTGGGTGTGGGTAGATGCAGCTGTGCAGGTGAGTTTCGGAACGGGGTATTAACACACGAGTTGAATCGACTTCCCACAATTAACGACAGAGCATTCGACGATGTGAGTGAGACAAGACCGCATCAAATGATTGCATATATCACGAGCAAGCCGGGTTCTGAAAGTTGCACAATTTACAGAAGAATCCAGCGATGGCCCGTCCCCCGACTTGGAGGCTGAATCAGGGCCATGAATTCCCGGCATCTGACAGCAAGCGGTGAATACTACATTTGAATCTGGATTTATTGAGTAATCGCCATGATTGAGTGTCTTGCAGCATTTACAATCATACAAACCTGTAAACTCGTAATCAGCAACCTGAAAGCAATGAGTGCTCCCCAAGCTAAAGCATGGGGTATCCTTTAATTGCTTTCACCCTGAATTTCGTGAATTCTTATCGCCAGATACTCATTCAGGCTGATTTAATAAGTTAATAGAACAAGATATTGTTAGGAGCACTTTAATTAAACAATTTCTCGCTACTGGATTTGCTTGAAAACGCCATTCCTCCGCTGGCCTTAAGGCCGCGGTATCCAGGCGAGAACATGTTTAATGAGATTATGGGTTCACAGGAAGAACGTTGTCCCGCCGAACTCCTCTTCCGGATGCATGGAGTTGCCGGAGCTGGCCGCGTCCGCGACCGCCAGGGGGTATGCGACATCGTGGGCCCGGACCATGTCCGAATTGCCCTGCGCGTTGATGGCGTATTCAAGGAACCAATAGGTCCAGAGGCCGTGCTGGCTCTTCGGGTCGTCAAGGCCGTACTCGAACTGGCCTGCAGTCTGGCTGACGTAGCGGCCCGAACCTGCAATGCTGTCCATCCCGCCGCTGTAGCATGAATCGAAGAAGAAGAATATGTGCTGGCTGTCGAATCCTGCAAATACCTGGGCAAGCTGGGTGTCCGATATCAGGCCGGCCTGCTCCTCGATGTTCCATGCGCAGATGTAGGATGACCTGGTGCGGTCCGAGTATGAGCCGTGACCCGAGAACACGAATGCGACATAGTCGCCTGCCTGTTCCTGCGCCTCCAACCACTCGATCCCGTCCAATATCGCAGTCGACGGGGCCTGGTCGTCAATGAGCGTGCGGACCGTGTATCCCTGAGCCTCGAGATACGATGTCCAGCTGGCCGCATCCTCGTCACAGAAGTTCAGGTCGCCGTCTCCCTGATAGTCAGATATGCCGACAACCAGCGCATATTTCCCCGGCATCGAACCAGCCTCCAGAACTGTGACGGTGGCTGTGTCCGTGTCCGAGTCCGCGCCGAACGACACTGTGAGTGTGACATTGTACACGCCTGTGGCAGAGTAAGTATGGTTGGCAGTCATCCCCGCGGCTGTGGCCCCGTCCCCGAAATCCCATGAGTAGTTCGTGATGGTGCCGAGGGAATTCGCACCGCTGAAGAGCACTGTCCGGTCCACGGAAACTGTTCTGTCGTTGCCTGCGTTCGCAGTGAGCCCGGTCGCCGGGGAGGACCCCACGCTGAGGTAGTAGAGGCCGAACCCGCTGTATGCATAGACATTGATGTAATGCGTGCCGGTGTACGGGGCTGTGTAGCTGATTGCCTCGTTCGAGCCCGGGTCTTCGGAACGGGCCACCCTGCGGCTGTTGCTGTTGTACAGGTACAGGTCGAAATCCGCGTCCGATGGGCCTGTCAGGGTTACGGCCAGCGTTTCGCCCGCAGCCAGCGATATCGAGAAATAATCGTCAGCGTCGTCATACTCGTTGACTGTCCCGGTTATGTAATCGCCGATGAAGGTGGCTTCGGCGGAGGAGATGGCATTGTTGCTGTCTGTCTCCGTGCCCTCCTGGATTTCTACGTACAGGGTGTAGTTTCCTATGCCGTCGAACGCCCTGACTTCGACGTAATAATAACCTCCGGCTTGGGCATAGGCCCTTGCCTCCTCGTTACCGTAAGCGGCCTCGGACGCGGCGAGCTCGTCGCCGTCCAGGTCGCATATGTAAAGGTCAAAGTCCAGCCCGGTCTGCACCGGTACAGTGAGACGTGCGTACAGCACCTGCGATTCCTGCAGCTCCAGCTTATAATAGTCATGCTCGTCGTAATACTCGTTGGCCTCCCCGGAAACGGTTGAACCGCTCACAAGGTCCTGGGCTTCGCCTCTCGTGTTGTCCCCGTCGTTGAGGCCGTCCTCGCCCAGCCTTTCGACTATCGAGACGCTCAGGGAGTAGTTGCCGGAGCCAGCGTAGGAATACACGTCGATGATGTAGTAATCATCCTCCCATGCGACGAACCTCATGGACTCGGAACTGTTCTCGCCGGCGCTGCCGGTGATTATGAACCTGTCCAGGAACTGGATGTTCTCGTAGGCGTACAGGTCGAAATCTGTTCCGGTTGGCCCGGCAAGTGCCGCGACCAGCACGTCGCCCGGACCAAGCTGTATCTTGTACAGATTGTCCGTGTCCGAGGCCAGCATCTCTCCCTGCACAGTGTCTCCGTCGAATATCTCGACGGCGTCATTGAAGGGGTTGCTCACCTCCATGAACACAACCGCTGCAGCGATGGCCGCGATGACCACGACCACAGCCACAGCGATGGCCATCATGGCCTTTCGCGGATTCGATTTGGGAGGCGCCTGCGGAACAGGTGCATAGAAAGGATCCTGATAGGCCGGTGGCGGAGGCGCATAGTTCGGCTCGGGCTGGTAATCCTGTGTTTCCGGTGCGTCGGAATCCTCGGGCTCAGCCTGCACTTCAGGCCTCTCGAGGGCCGCGCCGCAGTGTATGCAGTGATTGTGGCTTGACAGCACTTCCCCGCCGCAGCTCTGGCATTGGTGCCCTGCCTGAATTTCGGCGCCGCAGTGTATGCAATGCCTGTAACTTGACAGTATTTCGGCGCCGCAACCCGGGCATGTCACTGTCTGTGTCTGCTGGCCGATTCCGGCCAGCATTCCGCAGTTCGGACAGGCATAGCCTTCATAGAACGCGCCGCAATTGGTACAGTTATGCATCATGTCACCTGTTCTCTCTGGGATAGTGAATTGCCTGTGCATTAATAAGCATTCCTCCTGGCGAAACAATCGCGGGAGCATGCGATTAAAACGTAGATTTTACTAAACAAATGAAGGTTATGGTCAGTAAATGGTCAATTTTGCTCAGAACGTATATGAACTTTGACCGGGCCTATTAGACACGGTGATGGAAAATGAAAGGAATAATAGCATGGATGCGAAGGAAGACGACTGGTGGCCGGAGCGGCGGCACGGCCAAGACGCACGGAACCTGCACCGACCTTTACGCCCAGGCCCTGCGCGCGAGGATGGCGCTCGCCTGATCTGGGGGCTGTAACATGACTGACTATGAGAGCATGAAGGCGACGGAAATCCCTCCGAGAGACCTCTACACGGAACTGCGGAGGATAGAGGAGCGCGGCATCAGGATGAGGCAGTCCCGCATGTTCAGGCTCAGGGCAGCCTTCAGTCTAATGGCATGGCTGGCGAGGCAAAAGCCGGTTCAGAACCTGTGACAGGGAGGGTGAGTGATGTTCATTGTCATTTACGAGAGGCTCGTGAGAAGGAACGGCGAGGAAGAAGAACGGCCTCTCGCCATGTTCAGGAACCCCATGGAGGCAAAGGTTTTCCTGGACATGCTCGCGAGCAACGGAAGGGTGGCAAGAGCCCAGGCGCTCTGATCCCGGGCAACGTTCAAGTACCCGGTCTTGCTCAGGCGGGCCATGGACATCGAGCTGAGGAGGCTTGACCCACGGGATCTCAAGGACCGGGTCATCAGCTTCCGGTACGAGTCGCCTGGCCATTACAGGGTAGGCATTGCAGAGACGGACGACGGATGGGATATCAGCCTGCGGAGGGAGAGCTTCGACCGGCCGTTCAACAAGGATGAGCAGGAGAAAGTCATAACCCCTTACAAGGGAAAGTCCGAGATCCACGGCGCTTTCGTCGGCGGGAAGGAGGCCGGAATCATCCAGTTCGAGTATCAGGAATATAACGGAAGCCTCCGTGTCTGGGACATTGATGTTGCTCCGGAGCACCGCAGGAAGGGCGTGGGAAGGGCGCTGATCGGCCTATGCAAGGCCAGGGCGGCAGAGATTGGCGCAAGGAGGATAGTCCTGGAGACGCAGACGTCCAACCTCAAGGCCATTGGATTCTACAGGGCCATGGGCTTCAGCCTCGTCGGTCTGGACGCCAGCCACTACACGAACCTGGATGTGGAAAAAGGGGAAGTGCGCCTGGAGATGGCCATCCACCTGGGCCTTCCCAGGTAACTTTTAATTACCATATCGGGGATGACGGGCCGATGCCCCGATGATTGAACCTTGGCTCATGTGGAGCGGATTTTTTGTTCTGATAGCGATCCTGCTTTCGCTCGACCTGGGCGTCTTCCAGAGGAAGGCGCACACCATACACATGAAGGAGGCAATCAAATGGTCAGTGTTCTGGATAGCGATAGGCTTATCTTTTTCAGTTGTGATATTCCTCGAATACCCGGAAGCGCTGACTGCCGAGGAGGCTGCCGCTGGCGCGCTGAACAGGTCGGACGCGGTTGCCGCTTATCTCACTGGCTATCTTCTGGAGAAGATGCTTTCGGTTGACAATCTCTTCGTGTTCGTGATACTATTCTCATTCTTCGGGGTCAAGAACAAGGACCAGCACCACGTGCTCTTCTGGGGGATAATGGGCGCCCTGGTGATGAGGGGCATTTTCATATTCCTGGGAACCGCTGCGATACATGCTTATGAGCCTGTGATGTACTTCTTCGGGGGCCTGCTCATTTACACGGCAGTCAAAATGGCCGTCATGGGGGACCAGGAGTTCAAGCCGTCAGAATCGCGCATCTACAGGATGCTGAAGAAGATACTTCCCTTCACAGAGAGCGCCCATGACGGAAAGTTCTTCCATATTGTCAACGGCAAGCGCCTGGCCACATGCCTGCTCCTGTGCCTGATAATGGTCGAGCTTACCGATGTGTTGTTCGCGATAGATTCAGTCCCGGCCGTCCTGGGAATCACAACAGACACTTTCATCGTGTACACATCCAATGTGTTCGCCATATTGGGCCTGAGAGCCCTTTACTTCGTCGTGGCCGGGGGAATGCAGTCATTCAGGTACCTCAAGCCGGCGCTGGTCATAGTGCTCGCATTCATCGGGCTCAAGATGGTGCTGGCCGGTCCGAACATCCTCGGCTGGACATTCATGCCCATCTACGAGGTGCCGATACTGATGTCGCTCGCAATAGTCGGCGGAATCCTGGGGATCGGCGTTGCTGCCTCGGTGGCAGGGAAGAAGAAAAAGCCTCCGAAGCTACATGTCCAGGTAGGCGCAGGCTGCCCGTGCGGACATCCGGATGAGCACACGAAGGAATGCCCTCAGAACAAGAACAGTGGCGGCGCGGCCTGATCAGGCATTGCCGAAGTTGTAGAATTTGTTCAGCCTGAGCTCTGACGAAGCCCTGGATATCGCGTCCAGCTCGTCATCCGACATCCTCCATGCCGCTGCATGCGCATTGATGCTTACATGTTCAGGCTTCTTGGCCCCCGGAATCGGCACGACATTGTCATGCTTGAGCAGCCAGTTGATCGCGACCTCGGAAACCGATGCCCCGTATTTCTCGCCTATCCCGGCCATGAGGCCGATGAGGGGCTGTATGGCCTCCAGGTTCTCCGGGTTGCGGAACAGCGGGTCTCTTCCGCGCCTGTCCCCCTCCGTGAGCGTGAAGCCGGGCCTGTACTTCCCAGTAAGCAGGCCGGAGCCGAGCGGCGAGTAGGCTATGACGGCCATCTTGCGCCATTCCGCATGCCTGAGCAGGGCCTTCTCTATGTCCCTGTTCAGCAGGCTGTACTCCATCTGGTTGGATATTACCTCGTGGTTCTCGAGCGAGTTGACCGCGACCTCGGTCATGGACACCTGGAAGTTGGACACTCCCACGTATCTCACCAGCCCGTCATCCAGAAGCGTGCGCAGGGCAATCATGGTCTCGGAGACGGGCACCGTGGGGCTTGGTGCGTGAACCTGGTAGAGGTCTATGCGGTCGGTCTGGAGCCGCCTCAGGCTGGCATGGCAGGCCCTCAGCACCTCGTCGAAACCCAGATGCAGCGGGTAGACTTTCGTGGCTAGGACCACGTCATCCCTGCCGCCGCGCTCCTTCAGCACCTCCCCGATTATCCTCTCGGACATTCCGTCAGCGTACGATTCAGCCGTATCTATGAAATTGATGCCTGCATCCAGGGCTGCGTTGACTATCTTCTTGGCCTCGGCCCTGTCCTCGATACCGATGCCCTTGTTGCCCAGCTGCAGCCCGCCAAGCCCAATCCTCGAAACCTTCAGGTCGCTCTTTCCCAAATTGATTGTGTCCATTCTGTCAGCCTCGGAGGTTAATGGGGCCTACAGGATTTAAGTCTTTACAGGGAATGCCGCGGAATTCCCTATTGAAAATCGGATTGGCTGGGACACGGAATCGGGTTGAGCGTCGAAGTCCATACCTCCCCGGCCTCCCTTCGGTCAGCCGAGGCTTCCTAAGGATGAGCTCAATCGTCACCAACCCGTTTCCGGAGAACCGGGTCACAACCCCGCCTTCCAGCTAACATTAGCATACATACAGGCAGCGCATGATGGCGGAGGCTGGAACTGTATGATGGGATGGTTGAACCTATTCCGAATTGTCCCCGTTCGTATCCTCTTTCAGTCCCGCGAAATCCGCGTCCGAGACCTTCTTCTTATCGGCGCCTGTCTCGGCCGTTGCAGCCTCGAGGACCTCGTCCTCCTCCTCGGATTTGAGGACCTTCGAAACGGTCACGACCCTGTCGTCCTTCTTGGTGAGGCGCATTATCTTGTTCCCCTGGGTGACGCGGCCCTTCTTCAGCGGTATCTCGGACACGGGTATCCGTATCACCATTCCGGCCTCGGATGTGATTATGAGCTCATGGTCCTCGCATACCTCACGCACAGTCACCAGCCGGCCCTTCTTGTCCACGATCTTCATGACCTTGACTCCCTTCGCGCCCCTCCTGGTCTTGCGGTACGTGTCGACGGATGTCCTCTTGCCGTAGCCGTTCTCCGTCACAGCCAGCAGAACGTCCGAATCACCGACTATGGCCATGGATATGACTTTGTCGCCCTTTGCCAGGGTCATGCCCTTCACGCCTATCGAGTGGCGGCTCACCGCCCTGACGTCGGTCTCGTTGAATCTCACGGCCTGGCCGTTATGCGAGGCAAGCAGTATCTGCTTGTTGCCGTCCGTGAGGTCCACCTTCACGAGCTCGTCGCCGTCGCGCAGCCTGATGGCCCATATGCCGGTAACCCTGGGATTGCTGTAGGCCGAGAGCTTGGTCTTCTTGATTATGCCCTTCTTTGTGGCGAAAACAAGCCAATGCTCGTCGTCGAATTCGCGTATTGGCATTGCCGTCGTGACCTGCTCGCCCTCCTCCAGCCTGGGCAGGAGATTGATTATGGCCTTGCCCTTGGCATGGCGGCCGCCGACAGGAATCCTGTAGGCCTTTAGCCAGTATACGCGGCCTATGTTGGTGAAGAACATGATGTAGTCATGGGTCGAGGTCACGAACATCTGCGTGACTATGTCCTCTTCCTTGGTCTCCATGCCCATGAGCCCGACGCCGCCCCTGCGCTGCTGCCTGTATGTATCGACCGGCAGGCGCTTCACGTATCCCGTATGGGTGATCGTGATGACCACGTCCTCCTCCGGGATGAGGTCCTCGATGTCCATGTCATCGGCGTTGACAACGATGTCAGTCCGACGCGGGTCGGCATACCTTTCCTTGAGTTCTATGAGTTCGTCCTTGATGATCTTCAGGATGCGTTCCGGCTTGGCCAGGATGTCAGAGAGGTCAGAGATTACATTGATGAGCATGGAGAATTCGTCCTTGATGCCCTGGCGCTCCAGGTTGACCAACTTTCCCAACCTCATGTCGAGGATGGCCTTTGCCTGTTCCTCTGAGAACAGGTATTTGTGGGTGAGTCCGTCCCGCGCATCGTCCGTCGTCTTGGCCTTCCTGATTATCTTGATGACATCGTCGATGTTGTCCAGCGCCTTCAGCAGGCCCTCGAGTATGTGGGCCCTTGCCCTGGCCTTGTTCAGGTCGAAGGTCGTGCGCTTTGTGACAATCTCCTTGCGGTGCTCGACGAAGTGCTGCATCAGTTCCTTGAGATTGAGTACCTTGGGCTCGTTGTTCACAAGTACCAGGTTGATTATGCCGAACGTGTCCTGGAGCTGGGTGTGCTTGAACAGCTGGTTGAGGACTATTTCCTCCATCACGCCCTTCTTCAGCTCGATGATTATGCGCATGCCGGTGCGGTCGCTCTCGTCCCTCAGGTCTGTTATGCCCTCTATCTTCTTCGCCTTGACGAGCTCGGCTATGCTCTCGATGAGCTTGGCCTTGTTGACCTGGTAGGGTATCTCCGTGACCACGATGCGGGTCCTGCCCCCGACTTCCTCGGTATGGCTCTTGGCCCTTATGCGGATGCGGCCGCGGCCAGTGTTGTAGGCCTCCATTATTCCGGCGACCCCGTAAATCGTCCCGCCGGTCGGGAAGTCCGGGGCCTTGACATACTCCATCAGCTCTGAAATGTCAGCGTCCGGGTGGTCCACCAGGTGAGTTATCCCGTCAGCAACTTCCGTGAGGTTGTGCGGCGGCATGTTTGTTGCCATTCCGACCGCTATCCCGGCTGTTCCGTTGATGAGGAGATTGGGAAGCTTGCTCGGCAGGACAGTGGGTTCCTTGAACGAGCCGTCGAAATTGTCAACGAACTCCACGGTTTCCTTGTCTATGTCAGCAAGCATCTCCTCGGCCGTGCGCATCATGCGGCATTCCGTGTACCTCATGGCCGCTGCGCTGTCACCGTCCACGCTGCCGAAATTGCCCTGGCCGTCGACAAGCGTGTACCTGAGCGAGAATGTCTGGGCCATCCTGACCAATGCCCCGTAGAGCGCCTGGTCGCCGTGCGGGTGATACTTGCCCAGCACGTCACCGACGACCCTCACCGACTTCTTGTAGGGGCGGTTGTATCCGACGCCCAGCTCGTTCATGCCGTGCAGTATTCTCCGGTGCACGGGCTTGAGCCCGTCCCTGACATCGGGAAGAGCCCTGGAGACTATGACGCTCATCGCGTAATCGATGTAGCATTTCTTCATCTCCTGCTCGATAGGCTTGGGAACGACCTTCAGGCCTTTCGTGTCCTCGTTTATCTCGGGTTCCTTGGCCATTGTATCACACATCCAGGTTTACTACGTCCTTGGCATGCGCTGTTATGAAGTCGCGCCTCGGTTCCACCGCGTCGCCCATCAGTATCGTGAAAAGCTGGTCAGCCAGCATCGCATCGTCTATCGTCACCTGCAGCAGTACCCTGTTGTCCGGGTCCATGGTCGTGTCCCAGAGCTGGTGGTCGTTCATCTCCCCCAGGCCCTTGTACCTCTGCACGCCCCATCCCTCACCCAGTTCCTTGACCAGGGCGTTCTTCTCATGGTCAGTGAACACCCAGTGCTCCTGCTTGCCCTTGAACACCCTGTAAAGCGGCGGCTGGGCAATGTACACGTAGCCGGCCTCGATGAGGGGCTTCATGTACCTGTAGAGGAAAGTCAGCAGCAATGTCCTGATATGCGCGCCGTCTATGTCCGCATCGGTCATGATTATGAGCTTGTGATATCTGGCCTTTGCTATGTTGAACTCCTCGCCGATGTTCGTGCCAAAAGCGGTGATCATGGTCCTTATCTCGTTGTTCCGGAGAATCTTATCCAGCCGGGCTTTCTCGACATTGAGTATCTTGCCTCTCAGCGGCAGTATGGCCTGGAACTCCCTGTTACGGCCCTGCTTGGCGGAGCCTCCTGCGGAATCGCCCTCCACGATGTAGAGCTCGGATTTTGCCGGGTCCTTCTCGGAACAGTCTGCCAGCTTGCCTGGCAACCCGCCGCCCTCGAGGAACCCCTTCCTCCTGGTCAGCTCCCTGGCTTTGCGCGCCGCCTCCCTGGCCTGTGCCGCAATTATCGATTTTTGAATGCAGGACTCCGCCACCCTGGGGTTCTCCTCCATGAATTCGGCCAGTTTCTCGTTGACCAGTGTTTCGATTATGCCCTTTATCTCGCTGTTGCCGAGCTTCGTTTTTGTTTGGCCCTCGAACTGCGGCTCGGACAGCTTCACGCTCAGGATGGCAGTCAACCCTTCCCGCACGTCCTCGCCCGTCAGAGCCATGTTCTTGTCAGTCAGGAAATTATTCTTCCTGGCATAATCGTTGAGCGTCCTGGTCAGAGCGGACTTGAAGCCGCTGAGGTGAGTGCCGCCTTCTATCGTGTTTATGTTGTTGGCGTACGAATGGATGTATTCGCGATAGCTGTCCGTGTACTGCATTGCGATCTCCAGCTGGGTGTCGTCTTTGACCCCCGTGAAAAAAATCGGTTCCGGATGGAGTGGTGTCTTTCCGATGTTGATGAATTTGACGTATTCGACTATCCCTCCGGCGAACTTGAACACGTTCTTCGATTCTGCGTCACCCTCCTTCTCGACAGTGATGCAGAGCCCGCTGTTCAGGAAAGCCAGCTCCCTCATCCTTGTGAGGATGACATTGAAATCAAACTCAACGGTCTCGAAGATTTCCTTGTCCGGTTTGAATGTGACTGTCGTGCCTCTTCGGTCAGTGTTGCCCGAGACCTTCATCTTGCCCTTGGTGAGGCCCTTCTCGAACCTCATGATGTAGTTCTTTCCGTCCAGCTCGACCTTCGCCTCAAGCCATTCGGAGAGCGCGTTGACCACGGAAACCCCGACCCCGTGAAGCCCCCCGGAAACCTTGTAGCTCTTCCTGTCGAACTTGCCCCCGGCATGAAGCTTCGTCAGCACGATCTCCAGCGCGGGTTTCTTGTATTTCGGATGCGGGCCAACCGGAATCCCGCGGCCGTTGTCGCGAACTGTTACCGTTCCGTCAAGGTTGACGGAGATATTGATCTCGGTGCAGTGGCCGGCCATTGCCTCGTCGATGCTGTTGTCGACCACCTCATATACAAGGTGATGCAGGCCGTGTGTGTCGGTGCTCCCGATATACATGCTCGGGCGCTTCCTGACCGCCTCGAGGCCCTCAAGGACCTGAATCTTCTCCGCATCGTATTTGTCGTCGGCTGACATGATATCACCCGCCGCCCGGACCCGGCCTGGTCCGGCTGTAAAATGATTTGTGTGATTGCACAGCCCGGGAGGTCATTCCTGCGACGTTCTATATTATAGCTATACAATATATTATAGCTATATAAAGAGGCTTCGGTGCAGCAGCAAACCGCCGATGTTTCGCATTCGAAATCATTTAATATAGATTGCATTATCCCTGGCATTACCCAAGGTGCATAAATGGCAAGGTTTCCTGAGGCTGACGCAAGGCTGCTAGACAAGAAGGTATGCATGAAATGCTATGCCACAAACGCCCCGAAGGCCACCCGTTGCAGGAAATGCGGATACGCGAACCTGAGACCCAAGGCAAAGGAGTCGAGGAAGAAGTAATCCCGTAATCGCATCGCCATTATTCGCTGATTACGGGATTACTTGGATTCTTGATTGTGTTGATTATTGCATGGACAATCATGGCGAATGCTTCATTTTGCCGTCATTCAGTTCCCGCATTCACCTCTTGCCATAATTTGCTTATGTTTTATGGCCCTTATTCAGCTCACATGCGGGTGACGGGCCATCGTCGAACCTTAGCCATTATACGCTCTGATTCGGTTCAACTTACTCGGTTCGGCATGTGGGCTCCATGAAAAATACGTTTTAATGGAGCTTTAATGTAATTGGATTGAGAAATTACATTCGAACAATGATTATTGCCAATATCACGAAGATCAGCACCATGAGCATAAGGGCATAGACCCACCAGGATATGCCGCCCTCTTCCTCTTCCCCCTCTCCGGGAAGGACCACAACGGAGACTGTGTCCGTGTCCGTGTTCCCGGCATTGTCCGTCACAGTGAGCGTAACTGTGTATGTTCCCGAACTCCATAATGTGATTGACGGTGAAACGCCGTACAGGAAGCGCGCGGTTCCATTGGCCGTGTAGGACCATGTGTAATTGGCTATGTGCTCGTTGTCGGTTGAGGCGGAGCCGTCGAGGAATGCCATGTACCCCGCAACCACATATACCTCTATCCCGGCGTCCGCATCGGGCGGTTCCGTGTCAAGCACATTGACCTGGAAGTTCGCAGTTCCCGTGTTGCCCCAGAGGTCCTTCACTGTGAGGCTGCCGGTATAGGTTCCGGAGGAATTGAAGGTGTGAGACGGCTGGCTTCCGTAAAGGTAAACTGAAGTGGTTCCGGACTGAAGGTGCCATGTGTAATTCCCGACCTGCACGTTGTCCGTGCTGCCGCTCCCGTTGAAGGTCCAGGAGCCTCCGAGGTTCAGGGAGACCAGGGCGGAGCAGTTGGCCACGGGGTTCTTGTCGTCCTCCACGTCCCTGGATATCACGTCCGTGATGCTCCAGTTGTTGTATGTGTCGTTGCCGGATATTGTGTAGAACAGTCTGATTGCATTGTCCGGGACCCAGAATGTTGCGTAATAGACACTTCCGTTGGAGCTCATGGGGATTATCTGGGGGGTAGTGATCCCGTTTGTTCCGTTGGGGATCTTGAAATAGAGGTTGTACAGCCTCACATAGGATATGCCGGAATCGTCGGAAACCAGGGCCTGCACAGTGTAATTGCTGCCCGTGACCGGAGTGGCCACGGTGGCATCCACTATCATAGGCGGGGTTACGTCCTGGGCAGATGTTTCACCTGAACCGGGAAAAAGCGCAACGAACATTGTCCCCAGAATCAGGATGGCCAACAATTTGTTTCCCTGCATACGGGGCATTGAATCCCCTGCGTGCTCATAATCGTTTCTGTCATTGTTCCGGTCTGCTGCTGATTTCGGGCCTTTCCCATGATAAGATTAATATATAGTAAATATTATGCTTTCAGCATGAGCGCGGGCAGCGGCATCATCATTATTAGGTAAAGCAACCTTGCCCCAGCTCGTGCCGGAACTTCTGAGGTTTTCGCATGGGTAATGACAATGAAAAAAAGTTCGCGGACGTGTCGTCCTGGGTCAGCTTCCCGAAGATGGAAGAGGAGACACTCGAATTCTGGGAGTCGGAGGATGTTTTCGGCAGGCTGCGAAGCCAGAATGCCGGGAAGGAGCCGTTCGTCTTCCTGGAGGGCCCTCCCACAGCCAACGGCATGCCCCATGTCGGCCACGCGAACGGCCGCGCCCTGAAGGACGTCTTCCTCAGACATAAGGCCATGTCTGGCTTCGACGTGATTCCGTGGAAGGGGGGCTGGGACTGTCACGGATTACCTGTGGAGATAGAGGTCGAGAAGGAGCTGGGCCTCAAGTCCAAGAAGGACATAGTCGAGTACGGCATCGACAGGTTCAACCTGAAGTGCCGCGACAGCGTGATGCGTTACGAGGACATCTGGAAGAAGATGAGCCGCCGCCTCGGCTTCTGGATAGACATGGAGCATCCCTACATAACCATGCAAACGCCCTATATCGAAAGCGTGTGGTGGTCCCTGAAGACAATGTACGACAAGGGTCTTCTCGAGAAGGGCCATTACATAGTTCCCTACTGTCCGAGATGCGGCACGCCGCTGAGCAGCCACGAGGTGGCGCAGGGCTACAGGGACGTGAAGGAGCTTTCAGTCACACTGAAATTCAAGCTCTCGGAATATGACGAGGCGAAGCTCGGGCAGAACGCATTCGTCCTGGCCTGGACCACGACGCCATGGACACTGCCCGGAAATGTGGCACTGGCCGTTGGGCCGGACATAAATTACGCAGTCGTGGAGCAGAACGGTGAGAGGCTGATACTTGCCGCAGACCTGGTGGAGCAGGTCCTTGAAGGCGAGTACGAGATGCTCGGGGTCATGAAGGGCTCGGAGCTTGTCGGCTGGAAATATCATCCGCTGTTCGATTTCATGGACCTGAGGGAGCCCGGGAAGAGAGCTTACGAGATAGTGGCCGCCGACTTTGTGACCACGGCCGAGGGAACCGGCGTCGTCCACACCGCCGTTATGTACGGCGAGGACGACTACAACCTGGGCATGAAGGTCGGACTGCCTGCAAGGCACACTGTCGATACGGAAGGAAAATTCAACGAGCTTGTGAGCCTGTGGCAGGGAAAGTTCGTGAAGAAGCAGGGCCTGGATGTCGAGATAGCCGTGCACCTTTACGACAACAACAGGCTTTACAAGAAGGCCAATTACATGCACTCGTACCCGTTCTGCTGGAGATGCGATTCGCCTCTCCTGTACTACGGGCTGGACTCCTGGTTCGTGCGCATGTCCAGGCTGAGGAGGGAGCTGCTGGAGAACAACTCGGGCATAACATGGAAGCCCGAGCACCTGAAGGACGGCAGGTTCGGCAATTTCCTGGAGGAAGTGAAGGACTGGGCCCTGAGCCGGAACAGGTTCTGGGGCACGCCGCTCCCTGTCTGGAGCTGTAGGTGCGGGAAGCAGGTTTGCGTGGGAAGCTTCGCAGAATTGAGAGAACTGGCCGGGGAGCTTCCTGCCGACTTCGAGCCCCACCGGCCCTGGGTGGACAACCTTCCGGTGAAATGCCCTGCATGCGGCGAAACCATGGAGAGGGAGCCCTATGTCATCGACACATGGTACGATTCGGGCAGCGCGCCGTTCGCGCAGTTCCATTATCCTTTCGAGAACACGGAGATGTTCGGGCGCTCGTTCCCGGCCGACTTCATAACAGAGGCGCTGGACCAGACGAGAGGATGGTTCTACACGCTGCTCGCAGTCAGCACATGCGTCTTCGGCAAATCCCCGTACAGGAAATGCCTCACCCAGGGACTGATGCTGAACGAGGAGGGCGCCAAGATGAGCAAGTCCAAGGGAACAGCTCTGGACCCCTTCAAGATATACGACGAGTGGGGGGCGGACGCACTGAGGCTGGCCCTGTTCTCCACGCCCTGTTGGGCCTCCAGCAAATTCTCGGATGCCACTCTCAAAGAGGCGAAGAGCAAGGTCATGACCACGCTCTGGAACGTTTACGTATTCTATGTGAACAATGCCAACCTTGACGGTTTCGACCCCAGGGATTCCGTTGACTCGGACGCGCTGCTGGACAGATGGATACTGTCCCGCCAGAACACATTGGTCGGCGAGATAAACGAATCCATGGATGACATGGAAGTGCACAGGGCAGTGAGGGCCATATTCGAGTTTGTGGACGACCTGAGCAACTGGTACCTGAGGCGGTCGAGGAGGAGGTTCTGGTCCGGAGAGGATCCGAAGGAGAAGCTTGCGGCCAACTCGACGCTCCACAGAATCCTGGCGGACACGGCAAGGCTCATGGCCCCGTTCACGCCGTTCATGGCAGAGGCGATGTACCGGAACCTGGTTACCGGAAAAGTTCCCGGCTCCAGGGAGAGCGTGCACCTTGACTCTTTCCCGGTTTACAGACCTGAGGCCACGGACAGGGCGCTGGAAGACGAGATGAGCATGGTCAAGTGCATAGCCGAGGCAGGGAGGAATGCCAGGCAGACATCCGGCATCAGGCTCAGGCAGCCGCTCTCAAAGGCGGTTGTCGTCACCGGGGAGAAGGTGGCGCACCCGGACGAGGATGTGCAGATACTCATGGACGAGCTGAACGTCAAGGCCATGGACATAATCCCGGAAGCAACCGATGCCTTGTCGGGAATGGCGGCTGCCGAGGGCAAGGGATTCACTGTCTACATCGACATGTCAATGACCCCCGAGCTCGAAAGGGAGGGCATGGCAAGGGACATAGTCCGCAGGATACAGAGCCTGAGGAAGGACATGGACCTGCAGTACGACAGGAGCGTGAGGATGGGCGTGGAGGGAGACCCTGAAGTGCTTCAGGCCATGGACGAGCACAGGGATTACATCGCCCAGGAGACCCTGGCCGCGGAAGTCGTGGCAGGCCCGGTTCAGGACGGCACGGCCGGAGAATGGGACATACTGGGAAAGAAGCTGAAGGTCTGGCTGAAGCCTCTGTGATGGCGCGGGGGCCGGTCCATTGACATCGGGATAAACCGGAAGAGTTCTGCTTTCTTGAGT
>DAKD01000029.1 GCA_002499085.1 Methanomassiliicoccales archaeon UBA280
CTCTTCCTGCTGGGCCCGGGAAGCACGGCCGAGGCAATAGGGAAGCTCCTGGGCATGGACAAGACCCTGCTGGGGATAGACGCCTGGGCCGGGGAGGAACAGGCCGGGAAGGACCTCAACGAGGAAGGGATATTAAAATTATTGAATAAATATAAAAAAGTGAAACTTATTTTAAGCCCCATCGGCCGCCAGGGTTTCGTCCTGGGCAGGGGGAACCTCCAGCTGAGCCCCGAGGCCGTGAGGCGTATAGGCAGGGAGAACCTCATCGTGGTCTCCACGCCCGCCAAGCTGGCCAGGACCCCCGCGCTCAGGTTCGACACCGGCGACCCCGGCCTGGACGCGGAGCTTGCAGGCAGGGGCTGGCTTTCGATAGTGATCGGCTACAGGCTGAGCCGGTTGGCGAAGGTCCAGGTCTGATAACAATGCCCATTGAGTGATTGAGCCCAGCATGTTGAATGCGGCTTCAGGCACCTTGCGACGGAGGATTCGACGATGACCCGGCAACATGTTATCAGCTGAATGAGGGTCATGAAACACAAGCATTTCTCAGCAAGCGGTGAATCCGAGAACTGAATCCAAGCAAGATAAGGATTCGCCATGATTTCGGGCTTCACTCTCAATATTCTATCGACAATAGCCCGAAATTGGTCCAGCTCACGACTATTTCTTATGAAAACTTAGTGAGCTAGACCAGAATCGGCAATCTCCCAACGCAATGATTCAAAAAGGCCTGTAATCAGCGTATTGCATGCAATGTGATTACAGGGGTACCGGCTGAGCCGGTTGGCAAAGGTCCAGGTCTAGACGGGGCTCACGCCCAGTTTGGCCAGGTATCTCCCGATAGAAATTTCGCCCAGCCAGAGCTCCAGATACCTTCCTGTCATTGCCATGAGTCCGGCCGAAGAGGCAAGCGCTGCCACAATCAGGGCGTAAAACCCGAACGAGTCATGCAGCGGCCCCTGGGAGGCCAGCCTCGACTCCAGGAGAAGGAATATCCCCCAGACCGCAATCCAGCAGAGCCCGAGCTGCGCAGAGAACTTCACGGGCATCCACATCAGGTATTCGGCCGACTTCCTCATAGGTTCAAATAGGTCATTTCCAGTTAATATAATTTTCTGTTCTCATCATCCTTAAATATAACATTTTGATAACCGGTCAAGATACTGCAGGAGCGTGTCTCTATGATAAGGAACCCGAACGGATTTTTGCGAGAGGAATACCAGGCGCTTGTAGAGAAGAACTTCAACTGGCAGCTGAGGACGCTGGAAGGCCCCTCGACGCCCGTGTGCAAGGTGGACGGCAAGGAGGTAATCATGCTCTGTTCGAACAATTACCTGAACCTGAGCAACCATTCCAAGATAAAGCGCGCCGCCATCCAGGCCGTGAGGTCCCACGGGGCCGGCTCGGGCTCGGTCAGGGGGATAGCCGGCACCATGGACATTCACTTCGAGGCCGAGAAGGCCGTCGCCAGGTTCAAGCGGACCGAGGCGGCCCTCATTTACCAGACCGGATTCGCGGCCAATGCCGGGCTCATACCCCAGCTTGTGGACAAGGGCGACATCATAATCAGCGACGAGCTGAACCACGGCTCGATCATTGACGGCGTGCGCCTCTCCAAGGCCGACAAGGGCGTGTACAAGCACAGCGACATGGGCGACCTCGAGAATGTGCTCAGGGATGCTGACTCGAAGAATTACCGCCGCATACTGGTCATATCCGACGGAGTGTTCAGCATGGACGGCGACATCGCCCATGCGGACCAGATTGTGAAACTTGCGCAGCAGTTCGGGGCAATGACATACATCGACGACGCTCACGGAGAAGGCGTCATCGGCCCTGACGGAAGGGGCGTGGGCGCCCACTTCGGCATCGAGGGCAAGATAGATGTCGAGATGGGCACGTTCTCGAAGGCCTACGGCGTCGTCGGAGGCCTGATAGCCGGCTCCCAGGACCTGGTCAATTTCGCGTACAACAAGTCAAGGACATGGCTCCTCAGCGGCTCGCATCCGCCCGCAGTGGCTGCCGCCCAGAAAGCGGCCATCGAGGTCCTTGAGACCGAGCCGAGGCATGTGAAGAGGCTGTGGAAGAACACCAGATACTTCAAGCGCCAGATAAAGAAGATGGGCTTCGACACGGGCAACAGCAGCACCCCCATAACCCCGATAATGTGCGGGGAGAGCGCCAAGGCCAAGGAGCTGAGCGCATTCCTCTACCAGGAAGGGATTTTCGCGCTGCCCATAGTCTTCCCCATGGTGGCCAGGGACAAGGCCCGCATCAGGACGATAATGAACGCCGGCCTCAAGAGGGAGCATCTCGACAGGGCGCTGGACGCCTTCGAGAGGGGCGGAAAGAAGGTAGGGCTGATATGATAGGTCAATGGGCGGGGGAAACCTCGCCCCTTTTCTCATTATTTTAAACCATTAGGCGTCTAGGTCCATTTGGAATGTCAGGGATTCACTGCCAATGTAGACAGCCGTCTGGTTTGTGCCGACCTGAGTATAGTAATCATAGGCCCTGAGCAATATTGTATGATAGCTGTTCTCATAAACTGTCGTAGTGAAGAGATAATCCGTATATCCCGGATAGGTTACGTAATACTGGGAGATGTATTCGCTGTCCAAATAGAAGGAGATGCGGTTGCAGCTGACATTCCCCTTGTAACTTCCCTGGACCTTGAGAGACACCTCGGGGTTGACAATACTCAATGAGATATAGGTGTATTCACCATAGGGCGTGTACTCCGTTATTAGGTTGGATTCCTCCCCATCGGAGGTTATCACCTGAAACTCATGTTCGACGTTTGCCTTCACCCTGACATCATAGAAGCTGAAGTAGCGGTCATATATGTAGGAGTAGTCATAGTAGTCAAAGTAATCTGTGTCCACCTTTACCCCATCAACGTAAAGATAGCACGCAGTCGCATTGGAGGTGGGTGCGCTGCCGTACACAGAAACCTCGGCTGTTATCATGCCGGCGTAATCTGCCGCAGCGAACACGGTTGCCACCGAGGCCACGATGATGAGACCGGTGACCATGACGGCCAGGATTGCCTTCTTCGGGTTCATGGGCGTGTCGTCGTTCACATCTCCCACCCCCATAGATAGGTCTGGGCCAGGACAAGCCAGGACACCGTGAACATCAGGGTCAGTATTCCCAGGGATATGCCGGCCAGGCCGGCCGACCCTTCGCCGTTGCTCCGTGAGTACCCTTCGCGGAAAAGCCTGTGGACCGAAATGAAGCCGAAGACCATGGCCAGTATTGAGAGTATCAGCGGCACCACAAACAGGATAAGGCCCCAACTGAAGAGCACTATCCAGTGCAGGCATATCCCTATGATTCCGATGATAATTGAGGCAATCTCCATCGCGGAGGCTTTCTTCTGCTCGGCCGGGAGGGGCGCCACGCGCACCCAGGAAGCCAAGCCATCCTTTGTGCCATGCATTGGGAATCCCACTCCGTTGCTATTCAATAGTAATACCCCCAGAAAATGAGCCTCATGAAAAGGAGAAGCAGGGTGAACACAAGAGCCAGTATGCCGAGGATCAACCCCGCGCCGGAGGACAGCCTCCCGTTCCTTGAAGCCTGGCCTGCGCGCATGCCCAGTCCCCCGAAGACTATCGCTAGTATGGACAGGATGATAAATATGAACGCTGGGAAAACAAGCAGGCTTAGCCAGCACATGCTTATGCTTATGATTCCCATTATCAGCGAGGCCAGCCCAGCCCAGTTGGCCTTTCCGCCGCTGGCGCCCATGTTGTTAGCCAACATGAAATAGGGGCATACGAGTTCGGAATTCGGATTTGGATAGTAGGGACATGCCGGTTTGAAGCATGCTGCAGCTGCCTGTCCCGCATTCTCTGGCTTCTGAATTCCTGTGGATGCTGTCATAGGTTCCAAGCTCCTCACTTTCTCAGGTATATTCATTGCCCTTAGCGTATTTATAGTTATTTCTGACATGTCATGAAGTAAGAACTCTGAGAGTTGAAAGTTGGGAAATCCTTAAATACATACAGACTATTTCCGCATATAGTATATTGTAAGCGTACAATCGGTATTTATACATGGATTTGTAATAACCCGATTTTGGGAGCGGATGATATGCCAGAATACACTCAGGAACTGAAAAAAGGTACTACGACAGTGGGCATCACATGCAAGGACGGCGTGGTCATTGCCACGGAGCACAGGGCCACAATGGGAACCCTGATAGCCCACAAGAAGACGCAGAAGCTGTTCAAGATAGACGACAACATAGGCATGACCGTCGCCGGCCTGGTCGGTGACGCGCAGACCCTTGCCAGGTATCTGAAGGCAGAGGCGGAGCTTTACAGGCTGAAGCGCGGAAGCCAGATGCCAGTGAGAGCCGCGGCCACGATGCTTGCCAACATTCTCAACGGCAGGTCATACTACCCGTACTGGGTGCAGCTGATAGTTGCCGGCGTCGATGACGACGGATTCCATGTTTACTCGCTTGACGCAGCCGGAGGCTCGATACCGGACGACTACGTGACGACAGGCTCGGGCTCGCCCTATGTCTACGGCATCCTGGAGGACTATTACAAGGAAGGCATGACGATGAACGATGCCATAGACCTTGCCATCAGGGGCCTGAGCGCAGCCATGAAGAGGGACTCGGCATCAGGCAACGGAATCAGTGTCGCTTCGATCACAAAGAAGGAGTTCAAGGAAATGGAGGACTCCGAGGTAACCAAGAGAATCGAGAAAATGAAACTCGCATAGGGGCAGATGCAAGTTTTTAGGCGGAAAGACGCATGAGCGTAGAGAAGATACTGGAACAGGCCAGGGACGAAGTCAGGAAGATTGTCCCTGCACACATAAAGATAACGCATATCGACTTCGAAGGCGCGGTCATAATCATCTACACCGAGGACATGGAAGGGCTGGCCAACAATATCGACATCATTAAACAACTGGCGCAGAGCCTGAGGCGCAGAGTAGCCATCAGGCCGGACCCGAAGCTGCTGTCAAATGCCGAGGAGGCCGAGGCCGCGATACGCAAGATCATACCTGAGGAAGCGGAGATAACTGACATCTACTTCGAGCACGAGACCGGCGAAGTCACAATCGAGGCAATAACGCCCGGCCTGGTGATAGGCAAGCACGGAGCGCTTCTGAACGAGCTGAAGAAGAGCATCGGCTGGGCCCCGAAGGTGACAAGGGCGCCTCCCCTGGCCTCCAAGACGGTGAGCGAGGTGAGAAGCTACCTGAGGAGCGTCCGAGAGGATAGGATAGAGTTCCTGAAAAAGCTGGGCAAGAGGCTGGTCAGGGAAACGTTCGAGGGCGAGAACTGGGTCCGACTGACGACGTTGGGCGGGTTCAGGGAAGTGGGCAGGAGCTGCTCGCTGCTGTCCACGAGGAACAGCAAGGTCATGATAGACTGCGGCGCCATGCCATCGAGCGACAATGTCACGCCCTACCTGTACGTTCCCGAGCTGGCTCCGCTCGACAGCCTGGACGCGGTCGTCATCACCCATGCGCACCTTGACCACTGCGGGATTCTGCCGGTTCTCTACAAGTACGGCTACGACGGGCCTGTGTACTGCACCCCGCCGACAAGGGACCTGATGTCGCTGATGCTCATCGATTCCATCAAAGTCTCGTTCGGCGAAGCCAAGAAGGGCCAGTACGAATCAAGCCACGTAAGGGAGATAGTCAAGCACTGCATACCCCTGAAGTACGGCGAGACAACCGACATTTCCCCGGACGTGAGGCTGACATTCCAGAATTCGGGCCATATCCTGGGCTCGGCCGTCTGCCACTTCCACATCGGCGACGGCCTCTACAACATCGCCATGACAGGCGACATGAAGTTCGAGAAGTCATGGCTGTTCAACGCGGCCGTGAACAGGTTCCCGAGGATCGAGACCCTGGTGATTGAATCAACTTACGGCGGCTTCCATGACATACAGCCGAGCAGGAGCGACGCATCTGTCCAGCTCAAGCAGACAGTCGCCAGGACACTGGACAAGGGCGGCCGCATTCTGGTCCCTGTGTTCGCGGTAGGGCGTTCCCAGGAGGTGATGCTCGTGCTCGAGGACCTGATAAGGAACGAGCAGATACCCACTGTACCTGTTTACCTGGACGGCATGATATGGGAGGCCACGGCGATACACACGGCCTATCCCGAGTACCTCAACAGCTCCCTCCGCACCCAGATATTCCAGCAGAAGGAGAATCCGTTCCTCTCGCCGATATTCAAGCGCGTGGACAGCATGGAGATGCGCCAGCGCATTGCCGATGATCCAGAGCCATGCGTCGTGCTCGCAACCGCGGGAATGATGAACGGCGGTCCTGTGCTCGAGTACCTGAAGGCATGGGCCAGGGACCCGAACTCCACGATCGTTTTCGTCGGGTACCAGGCAGAGGGCACCATGGGCCGCAAGATACAGAAGGGCTGGAAGGAGATACAGCTCAGCAACCGCGGGGACGGCCTGGTCCTGGAGATGAACATGAACGTCGAAACGGTCGACGGTTTCTCGGGGCACTCGGACAGGCGCCAGCTCATGAAGTACATCGAGGGCATGGAGCCCAAGCCGGAGCGCATCATTATCGGTCACGGCGAGGAGTTCAAATGCTCGGACCTGGCAAGTTCGCTTTACAAGAAATTCGGATTCGAGACCCGCGCTCCGATGAACCTGGAAACGATACGTGTCAAATAGACCGAACCTATTCTCAAAACCAAAGGATTTGTGTTGAATGCGACAGCTATCAAATTCCCAACGTCCGAAGGACTTGGGGTGGAGACAAGAGCATTTGACGATGGCCGGCACCACATTCAGAACTGAATCAGAACCCTTAATCACCGTTTAAAGCAAAGGTTGTCAGAAGATCAATTTCCTCACATCGTCCCTGTTACCGTGTGTTAATCCATGGTGGGACATCCCACTCCTGGCGGGGCCGATAAATCACTCTACCGTCAATCAATCAGTGGCAATAATGCTGCGTGAAACGTCAGCAGGGGCTATGCATTCATTCTGGGCGGCAAAGGTTTTTATACAGCCACTCTGCTATTCATACACGGTGAAATCTGTTGGGAAGCGTGATAACAAGGCAGATAATCATCCTCATAGCATTCACACTGGCAATAAGCACGATGGCTCCCCAATTTTCATCCACAATTCTATCTAATCCGCCCGATATACTCACTGAAGCCCGGGCCGGATATTACATCAACGGCTCCGTTTATCTCTACAACGGGAACGGCGCAGGTGTGTACCAGCCGCTTGTTTCCGGGTCCGGGACCATGGTGTACGTCAGGTGGTTCGATACAGGCATGGGCTCGAACAGGACGGTAACAACGGCCACCAATGCGATTGGTCAGTTCAGCGCCGAGATATCTAATTTCACTGACGGCTCGATAGTCGAGCTGAAAGCCCAGTTCGGTGCGCCGTACTCCAACTGGGGTTATAATTACACCATGATCGACGAAATCATGCACCCCTCCGGGATGACCCAGGACATTGTCTGTGGCGTGCCGTACGAGGTTGTGTACAACCCGATACCGCCGGCGACTGTGATAGCCGGTACTGCATGCGTTGTATCCTATCAGTTCCTTGACAGGGACGGTGCCGTCTGCCAGGGATATTACACATTCAACGATGGAAATATGAATTTTCATTCTAATGACCCGCTGTTTCAGAATGATTGGAACCATCCATTGCGCTTTGACGGCATAGGCGGGAGCGTGACGGACGGTTATTATTCAGGGTCTGTAGTATTTTTCTCTGCCGGGGAGAATTATCTCAACATTTCGGAAGGGGGTCAGTCTGAGATGAATCCCTATCTGACACCTTGGGGGGATTTCAGCCAGAGCATCGATTTCTCATTTGTCAAAGGATGGTCCGATGACTGGGAGACATCTATTGTCTTTTGCCTTGGAGGTGCCAGAATCTGGTGGAATCTTCGGTACGGCTGGAACCTTTTAAGCCTCCCTCTGAACCCCCGCTCTTTCCAATATGGCTCCAACGGCATCTTCGACTCATTTGATGCCCTGAACCTGATATACGCATCAAACGCAGATCTCAATCTTAGAATGCTGAAACGTCTCCCCGGTGTCCAACCGACATTTGCAGTCTTCGACTATGGCCAGCCGGAAAGTGCAGCGTTCGCGATGGATGGCGTGCATTCTTATTGGGTCTGGACGGAAGCAGCCGCCTATGTAATGTTCTATGGTCAAGATTGGGCGGCACCGGCGAACACAATCGTTCTGAACATCGGCTGGAATGCCCTCGGTTTTCCTCATCAATATCCTTACTGGGACCAAATACCGACAGCGTCGGACTTCACGGACGGGACCATCGACGCGGACCTGGATATTGCCGGGAGCAATCAAAAAATAATTGCCAGCCAGTGGAATGCTGTAACGCAGAAATTCATCAGCTATGTCGTGACAGACTCTTTCCCTGGTATTCAAAGCAAGAATTGGCAGTGGGACTTCTCCGAGTTCAGTTTCCCGGGAAACGGGCTCATGCTGTGGACCGACGAGGCAGACCAGATAACATTCCCCATGACCTTCTCCGAGGCGCCAGGCAACGGCATATGCTCTGGCCAGACTCAGCCGCCCGAACCTCTCGCCATTGAAGAACAGAAAGCCATCAGAGCCACCTCCAGGGACGTGCCGCCGGGAGACCCGTACCCAGTCTATGGCTATATTATAGACAATTATATGTGCGGACCCGGCTACGACGTGCATGTGGAATGGACCGACCAGAGCGGGTCTGTTATTCCTGCCACGCCGCTTCACGAAGCAACAAACAACTACGGGCAGTATTCCGCGGACCTTTACAACCATGTCGGCGGCTCGGTTGTGTGGGAGAATGCGACCAAGACAGGGTTTTCAGGCCACAATTCGACTGTTGTGAACATGACGGAGAACGCAGGCAAGAGGGTTGACATCTGGAACGACGCCACCGCAATGTCGCTGACAAAAGTCGGACCTGCAAGCGTCAATCCCGGAGACAACATGGTTTATACCCTCAGCTACCAGAATATAGGCCAGAGCACAGCTTACAATGTGGTGATAACAGACATTTATCCGGCCGGAGTGAGTTTCGTTTCCTCTGTTCCAGCGCCTTCTGCGGGCAACAACGTGTGGAACCTGGGTTCTATACCTGCAGGCGGGAGCGGGATGATAACAATCACAGTGGCTGTAAGCCCTCTGGCATCCAGGGCATTGGTCAACAATGCCAGCCTTACATTCAAAAACATAGTGGCAGTGCCGCAACCCCCTGTCAACGATTCCTGCACCACTGTCGTTTTCTCAGATCCATTTATGACTATTTCCAAAACAGGGCCGGCCACTGCAAATCCTGGGCAGTCTATCACATACACAATTACTTGTGAAAATCTCGGGACAGACATGGCATATAACGTCGTTATAACCGACATGCTGCCAACTGGCGTAACTTTTATTTCAGCTGTCCCGCTGCCCACTTCAATTCTGGGCCAAGTTATAACCTGGGATATCGGCACAATCCCGGTGGCCAGCACCTACATGATTCAGCTAACTGTCCAGGTCGAAGGGCCAACAGGCTCGCTGGTGAACTATGTCGAATTGACATATGAGGACAGCGGAGGCAACCCCCAACCCACGGTGAACGATACATGTGTCACGATGATAATCAACCCGCTCATGATGATTACCAAGTCAGGCCCCGCCACAGCCTCGCCCGGAGATACTATCGCCTACTGGCTCAATTACACAAACAATGGGACTGACTGGGCCTACAATGTCTGGATAAACGAGACTTATCCTGTGGGTGTGACATTCATCTCCGCGATACCGGTGCCTTCGATAGGGGACAATGTCTGGTTCATCGGGGCGGTCGCCCCCGGAGCATCGGGCAGCATCATGATTGCCGTCCAGGTGAATGCAGGAGCGACCGGCAATATAACAAACTTTGCGCAGCTGGACTATTGGAACAGCGCGATGCCTTTGCCTCCGGTCACTGCCTCATGCGTGACTTCGATAAATCCGTCAACAGGGCCGGTCCACAACCTCGATACAGACGAATATTTCAATGCAATCCAGGCAGCAATAGACGACCCTGATACGTTGAACGGGCACACAATAGAAGTGAGCGCCGGCACATATTACGAGCATGTGCTTGTGAACAAGATGTTGACTATCAAGGGAGCTGGCCAGAATGTTTGTACGATGGATGGTAGCGGAATTGGTAACGTTGTTTATATCTCGGCAAATTGGGTAAACATCACGGGATTTACAATTACAAATAGTGGAAGTGACCCCTTCTACGCAGGAATTGAGTTGGACAGCGTCCAGGATTGCTGCATAGAAGACAGCAATATCAGCGGCAATGGCTACAGTGGAATCTTCCTCTACTATTCCAACCACAATAATTTATCAAATAACATTGTATCCTCAAACAACGGTAGTGGTTACAATCTTTACGCCTCCAGTAGCAACATCATCACCGACAACTCTGTATCGAACAACCATGAGGGTATCTACCTCTGGACATCCAACAGTAATGTCGTCACAAACAATATCGTAAATTTGAACAAAGGTATTGGTTTCAATATTAGATACTCTAGTATCAACACCATCACCAATAACACCATATACTCGAATAACGGAATTGGCATCCTCCTCTTCTCTTCCAGTAGCAATATTATCACCAACAACACCATCTCGTACAATGGCTTTGGCATATTCATCTCTTCTTCCAATAGTAATACATTTACTAACAACAAGATGATTGATAACGGATTTTATTTTTGGGGTCAAACAACTTCAAATTGGGACTCTCACTCCATAGATACTTCAAACACTGTAAACGGCAAACCAGTTTACTATTGGAAGAACCAAAACGGGGGTACAATACCCCTTTATGCAGGGCAGATTATTCTAGCTAATTCCATAAATGTGATTGTTGAGAATCAATTTTTCATCGAAGAAGGCAGCGATATCATCCTTGGCTTTTCCAGTAGCAATACAATCGTTAATAATACAGTCAATCCGCACGATGACAATGGTATTTTTCTCTACCTCTCAAATGGCAACACAATTGTGGACAATGCCTTCTCAAACAATGGCCATGGCATACACCTCTGGAGTTCCGATAGTAACATACTCAGAAACAACAATGTTCTGAACAACACGTATGGCATTTACATTGAGTTTGGTAGTAATAATAACCTCATCTATCATAATAACATAAAAAATAATATCCTCCAGGCATATGACGATACTAGTACAAACACCTGGGATAATGGCTACCCTTCAGGCGGCAATTATTGGTCAGATTACATGGGCTCAGACGTATTCTCAGGATCCGGACAGAACGAGACAGGAAGTGATGGAATTGGCGATACACCTTATATTATTGACGTGAACTCCCAGGACAACTACCCGTTGATGGAATCCTGGGTAACGCCAGATGGCCAGCCGCCAAATCACTTCAATGAATACCCCCCTATCAGCGGTTCCTCCTTTAACCTCACCCCCGTCATCTCGGTTGACGTTACTGACATTTCCGGTGTCAATGCCAGCACCATCCGGCTGTATGTCGGCGGCTTCATGATATTCTACAACCTGGCGGCAATCCCTGGCGGGTACACGGCATCCTACTGGCACGAAGGCGGTTTCACGGAAGGCCAGGTTATACCCTGCAGGATAATTGCCAAGGATTATCTAGGAAATACACTCGATTTCACCTGGACCTTCACTGCGACCATCGGTGAATCGTTCAATATCAGCCTTCATCTGGGTTGGAACCTGCTATCATTCCCGTTAGTCCCAATCGACTCAAACATAGAGGAACTTTTCAGTTCCATCTCCGGGAACTGGGACGTCGCAAAATGGTTCGACCCGAATGATCCGACCGATCCATGGAAGACATACCGTGTGGGAGGCCCGGCTAACGATCTGACGCACATCGACAACACCATGGGATTCTGGCTGCATGTCACCAATTCCTCCCAGGACCTTGTCATCTACGGCAATGCGCCCGTCACGACAAACATCCTGTTGAAAGCAGGCTGGAATCTGGTGAGCTATCCGTGCCAGACCGATAAGACCGTTGCAACCGCGCTCTGGGGCACCGGCGCGGACAGGGTGGAGGCCTATGACGGCTCAAGCCCTACATTGCTCAGGGAACTTGGACCGGGCGAATTGATGGGGTCAGGAAACGGATATTGGGTGCATGTGCCGACCGACAGCGTTTGGACAGTTTCATATTGAGTCTGAAATAAGAATCGCGGTGCACACCCCGGTTATCTGCAGGAAACGTTTATATCCGGTGTGCAGCCTATTAATCCCGAGGAGAGTCAATGTCCGATTGTTCCGGGAAAAGGTATCTGTGCGCCGTGATTATAGGTGTTTCCATGTTGGCCAGTCTGGTCCCGGTGGCGGGTTCCCCGGCCGATTTCATCGCTCAGGACGGCAACGCCCTGGAACCGAGCCTGTACTGGATAGGCGTCAACGATACGGCGTATAACTCCGGGATGGACCAGATGCTGGACGTGGATTCGGATTATTACTTCACGCTGGAGGCGAATTACAGCCTGGGATGGTCCAACTGCGAGATCGTCGTTCAAGCCTGGCACGATGCCGGATTTGCAGGCGCCGGAGGCTCCGCGTATCCTGCCGAGGACGACGCGCACCGCAACCTGGCCTTCACTATCCTTTGCAATGTCGGCATGGGCAACGCGGCCGTGACCTACCCTGCCTCCCCGGTCCTGGAAGTAACAACCGATCCGCCCTATGACACGGTAACGTGGTCCCACCCGACGGACCCGGCCCAGGACATCCACCGGATCGCGATACCCGTATGGCTCGGCTCCCAGATAAGGGAGGCCTCGTACGGGGGGACTGCTCCCATCGGCTCGGATTTTAGCCATGACCCATTCATCGCGCTGAACAATGCGGACAGCTGGGACTTCAGCATAACTGTCAGGGATGTCTTATCTCCCTCGCAATCGAACACGAGTTATGGGGAGTTCGGAGCCAATCCTTACCTGAATATGGCTGTTGTTGGAAATCCAACCTGCCTTGCTCTGCCCGGAATGGTCGGCACGCTAGCTTATCCCTGGAGCAACATTGTGTATTCAGCGAACAGCCTATACTGGGTCAATGTATCAATTTCCGACCTGCTCCTAAACGATGACCCTTATTCCTGGCAATGGATTCCCGCCAATAATATTGCACTCCAAAACATCCATGCGGATGCATCCACATTGAATTCTGACATCTCCGTTCCCACCTATTTCAGCGCCGCGAATACGCCTCTGCAGGTCTGGGGCCAACCCGCAAGCCCGATGCCACCTGCCGGCAACGGCCTGGTCTCGGCAGGTCCAATGATGACGGATTACACTGACCCATCGGCCTTCACAGATTTGTATTGGTATGCGGACATACCTGCTGCAACCGTTGAAGGCGTATACTGGGGGACGATTACCATAACCATCGAAGGGGGCGGAATAACCGTCATCGACCAGAGTACCAGATTGCGTGTCTATTCTGTGTCCCCGGAACTCTGGTGGATAGGCTTCAACGAAACCACGGGGGAACCAAGGCTTGACCAGACAGTGAACACTGACGGCTGGTACGAATTCACCTTGGAGGCAAACCATACGATGGGCTGGGACAACTGCGAAGTGATTATCGAAGCCTGGTATGACGAAGGCCAGATTGGAGGGATGTCCCAATACCCGATTGAGAATGTGGCCAACGAGAACAGAGCGTTCAGGATTTCGTACACTCCATACAATGGGCTGTGCCAGGTCATTTACCCGATAGGGCCGCAGGTCCAAGTAGGCACCGTTACCGACACTGAGTTGTGGGACTATTACTATGATCCAATGCAATTGCATCACCGGGTCGAGATACCGGTCTGGCTCGGCTCAAGCCTTGTGGCTGCCGACGGAGACGGTTTCATCAACGGCTGGCCTCCGTACTTTCATCCAGACCCCTGGTTGGCACTCAACGACCCAAACAGCTGGGACTTCCGTGTCACTGTCAGAGACATCTATTATCCGACTGCATTCAACAGCAGTTATGGCGAGTTCGGCCTGGACAACCGGACAGCATCGTTCGATATTCCGCTGCGAACAGGCTGGAACCTTGTGTCGCTGCCTCTGGAGCTGAACAACCACGATGTCTCGGAGGTATTAACTTCCATCGCGGGAAAATGGTCGGTTGTGAAATACTTCGATTCCCAGGACAAGGCAGACCCCTGGAAGACCTGCAGGCCGGGCAGTTCTGCCAATGACCTGCCATTAATCGACAACAGCATGGGTTTATGGATCAACGTGCTCGAGAACTGCACGCTGACTGTTTACGGGCAAATCCCGGATTCAACAGCCATAACCCTGAAGGCCGGCTGGAATTTGGTGGGTTATCCGACTCTGAACCACAACACCACCGTGGAGATTGCGCTCTCGGGGACGAATGCCGACATAGTGGAGGCATTCGACCCGGCCTCGCCCAACTTGATTGCCGAGGTCGGCCCGGCATACGCGATGAAGCCGGGAGAGGGATACTGGGTGCACGTTCCGGCTGATACTGTCTGGGCCATCAATTGGTAAGAAAATTGACAGTCTAAAGGGAAAACCTCTACTGAACCTTCCTCAGCCCGTTCTTCAGCCTGGACCCGGCCAGCTCGGCGTAAATTCCCTTGAAATGCGTCCATTGCTTCTTGTAATCATCTGTGACCTGGGCCACGGGCTTAGCGGGAATCCCGACCACGATCTGCCCGGGCTCGATGATTGACTTGTTCTTGACTACCGCGCCTTCGCCGACCACTGCCCAGACCCCAATCTTCGCGTAGTCCGAGACTATAGCGCCCATGCCTATCACGCAGAAATCCTCCAGCGTGCAGTTGTGGATGACAGCGGCATGGCCGATTGTTACATCGTTTCCGATTTTCAGGATTTCCCCGGGTCTGGCGTGGAGCGTGCAGTTCTCCTCTATGGCAGTCCGGTCGCCGATGACTATCTGGCCGTAATCCCCCCGGATGACGGCGCCCGGGCCGACATAGCATTCCTCGCCCACCGTCACGTTCCCGATTATCGTGGCCTCTGGATAGACGAAGCTGTTCTTTCCGATGAGTGGCTTTTTTCCCTCGAACTCGTAGACGGTCATGGAAAACCTCAGTATTTGTGATACTCGACCCCTGCCTCGGAGTTGCACACGCCATGTCCATCGTAGACCCGGCCAACCTCCCTGGCCTCGAGTGTTTTATTGAGAATCGCCAGGGTCTTCTTCACCTGCTTCTCGGGCAGGACGATGGCCATTCCCATGCCCATGTTGAATGTCTGGTACATCTCCTCGTCCGAGATATCGCCCATCTCCTGCAGGATTCTGAAGATTGGCTGCGGCTCGAGCGGCTTCTCTATCCTGAACTCCCTGTCCGGGTGCAGCCTTATGAGGTTGCGCAATCCGCCCCCGGTGATGTGGGCCATGCCGTGGACCTCGCAGTGACGCACCACGGCCAGTATCTCCCTCACATACATCTTTGTGGGCTCCAGCAGCTCCAGGCCCACCGGCCTGTTGAGCCGGACGAATTTCTCGCCATAGGGGATGTCGTTCTTCTCGAGGGCCTTCCTGGCCAGTGTTAGGCCGTTTGAATGGATTCCCGAGCTCCGCACCCCGATTATAACGTCGCCGACAGCGCATTTCCGGCCCGAGATGAGTTTACTCTTCTTCACCCAGCCCATGCAGGTTCCGGCCAGGTCGAAGCCGTTCACCATCTCTGTAAGCACTGCAAATTCCCCGCCGACGAGGGATACATTTGCCTGCTCGGCGCCAATCTGCAGGCCGATGCCTATCTGCTTGGCCAGTTCGTTGTCCGGCTTGTCTATCGCAATGTAATCCACGAAGGCCAGCGGCTCGGCGCCGACGCATATCAGGTCATTCGCGTTCATGGCCACGCAGTCGATTCCGATGGTGTCCCACTTGCGCATGGCATTGGCCACAAGGATCTTGGTGCCCACGCCGTCCGTGCACAAGCCCAGCGCATATGACCCGAATTCTATGAATCCGGCATAGCCGCCCGGCATCTCAACCCTCTTTCCGACGCCCTGCCTGGTGAACCCCAGGACCTTGACAAGGTTGTCGATTGCCTCGGATTTCTTGTCTATGTCAACGCCCGCCTCGGCGTATGTCAGTTTCATTGTCTCACGCCGGGCAATATGCCGCCAACCTTAAATCTTTTTCTTACGGTTAAACTTATAATCTATCGGCTGTATGCAGTCTCCCGGTTAGCATGAACTTCAAAGGCTTTCACGTGGTATCGGCCCGGGATTTCTGCAGGGAAGACATAGAACACATTCTTGATTTAGCGGACAAGATGGTCCCCATCGCCAAGGGCGAGAAATCCAGCGACCTCATGAAGGGCAAGATCATGGCCACGCTTTTCTTCGAGCCCAGCACAAGGACCAGGCTGAGCTTCGAGAGCGCAATGCTCAGGCTGAACGGCAGCGTCCTGGGGTTCGCGGACCCCAGCGGGACTTCAGCGAAGAAGGGCGAGACGCTGGCAGACACGATACGCATGGCCTCGGCTTACTCAGACGTCATAGTCCTCAGGCATCCCCAGGAAGGCGCGGCCAGGCTGGCCTCCAAATTCTCGGATGTTCCTGTGATCAACGGCGGCGACGGGGCCGGCCAGCATCCCACACAGACACTTCTCGACCTCATGACGATACGCAGGGAGACGGGCAAGATTGACGGAAGGAAAATCGCCATTGTCGGCGACCTGAAGTACGGCAGGACCGTGCACTCACTCACATATGCCCTGGCCAAGTTCGACACCGAGCTTGTTTTCGTGGCGCCCCCGTCGCTTCAGATGCCCTCCGAGGTGGTGGAGATCGCGAAAGGCCTGGGCGCGAAGACCAGCAAGGCCGACACGGTCGAGGATGCGCTCGCCGATACGGATGTGGTTTATGTCACCAGGATCCAGAGGGAGAGGTTCCCGGACCCTGCGGAGTACGAGAAGGTCGCGGGCGTGTACAAGATAACCGCAGCCCTGCTGGAGAAGGCCAAGAAATCCGCCATAGTGATGCACCCGCTTCCCAGGGTCAAGGAGATTTCCACGGACGTTGACGGCACGAGCTTTGCGGCCTACTTCAAGCAGGCGTTCTACGGCGTGCCTACAAGGATGGCCCTCATCGGCCTCGTCACGGGGGTGCTGGAATGAAGGAACTCAAGATTTCTCCGATCAAGAACGGCACGGCGATAGACCATATCGAACCCGGGATGGCCCTGAAGGTTGCCAAACTGCTGGGAATCCCAGAGCCCGGCACCCGCTCGACCGTGAGCATCGCCATGTTCGTGAAGAGCAAGAAGATGGGCTTCAAGGACATCCTGAAGATAGAGGACAGGGAGCTCAAGAAGCGCGAGGTGAATATCATCTCCCTGGTCTCGCCGAACGCCAGCATCTCGATAATCAAGGACGAGGAAGTCATCAAGAAGCTTCAGCTGGCCCTGCCAAAGACTGTCACCGGCATAGTCAGATGCTCGAATCCCAACTGCATCACGAACAGGGACGAGCCCCTGGAGTCCGAGTTTGCGGTGATCAAGGAAGATGGCGTGCGCCTGAGATGCGTCTACTGCGACAGGTACGTGAACGACATTCTGGAGAGCATTGTCTAGCGGTATTTTATTAAGGCATGGGCCTTTTACATTCGATGGAGACGGCTTGAGATGGAGAAATCCAAGGACCTGTTGAAGTACGAATTCAAGAAGCAGCTCAGGGAGATCCAGGCAGTGAAGGGCCGCGCCACGGAGCTCATCTCGCTTTACGTTCCGCCGGGCAAGAGGGTTTCCGACGTTACAGGCTATCTCCGGAACGAGTATGCCCAGTCCTCCAACATCAAGTCCAGGACAACGAAGAAGAACGTCATGTGGGCCATCGATTCCATCAGCGGAAAGCTGAAGACCTTCAGGGAGGTGCCTCCGAACGGACTTGTCTTCCTTGTCGGGCACAAGGCGGGCAGCGGGGACCAGACAGTTCCTGTCTCTTTTGTTATAGAGCCACCCGCCCCCATCACGACATTCCTTTACAGGTGCGACAACCATTTCTACCTCGAGCAACTCGAAGCCCAGCTGCTGGAGAGCGAGGTCTACGGCCTCATAGTCATCGACAGGAACGAGGCCACGATAGGGATTCTGAACGGCAGACGCATCGAGGTCGTCAAGAACTTTCAGTCAATGGTTATGGGCAAGCACAAGTCCGGCGGCCAGTCCGCAGTGAGATTCGAGCGCCTCATCGAGATTTCGGTCCATGAATATTTCAAAAACGTTGCTGCTATTGCCAACGAGAAATTCATGTCAATCCCGGAGCTGAAAGGCGTGATACTGGGCGGCCCCGGCTCCACGAAGGTCTACTTCACGGAGGAAGGGTACCTTCACCACGAACTGATGAAGAAGATAATCGGCACGTTCGAGGTCGGCTACACAGATGAATCAGGGCTCCGAGAGCTGATGCAGAACGCCGCCCAGGCTCTTGCAGACCTCAGCCTGATGAAGGAGAAGAAGATGATGACCAGATTCCTGGACGAGCTCAGGAAGCCGGACGGCGGCCTTGCGGCATACGGCGAGGCGCAGACCAGGGAGGCCATGCAGAGAGGGGCTGTGGACACGCTCCTGGTATCGGAGGCCATGGAGAAGATCCACATCGAATACCTCTGCCCGAAATGCGGCAGGAAAGGCGAGATGATGCTGAAGGACATAACGCATGTGAAATGCCCGGATTGTTCGGCCGAGGTTACAGTCCAGAAGCAGACAGACATAGTCAACGAGCTCTATGAACTTGCTGACAAGTACGGCACCAAGGTCGAGATGATCTCCAACGAGTCGGAGGAGGGTGAGATGCTGATGAAGGCCTTCAGCGGCATGGCCGCGATCCTGAGATACAGGACGGTGGTCTAGGACGACTCTCGATCCGATGGAGCATTTCAGGGAGAGGGCTGCATCATTGGTTGTCGATGCTGTCGCCGGAATGGGTTCCAAAACCGCGCTGCAGGCGGAAAAGCCGCCCGAAGGGATGGGCGATTTCGCCTTCCCCTGTTTCGGTCTGGCCAAGGAACTGAAGCGCTCCCCGGCAGAGCTGGCCAAGTCCGTCGCCGCTTCGATCGCTCCCGACCCGGCGTTCTCGGCGGCCGAGGCTAAGGGCCCTTACGTGAACTTCCGCATACATCCGGCAGAGCTGGCGAAGGCCACCCTGGGCGCGGTCATGGGGCTGCGCGAGGAATACGGCAATGCCGAGCCGACAGGGAAGAGGATACTGCTGGAGCACACCAGCGCCAACCCGAACGGCCCGCTGCACGTGGGCAGGGCCAGGAACCCGATAATCGGCGACACGCTCGCCCGCATACTCGCGAGATGCGGCAACGATGTGACAACCGAGTTCTACGTGGACGACATGGGAAAGCAGCAGGTCACTCTGACCTGGGGAGTGGAGAACCTGAAGCATCCGGGCGAGGCCCCGAAGAAGCCTGACCATGCCCTTGTCTGGTACTACCAGGAGGCCAGCAGGCTCATGGCCGAGGACCCCCGGATCCTGGAACAGATAGACGCCATGATATCCACATACGAGAAGAAGGACAGCGCAATTGCCGAGAGGGTGAGGAAGAACTGCCAGCGCGTGCTGGAGGGCATGACAGCCTCTCTCTACAGGCTGGACATTCATTTCAACTCTTTCGCATGGGAGTCCAAGTACATATTCGACGGCAGCGTGGACTCGGTCCTGGAGAGGCTGAGGAAGCTGGACTCCACCGCAGAGGAGGACGGCGCACTTTACCTTGACCTCGAGAGGCACGGAATAACAGGCCAGGAGAGAAAATTCTACCTGACCAGAAGCGACGGCTCCAGCCTATACAGCACCAGGGACATGGCCTACCATCTTGACAAGCTTTCGAGATATGACAGGGCCATCGACGTCCTGGGCGAGGACCACAGGCTGAAGGCCAAAGTGGTCGGCATCGGAACCAAGCTGCTGGGCCAGGATAAGCCTGTCGAAGCCATGTTCTATTCCTTCGTCTCGCTGCCGGAGGGAAAGATGTCCACAAGGCGCGGCACCGTGGTTTACCTGGACGACCTCATCGAGGAGGGCGTCGCGAGGGCCAGGGAAGAGGTGGATAAGCGCCGGCCCGAGCTCTCCGAGGAGCTGAAGCGCGGCATCGCCGAGGCCGTGGGAACAGGCGCCATCAGGTACAACATCATCCGTGTGCAGGCAGAGAAGCAGCTCGTGTTCAAGTGGGAGGAGGCGCTCAACTTCGAGGGCAACAGCGCTCCGTTCGTTCAATACTCGCATGCCAGGGCCAGCAGCATACTGCGAAAGGCCACGGAGTTCGGGGAGTACGACCCGGCCCTGCTCGTGCATCCCTCCGAAACCGCACTCATCATGGGCATCGCCAGGTTCCCCTCGGTCATAAGGGAGTGCGGCGACAGCATGCAGTGCCATCCTCTCGCGCTGTACGCGCTGGAGCTTGCCTCGCTGTTCAACCAGTTCTACAGGGACTGCCCCGTGCTGGCGGTCGAGGGGGAGCTGAGGAACGCGAGATTGGCGCTGGTCACGGCCTCGAAGTTCGTGATGCTCAATGCCCTGGACACGCTGGGGATTGTGGCGCCTGAGGAGCTGTAACCCGGTAATTCATTGCTTCCAAAATGGTGGAATTACCGGGCTTCTGAGCGAATCGCACTATCCATTGCACAGGCGATTCGGGGCGAACGCCTTTATTTTCCATCCGAAGTCCTGATGGACATTCGGAACGTTACTGCTCCGGCGTTCACCGATTGCTGACAGATTGTTGCGAGCCGTACGGCCCCTGGATTCAGCTATTAGGAGTTGCCGGGCCGTGGTCGAACGCTCTGTCCGAAAATAGGAGGGGCGCGTTCAACGAGGGGAGGACAACGGGTGGGGATATGAGAAGTTGCCGAAGGCAATTTGCGCGGAAGGGGTGCAACCCCTGGAGCCTCATATCCGCATGTTATCTTCCCCGAGCGAAGCGAGAGCGCAGCGGGGTCGAGGCACGAAATGCCGAAGAAGTTTGAAACCCTGCCGTAAATTCCGTTGTTGCCGTAGTTTTTTCTTACGTTATTCATCGATCAGCTCCGTCGTGGGGGGTTCGTCGTTAAAGTGGCTGTCTGGTGACCTTCTCGTTTCGTGCGTTGCTCGCTATTCTTAGTGTCCATGAAAAGGGGGGCGGTCCAAAATCGTTTCCTCCCATTTTTACGTATGCGGGACAATGGAAGATCATCGTGAAGCTGCCCCTCGGATAGAAAATCCATCATGCTCACCAGCAGCGGGAGCACTATGGGATGGGGCTCTGCTCTCATTGTGACAAATTATCATTCAGCCCCTAACCGCTCCAAAATCAACACCGTTTCCTCAAACACCCTGTCAAAATCGGGCAAGTCCTTCATCTGATGCCTGAGGGAACTTTCCCATGCGCCTTTGTAACGCTTCTCCTTTGCAATGAAAAGAGACAGTTCCGGAACAATTCCTTTGAATTTACACTTCTCAAGGAACAGAGCCTGCACCCCAACCCCCTCCATATTTTGCCAGAGACGATGCACGTCGTACAGGTCCCGTGGCCTTACGCGCTGGAACAGTGCTCTCGCCTTCTCGGCCACAATTTCCCGCAATGAATATACCTCCACTGTCGCATCGTATTCGTCCGAATAATTGTGGAAGACAGGCAACTTCTCGGAAGGCGTCAAGAGAATTTCATTTTGGGCATTGGATATGTCCAACTTTATCTTCAATGGCGACCCGGTCTTTCTCATGAGCCTGAAATAGATATTGCCGACCCAGCCATTCTCGTTTTGTTCCAGGGAGATTCTGTCTTCGACATTGACGTTCACTTCATCCCGAATAAATTGCACGCATTCTTCGATGATGTCCTTCAATCTATCATATTCCATCTGCGCAATCAGGGTGAAATCCAGGTCGTCCGAGAAACGGTAATTGTTGATGTGCGCCTTTCTTATTGCCGTGCCGCCCTTGAATATCATGCCCCTTTCCTTCGAATACAACCCCTTCAAGAACCAGTTCTGAACATAATCCCTTTCGATTGTCGAAGCCGGCACTCCATTCGCCCTAGCAAATTCCCCAATCTCTATCGAATCTATCATTCAACACCTTCCAATGAATCTTTCCCAAGGTTAACTGTCAATCTCCACTTGCTGTTCTTCTCTCCTTCCAGGGGCATTGTAGGGTCCAGAGGCAGGTAGTTTCGAATGTTCCTATCCAGAGGAGGCATTTCAACCTCTATTCCATAATATTCGCACAGGAAGCCCAGCCGCCTTATCACGCCGGTATTGTTGATTTGCATGGCATACTCTGCGATTCTTGCTTTGTCGAAGGATTGTTCTTTTATTCCCTTGATGGCCTCGATTATCCCGCCAGAATATCTGGGCTTGTCCAGGCAATCAATTATTGTTTTCTCTTTGTCTGTTATGAAAATTTTATCTTTGCCGAACCATTCTGTTCTTATTCCGAAGAATTTCTCGGGCTTGATTTTGATTATTTTGTACCTGACTCCGAACACGTTCATGTCCTGCTTCTTCTTCCGGGAAGTCGTTTGAATGAACACGGTAGAAGGTATCTGCTCAGTCAGTCCGTAATAATGCAAGGCGCTCCAGTAAGAAATGCAGTATGGATCAATCAACACGGAGCCAATGATGAACTCGTTGAGCGTATATTTTCCTTTCTCGGCTCCCAACGGGATGAACATGTATTTTCCTTTCTCGATGCGCTCTATCCACCCCTGGCTCTCCAATCTGTATAATAAATTCCACAATACCTCATCGCCCATATCGCTGATTTCTTTCACATCGTCTATGGTGAAGGTTTCTCCCAACCTTGATAGTTTTCTAATGGCTGTTACTTTTCTCATTTATACGCACCGTACTCGTTGTTTCTGCTCAGTTTAGTGTATGTAATTGAGAAGACAGATATAAAGTTTTGGATGGTTTTTTTGGACCGAATCCCTCATCGTGGACAATAACGGCAACTCCCAGAAGGTCATAACCGAGGAAGAACTTGAGAAACACCTGTCTGATGGGCGGTCATGCGTCGATAAGATAGGTGCTGGGAAGGTCATCATGAAGATTCCTCGTTAGCGGAAAATTCTCCCCTCTCTTTCTCTTTTTTAAACGCTGACGAAAGCCTTATACGGGGCTTTTCCCCTCACTTGGCGTAGCGGAGGAGTACCCGAAACTAAGTATAACTTGGGGATAGCCCGACTAAGGCGGTGACATATTGAAATGGAACGATTTTGAAGCAGAAATATCTAAACACATTGGTGAATTTAAAAAGGACCCAGAATACCTAAAGTGGCTTGAAAATAAGGTTTGGAATAAGTTATATTCTACGGCACCTCTTAATGAACAGGATATTGATGAGATAATTAAATTCTTAGATAGTTGGGGCAAGATGATGAGAGTTAATGGAAAAATTAAAAAACAAATTGGAAAAAAAGAAATGTACAAGCAATTCATCAATGTGTCTCAAATGAACCAATCACTATTTCCCTATTTAAAAAATTTGAAGAGATAGATTTGACAAAAAAAGCCGCAGAAGAATGCATGAGTGGGAAAACTCATAAAGAGGTCATAGAGGAAATTTTCAAAAACTTTCAAAGTGTGGTAAAACATACAAGTTCCTCTAAAATAATGCATATGATAAATCCCAATTTATTCGTCATGTGGGATGAAAAAATCAGAAACAATTGGGGTTGTTCTTCCAATGCAAGAGGGTATTTTAATTTTTTAATAAGAATGCAACTGGAATTGGATGAATTGATTAGCGACTATGCAAGGGTGAAGGGTTTTTCTAAAAATAAGGGAATCGTAGGACTGTTAAATGAATTGAATGGTAGAATCGGCCAGAAATATTCAATTACCAGATGGATTGATGTTTATAATTGGACCAAATACTCTGAAAAAGGAAAAAAATTATGATTTGTAAACAGCCCCTATTTCTTTGAGTGTTTCAACTTTCTCCGAAAAATACTTTCGTAGCCACTTCGCCCTTCTCTGTCATGGCATACTTGTCAGACCTATCCTTCTCCAGCCAACCCATCTTCACCCATTCATCCAGGAAATGCCTGCGATAGTACATCTTGGCGCTCTGAGAGGCTCCGCTGCCATTGTGTATCCCCATCAGGTCCTTCTTGTCCAGGTCTTCGACCATCAGGCCGTCCTTCATGAGCTTCTTGCTGTCCTTCCGCTCCTTCCAGACTCGCAAGCCTTTGACCAGATCCTCGGATGGCATCTTGAGCTGGAACTTGGGCACCAGGATCGGCTCCTTCACTTCCTTGCTCAGGCCGACAAGATTGCCTTTTGCGTCCTGGAACATCTTGATGTCGGTTATCTGGTGGCCCACGGTGGGCGTGTAGAACGTCTCGCAGTCCTCCATCATGGCCGTGACCATTGCCGCGGCGGCATAGTTCGGGGGGCCGTCCAGGTTCATGTAAACGATGTTGCCAGCGGCTTTCTCCTTCTTCACTATCTCGATGAGGCGGGCCATGGTCTTGGCGAAGTCGTAGACCTTCACTTCGACTTCCACAAGACCTTCCCTCAGAATCTTGTTCGCCTGCTTGGACACTTCCTTCCTGAATACCTGGAACAGGGATTTCCTATCCAGATACAGCATGTAGGCCCTGTCGGCGCCGAAATACTTCAACGGCTCGATGTGCTTGACAGTCTCTATCCCCAGGCAGAACACGACCACTCTCAGGTTTCTAGGTGCGGGCTTCATCTCAATCTCGCTCCGTAACTTCCGTAACATGAATAACATGCTGTAGTATAAGAATGTTATGCGATTATTTCACTTCAAGGTGATGAAATTGCGGAATAACATGAAGAATCCTGGCCGCAGCCAGGACAATGTTTGGAACGACCTTGACAGAAGGGGGTACTGAGTTGCCGCACGAAGAGACCTCTCCACTCTACAAGGCCAACACGCTCGTGGCAGCAGGTGTGATGCTGATGCAGGACAAGAGGTTCGATAAGGCATTTTCTTGTTTCGACGAAGCTCTTGGCTACACTGCCGACCTGTGGTACTTCAAAGGCGCGGCCCTGCACGAGATGAAAAAGTACAAGGACGCGTTGAAATGCTATAAAACGGCCCTAGAGCTCAATCCCAAGCACTCAGGCTCGAGGATGGGCAAGGGCGTGGCCATGCACCACATGTACCAGTACAGGCCCGCATTAGCCATCTACAATGCGATAATAGCCGATGGCGGTAATGTTGCGCTCGCATGGTTCAACAAGGCCTGCGCCTACTGCATGATGGGCAAGGACGTGGAGACATTCGATTGCCTGAGAAAGGCTCACGAACTAGATTCGTTTAAAACCAGCATACATATTGACAAGGAGGAGTCGTTCGACAGGATTAGGGACACGGTTGAATTCATAAAACTAGTCGAGGAGCTCAGGGAGCATGCAGAAGACGTGGAACCGGTCAAACAGGACATGAATTGCATCGGGTAGGTGATGAGATTGAAGAAACCATTGATTAAGAACTTCCCCAGAACCAAGATACCCATAGAGGCGGACCACTTCAAATTCAATCTGGAGATAACGTTTCCGCGGCTATCTGAAG
>DAKD01000034.1:0-25325 GCA_002499085.1 Methanomassiliicoccales archaeon UBA280
GATTAGTTTAGCGTCAAGGCCTATTAAGAAGGAAAACATTAATATCCAGTGAACGCTACCTATTTTCGCCAGGAGAAAGTGAGCGGCCAACGGTACCGAGCCTTGAACGGCGAGGAACTGAGGAAACTCCCCTCTCCCAGGCGGTTATCCGTCTGAAACATGGGCGGCCGGGGCAATCCGGTGTGCCGAGAGGCATGGCAAGGGCGCAGAAACGACACAGCCCGGTCGGAGCTATGAGGGATTTGTTCCCGAGCGACGATGGCCGGGATATGGTGAGACGGCGACTCCCGTCCGGTGCAAGTCCGATAAGGACGCTAAGTCGAATGCCGCTTAGAAACAGAAAGGGGGTTACAACTTCCACCTGGCACTTTTCATTTTCGAACAGAAGGTGGAAGTTGTGTCGAATTTCCAATGGCAGAAAAATCCGAAATTCGACAACAACCGCAACAACCGATTTTAACAATTTGATTCAAAGGTTGTTGCGAATATCACAGCCTGGCCGATTTTTCAAACTTTGTGAGTCGCAAGGAGACGTTTCGTTCAACCTTCGCATCGCAGAACACACCAAATACAGAATACCCACAAGCTAGAGAGAAACTATACCCTGTGAACTATGCCAGAGCTGTGAATACAGCACCCCGGCCTCACAGCCGGGGCATGATGAAGACGGTCGGGTGTCGGGTTTCAGGACCCGGCAGGTAGGCACCGGCTCTAGTACATCAGCTCTGTCCCGGTCATCAGCTCTATCACGAATTCGAGGAAGGGTCTGAGGTTTCCTTGGGTCTGGGCTTCACGGAGGGCATCGTAATAGCGCTGCTTTTCCCTGTTAGGGATCGAGACCATCGGATACCCATTTCTGTGAAGGATGAAGTTCAGGAGAAGGCGTCCGACCCGGCCGTTCCCGTCGATGAAGGGATGGATTATCTCGAAGCCCACGTGGAAGTAGACGGCAGCGACCAAGGGATCCACCTTCCCCCTGTTCTTGGAATACCAGGACAGTAGAGCCTTCATGTCCCCGGGAACATCGCCGGGACCGGGCGGTGTCCAATCCAGGCCCCTTATGAAGACCTGGACTTCCCTGTAACGGCCTATCTGGCTTTTATAATCTCCGGGCAGCGTATCCTTCATGACACGGGCATGCAGTTCGAGTATCAGGTCCTTTGAGATGTCGGCCTCATATTCCAGCATGAAATCCAGGGCGTTCCTGTGTCCCAGAACCTCGTTTATCTCCCGGACTGACTTCCCTTTCGGCGTGATGCCGTCGAACAGAAGGATCCCTGTTTCCCGCAGGGTCAGGGTGTTACCTTCTATCGAGGTGGAGTTGTGCGTGAACACCGTTGCAAATGCCTCGAACCGATTCCTTTTGGTTATCACCGGTTCCCGGGAGTACTTCAATTTGATCTCTTTCAAAATTGCGAGCTCTTCCCTGCTCAGAAGGCTTCCGAGGATGCCGAGTTCGATGTCAGCCTCAGATTCTGCCCGCGCCAGTTCCTTTCCGGACAGGTCCGTCCCCAGGAAAATTCTTTTCTTTGTGACCTTGCGGCCTTCGCGTTTCGAGACTGCCCTGTAATAATTTTTCTTTGCGCCTCTTTTCTGGACCTCGGTGTATACCATGATTCCTTATATGTCTACAACAGATATAAATGTTTGCTTGATGTAGACATACATTTCCACCCGGCCATCGTGATATGATAGGCTGGAGAGAGGTTGGGTTTCAGCCTCACCGCAAGGCATATTATCCCGATACGGCGTTTCCCCTGTCCATGCCCGAAACCAACCAGTTCGAGTGCGAAGGCTGCGGCGCCCATCTGGAGTTCGACCCCAAGATCCAGGCAATGAAATGCCAGTTCTGCCAGTCCGAGAAGATCGTCCCGATAGAGCACAAGGCCATTGTGGAGCATGACTTCTACTCCGCTCCCAAAGCCACCGGATGGGACCGCCAGGCAGCGAGCTTCCAATGCGACTCATGCGGCGCCACAATCAGCGCGGACATCAGGGTCGCTGGCAAATGCACTTACTGCAACTCGCCCTATGTCAAGGAGAAGCCCCCGAGGCCGGACCTCATCAGGCCGGAGACGCTCATCCCGTTCAGGGTGGACAAGAACAATGTCAACAACCTCTTTAAAACCTGGCTGGGCAAAGGCTGGTTCACCCCCTCAAACCTGGTTCAGCTGAGCAGGCTGGACCTCATCAAGGGCGTTTACACGCCCTTCTGGACTTACGATACCCAGGCTTACTCGGCCTGGACGGCGGAGAGCGGATATTATTACTATGTCACCGAGACCTACACTGCTATGGTGAACGGCAAGTCGCAGATACGTACCAGGCAGGTAAGGAAGATAAGGTGGGTGCCGTCGCACGGGCAGAGGCAGGGCTTCTACAACGACGTGCTCGTCCCGGCCTCCAGGGGCATGAACCAGGAGCTTATTTACAAGATATATCCGTTCGACCTGAGGGCGCTGGTGCCCTACAAGCCGGAGTTCCTGAGCGGCTTCCTGGCCGAGGAGTACGCCGTCGACCTGCAACAGGGCTGGGGCGTCGCACAGAGCAATGTCCTGGCGAGCGAGCGGGACAAATGCGCCAAGGACGTTCCCGGGGACACGCACAGGTTCCTGAGGGTGCAGACGAACTTCAGCGGCATAACCTACAAACACACCTTGCTCCCGGTATGGATTGCCGCGTACGAGTACAAGGCCAAGACCTACCATTTCCTCGTGAACGGCCAGACCGGAGAGGTCCAGGGTTTCAAACCTATTTCATGGGCCAAGGTGGCGCTGTTCGTGGGCGCGGTTGCCGCGGCAGTCGCGGGATTGGCCGCGTTCATATACTTTTCCTAGGCCATGTTGTCCCTGACAACGGAAATGCCCAGGTCAGATAATTCCCTGGCCCTTGCGGGTGAGGGCGAGTCCGTGTAAACCCTGACCAGCGGCTCGGTGCCCGATGCCCTGATCAGGAGCCAGCTCCCGTCGCCGTACACGTATTTCAGGCCGTCGGTGTCGTTCAGGATGGCTCCCTCGGGGCTGAAGTTCTCCCTGACCTTCGCCATCACATCCGCCACCTGGTCCCATGTGCCCTTGACATTGCGCTTGAACTGCACGTGCCTGGGGAACTCCCGGACTATGTCGGAAAGTTTCTTCCTGGTGGTGCCCAGTATCTTGGCCATCATGGCCGTGGCTATTATCCCGTCAGCCCACATTGCCTCGGGCGGGAAGAAGTATTTCCCGGATTCCTCGTAGGCGAACCTGGCATTGTAAGTCTGCGCCGCCAGCGATATCTCGGGCGGCCCTATCTCGCATTCAACTACCTGGCCTTTCCAGACCTTCTTGATCAGGCCGGAGGAATTCACCGGGGTAACCAGATTTCCCGGACCTCCCGAGAAGATGTACTTGGCGAATATCACCGCCGCCATGTCCTCCGAGACAGGGTTTCCTGTCTCGTCCACAAAAAGCACACGGTCGCAGTCCGAGTCGTAGGCAGCGCCGAAATCCGAGCCTGTCTCATCGACAAGTTCCGATAGCTCGGCCACGCAATCCGCCCTTGGCTCCATCTTCCTCGGGGCGAAGTCCAGCTTTGCGTCGTGGAGGGCACGGACATTGCAGCCGAGGTCGTTCATGAGCCTGGGTATCAGGCCGGCGCCTGTCGCCCCGGCGGTGTCAAGCGCGACTCTTACGTTCTTGCCAGGAAGGTTGCTCGCGCATGCCCTCTGTATGAACTGCAGGTACTCGAATGCAAAATCATGCTCCTCGGGAAGCTGGCTCAGTAGGTGCGTGGGTTTGATGCCCTCGGCCAAAGCCGCAATCTTCGCTGTCTCGGCCCTCGGGGGGATTGCGCCAAGCCGGTCCAGCGGGATGAGGCCTATCCTGTCGTAAGAAAGGTGCGAGCCGGTGACCATCAGTCCGCCGTCCAGCTTCCTGGAACAGACCATGGCGCAGACCAGGGGAGACGGCGCGATTCCCATGTTGACCACACTGGCTCCGGCGGATTCCATCGCAGCGGCGCAGACGCCAGCAAGCCTGGAGGCGCCCGGCCTGGTGTCATAGCCAAGGCCCAGGGTCTTTCCCTCTCCGAAGTATCCTGCGAGCGCTGCGCCGATCTTCCAGCACAGCTCCTCGGATATCTCTGTGTCAGTCAGGCCTCTCAGTCCCGATGTTCCGAACCTTATCTCCAACCTAACCCTCCGCTATTGCGACACCGGTGCTCGTCCCGATCCTGTTCGCCCCGGCCTTCACCATCCTGAGCGCATCGTCCCTGGTCCTTATGCCGCCGGATGCCTTGACGCCCATGTCCGCCCCCACTGTCTGGCGCATGAGCCTCACAGCTTCCTCGGTGGCGCCCCCGGTGCCGAATCCTGTCGAGGTCTTCACGAATGTTGCGCCTGCCTTTTTGGAAAGCTGGCAGGCCCTGATCGTCTGCTCCCGGTTCAGAAAGCAAACCTCGATGATGACCTTGACGGCCCTGCCCTGTGCGGCCTGCACGACCGCCTCTATGTCTTCCATGACATGCCGGTCCTCGCCGTCCAGCAGCCACCCTAAGTTGATGACCATGTCCAGCTCCTCCGCGCCCTGTTCGATGGCTGTTTCGGCCTCGGCTGCTTTCGACTCGGTGCTGGTACAGCCCAGGGGAAAGCCGATGACTGTGCAGACCCTGACTCCGGAGCCGCCGAGAAGCCTCGAGCACAGGGGCACCCAGGAAGGGTTCACGCAGACAGCGGCGAACCCGAATTGCCTGGCCTCGGCGCAGAGTTTCTCCATCTGTGCCGATGTCGCATCAGCCTTCAGCAGCGTGTGGTCTATCATGCATGCTATGTCTTCGGTCATACCATGGGCCTCGGTATGGTCTGGGACTCGAACACGGCCGTAGCCACTGTGTCCGTCATCAGAGTGATGTAGTCTATCACCATCTGGGCATTGTTTGTCTTCACGCGGTACTCCTCATCCATCTGGTTGATGAAATAGAGAATCGAGCTCCTTGAGCCTCCGAACTGGGCCAGGTTCTCGCGGAACACTGTTGTCCTTGCGCCGTCGATCGCGTCCTGCCCGTATGTGCCGGTGAGCTCCTCAAGCTCCCCGAGGGTTTTCCTCAGCAGCGGGTTCTCCCCGTTCCTGTCCTGGAACCTGTGCAGGGTGGACTGGCTGCTGTCAGGCAGCCTCATGCCGTCCAGCTCTTCCAGGAAGGTCCCGAAAAGTGAGCGCAGCATTGTCTCGGTCTGCGCGGAATAGGCCATGCTGGCCTTGCTGCGGTAGATTTTCGGGTAGTTGAAATCCCTGATCAGAGTGTTCAGCGCGCTCAGGACCTCGGGGCTAAGCCTGATTCCAATCTCGTCCCTGCCAGGCTCCCTCCCGTTCGCCCCGGAGAATTTCTTCCTGTCGTTGTGGAAGTTCATGACCAGGTCCCTCACCAGCGTGTCTATTATCTCGCCGTTGTTCCTGCCCAGCACATCCGATATCGCGGACGGGATTTCACCCTGGCTGATTATGCCGGACTCCGCGGCGTCCTCGATGTCCTTGCCCACATAGGCGAGCCTGTCGCAGAGCTTCACGACGCAGCCTTCCAGGGTCGAGGGTTCCTGGCCGAGCGTTGCGAGCAGGTCGTCCGAGGGCTTTCCGACCCTGAATACGCCGGTCTCGACCTCCCCGCAGTGCCTCACAATGGCTTCCCTGACTTCGTAGGAAAGGTTCAGTCCCCTGCCCCTCTTCTCAAGCACGTCAAGTACCCTGAGGCTCTGCACATTGTGGAGGAACGGCTTTCCGAGATGCTCCAGGCTCAGCGAGCTCAGCACGACCTCGCCCTTGTGGCCGAAAGGGGAATGGCCCACGTCATGGCCCAGCGCTATGGCCTCGGCGAGGTCCTCGTTGAGGTGCAGCCACCGGGCAATCGCCCTCGAGAGCTGGGCCACATGCAGGGAGTGCGTCATCCGGTTGCTTATCAGCGGGTTGCGCGGGGACATGAATACCTGTGTCTTCCCCGACAGCCTGAAAAACGATTTTGAATAGAGAAGCCTGTCCCTGTCCCTGGCGAACGCGGTACGGTTCTCCCCGGGCTGCTCCGGCTCGGGCCTCGGCCTCCCTCTGGACCTGCTGCTCGGCATCCCGTAGCTCAGGTTGATGGATCTCTCCTCCCTGGCATGTGAATGACGCTTGATCTCTCCGAGCAATTTCTCCGTTTCCGCGTCGAGCTGCATCCTACTCTCCTGACTGCGATTGCCTCGGGGCATATCTGTCTTTCTGTCATTTGTAGCATGGGGGGGTCTGTTAACTTCTTGGTGAATGCTTGGGTCTAGGGGCTAGGGGCTAGGGTCTAGGGACTAGGGTGCATAGTAATGCATTCGACTGGCTTGGTACGAACAAGCCAGCAACCTAGACCCCAGACCCTTTATCCCATTATGAAAACGCAGACCCTAGACCCTTGCAATATTCTCAATACTACTGAATTCTTGCCAAACTCACATGGGAGATATGCTTTTATATCGTCGGTGTCTCAACTCCAACGATGCCCGAAAGGAAGTTCATGGAGACGGCCATTGAGAAGGCCAAGGAGGGAATCGCAAGCGGCCAGGCACCGTTCGGCGCATGCATCGTGAGGGGCGGCAAGGTCCTGGCATGCGAGCACAACCGGGTATGGGCGGACACAGACATCACGGCCCATGCAGAGATTGTCGCGATACGGGAGGCCTGCAGGGCACTTGGCTCGGTGGACCTATCATGCTGCGAGATATACGCCACCACGGAACCATGCCCGATGTGCTTCAGCGCGATACACTGGGCAAGGATTGGAACTGTATTTTTCGGGACGGGAATAGAGGATGCGGCCGCGGCCGGCTTCAACGAGATGAGGGCATACAACGAGGACATGGCCAAACTGTGCCGCAGCTCCATCGCATCGAAAGGGGGCTTCATGCGCAACGAATGCCTCGCCCTGTTCAGGGAGTTCACGGCCAGGCCGGAAAGGAAAGTGTACTGAGGGGAAGGATGAAGCTTGGCAGCCTGCGCATAGACAATCCTTTTGTCCAGGCACCCATGGCCGGCATCACCGATTCGGCATTCCGCACTGTTGCCAGGAAGTTCCACGGCGGGCTGCTTTACACGGAGATGATAAGCGCGGAGGGCCTCTGCAGGGGAAACTGGAAGACCATGAAGTACACAGAGATGCCTAAGGACCATAAGCCCGTTGCTCTCCAGCTGGTGGGCAATGACCCGGGGAGGATGGCCGTGGCAGCTGTCCTGGCCGAAAGCCTCGGCGCGGACATCATAGACATCAACGCAGGCTGCCCGCAGTCCAGGATAACCGGTCCCGGGTCGGGGGGCGCTCTCCTCAGAACCCCCGAGAAAATTGCCGAGACTGTGAAACTGGCGAAGAAGGAGGTCTCGGTCCCTGTCTCGGTCAAGATGAGGCTGGGATATTCAACGGACGAATCGCTCCGAATCGCCGGGCTTGTCCAGGATGCCGGAGCGGATTTCATCACTGTCCACGGCCGCACTGTCAGCATGGGATTCTCCGGGGAAAGCGACAGCCAGGCAATCAGGCAGGTCGTTGAAGCCCTGGACATACCGGTCCTGGCCAACGGCGACGCCAGGAACGAGGCGCTGGCAGTCTCTCTGCTGAAGGAGACGGGAGCCGAGGGCGTGATGCTGGGCCGGGCAACGAGGGGAAGGCCCGACCTCCCGGGCACTGCGTATTCACTTCTCTCGACCGGGACCTTCGGGCGAATGAGCCCGGGGACACTGTTCGACACTATGCTGGAACATACAGAGCTGGAGCAGGAACTCTTCGGTGGCAGCTCGGGGATCAAACGCATGCGCAAACACGTGACATGGTATCTCAGGGCCGCGGGACTGCGATTCGACACCCGTGAGGTCTACTCCCTGGAGGATGCGGGAACCCTGAGGAAACTTCTGGAGAAAGCCATATTTGCGAAAGCTTAATGCCCGCAAAGGCCATTCTGCCCACCATGAAACGCGCCCGAGGGCGGAGGAGAAGAAAGGTCAAGGCATATTCCTACAGCAGGATAGCCGGGAACTACATCAGCCTCTTCTCCCTCCCAGGTAAATTAATTATATTGTTAATTATAATTACATTAATATTAATATTATCAGTTATATTCATAGGCGCGGTGATCTGATGAAGGTTCTGTTCCTGTGCGTGGGCAACTCCTGCAGAAGCCAGATGGCTCAGGCTCTTTTTGAGTTTCATGCCCGGGGCAGGCCCGGAATGGAGGCCGGGAGCGCCGGCACGAAGCCGGCCGAAAAGGTCGCGGAGCTCGCTGTTGAGGTCATGAAGGAGAGGGGCATCGACATCTCCCGCCGGAAACCGAAGCCGCTCACCGGGGAGTTGATGGAATGGGCCGACACGTTCATATCCATGGGCTGCGGCGTGGAAGACTCCTGTCCGGTTTATTTCCTGCCGAAATTCGAGGACTGGGGGATAGAGGACCCGTACGGCGGGACCATCGAGGATTACCGGAGGGCCAGGGATAGGATAGAGAGGAATATTAAAACCCTAATCGAAAGATTGCCATGAGATAGACAGGTCCGTACGAGGTAGGATTGCCGCGCAGCGCCTTACATTCGGGCTGGGCCTGTTGCTGCAACAAACTTTATTAACACTGTATCATTGGCAGATTGTGCCGGGATATCTCGGCAAACAGCGCGCGGGGATGGCCCAGCCCGGTAAGGCGCAGGATTGCTAATCCTGTGCTCTTTGAGCTCGGGGGTTCAAACCGAAGACGAACGGCAATGATATCAATATCGTTCGTCGAGGCGCGGACGAGTCGCGGAGCGATTCGTCCAGCGTCCGAGGTGAGCTTTGCTCGCCGAGGATAAGCCTCTTCGTGACATTCCCCCTCCTCGCGCTTTTTCTTTTCGCCTATATCACATCGTTCGCAGAAAAAGCGCTCTACATCGTTGTAAGGCCGAATTCTCTGTTTGGATAAGCATGCTAATCGAATTCGGCGGATGTTTGAAAAGGCTGCTCGGCGCTGGGGTCATTTCAAACATTCCCCCTCCTCGCGCTTTTTCTTTTAATAACAAAGCTTAATACCTAAATTGTTTTCCACCGCCTCATGTCGCCTGACAACATGTTCCTTCCGAAGAATGTGTTCTTCACGAAGGGGGTAGGAAAACACAAGGAGAAACTGAGCAGCTTCGAGGATGCGCTCAGGGATGCGGGAATCGAGAAATTCAACCTGGTCAGGGTCTCATCAATCCTCCCGCCCCGCGCCACCGTGATATCCAGGGAGAAGGGCCTGCCCATGCTCGAGCCCGGACAGATAGTTTTCGTGGTCATAGCCCAGAACGAGTCCAACGAACCGAACAGGCTGATGGCCGCATCCGTGGGAATGGCCAACCCCATAGACCCCACGCATTACGGTTACCTTTCCGAGCATCACTCCTTCGGACAGACTGAGAAGGTCTGCGGAGAATATGCGGAAGACCTTGCAGCAAAGATGCTGGCATCCACACTGGGCATAGAGTTCAATGTCAACGCGGGATACGACGAGGCCAAGGATATATTCAAGATGGGCGGCGCCGATGTAAAGACCAGGCATGTCACCCAATCCGCCGTCTCGGACAAGGACGGCCTCTGGACCACTGTGATAGCTGCGGCGGTATTCGTCACGCACGGCTCGCATGCCGAGAACTCGAAGGCGGAGCCGAAAAACGAGGCCCCCAAACAATAGGAAACCTTTTATCCGATATCACAATCGGCAGGCCAATGACAGAGCCAACAGTGTCCGTCATAATACCGACCATGAACGAGGAAGCAGCCATAGGCAAGGTCATGGATGAGATCAACAATGCCCTCAAAGGCATGGCCTTCGAAGTTCTTGTGGTGGACACCGACTCGAAGGACAGGACAAGGGAGATTGCCGCAACCAAAGGCGCAAGGGTCATCAGCGAACCCAGGAGGGGCTACGGCCGCGCCTACAAGACGGGCTTCGCCCAGGCAAGGGGCAAATACATAGCCACGCTGGATGCCGATTGCACCTACCCGGCCGGGGACATACCCAAGTTCGTGGAAATCCTCGAGTCCGGGGAGGCGGATTTTATCTCGGGCGACAGGCTGACAGGGATGGAGAAGGGGGTCATGTCGGGCAAGCACCGCCTGGGCAACTGGGCCCTGAAGGTCACCATGAACGTGCTGTTCCGCATGAGGTCAGGGGACTCGCAGACAGGCATGTGGGTGTTCCGCAGGGACATACTGCCCAAGCTGAACATTGTCAGCGACAGGATGGCCATGTCGGAGGAGATAAAGGTCGAGGCTTTCAGCAAAGTGAAGTACAGGGAGGTCCCGATAAAATACAGCCCGCGCGTGGGCGAGGTAAAACTCAACACCTGGCGCGACGGGAAGGACAACCTCATGTTCCTGTTCAGCAAGAAGTTCGGGAAGGCCAGCAAGGCCCGGGGCGAGGTTTTTAGGGTCTAGAGTACCATCAGGCAGCAGGCTATCGCAATGGTTATGCCGCCCAGGATTATGCAGAATTTGGAGAATCTGAGGCTGTTTGCCATCCTGACCAGGGCGCGCATGGACAGGTAGCCGAAGACGAAGGCCGCAGCGCCCGCGACTGCCAGCAGCCCCAGGGGGATTGCCCCGGGTTCGCCGAACACCATGACATAGGCGAAAGCCGCCAGCGACACCGGGACTGACAGGAGGAAGGAGAACGTCAGCGCCTCCACCTCCCTGAATTTCCTTCCGAGCAGGGCGCCCATGGTGAGTCCGGACCTGGAGACGCCGGGCAGGACTGCGAATGCCTGGGCCAGGCCCACGAGGAGCCAGTCAGCAGCCCCGCCGCGGGATATGGGCCTGAAGGCAGCGGACTTGGCACGGCCGAGAACCGCGCCTGTGGCCACGAGCCCGAACCCCACAAGTAAAGTCACTGTCATCCCTGTCCACAGGTTGCTGTCGAACGTCGACTCCAGCGCCCACATTATCGGGATGGCGCAGGCCAGGGATATCAGCGTGGCGCACCAGTAGAACTTCCTTTGCCCGGTCGGATGTCTCAGGTCAAGGACGCCGAGCAGGGGCTTCGGGTACCTGGCAAACACCGCGAGCGCTGTGCCGATGTGTATGGCCAAACCGAACGAGATTGCCGCCTCTGGGCGGATCTCGAGGAAATTCACCATGACCACGGTTGTCTGGCCGGAGCTCGACACGGGAAGCCATTCCAGGAGGCCCTGGAGGGTGCCTATCAGCAGCGCTGTGAACCAGTCCATGATGGAGAGAATCCGGAGTCTGTATAAAAGCATGATGGGTTGACGGCATGCCCAGGGAGTACATCAAGGAACTCCGGGGGGACACGCGGGGCGAGACAATCGACATCTATGACCACATCGACATGGAGGAGCTGAGGGCGGCTTATATGGAGTGCGTGCCGAAGCTGGGGGTTTGAGTCAGTCCATCAACTAATCACAGGTACCAGAAGTATTACTGCGGCTCCTGCGGGAAATGGTTCCGGGAAGAACCGGTCACGGAGCCGTAATCTCATGATCTGGCTGGTCTGCGAGAAGTGCGGCAAGGTGTTCCACAGGAACAGGACTGTGATGTACGGGAACGGGGCGGAGCTGTGCCAAGCCTGCGCAGAGAGGAGGTCCACGCGCGGGATGGGGCCGGGATGATCGCCATAGCCTTGGCGAGGCTGCCTCGGGGTGGGAGGAGCAAAATGCGAAGCCTTTTGCGACTAAGCCTAATCTGGGATTAGGCGATAAGGGGAGGGAGAGGCGGAGGAGTGGGTGCGGTGACTATTAAAAGGCTATTGGAAGGTGTTAAGTCGAGTAATGTCAATGCATCCAGGATGCCCGCAAATGTTTTCTTAATGTAACTATTTTTTGTCCGGATAAATATTTAATAATATAATCCAACTCTTTATTTTTAATGAACCACAATGATATCTGAGTGACAATTCCATTTTTTTCTTCAATAAATACATTATATGGCTTCGTACTTATTAGCAAATATCGAATTTCTTTAATTGGGATAATTCGGGTTTTTTGAGAAGGAGATAGAAATCCTTTTATTGGAATTTCAAATCTATCTGAGAATAAAACAAATTTTCTCATTCTCGAAAAGTCAATTAGTGCTAGATACATTTCAAAAAAAAAAGCAAAACACCCTATAATTAATAATAGTGTTGATATATTATACATCAAATAAATATATATAACTAATAGTGTTAGAAATAAGACGAACTTAAATAATGGTTGCCACCGCCTAGAAGTTTGAAATATAACCGAGTTACTAACAATATTCAAGGATTAAACCACCGCCTCATCTTGTGCTGAGCTATATAACCCAGCTATATCTCCAATAACAACACAATTGAACACTATTGTAAGAATACCAAGAAAACTCCCACATCCTTTTGCCCATTTCATTTGTCGCAGTAGTTCCATACTCTGCGATGTTTGTCCTAATTTACCGATGTAGTTGATTACTGTTTGAGGTCGAGTTGCCCTCATTAAAAATTTCAATTGTGCAGTTGCGGCTTCAGAAGTGAATGATATTGCTTTTTCAATAGTATCACTCTTACTATTTAACTGAGCAATTCCGTTTGCAGCAAATATAATACCCATGACCGAGCAAAAGATAGAGGTTGCAGAATTTCCGATAGCTTCTGGTAACAAAAGGGTGATAGATGAGAAAAAGAAAGAGAACGCCAGAGAAATTAATGATTTATATAAATTTGCACCTGCTTCCAACTCACATGCCCACATGTAGAGTTCAAAACTCACTGCCATAGCGAGAATGAACAGTGTTATTGGGGTCCAAATTGAAAAGGTGTTTAGATTATTTTGTCCTTCATTAGAAAATATTTCATTAATACCTAAGAAAGCAAACAATCCTTCTATCGAGAAGCCTTTCGTAAACATCCCAATAATATTTGAATCTCCAATTAAGGACGAAATTGACCCAATAATTGGAACCAATGCTAACGGAGCAACAAGATCGGTCACGGAACTCATCAAAGCTGATGCACCCCCACTAAATATTGTAATAAGAGTTTCTATTGTTGTAATTGTTACTCCAAGAGCTATAATACCAATTATCAACGTTGAAGAAATTAAGGTTGATAATTGAATAATACCTTCAATAATATCATCAAGTGAAGTGGCTGTTAACATTAAATTGATTGCATTGAATAACGATTGCGCCATAGATTTAAAGAAATTGATTATAGGTGTGAAGACGAGGTTGAACAACCCCTCAACAACCCCATTAATAAATGAAACAAGCCAACTTACCGCGCTCTTCACCATCTCCCACGCCGCGGCGAACACCCCGCACACCGCGTTCCAGACATCCCCCAGGAAGTTCGTGAACGAGCCAAGTATCCCGGCCACTTCCTTCTCGTAATAGGCGGTATTGCTGGCCTGGTCCCAGACCGTGACGTTGATGTAATACTCGGCGATGACGTCCCCCCAGTAGTCGAGGTCGATTACCGCGTGATGGGCCTGGGCGTACTGCCCTCCCGTGCCGGAGAACTCGATGTACGTGTTCCTGTCTGTCACGCCTATCCAACCGCTGTAAGGCGCCACATCCAGTATGTACGCGTCAATCTCGACCCAGGCATGCTCGCAGTGCGGGTAGCCCCAGCTCCAGCCCCAGGATTCCTTGGTGTCCCAGATCACGTTCGTGATGACTGGCGGGATGTTCTCCTTGACGAAGGGGTTGAACTGGTTGGATAAATATTCGGTGGCGTTAAACTGGGGCGGGGTGCCGGGGCCCAGTGGCTGGCAGCCGAACAGCTCCGGGCAGGGCTGCGCCGGCGCGTAACCGCCGGCGTCGGAGTAGTGGATGGCGTGGTAATCAACGAGCGTGGGCGCGTTGTCCAAGGGGTTGGGGATGTCGAAGGGGGTGAAAAGGGCGGTATCGGGGACTCCAAAATACGCGCTGGATTCTTCCTCCTTCCATACCCGCTTTGTAACCACCTTCCGGCGCGGGAATCGGGTTGAACGGCGGTTGTTCGGAAAGCTGGGCTGGACTATAATCCTGGTTCTGTGAACGCTCTTCCCTGACATTATCTCGGGTGGAAAAGGGGGTATAGGTATATGAGAGTTATGGAATTCGTTTATTCATCCTTGAGACTGTATCTTCCGAGCCGCCGATTAACATGAGGAATTCCTCCGGGCTGAGAAAGTTGACTTTGCCCCGTATCTTCATCTGAGTCAGCCTGCGGTTCGTTGTCACGAAATATTCGGCTCCGCCCGCGAAATAACTGCAGATGTGCGGAAGGTCGTCCCTGTCAGCCACATCGTCCCTGACCTTATCCAGGAAATAGGACCATTCGGCCTTGCTCACGAACTCCCGGTTGGGCACGGTCAGCAGATAGGTCCTCACCAGGCCGACAGAGTCCTTGCCCTTCCGCTCCCTGAACCAATGCATCACCTCGTCGAACAGGTAATCGCTCTGGACGACCAGGATGTCACGTTCAAGTATCTCTGAGCACAGCGGCTGAGCCAGATTTACTGTCAAGAAGGCCGAAGATGTATATGTTGGTGTCAAGATAGATGCTTAGCATAGTCTTCCCACAGTTCTTTGCGTATCTTCTTGATATCCTTCTGGATCTTCTCGACATCCTTCCCGGTAAGCTCCTTGTTCATGCTCTCGTGGAACTCCTTGAGTATCATCTCGTTGATGGTTTTCTTTACCGCATAGCGGATGAACTCGCTCTTGCTCTTGAAATCGCCCATCTCCACGAAATGCTCCAGCATGGCTGCGTCCTTGGACGGCAGCCTGATGCTCGTGATATCCGTCGCCATCACATCACCTGTATTACAATATGACTACATAATATTTAATCTTTGCCTATGATTTCAGTTCTGAAATGCTACCAGTCCCTCCTGCGAAGGAGGAGGACCACGCGCGGGATGGGGCCGGGATGGTCGCCATAGCCTTGCGAGGTTGACCATGGGGTGGAAGACGCCGCTGGGAAATGATGTCATCTCAACTTCGGCGCCGGCTTTTTCCGTTAAATCTTCGCCGGACCAACTTTGATTATACCGTGCGGGCAGATCCTCACGCACTTCATGCAGCCGATGCACCTATCCTGGTCCACAGGCACAGGTAAATTCCGGCCAAGCACGGCCGACCATTTCCAGACACCCTCGGGGCAGACATTTACGCAGCCGCCCAGCCTGTCGCATAGGGTGGGGTCTGTCATGCGCACGCCGAACAGCACCATGATCTCCCCTACGCCACGCTCACGCTCTGTATGTTGTGATGCCTGGATATGATGTCCCTGAATATCTTGAGGTTCCGGCCCTGCTTGCCAATTGCCTTGGCCTTCAGCGCGGGGTTCACTTTCACAGTCGCGTGTATCTGCTCGCCCCTGGCTTCCAGCTCGACGCTCTCCACCTCGTAGGGGTGGAAGACGCTTCTCACGAACTGCTGCGGGTCGTCCGAGTACTCGATGATCTGGATCGTTTTGTTGAGAGACTTCCTGAGCCTGGAAACGTTCTCGCCGTCCTTTCCCACGGCCTTGGTTATCCAGCCGTTGTCCACCATGAAGATTATCTTGTCCTCCATGGGCACGCAGTCCCTGACTCGTGCATGCGTGACCTTCTCGAAGAAGCTGATGTGCATCAGCGTTTCGTTGTCCAGTCTGACTTCTGCCATCCTAATACCTACTTGCTGAGTATCTGAGACTCGCCCGGGGCGATTATCGTGACCACGGATACCGAGAAGGGTTTGCCGCAGACCGCGCCGAGCTCCCTGTTGCTTCCCGGGAATTCCATGACCGGTATTGTATTCTGCTCCCTCAGGCCCTTGTCCGGACAGTTGGAGGCTATGACAATGAGCTTGCCTTTCTTAGCCTCGATCGCTTTCTTTGCCTGTGAGATGCCAAACTGCACCTCGCCTGTCTTTGTCGCTGTCCTCAATGCTCTGTTCAGGTCCATTTCAATCCCTCTTCTTCTTTGCTGCTGCCGGCGAGTAAATAAGGTTAACCGCGCCGGTTCCGACAGTAACTGGCTGTCCGACTATGATGTTCTCGGCCACGCCGTCCAGGTGGTCAGTTTCACCTGTTATTCCGGCCTTGAGAAGATGCGTCGACGTTATCTCGAACGCGGCCCTCGCCAGCACGCTGGATTTTCTTCCGGAAATCCCGTGCCTGCCGATGGCCTTGACATCGCCGTCGTTGGACATCATGTCCGCAACCAGCATTATGTGGCGCTTGTCCACTGTGAGGCCCTGCTCGTCAAGTGTGTGCGCGGCCTCGTCTATTATCGATTTCCTCGCAGCCTCGATCCCGAGAACCTGAGATATCTCGATTATGCTGTTCGTGGTCGTCCTCTTGGGGTCAACATCATCATGCTCGAGCATCTTGGCCAGGTTGGAGCCCTCGGTGTACACGACGAATTCGTCGTCCACCTTCTTTATCACGGCCTTCTTGATGCCCTCGATGCCCCTGATGCGGCACTCCCTGACAATCTCGAAAACCTGCTGCAGCTTCCTGAATGTGGCTGTTTCCGGCTTGATGGTTATGTTGTCCCCATCGCGTTCAACAACGGCCTTGAGGCGCCTCTCCTTCTTCAGGGCCATGACGACATTGTCCATGCTCATGCCCTTTTCCTGGAGCTTCTTCTTGTTGAGGATTATGACTATCTTCATTCCATCCACATCGGTGTTGACGTCTGCTATGTCCAGCATGCCCGTTTCTTCCAGGGTCGAGGCCACTTTCTTGGCATGGGTGGCATCGTCCTTGCCGTCCTTCAGGTAGACAGTCATCATGGGCGTGCTGGGTATGCGCCTTGCGTCCACGATCTCGATGAGACGCGGCAGCCCCAAAGTGACGCTGATTTCAGCCACACCTGCATAGTGGAAAGTCCTCATGGTCATCTGCGTTCCCGGCTCGCCTATCGACTGTGCGGAAACGATTCCGATCGATTCGTTCGGATCTATCGTGTGAATGTCGTACTGCTCGACAACCATGTCTATGACCTTCTCCAGGTCCTTGGCCTTGAGCTTCAGGTTGCCCTGGTACTGCGCAAGTTCCTCGATTATCTTCCTGGGGAGGGTGTAACCCTTCTTCCCCAGCACTTCGGCGATCTTCTTCTCGCCGGCAGTGAGGTCCTTCACCTTCTTCGGTATGACCAGGTCTGTGCGCCTCACTTTGGGCTTCTTCTCCTCCTTCTCCCTGGGAGCGGCCTTGGGCTTCGCCACCGGCTGGATCTCGCCGAGGCGTATCTTCTTGGCGCCTATCTTGTTGAGCAGGTCCTGGGCATCCTCTTCGGAGACATACCTGCAGATTATCTCGAACGGGGTCTTCTTCAGGTCGCCTATCTTGAAATTGGCGTTGGCTATGGCTTCCGAGACCTTCGCGCTCACGCCGCGCCTTATCAGTGCGTTGACCGTGTCCTTCCTTGCCATGTTTATGCCTCCTCGGTGTCTGTCTCGACTTCCTCAACCTCTTCGTCAGTCTCCATGTCCCTTTCCAGCGAGCCGTAGCTGGCAAGGTTGAGCTTTATGTCAAGGTCGATGTCGTCGCGGTCGCCGAGAACCTGGAAGAGTATGTCCTCTATGTCCACGGCCTTGCCGCCTATGCCCCTGGACGGATCTATGCCGTCGTCGCCGAACTTGAACTGGATTATCGTGCCCGCCGTGTTGCGGACGCTTCCGTCCTGCATGACCTTGAGGTCCTCGAGCGCGTTTATCAGCCTGCGCTGCATGTATCCGGACCTGGACGTTCTCACTGCCGTGTCAACCAATCCTTCGCGGCCTCCCATGCTGTGGAAGAAGTATTCTGTCGGTGTGAGTCCGGACTTGTAACAGGATTTCACGAAGCCCTTGGCCTCGGCACCCAGGTCGCCTTTCTCGAAATGCGGGAGCGTGCGCTTGTTGTATCCCCTTGAAAGGCGCTCGCCCCTCACTGCCTGCTGGCCCACGCACCCTGCCATCTGGCTCAGGTTCAGCATCGAGCCCCTCGCGCCGCTCCTGGCCATCATGACGGCCGAGTTCTCGAGACCGAGATACTTGCTGGCAATCCTGCCTGCCTCGTCCCTTGCCTGGCCCAGAACGCGCATCGCCTCGACCTCGAGCGTCTCCTCGAGACCCCTTCCGGGCAGCACTTCAAGGGTTCCTTCGTGGTATGCGTCCACATAACCTCTGACCTTTTTGGCGGCGTTCTCCAGCGACTCGCGTATCTGCATTTTCGCGTCCAGCGGTATGTCCTCGTCGTCTATGCTGGTGCTGAATCCGTGTATCATTATCGAGCCGACCGCCATCTTGATTGCGAGTTCCAGGAATTTCTTCGCTTCGGTGGTTCCGAAGTCCCTGGCTATCTTGTCAAGGATGCGGCCCTTGAAGGCGCCGAGCGCCTTCTCGTCTATCGTGCCCTTGAGGAGCTTGCCGTTCTTGATGACCACGTAAGAGTCGAACTCGCAGTCCTCCTTCTTGCACACATCGCATTTCTCGCAGATCGACGACTTGTAGGAGATGTTCAGGCCTTCGGGGAGGCAAATGCTGAACAGGTCCTTGCCCGACCAGTATCTGATTCCGTCCCTTGTTTCGGCGGCCTCGGGCCATTCGATCCTGCCGAGCCTGTTGAGTATCAGAGCCGTTTGGTTCTGCGAGTACAGCGGGTTCATGTGAGTGAGCATGAACGAGCCGGTGATGTAGTCGTGAATGCCTCCGATGACAGGTCCGCCGAATCTCGGGGAGAGTATGTTCTCCTGGACCAGCATGAGAATTCTGGCCTCTGCGATTGCTTCGGGGCTCTGGATGACATGGAGGTTCATCTCGTCTCCGTCGAAATCCGCATTGTAGGGCGGGCAGACGCAGAGGTTGAACCTGAATGTCTTGCCCTTCATAACCCGGATCTTGTGGGCCATCATCGACATCCTGTGAAGCGAGGGCTGCCTGTTGAACAGGACAATGTCCCCGTCCGTCATCTGGCGCTCCACGACGTTTCCCACAGCAAGGTTCTCGGCCACGGTCTCGGCGTTCTTGTCTGTGACCTTGATCCTTCGCCCGTCGTCCCTGATTACGTAGTTCACGCCGCACAGGTACTCGCCCTGCTCTGTTTTCGGTTCCGGGCCTCTCTTGATGATCTCCTTGACCACCTCGATGTTGAAGTTGGTTATGCGGATGGGTATCGTCAGTTCCCTGGCAGCGAACCAGGGGATTCCGACCTCGTTTATCGAGAGCATCGGGTCCGGCGAAATGACTGTCCTGGCGGAGAAATTCACTCTCTTACCTGACAGGTTGGACCTGAAACGGCCCTCCTTGCCCTTGAGCCTCTGGACCAGCGTCTTGAGCGGGCGGCCTGAGCGGTGTCTCGCCGGCGGTATCCCGGATGTTTGGTTGTCGAAGTAAGTTGTCACGTGATACTGGAGCAGCTCCCAGAGGTCCTCCACTATAAGTTGCGGGGCTCCGGAGTCCCTGTTCTCCCTCAGCCTCTGGTTGATGCGAAGGACGTCAACAAGCTTGTGCGTGAGATCGTCCTCGGACCTGTCTCCCGAATCCAGAGTGATCGAGGGCCTGACAGTCACCGGCGGAACCGGCAGAACGTTCAGCACCATCCATTCCGGCCTGGAGACATCCGGGTTCAGCCCCAGCGGGACAAGGCTCTCGTTCGGGATTCTTTCCAGCCTCTCCCTGACTTCCTTGGGAGTGAGCTTATGCCCCTCCTCGCGGAACGTGGACGGCTTGTCCAGGGTGATCTTGAGCTGCTCCGCGTTGCAGTACGGGCACACTGTCCTTACCGAGGCGTTCTTTGCAGTATCCTTCATCAGCCTCTCGAATTCCGTGAGATCGCCGCCCAGGTCCTCCAGCATGTGGCGGAGATTCTCCTCCTCCTCTATCTGGCTGGACGTCAGCAGCACCTTGCCGCATTCCCGGCAGGTGGACTGGAGCAATCTCTTGATGTCCTTCACGAAACCAACGTGTATCACAGGCATGGCAAGCTCGATGTGGCCGAAGTGCCCGGGGCATTCGTCGACCTTCTGGCCGCAGGTCTTGCACCTCAGTCCCGGTTCGATGACGCCCATGTGCATGTCCATCAGGCCCATCTCGATGGGGAAGCCGTCGTCGTCGTAGGTATCGGCGGTGATTATCTTCACCGCGGACATCCTCCTGATCTCGTCCGGCGAAAGGTGCGCGAACATTATGCCGTGTATGCGCTTGTTCACTCCGCGTCTGCTGATCATTTCAATTCCTCCAGCTGAAGCCTCATGGCCACGCCAAGGCTGAGAAGCTCGTCCATGAGCAACTTGAAGGCATAGCTTGTCTGAACCGGGTAAACGCTCGAGTTGTTTCCGCACACCGGGCATCTCAGGACACCCCTGCGGTCCATCATGGCGACATGGCCGCATTTGGGGTTGCCGCAGATGAACTGAGTTGTTCCGTCTGACTCGTCAAGCAGCCTGTCCTTTATCACCATGGCCGCGCCGTGGCCTATCAAACAGTCACGCTCCATCTCGCCGAACCTCAGGCCTCCCTGCCTTGAACGGCCTTCCGTTGGCTGGCGCGTCAGGATCTGTACGGGACCTCTGGACCGCACGTGCATCTTGCCCGACACCATGTGGTGCAGCTTCTGGTAGTAGATGACGCCGATGAAGATGTCCGCCTCGATGAGTTCGCCAGTGATTCCGTTGAACATGACCTCCCTGCAGTTGTGCTTGAAGCCGGCCTCGACCAGCGCCTTCCTGAGGGAGTCCTCCCTCTCTCCGCTGAACGGCGTGCCGTCTATGAACCTGCCTTCCATGGCGCCGACCTTGCCGCCTATCATCTCAAGGACATGGGCAACGGTCATTCTTGACGGGATGGCATGCGGATTGATTATCAGGTCCGGCGTCATCCCGGATTCGGTAAAGGGCATGTCCTCCGGCGAAATTATGTGGCCGATGACTCCCTTCTGGCCGTGCCTTGATGCGAACTTGTCCCCGAGCTCGGGTATCCTGGGATCCCTGACCTTGACCTTCACGAGCCTGGAGCCGTTCTCGGTCTCGGTGAGCATGACGCTGTCAACCCATCCTTTCTCTCCGGGCCTGACTATGACGGATGTCTCGCGCCGCTTCTGAGGCGTGAGGAAATCAGTGTCCTCCTCCAGGAATCTCGGCGGAGAGGTCTTTCCGACCAGCACGTCCCCGCCCGAGATGTAAACCTCTGGGTTTATCAGCCCGTCCTCGTCCAGGTTGTTGTACGAAAGGTCAGCCCTCGCGCCCCTGACGTCGGGTGGCGGGATCTCGAAATGGTCCTCCTGGCCTCCGGGGTAGCGTCTCTCCTCGGCCTTGTAGGTCCTGAAGAACGACGAGTGGCCCAGGCCTCTCTCGATCGAGGCCCTGCTGAAGACCAGGGCGTCTTCCATGTTGTAGCCGTGGTAGCACGTGACTGCGACGACGAAGTTCTGGCCGCCCGGCCTTTCCTTGAAATGCACGTATTTCATGATCTCGGTCTGGACCATGGGCTGCTGCGGGTAATGCATGAGATGCCCGCGGGTATCGGGCCTTATCCTGTAATTGGAGTCGGCCATCCCGAGCGACTGCTTGGCCATTGCCGAGCCCATCGTTATCCTCGGAGAGGAATTGTGTTCAGGGTAGGGAACCATTCCGGATGCCACACCGAGTATCAGCATGGGGTCGATCTCCATGTGCGTGTGCTCAGGCAGCAGCAGCTTCGGAACCTCTATATCCCCATCGCAGAAACCGCAGGCCAGCTTTGCCATGGACTCTGTCGTGCCCACGTTGGTCCATGTGACATTGCCCTCGGAAAGAAGCTTTCCGCAGTTCGGGCATTTGGAAGGAGCGGTGAAAGGCACGACCGCGATGAACGAGTCCTCCTCCTCCTCGGCGTCGATCCACTCGACCACGCCCTCCCTGATGAGGTCCTTCATCTTCATGCGGCCGCCCACCAGGCCTTCCAGGTGGCGCTTGGTCAGCATGAGCCTGCCGTCCTTGACCACGAGAAGCGGCCTCCTCAGGCGGCCCTCGTCGCAGTTTATGACTATGTCGTTCATGTCGGTGTCGAATCTGAGGTTCACTTCGTGTGACAGGATGCCGCCCCTCCGGCGCTGGCGTATCTCCTCCACCAGATCCTTGGGCTTGTCATGGGTCCCGACAAGGTCTCCGTTGACGTAGACCCTTGTGAGGTCTGTCTGCTGGCTTTTAACCTCTTTCACGCCCAGGTCGATGAGCAGCTGCTTCATTTCCCTGTCATGCGAACGCTCGCTGACGTCCACCAGAAGGGCGCAGTTCTTCACGAGCCCGCAGTTCTGGCCTTCCGGGGTCTCGTTCGGGCAGAGCCTGCCCCACTGCGTGGGATGAAGGTCCCTGGCCTCGAAATGAGGCTGGGTCCTCGTCAGCGGCGACGTGACCCTCCTGAGATGGCTCATCGTGCTCATGTTCGAAGTGCGGTCCAGCAGCTGGGAAACGCCCACGCGGCCGCCCACCCAGTTTCCCGTGGAAAGCGCGTGCAGCAGCCTCTGCGTCAGCAGGTCCGGCCTTATGGCCGAGCTGATCTTCATGTTCTTCTTCTTGGCATAGCCCCTCTCAAGCTGGTACTTGAGGTCCTTGACCAGGTTGGTGAATGAGACCCTGAACAGGTCCTCCATCAGGTCTCCGGAGAGCTTGAGCCTCTTGTTGGCGTAATGGTCCTTGTCGTCCTCCCCGCGCATCCCCAGGAACAGCTCCAGAACCGTTCTTGCCATCCTCCCGAGGAATATGGACTTCTTCAGCCTGTCGTTGGGTGCGTCGCCCAGATGGGGCAGCAGCGCCTTGTCGATTATGGACTCGACCTTCTTCTCCCTGTATTCCTTGGCCTGGCCGGTTGCGAATTTCTTCTCGAGCCAGAGAATCGCGTCCTCGGTCGAGTGGATTCCGAGGGGCGGATACAGCTTCTCGTCGCCGCACTCCTCGATGTTGGCATAGACAATCGTGTCCATCTTCTTGTCCGAGACTATGGCATTGTAGATGTCCTCGTCCGCCTCCATCCCGAGGGCTTTCATGAGAATTATCAGAGGTATCTGGCCTGTGGCCGCGGCCACTGAGACCGTGAGTATGCTGTCCCGCTTCTTCTCCAGCAAGGTAAGTGACCTGTAGCCTTCCTTCTGGGAGAAAACCTTTGCAATCTCCGTCCTGGTGCCGTACCTCTCGTTGTACTCGGCCAGAACCCTGTTCGGGGCCAGGTCCTCGAGCGAGATCAGAACCCTTTCGGTCCCGCTGACTATGAAATATCCGCCCGGGTCGCACGGGTCTTCGCCGAGCTTCGCCAGCTTGTCCTTGTATGTCATCTTGGCGAGAACTTCCTCCTTGGGAGCGCCGGGGCCTGCGAACATCCTGTCGATGTTTTCCTCGTCCAGGCAGCATTTCCTGCTCTTTACCATGAGGGGCAGGTTGCCGATGTGCACGGTCTCCGGCTCCTTCTCGACACCGTTCTCGATGATTGTGAATGTCAGGTTGATGGGAGCCAGGTATGTCAGGTTCCTGAGCCTTGCCTCCATTGGAGTGAGAGGGTTCGTGGCTCCGTTGGCCTCCCTCACGATCGGGTCGCCTATCTTGATGGTGGGCTTCTCATGCGGGTCGATGCGGCCGTCCTTGCCCCTCTTCCTGCCTATCCTGACCTCGACCACGTTTCCGTCTGTCCTGTCGTCATCCAGGCGGATGACGCCCCTGAGGCTCTCGTCCTTGGACACCCTTATGTTGTCCACTATCATCTGCATCCTGTTGTTGATGTTCTCCACAGTGGGCAGGAAGTCATTGTACGACGCAATATGATGGTTCACAATGCTCCGTTCCCTGAAGAACGCGTCTACCAGTTCACGCATTATTTTACCCCCTTACGACAACCCTGTATGCTACCGACACGCCGGAAACGGCGTGCGTCCTTACGATCCTGATCAGCCTGCCTTCCTCGATGTCGATACCCTTGGCTTCCTCGATGAGCTTAATGCAGGGGTCCGATTTCCTGATCTTCGGAAGCTGGTCCTTGCCGATATTGTATTTGGTCATTATCTTCTTCTCTTCGGCGATATCCACCAGGTGATGCTCAGGCACGTTGTCATGCTCCAAAACATTGTAATCGGACATTCCTAATCCCTCCGGGAAATCCCAGACTCGGCCGTTCTCCAAGCATAGCTTTTCTCTGCCATTCACACACCTCTGCTAATATGATGACGGGCCCGGGGGGATTTTCGGCGGGACACCGGCATCTCAGCCAGCTGTGCCAGCGATATTGATTGTTCGCCGGCCCCGGTTCGAACCCTCGGCCACCTGGTATCTTCTCTAACCAACGCGAATCTGCATCAGTCGAGTAAAAGCCAGATGCTCTTTCTAGAAGGCGGTTCCGAGAACAACCTTTACCTAGCTGAGCTACGGGCCCACCCAGTGTACTGTTGGTTTAGCCTTTCCCCCGATAAGCTGCCTATATATAAAGCTTAGCGTATATTTTGTAACATATAGGAAGACGCATCGGACATTAATATAATCTTATTTGAATAATAATGAAAAATGAGAAAGTATTAAATAACACATGCGGAAGATTTCTCCCGTTCGGGGTCCTTGTTCGATGATGCCGCCAATGATGCGATCTCGCTGGCTGCAAGGAATCGCCAACCGCCCGATTTGAGCCCTGCAAGCCTCAGAGGGCCTATTCTCTCCCTCACCAGGTCGCCGACACTGTAGCCCAGATGTTCCAGCATCATTCTGATCTGGCGCTTCCGGCCCTCGTGAAGCACGAATCTGAGAAGCGTCATCGACCTGCCCCTCTTCAGAACCTCGACCGTGCATGGCCTGGTCATCGTTCCCTCGATCGGAATTCCCGAGCCGAGTGCGGCCACATCTCCGTCCGAAACGCGGCCGTCCACGGTGACCACGTATTCCTTGTCTACTGAGGAAGAGGGATGTATCAGGCTATTGGCGAAATCCCCGTCGTTGGTCAGGATGAGTAGGCCGCGGCTGTCCGCGTCCAGCCTCCCGACGGGAAACACCCTTTCCGGGACATCGACCAGCTCGGTGACCAGGGGCCTTCCCGAGTCGCTTTCCAGGGAACATTCGTAGCCTGTCGGTTTGTTCAGCGCGATGTAAACCTTCTTCTCCGGCACCAGCGGGCGACCGTCCAGAAGTATCGAATCCGAATCGGTGTCCGCTGAATCCCCCAGGGAGGCTGTCCTGCCGTTCACGGTGACCCGGCCTTCGCTGATGATGCCCTCGGCATCCCTGCGCGAACAGAGGCCCGAGGCGGCAATCAGTTTCTGGATTCGCCCCTTCATGAGCGGGAAAAGCGGAACGGAGATTTATTTATTGGTGTTGGAGCTTGTCAAGAATTCAATGTTATTGAGATTATTGCAAGGGTCTAGGGTCTGCGTTTTCAAAATGGGATAAAGGGTCTAGGGTCTTTGC
>DAKD01000034.1:25394-48771 GCA_002499085.1 Methanomassiliicoccales archaeon UBA280
GTCGCTCCTAGCCCCTAGCCCCTAGTCCCTGAATCCAAATAATCACTAAGAAATAAACTGACCCTGTATTGCCAAGCTTAATATTTTGCGATGCCTTCCAGCATCGCATGTATGTCGTCGTGGCCGGCGCCGGGCATGTGGGAATAGAGGTGGCCAAAGGCCTTCTCGCGGAGGGCCACAGCGTCGCGGTCATAGAATCGAGCAGGAAGAGGCTGCAGGAGCTCGAGTCGCTTGATGTCCTCACGGTGGAGGGAAGCGCGGCAAGCCCGCGGACCCTTAACGAGGCAGGGGTCCAATCCGCGGACATGCTTATCGCGGTAACCGGCTCGGACGAGACCAACATAATCGCCTGCGTGGTCGGGAAATCCAAGGGATGCAAGACCATAGCCAGGCTCAGAAGCCCCGATTACATACGCGAGGGTGCCATCTCAGGAAGGCTGGACATATTCAGCATCGACCTGGCTGTTTCCCAGGACATGGTCACGGCGAGCCATATCTCCAAGGTTTTACTTCTCCCGTCAATGTTCGAGTCCGGCGAGACATCCGACGGGCACGGCCTGATCGTCGAGCTGAAGATGGGCGATGCGAATCCGTCGGTGGGAAGGATGCCTGGCAGCATCAAGCTCCCCCCGGGCGCCCTGATAAGCTCCGTGTGCAGGGACGGGCAGATACTGGATCCGGCCCATACCGAGGCGATACGCAGGGAAGACAGGATCATCCTCGTCCTCGATTCCAGGGACCTGGTCAAACCGGCCGAGCAGGCCTTCGGCGTGCCTGCCGGGAACGGCGAATCCATCGGCGGAAGATTCGAGGGCAGCGTGGACAAGGTGGTCATTGCCGGCGCCACAAGGGTCGGAATCCAGGTGGCCAAGCTGCTCGAGAAGGACAGGGTTGTCGTGCTGGTCGATTCGAATCCGGAGAGATGCGCCAGGGCCAGCGAATTCCTCGAGAAGACTATAGTCATACAGGGGGACGCAACGGATGCCAGCCTGTTCAGCGAGGAGAACCTGGGGGACGCGGCAGTTCTGGTCGCGGCCACGGACAGCAGCGAGTTCAACATGCTCTCATGCCTCCTGGCCAGGAGAAGGGGCATACGCAGGACCCTGTCCACCGTGGATGAGCCCGAGCTGAGGGTCCTTTTCGAGCAGGTGGGGGTTGACATTGCCCTTAGCCCCAGGAAGATGGTTGTAGATTTCATAATCCAGCACATTTCCGGAACCCAGGTGTCCTCGACGGTCACGAACCTGCAGGGCTCCGGCCTCATCGCAATGGAGGTCGCAGTCACCGACTCGCTCTGGATGGTGGGAAAGGAATACGGGCACATCAAGCTGCCCAAGGGAAGCCTGATCGGTTCCGTGATACGCGGCGGGAAGGCCTCGAGGCCCGGCCTCTTCGACAATGTAAGACCTGGAGACAGGATCATAGTCATGCTTCTCCCTGACTGCCTGAGAAAGGTCGAGAAGGTATTCTCCTACCACAACAGAAGGAGGGGGCGGCGCTGAGGTGCTGGCATGAGGTTTAAGGAGATTCTGGCCTCGCTCGGCTATCTCATACTCCTGTTCAGCTTCTCCTTCCTCGTCCCGGCCCTTGGGGGTCTTTACTACGGCGAAGCCCCGGTTTACATATACAAGGCGTACCTGCTGCCATTGATAATTTCCGCCGCCCTGGGCGTCATACTGTGGTACAATTCCCGCGACAGCGTGGACAATCTCAGGGAGAGGGATGCCTACGTTGTCGTGGGGCTGGGGTGGATTGCGGTGGCCGCTCTCGGCGCCCTGCCTTACCTGTTCGGCGGAACGCTGCGCAGCCCCCTGGACGCATTCTTCGAGTCGATGTCCGGGTTCACCACGACTGGCGCTTCCGTCCTGGACTTCAGCACAGGGGATTACATCGACATCTACCCGCACAGCATACTTCTCTGGAGGGCTCTCACCAACTGGCTGGGAGGCATGGGAATCATAGTGCTGGGCATAGTCATTCTGGCCAGGTTCATGCACGGAGGCATTTTCCTTTTCAAGGCGGAGGTGGCCGGAGCTTCCGTGACAAGACTCAAGCCCAAGCTCTACCAGACCGCAAGGATATTGTGGGCCGTGTACGGCCTTTTCACGGGACTCTGCATAGCGCTCTTCATGGCCGCCGGAATGCCCGGGTTCGACGCGGTCTGCACTTCCTTCGCGACACTGTCGAGCGGCGGATTCACTCTTCACACCGATTCCCTCGGGTATTATGCCAACCCGGGAATCGAAGCCGTGGCCGTCGTATTCATGTTCCTTGGCGCGACCAATTTCGTCGTGCATTACATGGTACTCACAGGCAGGTTCAGGGAGGCTTCGAAAGACACAGAGATGAGGCTGTTCGTTTTATGGCTGGCCGGCATGTCCGCCCTTGTCGGGGCCGGGCTCCTGCTCTCAGGCGCGGAGAACCCGCTGCGGACAGGCCTGTTCCACGCTGTCTCCGCCGGAACAACCACAGGCTTCTCTACCGTGACTGACATGTCAGGCTGGCCCTCACTGGTCCATGTACTCCTGCTGATACTGATGCTGGCCGGCGCAACGCTCGGCTCCACGAGCGGCGGTCTGAAAATATCAAGGTTCATGGTGCTTGCCAAGAACCTGCGCAACGGGATGGCCAAGGCAATACACCCCAGGGCTGTGCTCTCCGTGAAGCTGGGCGGAAAGGCCGTGCCCGAATCCGTGGTGTCCAGGATCCAGATACTCTTCCTGACCTTCACCATGGTTGTGGTCGTCTCCGTCCTGCTCTTATGTGCCTCCGGAATCAGCCTGGTTGATTCTTTCTCCGCCACGGCGAGCTGCATAGCCAACTGCGGCCTGGGAATATTCAGCCCGGGCGTGGGCTTCAACACGCTCAACCCCTTCGCGAAGGCCGTACTGGCCGTGGTCATGTGGATGGGCAGGCTTGAGATATTCACGGCGCTGATGGTGCTGGCGCCCAGCACGTACCGAAAATAGGCGGCATGCCCCGCTCGAAAATGCTTCGGTCAGCGCTTCGCGTGGCGCTGACAGATATCTACGAAATTCTTGAAGATGTCAGAACCCTGTTCCGTGTGTTCCGGTTTTTTTCTTTTGGCATTTTCTGCGCTGGCCGGGTTTCCAAAAGAAAAAAATCGACAAATAAGAAAAATCAACCCGGCCTGCTCGAAAATGCTTCGGTCAGCGCTTCGCGTGGCGCTGACAGATATCTATGAAATTCTTGAAGATGTCAGAACCTTGTTCAGTGTGCTCGACCTCCGGGTGGAACTGGAGCCCGTAGTACGGCTTCTTCGTGAACCTGAACGCCTGGACCCTGCAATTTTCTGAATGCGCCAGGTTCTGGAATTCCTTGGGCAGGAGTTTCACCTCGTCGTTGTGGCTCTCCCAGGCCTTGAACGGATTGTTAATGCCGGCCAGTATGTCGTCCGGCTCGTCGATGGTGACGTCGATTGCCCCGTATTCCGGGATGTCCGCGGCGTCGGCCTTTCCGCCGAAATGGAGCGCGATGAACTGCATGCCGACGCAGATGCCCAGTATCGGAAAATCTGCCTTATCCAGAATGTCCGCGGTGTTCCCGAGCTTCATGGCCTCGGTGCCGATGCGCGGGGCTCCGCCGGAAAGGACCAGGCCGTCCAGCTTCAGGTCCTCGAACCTCGTGGTGTTCGGGATGATGTTGGTCTCGACATCCAGATAACGGAGCACCCGCCACTCGCGGTGAGTCCACTGCCCTCCATTATCAAACACATCTATGCGCATGGGGTGAGGGAAGCTGCGCCGGTATATAATTTGTTTTCAGAACGACTAGGGGCTTGTCTATTGTCTGATTCCAAGGGGCTAGGGTACAGTGACTAGGGCCTGACTTGCCTGACCGAATGCCGGACAAAAATGGAATATGATTCGCGTCCATCTCGGAAAATCTTATAGCCCCGAGAACATTCCTCCCCTGGGAGTGCCATGGAAGAGTCAGCCCTGAGACAGCCGGAATTGATAGGCCGCGAGGCCGAACTATCGCAGCTGAAGCAGGCCTTGGACAATGCTGTTTCCGGCAAGGGCTCCACCATCTTCATCGCCGGGGAGACGGGCATCGGGAAGACCCGGCTGGTCTCTGAATTGATTACCGAGGCCGAAGCCAAGAACTGCCAGATAATCCGCGGCTGGTGCCTCGCGGAATCTTTAGAGCCGCTCATGCCGGTGAAAACCGCGCTCAGGGAAGCCGGATTGCTGCATCTCATCTCCGGGGACCCGCCACCCCTGGTGGTCTCGGCATACTTGATGAACGACGCTGGCATGCTGATAGCCAAGGCCGAGCGGGAGCAACTGGAGCTTGATTCCGACATATTCGCGGGCATGCTGCAGGCCGTCGGGAACTTCGTCAAGGACTCGCTGGAGATTATGGACAGCGGCACCGGGGGCGGCCTGAACACACTGGGGTATGCCGATTACACGATACTGATTCGCACCGCCGGAAAACTCTCCCTGGCCACAGTCATAAAAGGCGAGAAGAGCGAGTTTCTGATAGAGGACATGAAGGGCGCGCTGGCGCATTTCGGCAGCACATTCGATGACTGGTCCGGCAACATGGCCGCCACCGAGCCGGCAAGGTCCAAGATTAACTGGTTCATGGATTCCGGGAAGTATGACGGGAAATTCCTGGTGGACGACCCCAAGCTGAAGCAGGAAAATCTCTTCGACAACGTGCTCCTGGGCCTGCAGAGGGCTTCGGCGGAGAAGCAGTTGCTGATATTCCTGGACGACCTGCAATGGGCGGACCCCACAACACTGAACCTCCTGCACTACCTCGCCAGGAACACCAGGAAAGACAGGGTCCTGATGCTGGGCACCTACCGGCCCGAGGACATCGTCCAAGGCCATGATGGAAAGCCTCATCAACTTGAGACCGCAATGCAGAACATGAGCCGCGAAGATTTGCTGGAAAAGGTGGAACTGAACCGCCTGGACCGGAATTCGACGAAATTCCTGATAAACGGCATCCTGGGCGTTACAAAGTTCGAGCCCGGATTCTATGACAAGATTCACAGGGAATCCGGCGGCACGCCGTTCTTCGTTCTGGAGGTCGTGAAGCTGCTGGCGGAAGAGCAGGCCATCGCCAAAGATGAGACCGGCGCCTGGGCACTGGTGAAGGAACTGGACAAACTGGACCTGCCTTCCAAGGTCTACGATGTGGTGAAGAGGCGGCTGGACAGGTTGATGAAGGAGCAGCGGAAGATACTCGATTGCGCAAGCGTGGTGGGCGAGGAGTTCCAGTCCGACTTAATCGGCAAGGTGATGGGCCAGAATAAGCTCCAGTTGTTGGAGAATCTCAGCGAGATAGAGAAGACTCACAAACTGCTCCATTATTTCAAGGACAGGTACAAGTTCGACCATGCCAAGGTCCGGGAGGTGCTCTACAATGGCATCGGGGAGGAGCTGCGCCGGGAATATCATCGATTGATTGCCGACACAATTGCAGAGATTCACAAGGATAATCTGGATGGCATCGTGAGTGAGCTGGCGTACCACTATTTCGAGGCGGGGGATGAGAAGGCCGGAGTGTTTCTCATAAAGGCCGCGGATAAGGCCGCCGAGAGATACGCCAATGAGGAGGCGGTGCGGCTGTACGGGAATGCACTGAATCTCATCGGGGAAAAGGAAAAGCCCGCACTCCTGGAGAAGCTGGCAGACGTGCAAGCGCTCATGGGTGAGTTTGACAGGGCAATCTGCACCTTCGAAATGGCAAGGGACATATCAGATGACGATGAGACAAAGGCCAGGACGCTGAGGAAGATAGGTGCGATGCAGGAGAAGAAAGGTGATTATGACAGAGCCCTGAAAATTCTGGATGAGGCAAGGAAATTGGCCGAGCCGAACAGTGCCGAGTATGGCAGAATCCTTCTGATCCAAGGATATCCATATCAGAGCAAAGCCGAGTATGACAAGGCATTAGCTCTTTACCTGGAGGCGGTTAGCATAGCCGAGAGAATTGGAACGAGCAAGAAGGACATTGGCAACGCGCTAAGGGCCATAGGCAGCATCTATTGGCGGTGGGGAGAGTATGAGAAGGCCATGCACTATTACGAAAGGAGCCTGGCAGTGATGGAAGATATCGGGGATCGCAGCGGCATAGTCGCGGCATTGAACAACATAGCTATCATACATGGGAGCAGAGGCGAACAGGCCTGTGCGTTGGAGTTCTTCGGGCGAAGCCTGGATATCGTTGAGACCATTGGGAACAAACATATGGCTGCTTCATTGTTCATGAATATCGGCGTGATGCGCCACAAAATGGGCGAAATGGAGGCCGCGCTGAATCTCTTAGAACATAGCCTGGAAATTCGGGAGAGGCTGGGGGACAAACGTGGAATAGCCGACACACTCTCCAATATCGCTGATCTGCTACACGAGATGGACGACATGGATAAGGCACTAGGCTATCTCAGGCGCGGCATTACCATTGCAGAGACCATCGGGGATAAGCGCACCTTGGCCGGCTTACTCGAAAACATGGGTTGCGTGCTTACCAGTTTGGGTGAGCTGGATAAGGCGCGAGAGTGCCATGAAAAAAGCCAATCAATTTCTGTCGAGATTGGCGAAAGGAGGCTGAAAATCTACACCCACTGCCACCTGGCCGAGATAGCCATTCTCAATGGAGAGATAAACCGCGCACTTGAGCATGCGAATGAAGCGCTGCTTGTTGCAACCGAGATGGGAGGAAAACTGGAAGAGGGAAAGAGCCATTGCCTGTTGGGCATGGTGCATCGTGAAATGGGGTGCTGGAAGAAAGCCGATGAAGAATTTAGGAGGGCTGAGGAAATCCTTCTGAATGCCGGTGAGACAAACGAACTCACACTGGTCTCATATGAACGCTCCCTCCTCTTCAAGGCCATGGGCGACCAAGCCAAGGCCCGTGAGAGCCTGGAGAAGGCCCTCGCCGAGTTCGAGCGCATGGGTATGAAGCTGTGGGCGGGGAAGTGCCAAAAGGCGTTGGAGGGGCTGTGACGGCCAGCCCCGATTGAATGCGGTTCTCGACAAATTACCGCGAAGCATTCCCACCCGGCAGCAATCTCCTGGCATCTTCGAGGGTCGTGGCAGTATAGAACACCCTGTTGGCAATTAGTGGATTCGGCAACATGCTCCTAACATCACAAGAATCCGCTGTGGGTAATCATTCTATAGCGTATTCTCCCATCCGTTGGCCGATAATCAGCAAACTCTAAGCGATGTGATTATCGGGTTTTATCTCTTCTGACTCGTCCATTGCCTCGGACTCCTCGGCCTCGGGTTGCGCTTCCGGGGCTTCGGCGCCGGGCTCGGCTGTGGCCAAGGGCTCGCCCCCCTCCGGGGCGTCAGGTATCTCGGGGATGAAGCCGGGCTTCAGGATCTCGGACTTCTGTATCTCGACCCTCTGGAGCGGATGAATGGGTTTGCATGCGGTTGCGGCCATCTTTGACAGCTGGCCGGATATTATGGCCTTGACAATCTCGTCAAGCGGCCTCTGCGTGCAGAACTCGTTGAGCACATTGTGCATGATGTGGCGTATCTGGGACTGCTGGCTGGACCGCACCCTGTTGCCCGATATTGCGAGCGGCTTGAGCCTGATTATGAAGTCATCGCGGGTCTTGGAGTCCACGACCATGTCTATCTTGCTCTTGCGCCTGCGGGTCATCCTGCGGACATAATCGCTGGACATGTCGTGCCCGATGAAGTAGGTGTGGGCTTCGGTGCCGCGAACGTCGTTCACTTTCAGTCGCAGCTTGATGTGCATCTTTGAGAAATCGCCGTTGATGTCCTGGACCGTTACCTCGGCCACCCTGCCTATTAGGTTCTCGGGGGTTTCGGCCAGCGCCTCGGCTACCTTCTGCCTGTTGAACATGTCAGGCGCCATAATGTTGTACCAGTTCTTGGACTTCCATTTGTCCTTGGTAGCCCTTCCTTTTGCCTTTGGTTTCGATACTGGCATTCACAGCCTCCCGTTGGGGTGAGCGGAGATATTGGATATGTTATTTATAGATATGCCATACATTTAAAACACCTATTTCAGATCTTCGACCGCCTTGATGAAATTCTCGAACCTGGCACTGAGGCTGTCAAGCGCAAACAGTATTGCGGTTTTCGGGTCAAGGCTTCCGTCGGTCTCAAACCTGAATATGTACCTGTCAGTATCCGCGTCAACTGTCACCGCGCCTATGCCGCCCAGGTCCTCGTGCTCGCATGTCCTGCACAAGATGCAGGCGTCCTGGTCCTTCACCTTCAGGGTTTTCTTGCTCAGTTCGAACACGTCCCTGGGGCAGTTGCCGGCAATGCGCTCCGGGTCCTTCACCTTGTCCTGATGGATGGTTATATTCGGTATCGGCCTGAACCCTGCTGCATGCACTGCCTGCCATCTGGCATGGGTTTTTCCGATTCCGAGGTGTGCCGTAGCGTATATCAGAAGGCCTTGGTCCTCGGTGAGTGTGACAATGGGAATGTTCGGGTCCAGCGGCCTCAGCCTCTCGTCGCCCAGAGGCTCCAGGTCCCTGGAATAGACAGTGCACGGGCCTCTCCTGTTCAGCGAGTACATTATCTGGCAGTTGTTGCAACCGCCGTCGCATGTGCACTCGCCCTTGTATTTCAGGTCGCCCGCCATGAGCGCCTTCGCGTCCGTGGGGACCGGCACCATGCTGAGCCTGTGCGCGATTATCTCGTCGAAAAGAGGCGTGGTGCTCTCGTAGGTCCTGCCTGTATCGTCGCTGATCGCCCCCAGGTGGAACTCGACATTGTCGATTGCCATTTTGGGCGTGTCCACGATGAGCGAGCGCCTGAATGCGTTGATGACATGCGGTTCCACTTCGGTGAATATTATCGACGCCTTGTTCCCGGAAACCTCGACCTTCTCGACCTTCATCGGTTACACCCTTCTTCCGCGCCTGCCGCCCTTCTTCTTCGTTCCGTCATGCGGCAGAGGCGTCACGTCCTCTATCCTGCCTATCTTGAGTCCCGCCCTAGAAAGCGCCCTGATGGCCGCCTGGGCTCCCGGTCCTGGACTTGGTTCCTTGTTCCCGCCCTGCGCGCGGACCCTGACATGAATCGAGTCAATGCCCTTCTCCTTGAGAACCTCGTAGACATGCTCCGCGGCTTTCTGGGCCGCGTAGGGCGATGCCTGGTCCTTCTGGGTCTTGACGACCATTCCGCCCGAGCATTTGGCGAGCGTCTCGCTGCCTGTCTGATCGGTAACCGTGATTATGATATTGTTGTAGGACGCAAAAATATGCGCTATGCCCCATTTCGCCATGTTCAGGCCTCCTTTGTCGCGGGTGCATTCGGCGCCGGAGCGGGTGCCGGAGCGGGTGCGGGGGCCGGGGCTGTCGGTTTGGATGGGTCTATGCCCTCGGAGGGTCCGGCCGGTGCCTCTGCAACGGCCTCTGCGGGCTGAGCGGAGGGTCTTTCCTCGCTCAGTTCGTCCCTCGGCCTTGCCGGGTGAAGGTCATCGGCCAGCGGGGAGTATGCCAGGTATTGGAGCGTTTCCTCTTCCGACCTCTTGACCATGTATCCAGGTATCGTGACCTTCTTTCCGCTGACAGATATGTGGCCGTGAACGATGAACTGCCTTGCCTGCTTGGGGCTGTTGCTCAGGCCCTTGAGGTAGGCGAGGGTTTGAAGCCTCCTTGTGAGCAGAACCTCGATATCTAGCGAGAGGATGTCATCCAATGTGGCATCCTTGCTGACAATGCCCAGGGAGTCGAGCCTCTGTATGAACTCGTCACGTTCCTTCTCTGCCTGCTTGTCACCGTAACGTATCTTGGCCTGAAGGCTCCTGGCCCTCTGCCTGAATGTCCTGAGGAGGGACGCGACCTTCCAGAGCTCTGTCTTGTTCTTCAAACCGTGCTTCTTGACAATCTCATTCTCGGCCGCGATTCTCTCGCCCTGCCAGGGATGGGAAGGGGTGTCATATTTTCTGGTGCTGAATTTAGGATCGCCCATGATAAAAACCTCACTTCGCCGCCGGTGCAGGCGCTGTCTCGCCCACCTTTCTCTTCATGACGCCCAGGGTAAGTCCTTTCCTGCCGTTGGACCTTGTCCTCTGGCCCCTCACCTTGTGGTTGCTCTCGTGTCTCACTCCCTTGTAGCAGCGTATCATGCGCATCCTGTTGATGTCGTCGCGCTGGATCAGGTCCAGGTCCGTGCTGAGGACATGGAAGTCGTCCCCCGATTCGAAGTCCTTCTGGCGGTTCAGCATCCACTCCGGCAGGTCGTTGGAAAGCTCCGCAAGTATCTGCACGAGCTTCTCCTGGTCCGGGTCCGAGATATGGCCAATCATCTTGTCGGGCGGGAAGTTGATCCTTCTCAGGGCAATCTGGGCTATCCTGTCCCCGACTCCCTTTATCCCCGCTATCGCTGTGATGGCGGGCTTCTCGCCGTTGATGTCGCTGTTTGCCATGCGAAGAATGTACTTGAAATCCTCGCCCTTGTCATCGTCCTTCTTTTTGGTGGGTTTCTTATCTGCCAAATGCTGACCTCCAGTGGAGTTCCCCCCTGGGAAGTGGGGGGAAGTATAGAGAGGGTCTATATAAAAGTTGATGGTGAATTAATAGCGGGAACGAAGGCGCTTGGAAACGGCATGCCCCGCCTGTGTTAGCTTATAAGTGCATAAGGGCGGGGTTTCATTATTTTGGCTGTATGGGTGACAAAGCAATCTGAGGCATTCTCCTGCTCTGAATTGGAAAACCCCGCCTGGCAGTCTCGCATCTTGCTATTAGGGCGGGGATGTCGGGTACTTGAGCTATGTAGCTCAATGGCAATTAATTTCATCAAAGCGAAAGAGACGAATCGTTTGCGATTCGTTGCTCACCTGGCCAGCTCAAGCCGGGCGAAATTAATATCTCTCGCACGGCTCCGTATCTCTCATCCTTCGGAATGCATTTGCCGAACGCCGCCGCGGTGCAAACTATTTACAGCACCTTGCCATATTCCCTCCCATGGCCGAGTGGACCGAGAAATACCGCCCGAAAAAACTGGACGATGTCATAGGCAATCCTGCTGCCAAGGAGAACATGAGGAAATGGGCCAAGGTATGGAACACAGGCATGCCCAAGAAACGCGCGCTGGTGCTCATGGGCGAACCGGGAGTCGGCAAGACGACGGCCGCGCTGGCCCTGGCCAATGAGATGGGCTGGCAGGTCGTGGAGATGAACGCCTCAGATTCGCGCAACGCCGAGGCCATTAAAGAAGTCGCGACCCACGGCTCCAGGGGCGAGACCTTCACCGATTCCGGGGAGTTCGTCACCTCGAAGGAGGGAAAGAGGAAATTAATATTATTGGACGAGGCAGATAATATTTTCGGGAAGGAGGATTTCGGCGGCGTCAAGGCCATAGCCCAGACAATTCTTGAAACGCAGCAGCCCATCATCCTGATAGTCAACGATTGGTACGCGCTGAAGAAGCGCAGCTCCGTCATCCAGAACAATGTCGCCACAGTCAGTTTCCTGAAGCCCAGGGCTTCGACAGTTGCGGACTTGCTCAGGTCCATTGCCAAGGCCGAGGGCGTGGATGTCCCGGAGGATGTGCTTGTCACGCTGGCCGAGAAGTCGGGCGGGGACGTGAGGGCGGCCGTGAAAGACCTCCAGTCAGTTGCCGAGGGCAGAACCAAGGTCTCGGCCAAAGACCTTTCATCGGTGGGGGGGAGGGACCATTCGCTCAGCATGTTCAAGGCTGTCGAGGGGATATTCCAGACTGGAAACTGCAAGCGCTCCAGGGACATAGCCTCCAGCATGGACGAGGACCCGGAGACCCTCATCCTATGGATGGACCAGAACATCCCGGCTGCCTACAGGGACCCGGTGGACGTGCATGCGGCTTACGAGGCGCTTTCCAGGGCGGACATTTTCCTGGGCAGGGTGAAGAGGAGGCAGAGCTACAGCCTGTGGGGCTACGCGAACGACATGATGACATGCGGCGTCTCCATGGCCAAGTCCAAGAGCTACAGAGGGTATACGCGGATCAATTTCCCGCTGTGGCTGATGAAGATGTCCAGGAGCAGGGGGATGCGCGAGACCAAGAGCAACTTGGCCGCGAAGCTCGGCAGGATGACGCACACAAGCGAGAAGCGAGTCCTCCAGGATGTCTTTCCCTACTTCAAGGCCATGTATGCCGGGGACAGGGAGTTCAGATTGTACATGACGCGGCGCCTCAACCTCACCGAGGAGGAGGTCGGATTCCTCCTGGACACGAAGGCGGACACGCATCCCGTGAGACACGTGTTCGATGCCATGAGGAAAGTGGATGCCGCTTCCAAGCCCGCGGCAAGAGAGGACGGGCCAGACGAGGATGCGGAAGAGGAGCCGCAGGAAGATTCCACCGGAGATGCCGCCCCGGAACAGGAGCCGAAGAAAGAGGAGCAGAAGCCGCAGAAAAGCCTTTTCGAGTTCGGGTGATGCGATGGAGGACGGGATAAGGGCGATCCTGGAGAGGCAACATTACCATATCGTTGGCAGCCATTCCGGAGTGAAATTATGCCACTGGCTCGGCGAGAAGCTGCTCAGGGGCAGAGCCTGCTACAAGGAAACGTTCTACGGCATCCAGTCGCACAGGTGCCTCCAGATGTCGCCTGCCCTGAACAACTGCACGCAGACATGCCTTTTCTGCTGGCGCTATCAGGGGCTTCTGGAGACTGCGATTCCCGAGGAGGATGAGCCCGGGGATATTCTGCGGGGCGCGATAGAGGGCCAGAGGAAGCTTGTGACCGGGTACAAGGGCGACCCCAGGACAGAGCCGGGAATGTGGGATGAAGCCAACGAGCCGAACATGGTCGCATGCTCTCTGTCGGGCGAGCCTACCATGTATTCCAGGCTCGGAGAGTTCTTCGCGGCATGTCACAGCCAGGGCATGACCACTTTCCTGGTGACCAACGGCACCCTGCCCGAGGCCCTTGAAAAGCTGGACCCCCTGCCCACCCAGCTTTACGTGACCGTGGCCGCGCCCAACGAGGACATCTACCGGAAGCTCTGCGTCCCGCTGCGGAAGGACGGCTGGCAGAGGCTGAACAGGACGCTGGAGCTGCTCCCATCCCTGGGCACGCGCACCGTTATCCGGCACACGCTGGTCGAAGGCTGGAACGTCGGCTGGGAGAGGGAATACGCCCGCCTGGACGAGAAAGCGAATCCACTTTTCATCGAGCCAAAGGGTTATGTGTTCGTCGGATATTCCCGCGAGCGGATGCACAGCGACAACATGCCCAGCCAGGAAAGGGTACTCGATTTCTCGGAGAAGCTCGCGGCAGAGACAGGCCGCACGGTACTGGCGCAGCAGAAGGCCAGCAGGGTCGTGCTGGTCGGCTCCGACAAGAAAAGGATGAGGATAAGGGGTGACTGATTGTTCGGCGGATTAGTGGACTGGATGATGGAGCTCGTCAAGGATCCTGTCATGTACCTCACGTTCGTGTTCATATTCGCGCTGCTGGCCGCGATAATACTTCCACTCCCGGTCGAGGCGGTACTCGTGGGCTTCATATTCTATCTCACTGACCCGGGCAGCACCTTCCTGGGCCTGGGAATAGCCGGGGCATTCATCCTCATCGCCGTGGTCATGGGCATCGGCAAGGCCCTGGGTGCCTGGGTCGTCTTCGTCATAGGGATAAAGGCAGAGAAACTCGTGCAGAAATACATGAGCTGGGGCTGGTTCCAGAGGCTGATGGCCAGGGTCCAGAGGTTCTGCACGAAGTACGGATACTTCGCGATGTACCTGGTCATGTGCATTCCCCTGATGACGGACACTGTCCCGCTGTACATATTTGCCATCCTTAACAAGGAGGGCGAGGTCTTCGAGCGGAACTGGTTCGTGTTCACCAACCTGTGGGCCGGGATATCCAGGACGCTGCTGGTGGGCATACTGGCCGTGGGCGGGGTCGCGAGCTTCGGGTATGCGACCGGTTTCATCTGAGGGAAATTGTCAAGAATTTGCTGATATTGAGATTACTGCAAGGGTCTAGGGTCTTTGCCATCAATATGGGATAAAGGGGCTAAGGTCTGCGTTTTCAAAATGGATAAAGGGTCTGGGGTCTGCGCCAATAATATGGGATAAAGGGTCTGGGGTCTAGGGTGCTTCCAAAACGCATTTGCTGGCTTGGTCCGAACAAGCCAGCCACCTAGACCCTAGCCCCTATGACCCTAGCCCCTGAACCCAATATTCACCAAGAAGTTGACAGACTCATCAGAGAGAAAGGCTTTAAGGGGAAAAACAATTCGGGGACGGAGCATTGTTTTCCGTCTCCAGCTCCAGAAACCAGGAACGGGGAGATAGCATGAACGAAGATAAGTTGCTGCCCAAATGGAAATACCAGCTCCAGGGCTTCAGGGGACTCAACCCGCCGCCAAAGCCAGTGAAGCCGGCACTCCTGGTCATTGACATGCAGAGGTATTTCTGCGATCCGGAGGCTCCGGCCTACGGCCTGGATTTCGAGAGCATGCTGGAGCCCTGCAACAGGCTGATTGACAGGTTCGCAGATCTGGGATTGCCTGTGTTCTTCACCCAGTATTACACCAGGGGCGATACTGACGCCAGCGTCAGATGGTGGGGCGAGCGCCTTGACAGGGATTCGGAATGGGTCGACCTAGATTCCCGCCTGCACAGGCCAAAGGGCTCGCGCCAGCTCTTCAAGCACACTTACGGCACGTTTGCCTCCACGAGCCTGGCCCTGGAGCTGAAGGAGCTGAAGTGCGACTCGGTGGCAGTGTGCGGCGTCATGACCGACCTGTGCTGCGAGACTACCGCCAGGGAGGCTTTCGACAGGGGGTTCGGCGTGTATTTCGCAGGGGACGCAACCGCAACGAGCGACCCGTTGCTGCACTTCTCCGCGCTGGCGACATTGGCCCACGGTTTCGCCTGGCTCCTTACCGTGGATGAGATTTTGCATCTGCTGGAGGGAAAACATGGCTAGGGTTGCGGTCATAGGCGCCGGGCCCGCAGGCATAGCGGCCGCCATACAGCTGGCCAGGTCAGGCCATGAGATAACTGTCTTCGAGCCCGGAACAATAGGCGGGAACCTGTGGAACGCAGGATTCGTGGAGAACTATCCCGGTTATCCGGGGGGGATAACGGGAAGGAACCTGGCAGGGCTGATGGAAGAGCAATTCGGAGAGTGGGATTTCACCATCAGGAACGCGGCCGTAACTGAAATCAGGAGGACCGGGACAGGATACCTGGTGATATCCGATAAAGAGGAGGAGTACGGCGGAGCCGTGGTCTGCTCGGGCACCAGACCGAGGAAGGCCGGGTTCCCGGGAGAGGAGGAACTGGCCATGGCAGGGCTCCTGAGATACGGCATAGCAGGCATGAGGAGCTGGCCGGAGGGCGGGGACGCGCTCGTTGTCGGCGGAGGCGAGAGCTCGATTGACCTTGGCCTCAGCCTTGCGGAGATGGGCCTGAAGGTCACGCTCCTGCACAGGTCCGACCTCAGGGGGGTCAAGCAGCTGCTGGGGATAGTCGCGAAAGAGGAGAACATAATCGCGCTCAGAGGCAAAGTGACAGGAGCCAGGCAGCACGGCGAGAAGGCAGTTGTCGGTCTTGAGACAGAATCCGGGAAGGAGGAGAAGGCCTACGACCTGGTGCTCGTGGCCGTAGGCCGGGAGAGCTCGCTGCCCAGGCTGGTAGGCATGGACCCGCTGAACCCACCGCCCGGCTTCAGGATTGCCGGCGACGCGAGGCACGGGGGCCTCGGCCAGACTGCCATGGCAGTCGGCGACGGAGTCCGCGCAGCGATGGAGATCGGCCGGGAGTTGGGGAAATGAAGGTAGTCTCCAGCCAGGGAAACCCGGAACTTGCCACTGTCCATGTAGGGGAACTTGAGGACGGCTCCAGGATAGAGTTCGTGGAGTCAATACAGCCGCCCCGCAAGATGCAGGAAAAATGGGTCAATGTAATCTCGACCATGGTCGGATGCCCGGTGGGCTGCAAGATGTGCGATGCCGGAGGTTCTTACCGGCGGGGCTTGACAGCCTTCGAGATGGAGGCCCAGACCGAGTACCTGGCCAGAATGAAATTCCCGGACGGGAACGTGACATCCGATATTTGGAAAATCCAGCTTGCCAGGATGGGAGAACCCACGCTCAACCCCAATGTCCTCGACTTCCTGGAGCAGCTTGGCAATAAGGACCGGAAGAACCTGGTCATCTCCCTTTCCACTGTCGGGCCTTCGCAATGCGCGCCCTTCATCCAGGAACTGAAGAAGCTGAAGGACGCCTATTTCCCGGGAAGATTCCAACTCCAGTTCTCGGTGCACTCGACAGACGATGAAACGCGCCGCAGGCTGATTCCCGTGAAAGGCCTGGCCCTTCCCGAGATTGCGGCCCTCGGGAGATCCTTCCGGTCTCCGGGCGACAGGAAGGTAACGCTCAATTTCATTGTCATGAAGGATGTGGATATAGACCCCGGGAGAATCGCCACGCTCTTCGATCCGGAAAATTTCCTTATCAAGCTCACGCCTCTGAACCCGACGTACCGGGCGCAGTACCACAAGATACAGCCGGGCTTCGATCCGGAGAACCCTGAAGCTGTCCGGGGGCTGGTTGCCGGGTTCAGGGAGAAGGGGTTCGAGACCATCCTGAGCATAGGGGAGACTGAGGAGAATGCAATAGGCTCGAACTGCGGCCAGTACCTGGAGAGGGCGGAGCTGGGCCATGCAACTCCCTGCCGGGCCGGATTCGGCGGGAGCCGATAATAAAAGGTTATTTGCGGAGGACGAAAATAGAATATTGAGGACTGCCATTCTTCAGTTCAGCCTTAAGCGTTCCTGCTACATTTTTACATAATGTATATATATATCTGTTTAATTATGGGGTATAATTACCTGAGAATGAAGCGGAGGGAGCATATGAATGGAGACATTGGAGTAAAGGACCAAGGAATCGGAGTGAAAGTGAAAGGCGGAGGAGCCCCGATGATGGGAGGCAGACAGCCTACCAGACTGCCGACGCCGGGCATGTGTTTCTACCACCAGCAGATACCTGCCACCTATGTGTGCAACAAGTGCGGCCGGGCAATATGCCACACATGCGGCCAAAGATTCGGGCCATTGGTGTTCTGCCCGCAGTGCAACCCGTACCCTGGCGGTCCGCCGCCCATGTACCAGGCACCGCCGCCCCCGCCGCCGCCCCAGTCGAATATGGCCCCTGCCGGAGGCGCGCTGATACTGATTGCTGGAATTCTCGGACTGATAGGCGGAATCTTCCTGTTCGGAATCGGCGGATTCGGATACGATTACTACTACGATGACGTGTGGGTGGTGTACCTCGCGATCATGTTGATCGAGATAATATTCTCGGTCATAGCCCTCATCGGCAGCATCTTCGCCATCAACAAATCGAATTTCGCCATTGCCATCATGGGCGGCATATTCGGACTCTTCACCGTGGGGTTCATATTCTCGCTGATCGGGCTCATACTTGTGGCCGTATCAAGGAAAGAATTCCCCAGATAAAAAAGAAGGAGAATGGGGAGGGCAGCCTCCCCACCTTTTCTATTTATTATTATTGTTTGAGATAAGCAAATTATAAATCATAGGATGCCATTGTGGGCATGGCGATACAAATGGGTAAGTTGAAATGCATTTTGGCCGTTATGGCGATGACTGCGATGGTGATGGTCGGTTTCTCGTCAGTGAGTGCTTTTCCGTACAGCGCAACGTACATTTCGTTCGGCTCGACGAATTACGGGTACCTGGATTATCAAGGCGACTCGGATTATTACGAGTTCTATGCCAGCAGCGGAACCTCGATACTGATCACATTGACTGACCCGACAAGTGCCGATTATGACATCTATCTGCACAGCTATTCCTCGTCCGGAAGCCATTACTCGGCCTTGGCATCCAGCACAAGCACGGCCGACACTACGACTTTGACGTATACAATAACATCGACAGATTACTATTACATCGAGATTTACGCATGGTCATATTCTTCTTACGACTATTCTTATACCGTTTCTCTCAATTACGACACATCAAGCATGTACATTACCGTTACGAACCCCGACTCCTATGACTCATGGTACGCCGGAACGTCGTACTACATCCAGTGGGACTATTCGTCGGGTCTGTCCAGCTATGTCAGCATCTCGATCGACACATACCCCTACTCCTCGTCATATGCCACGAGCATCGACTCGTACACATCCAATGACGGAAGCTATTACTGGACCGTTCCCTCGAGCTATTCATCGGGCACTTATGTCATACGCGTGGCCGACTACTACTATTCCTCAACTTACTACGACAACAGTGATTCATTCTACATATACGGCAGTTCCTCGAGCCCGTACATCACGGTCACGAACCCAGACTCCTATGACTCATGGTACGCCGGAACGTCGTACTACATCCAGTGGGACTATTCGTCGGGTCTGTCCAGCTATGTCAGCATCTCGATTGACACATACCCGTACTCATCGTCATATGCCACGACCATCGACTCTGCCACATCCAATGACGGAAGCTATTACTGGACCATTCCCTCGAGCTACACATCGGGCACTTATGTCATACGCGTGGCCGACTACTACTATGGCTCAACTTACTATGACAACAGTGATTCATTCTACATATACGGCAGTTCCTCGAGCCCGTACATCACGGTCACGAACCCAGACTCCTATGACTCATGGTACGCCGGAACGTCGTACTACATCCAGTGGGACTATTCGTCGGGACTGTCCAGCTATGTCAGCATCTCGATCGACACATATCCATACTCCTCCTCATACGCCACGAGCATCGACTCTTACACATCCAATGACGGAAGCTATTACTGGACCGTTCCCTCGAGCTACACGTCGGGCACTTATGTCATACGCGTGGCCGACTACTACTATGGGTCAACTTACTATGACAACAGCGAGTCTTTCTACATATATGGCTCATCCTCCTATTCCTCAATCTCCGTTGGAGGCACAACATCCGGATATCTTACATCGACTGGAGACTCGGATTGGTATCAGATATATCTCTCATCGGGAGAACAGATAGTCATAGAACTGGACGGCCCATATGGCGAGGACTTCGACCTTGACCTTTACGACAGCTCTTACAATACGGTCGCAAGTGGAAGTGCATCGGGCGACGACACAATAACCTATCATGTACCCACATCAGGCTATTACTATATCGAGGTCTCGAGTTATTCAGGCACTGGCTACTATGCCCTTTCAAGCCATTACGGGTCTTCAGGCAGTTCGATACCGATTATGCTGATCATTATCATCATAGTAATTGTGGTGGTCATCGTCGTCGTTGTCGCAGCCGTGGCGGCGAGCAAGAAAAAGGAGCCATTGCCTCCCCCGACACAGCCCGGAGCCGACCAGGGCATGTACCAGCAATACGACCCCGCAACCGGGCAGCCGGGACAGGTGACCTTCCAGCAGTGGCAGCCCCCGCCCGGAGGCCAGCCTCCACAGGGCGGTTATCCCCCCAACCCGTAAACTGCAGACCACGATAAGAGGTCACTCTGCATTTATTTGCAGTGTAACTGGGTGAGTCGATTTGATGAACAATAGCTGAGGCGAGATTGCTATTCCTGGACAGACGTCAGATTATTACTGACTGGTTACCTGCGGCAGTGAGGGCAGAAGGCCAGCGGCCCTATGAACGATGAACATGAGTGGCATATTGCACGGCCGCATCTCGAGCAGACATAGGTCGCAGGCAGCTGCTGATGGTAGAAGCACATCCCGGGCATGCTGACGCTGCGTCTGCTCGTAACCTGTCTATGCTGTATCTGGGGCGTTCTCCTCTGAGGCTGGACTATGCCCCTCTGGATCTTGACCTTGATGTCGGCGCCCAATGAGCTGCCGCAATTCGAACAGAATGCCGCTCCCTCGGGGTTTTCAACGTTGCATGATTTACACTTCATTCCTTTCCCTCCGTGTTGACCTTGAATACGTTATGGGTATTAATTTGTTTTTCACCGCAGACAAAGCATTTCCTGTTCCTGTTGAGCTTAAGGACTGAAAAGTTGTTGGAGCGCATGTCAATGACCAGTATTCCTTTAAGGGAGGGCTCGCCGATTATCAGTTTCATGGCCTCGTTTGCCTGGACCGAAGCCACGAGGCTGGTGGCAGTCGGATAGGAGGGTATTTTCGGGTCGTCCATGCCCTGGCAGGGGTTCTTCAGCTCCAGCACCTCGCCGTACTTGTGAAGCGGGATGGTGCATGCAAGGCAGGGGCTGTCGTCCCTGACAACCTGGACCCTGGCCTGGAGGCCCTTCATCCCGCCGTCGACGAGTGGTATCTTATGGTCACGGGCATATGTGGACAGCCATATCCTTGCCATCATGTTGTCCAATGCGCTTATCAGCACGTCGGAAGTCAGTTCGTCGTCATTGCACTCCTCGACACGCTTGTTGAATGACTTGACGTTTACATACGGGTACAGCATTCCGATCTTGCCGGCCAGGGCGGTTGCCTTTCCTTTTCCGATATCGTCCCTGGTGAAGAGCGTCCTGTTCAGGTTGGACATTTCAACTGTGTCGAAGTCGATTATCTTCATGCTGCCGAACCCGAGAAGGGCCAATGACTTGGCTACTTCGTTCCCCAGCGCTCCCGCGCCCACTATGGTGACGCTGCTCTTCCTAAGCTTGAACTGGCCTTCTCCGAGCTCAATCATCTGCCTTGCCCAGAGATAATCCACGATCACTATCCTTTCGACATTGTCCTTTGCGATGGACTCTATCTCGGCGTCAGTCATGGATTCGACGTCAGTGACAACGTTCTTCTTCTTCTTGTCCGCGAAAATCAGATTGACCAGATTCTCCTCGATATTGAATTTCTCGCATATCCTCTTCTTCAGGTCCTCGTCGTTTCTGTATTCGATCTCGTGGGATTTCACTGACGGCATGACTGCCAAGATCTTCTTCATGGTTTCCGGCTGCGTCTTCTTTGCGGGCATCATATCCTTCCTTGGACATGGCAGAACGGGCATTCTATGAGTTGATTGGCCGAGGTCCTTTCCACGGTGAAGGTGAAGCTGCACGAGGGGCATCTGAGATTGATAGTCTCCAATACGGATTCTTGTTCCTCGGGCGAATCCATGTCGATGTCCTCTTCGGTATTTTCCACGGCATCCAAAGGAGGGTCTTGGGACGGAGGCGGGGGATAACGGCCCCGTTCCGGTTCACCATAACCCGGGGGAGGAGGATACCTGTCCCTGTCAGGGTTACCGTATCCTGGCTGGGGGGGGTACTGGTTGCGATCAGGCTCATTGTAACGCGGCTGAGGAGGGTACTGGTCACGGTCACCGTACTGGGGCGGCGGAGGGTATTGCCCCCTCTCCCGGTCCGGATAGCCTGGCTGGGGGGGGTACTGGTTGCGAACAGGCTCATTGTAACGCGGCTGGGGCGGGTACTGCTCCCGGTCACCGTACGGGGGCGGCGGAGGGTATTGCCCCCTCTCCCGGTCCGGGTAGCCTGGCTGGGGGGGGTACTGGTTGCGATCAGGCTCATTGTAACGCGGCTGAGGCGGGTACTGGTCCCGGTCATCGTACCGGGGCGGATACCTGGTATCGTCCGGGGCATCGTAAGCAGGCGGGCGCGGTGCCTGGGCTTCGGCCATGGGCGGTTCGCTGCGGCCGCCCTCTGACCTCGTGATGGGTTTGTGAATGTTAATCTGGATTCTCGGCGCTTCCTCCTCCTTGTGGTCCACCCGCCTCTTGGGGAACCCGTGCTTTTTGCAGACCTTCGCCGCAGAGATGCATGTGGCGTGCGGATACGTGCTTTCCGGATTCGGGTCAGAGAGCAAAAAGTAGAATGAGTTGATGATGGCCGCAAGCTTCGTGGTCGGGGTCCATCCCTTTCCCAAAACGCTGACGCAAACCTGGCCTCGCTGATTCGGGATAATGTTGGGATGCGGCGTTTCAGTCAGCCACGTAGCAATGGGCGGTTTGTAGGGATAGGCAGGGTCCAGCTCCAGCTCGAATGTCTGCCATTTGACGTATTCCGTGAAAGGCCAAACGCCCTGCTTTGCCAGTTCCTTGACCGGGCCCCGCTCGCACCTGATCATTCCCCTGTACAGGGTCGGTTCGACCATCGTCACAAGCGGAAACTGTTCCTTTAGGTATTTGTATTCAGATTCGAGTTGCTGGGGATCCACCATATTTACCGCCTATGATATCCAGTGGCATCAATGCGATCTGCGCGCTTTCCGATATGCCGAGCTGTGCCACAGTGGCATTTTCGTCCAAAATCTCTCCGCCGTACATCATCGCGGTCGTGTTCGGGTCTATTCCGAAGGCATTGCAGATTTCGTACTTTATCTCTCCGATTGTGTGAGACGGTAATATGTCTATCTCCGCCAAGCCAGCTTCTTCCCCTATCGGGGCCTGAATTATTAGTCTCATTTTCTTTTCACCTCTGAGATATCTTTTTCTGTATTGTTCTCCAGTTTTAAATATGTTGTCTTGAGTTTCATGGGTCCGGGGGTCTGAGCCTCAGTTGGATCTCCTTACTGCGCAGTTTCTGCCGGCACTCCATCTTTGTCAGGATGCCCACCTTATACCCCCTGGTTAGATTATTCTTGAAGAGGACCAGTTTCCTTTCTGCAACCGCCCTTTGCTTGCTCGGCAGAGGCTGCCAATTATGCTCCGGTTGTTCCGCCATAGGGATTGTCAGGTGAGGCATGGGAGCAGGCTCGTAATAGGCTGCTTTCGGCTTTTTTGCAGCGGCGATCAGAGCGGGGGTGATCTTTTCTTCGCCCTCCTTGTAAATATGAATCGAATCCTCGTCAAATTGATAGACCTGGCCTTCGCAATCCAGCGAGAATATGCCCATCTCCATCTTCGTGGGTTCGAGGACGATCGCGATGACATTGTCCGAGAACTGCTGGAACTTGGACTGGGTCTGTACATCGGTCTGGGACATGAATATCCCATAGCCAGGATGGGAATGGTACCAGCCCATTATCAGGCCGTCGATCTCCTTCTTCATTATCTTGTCGACGATCTTGGCTGTCGTTTTTGAAAAGAGCGTCACGTGGGCGGTTTCGGATTCCTGTTCTCCGGACACGGATTCGTTGATGAAAATGATTCCGTCCTTGTATTCGCCGATCAAAAGGCCGATTATCTCCTTGTCCGTAGCTTTGGCTTCCGACATTATCTTCTCGACAACGGTTAGCGGGATGCTGACAGCCATTACTTTCTCCCTCTGCAATGCGCAGAATGCTTTTGCTTATATAATATTTTGCTACAGATGATTGTGATTTGGCCCACGGCTGAAACCTCGAAAAGTGCCTGAGCCATTTACAACGCAAGTTGAATCGAATGGCGGCAACTGATGGCTAAGATTCGACAATGGCACGGCAACAAACCCAAGAAAATTCGAGTGCCATGCGGCTCACAACAATCTTATGGCAATCGGTGAATGCGACAACTGAAT
>DAKD01000027.1 GCA_002499085.1 Methanomassiliicoccales archaeon UBA280
CAGGTTCCCGCTTCCCGATATTACAATAAGCCAGCAGGTTCCCGCTTCCCGACCTGGCAATCTACAATAGTCACACCTTCATTTCACTGAATGCTTACCCCCCATGCATACTTTTATATAGAAGCGCTAATATTGGATATCTACAACCCAGGAAAAAGGGGGTAACAATATGCAAGGAAACCAGCAACCGATTATTGTATTGAGAGAAGGAACAGAGAGATCGAGGGGCAAGGGCGCCCAGTTCAACAACATCGCAGCCGCGAAAGCCGTTGCCGATGCAGTGCGCTCGACCCTGGGACCGAAGGGCATGGACAAGATGCTCGTTGACAGCATGGGCGACGTCGTGATAACGAATGACGGCGCGACCATACTTAAGGAGATAGACATCGAGCACCCGGCCGCAAAGATGGTCGTGGAAGTCGCCAAGACCCAGGACAACGAATGCGGCGACGGGACAACTTCCGCTGTCGTGCTGGCGGGCGAGCTGCTGAAGAAGGCGGAAGCCCTCATCGACCAGAACGTTCACCCGACAGTCATAGCCAACGGGTACAGGCTGGCCGCGGAGGAATCGATAGCCATCCTGAAGAAGATGGGCATGAAAGTGGAGTTCAAGGACGACAAGATGCTCCGCAGCATTGCCACGACGGCGATGACGGGAAAATCCGTCGGACCGCACAAGGATTACCTGGCCGAGATAACCGTGAAAGCCATCAAGTCTGTCGCGGAGAAGAAGAACGGCAAGTACACAGTCGACATCGAGGATGTGAAGGTCGAGAAGAAGAACGGCGGCTCGATCCAGGACACGACACTGGTCGAGGGCATAATCCTGGACAAGGAAAGGGTGCACCCGAGGATGCCGACCGAAGTGAAGAACGCTAAAATCGCGCTCATCGACTCCGCGCTCGAAATCAAGAAGACCGAGGTCGACGCCAAGATCCAGATAACAGACCCGAGCCAGCTCCAGAAATTCCTGGACGAGGAAGAAAAGACGCTCAAGAAGAAGGCCGACCTCATCAAGAAGTCGGGCGCGAACGTCGTCGTGTGCCAGAAGGGCATAGACGACCTGGTGCAGCACTTCCTGGCAAAGGAGAACATATTCGCGGTGCGCAGGGTCAAGAAGTCGGACATGGAGAAGCTGGCCAAAGCAACGGGCGCGAAGCTCGTCACCAATCTCGAGGACCTCAGGGCGAGCGACTTGGGATTTGCAGGCATGGTCGAGGAAAAGAAGATCGCCGACAGCGACATGACATTCGTCACTGGCTGCAGGGATGCGAAATCAGTCTCCCTGCTGATAAGGGGCGGCACAGAGCATGTCATCGATGAAGCCGAGCGCGCGCTTCACGACGCGCTGAAAGTCACTGCGGTCGCGATCGAGGACGGCGTCTGCCTCCCGGGCGGCGGCTCGATGGAGATCGAGCTCTCCCAGGCACTGACGAAATACGGCTCGAGGGTAGGCGGGCGCGAGCAGCTGGCCATAGAGGCATTCTCCAAGGCAACCGAAATAATTCCGTGGACGCTTGCCGAGAACGCGGGGCTTGATGCCATTGACGTGCTCATCCAGCTCAGGAGCGAGCATGAGGGCAAGAAGCACAGGTCCGCGGGAATCAACGTGACAACGGGAAGGGTCGTGGACATGGCGAAGGAGAATGTCATCGAACCGCTCAGGGTTAAAACCCAGGCAATCAATGCGGCGACAGAGGTCGCCATAATGATCCTGAGGATAGACGATGTCATCGCTGCCAAGAAGGGAGCCGGCGGACCGCCTCCGGGCGGAATGCCGCCGGGCGGAATGGGCGGCGGAATGGATTACTGAGCCCGAGAAAAACAATGGGCCGGTCGGAAGGCCGGCCCAAATTTTCCTATTTCGGCAGTGACTCTTTTGCCTTCTTTATTGTCCCGGAGGTGGTTATGGTTTTTATGACGACCTTGAGCCTGTCCTCGCCTACCTCGCTTATTCCGTTCAGCAGTTCAATGGCCTTGTCCTTGTCGCAGTGCGAGCATCTCAGTATCCCGCGGTTGTTCTGAAAGGCAGTGAGCCAAGGCCTTATCTCCTCGGACTGGTCAAGGCCGATGCGGCTGGCTATGCGCTGGAATTCCTTGATGAGCTCCCAGCGTTCGATTGCTCTGGGAGCCTCGATCTCGAATACAACGTACCTGTGCCTGAACTCCTTGACTGCCATGAGCTACCGCGGCTCAGCGGACCATGCTGATGCCGGCGTTGGCGCGTTCGTCCGCGCCCATGAGCTGCGGGGACTTGACCCCGGTGATTACCACCAGAATGTTGACGTCGCCATGTATGGTCGGGTCCACGGTGCAGCCCCAGATTATGCGGGCGCTCGGGCTTATCCTGTTCGTGACGAGTTCTGCGGCCTGCTGCGCCTCCGCGATGGTCAGGTCCTCGCCTCCGACGACGCGTATGAGTGCGCCCTTGGACTGCGATATGTCGATGTCGCCGAGCAGCGGCGAATTCAGCGCCTCACTGACAGCTAACTCCACCCTCTCGCGGTCCTCGCCCGAGGAGCCGATGCCGACCATTGCCACGCCGCCGTTCTCCATGACTGTCATGAGGTCGGAGTAGTCCAGGTTCACGAGCCCGGGCTTGGTCACTATCTCGGTCATGCCCTTTATGGCGTTCATCAGAATCTCGTCCGCGACCTTGAAGGCCGCGTCAAGCGGAAGCTTGGGCACCAGTTCCAGAAGCTTGTCGTTCTGTATGACGATGGTTGTGTCGCACTTGTTGCGCAGCTTGTTCAGACCTTTAATGGCATTCTCCATCCTGAGATGGCCTTCGGCCTTGAATGGCATGGTGACCACGCCCATCACGAGGGCTCCGGATTCCTTGGCGATGTCTGCGACAACTGCCGCAGAACCTGTTCCGGTTCCGCCGCCCATTCCTGCGGTAACGAACACTATGTGGGCGCCTTCCAGGTAAGCCCGTATCTCGTCCTCGTTCTCCTTGCAGGCCTGCTCTCCGACCTCGGGGAGCGCGCCAGCGCCCAGGCCCTTCGTGGCCCTCTTGCCGATGAGCATTTTCTTGGGTGCGTGCACATGGAGAAGGTGTGTGGCGTCCGTGTTCACTGCCATCATCTGCGCCCCGACAACGCCCGTCTCATTCAGACGGTTGATTGTGTTGGAGCCGCCGCCGCCGCAGCCGACAATCTTCACATTTATCTTCAGGGCCTCGACAAGTTTCTTCAGTTCCTCGTCGTCCGGGCTCTCGTTGTAAATGCCCGCGGCCTTGGAAACTTCCTGTGCCTTCTTGTGTTCATCATGCCTAGCCAAAGCTTCGTCGATTATGGATTTCATTGACTTCCCATCCTGTTTTGCTGATTGAACCATAAAGGGCTATTACATATTTAAAATTTTACAGTGTATATAATAAAGAGCATATACGGGCCTGTTCTGCGCGGCCGGCTCATTCTATCTCGTCCAAAACATAATCGTCCCAGGACCTTCTTCCGACCATGATCTCCGCCTCGGGGACTGTGAGAATCGGAACCCGGTAGGCCGAGTAGTCGTCAATGGCCAGCCTCGGACAGGCTGTCGAAACCCAGGCTCCGAAGCCGAGGCTCTCCAGCTTCTGCGGGGTAACTGTGTCGAACTCCGCGATGACCGAAACAAGACCCGAGGATGCGAGCATGGCCTGAATCCCGAATGCCGTTTGCATGCGCCTCTGACCGGCCTTGGATGAGAGTATGATGCCGAAGCTCTCCGCGGTCCTCCCGCGTTCTATGGCGGCATGCCTCTGCCTGAGCATCCTGTCCCTGGCCTCGGCTATGTCAGTCACTTCGCCGGTAACCGGGTCTGCCGCGATCACGGGTTTGGGAGTGACCAGGGCCACGGCAATGGGATGGAAACTGCCTGTTCCGACGAACAGGTATGAGTTGACCCTGTCGGAGACTGCGCGGGCCGCGGAGGCATTGCACCCGAGCACCTGGCCCTTGGCAAAGAGCCTGCCGTCGCCCTTGCCTGTGTGCACCTCGAAGCCTTTGGACACGAGGTATTGCGCCATGTCATCGACAAGGTGAATGTGCTGGGCAGTCGTGAGCAGGCCGACCGGCGATTCGAGATGCGGCAGCGATTTCTCAATCGCGGGAAGGGGGTCAGCATTTGACCTGGCCTGTATGTAAAGTATGCTTCTCTCCGTCCTCAGATTGGGTATCGGCAGATGCCCGAATTGCACTGTGAGGTCAGCGTCGGTAGCGGGTATATCGCATGCGCCGTAGCAGGGTTCGCCCGAGACTATCACAGACGCATCTGTCAAACCCGACAGAGTCGACGCGACTGTTCCGGCCTTTCTCTTCAGGCCTTCCGGGAACTGCAGGAACACTGTGCGGCAACGCCTCTCCCTGACCGTGCCGGCAATCCTGGCGAGCTCGAAGTCGAACTCCTCCCGGGTCATTTCCCCTCCATGATGCACTCAAGCTCGGCGAACAGCGAGTCTACAGATTCCCTGGTGACATGGGGCATGATGACCAGCCTGAGGCTCGCCGGGTTCTGGGCCACGGAGACTTTCCAGCCTTTCGCGTCAAGCTTCTTCTGAATGCCGCAGGGGTCATCGACCTTCAGGCAAAGTATGTTCATGACCGGCTCGATAACGGGCTCGATGCCCAGCTTCCTCGCCCTGGACAGGGCGTGACGCGTCACTTCCATGCATTCCCCGACCATGCGGACATACCCCTCGGTGCCGAGCGACCCCATGGCCGCATATGTGGCGGCGACTGCCGCGCTGCATCTTGTGCCGGACAGCGCCGAAAGCTGTCCCAGGGTGTCTAGGTACGGCGCTTCCTTGTGTATTCTCCTGAACCATTCCCTGTCACGGACAAGCAAGGCCCCGGACGGGACAGTGGACATGCCCATCTTGTGAGGGTCCACGGCGAGACTGGACACGCCGGGAATCGAGAAATCGAAATCTGGGACTGCATGGCCCAGTTTCCTCAGGAACGGAAGCACGAAACCGCCGAAGGCCGCGTCGACATGCAGGAACACGCCATCCGGGGTCGCTTCGGAGAGGCTTCGAATGTCGTCAACGGCGCCAAGCTCGGTTGTTCCAGCGATGCCCACTACCGCGGCCGTGTCCCTGTCGGCTTTCCTGGCCGCCTCGTCGATATCGATTGTGTAATCGTCACCCAGCCCCACCATCACCGGCTCCATGGCCAGTATGTCGCAGGCCTTGTGGAAGGAGAAATGCGCGCTCTTGGGGAATACAACTTTCTTCTTGCCGGTGATGTTCCGGGCCATCCACAGCGCTGTGATGTTTGCCTCTGTGCCGCCGCTCACTATGCCCCCGGCAATGCCCTTTCCGCCGAGCAGTTCCCCAATCGCGGATATGACCTGTGTCTCGAGCGAGAGCGAGCCCGGGTAGAGGCCTGCATTGCCGAGATTGGACTCGATGAACATCGCATGCGCCCGTTTCGCAATTTCCAGGGGCTGGGTGCACATTGAACTTATGACACGGCCGCCGGAGAAATGATAGTCCTTGGCCAGGGCCTTCTCCAGTTCGGCGAGGATCTCTTCTTCGGGCCGGGGTTTTTCCCACAAGGCTCATGCCCCCCTCTCGATGAGGATCCTTTTCTCCACCGAGGCCACGATGTGCCTGACTGTTGCGAGCTCCTGCGGCTTCAGGCAGAGAATGTCTGCGCGTTTCCTCACAAGGAACTCGAGGAACGTGGGCATGGAGACCATGTCGTCGGACATCACTGCCAGCGGAATCTTCCTCGAAGCCAGCGTCTGCTCGAGCGCCTTCTCCAGCGCCTGCGTGGAATTGTTCAGCCATCGCCCGTCCTCGACCCCGAACATGAGCCTGCCCAGTGAGTCCGCGTCCACTGCCATCACGTCGGCGGCCATCGAGTCCATGAAGTACAGGTTGCTCGGGTACATGACCCTGGCCCAGACTGCGGGTTTGACTGTATCCGGCAGAACGGCCCGTATGCTCCGGACTGCTTTGGACAGTTCCTCCGGGCTGCGTATCCCGGGAATGAGAATTCCGGGCCTCATGCCTGCGGCTGAAATTGCCTGGCATGCCTCGGCAAGGTCCTTCAGAGTTGGGTCGGCCGAGTCTGAAACCTCGATCACTGTTTCAACGGCCCTGAATTTCCTCTTCGCATCCTGGGCGAATGCCGCGAATTCCCCAGCCCATTCCCGCTTGGCCAGAGGATTGCCTGTGATCATGATCCCGTCAATGTAAGTGTCACCGACAGAGGATATCTCCCCGGGGCTCTCGATGCGGAGGAACACGCGCATGGCCAGCACGGGCGCCGGTTCCGGGGGCGCTACCTTTTTCCCCGGTGGCCCGAGCAGGCTGACGCTTCCCTGCCTGGGGGGAATCTCCGGCCCGGACCCTGGATCCGGGTACAGCGATGCTGAATATACGATGGGCCTGGAGGATACGAAGCAAAGGGTTATGCGGCCAACTGTTTGCTTGCCTTTCATGAATTCGATGGCTGGTGCGAGCTGGGATATCATCCCGCCCGAGAGCTTCTCCTCGCCCCTGAAGTCCGGGGCTACAGGCACCCTTGCCGGGCCGTGCTGCCTGGCGACGAACTGCTGGGCCTGCGGCCTCATCTCCATCCTGTCCAGCTTGCCGTCGGGCCCGAATTCGAACACGTCCGGCGAAACAGCAGGGTCATGGAGACCCTCCGGCAGCCCGAAAACTGCCCTCGCCCTTATCTCGGAGCCTTTTCGGGTAAGCTCCACTGACAGCTCCGAGTCAGGCAGCTCTCTTACTGTGACTGCGGGAAGAGAGTTGAGGTCCGGGCCGTGGGACTGAGTCCTGAGCCATGCGAGCCAGCAATGCTTCGCGGCTGCAAGCAGGTCCTCGCCCGATGACGGGTAGACCATCACCGGCGAAGCCCCGAGCCTTGTGGACGCCGTCACAGAGACAGGGCCGCCCAGGCCCGAGTATGCTGTCAGTATCTCCATCTCATGGGACCAGCCGAGCCTTGTCCTTGCGAACTGGGATTTGAGGGCGCTCCAGCTTTCCTCCGGGTCCTCGGCCCCGGTCCTGTGCATGTCCATGGCCGCGGCTATATCCGGCCTCTTCAGGAATTCGGCGAGCGCGTCGGGCGTTATCACAAAGCCCCTCGCCACGGGAAAATCGGCCCTTGCCAGGGAGGCTATCCCCGCGCCCAGCGAGCCTGCGGCCGAGTCGTTAAGGCATGCTAGGTCCCCGAAATTCAGCACCGTTGACATCGCATGAGGTTAAGCGGCCCAAGTAAAAAACATTTTGTAGATAGCCGGGATTGATGCTCCGGTGAGGCCATGACGTACAAATCAATTGATGCGGAGAGGAAGGAAGGCATATCCATCATCCATCTCAACACGCCGGACAACATGAACGCACTGGACGCAAAGATGTCCGAGGAATTGGATGATGCGCTACTTCAGTGCCAGGAGGATGACGCTGTGAAGGCCGTCATCATCACAGGCGCAGGAAAGGCTTTCTGCGCCGGCGGAAACGTCAAGGCCATGGCAGACGCGCCGGACCCGGAGAAATTCCTGGCAGAGCTGTCAGGCTGGATCCACAAGCCCGTTCACAGGATATACACCATGGAGAAGGTTGTGATTGCGGCCGTCAACGGCCACGCTGTGGGCGCCGGGGCCGCGCTGGCAATGGCCTGCGACCTCAGGTATGCCTCAAAAAATGCGAAATTCAACATGGGGTTCATGAAGATCGGGCTGGCGCCGGGCTGCGGCACTTACTTCCTGCCAAAGTTGGTGGGAAAGGCCAAGGCCTCCGAACTCATATTCCTGAGCGAGACCATTGACGCGGATGCGGCGGAAAAATTGGGCCTCATCAACCGTGCCGTGGAGCCTGACAAGCTAATGGCAACTGCAACGGATGTTGCCGAGAGGATCGCGAAAGGCCCGGGCCTGGCAATAGGCCGCGCCAAGACTCTGCTCAGGCTGAGCGAGAACAGCCGGCTGGAGGAGCATCTGGCCGCGGAGCGGCACATGATTTCCATCTCAGGCGCGACCGAGGACTTCCGGGAAGGGGTCACGGCCTTCGCGGAGAAACGGGAGCCGAGGTTCGTCGGAAAATAATTGAATTCTGGCCAAGGCTCTTGGATAATCTGCCAACCCGGTCATGCCCCGCCTGTTAGGGCGGGGCATGGGCGAAGAAGCTCAGTAGCCGAGCTTCTTCGCCTCATCTTCGGCCTGCTTGACCATGCGCTCGATGAGATTGAGTCCGTTCTGCCAGAACTTCGCGTTGTTGATGTTGAAACCCATGTTCTTCATCAGGGCCCTGGGGTAGTCTGAGCCGCCGGAAGCAAGCATGTCGAGGTACTTGGGCACGAACTCCTGGCCCTTCTTCCTGTACTGCTCGTAGAGGGACATGACCATCAGCTCGCCGAAAGAGTAGGCATAGGTGTAGAACGGGTAGTGGACGAAATGAAGGACATACGACCACCAGCATCCGTACTCGTCTGTCATTTCCACGGAGTCGCCGAACATCCATTTGTTCTCCTCCAGCCAGATCCTGTCAATATCCTCGGAAGTGAGCTCGCCCTTCTCCCTGCGGGCTTTGTGGAGTCGGGTCTCGAACCTGTTCATCATTATCTGGCGCATCACGGAGGCAAATGTGCTCTCGATCTTGCCGCACAGCAGGTTGAGCCGCCTCTTCGGGTCCGGCTCCTTGGCCACGAGGTCGTTGAACAGAATCATCTCGCCGAATATTGAAGCTGTTTCGGCCATGCACAGAGACGTGTCCATCAGCAGGTCGCCCTGTTTCCTAGCCAGGTACTGGTGTATGCCGTGACCGAGCTCGTGGGCCATGGTCATTGCGTCTGTAAGCTCGTCCGTGAAGTTCAGCATGATGTAGGGGTGATGGTCTGACGCGGTTCCCGCTGAGAACGCGCCGCTCTCCTTGCCCTGCCTCGGGTCAGCGTCTATCCATCCCTTGTCGAAGAACTCCTTCACTATCTCGCCGGATACAGGGCTGAAGCCCGAGTAGGCTGCCATGACCATGGATTTGGCCGTGTCGTACCTGCAGGGAATCGTGTCCTGCGTCACTGGAGCGTACCTGTCATAGTCCTTCAGGTCGCTGATGCCCAGGATTCTCGCTTTCAGCTTGTAGTACCTGGCCACCATTGCGATGTTCCTGTCGACCGCCTGCTTGAGGCTTTCCACGGTTTCGTCATCGACCTCGTTGGCAAGGTTGCGCCTCCTGGCCGGATGCGGGAACTTCCTGAACTCATCTTCGGTCGAGTGGTTCTGAACCAGTGTGTTGAATATGTAAGTCAGCAGGTCACTGTTCTTCTTCAGTGCCTCTGTCAGCCCCTTGTGGGCGGCAATCCTCTTCTCCCTGTCCGGGCTGTAAAGAAGGGTCAGCGCCATCTCCATGGGAACAGTCTGGGTCTCGCCCTTCACTGTCACATCCACCTGTATCTTGCCTATGGTCTCGTCGAACAGCCTTATGAAGGCCTTGCGGCCCGAGAGTTCGAGCGCGCTCATGAGCTTCTCCTCCGGCTCCGAGAGCTGGTGCGGCTTCATGAGCCTCTTGACCTCCAGAAGGTGCCTGTACTTGGCCAGCTCCGGGGACTTGATGAGGCGCTTGGCCTCGGCATTGGATATGTTGCACCATGCCAGCTCCACGAAAATCAGCGGGCGCTCCGCCTTGACGAACAGCTCCGATATTGCCTGCTTCAGGGCGCCCGCCTCCTTGGACTGTGTGTTCTGGGCGTATTTCAGGTGAGCGTAATAATAGGGTTTCCTCACATCCCTGGTTATTGACTCGTACTCCTCCAGCGCCCCCTTCAGAACCGCCGGAGGTATGCCGCGCTTCAGAATCGGCCTGTACTTGGCTTCGAAGGCCTCCGCCCTCTTCACCGCGTTCTCCATGTCCTGCTTTATCTTCGGGTCGCTCAGAGATTGATACAGACCCGAGAAATTCCATTCGATGCCCTTGGCGCTTGATTCTGTCATTTTCACACCAAGCACGGGTCAAAATCTGCAACCCTATAATATTTTGTAAGGCTGCGTCTCATTTCTCGGAAAACTGCGAGAGCCATTCGGATATGAGCTTCACGGCCGCGCCGCGTTTGGCAGGGTAGACCGCAACCTTCAGCCTGACATCGATCGCGTCCCTCCCGTCAGCGAGCGCCAGCTCCCCCAGGTAGGCCTTCTGCTTGTCAAGCCTGAAATGAAATGCGCATTGCTCGTCTGTGCGCGCGTCCGCGTCGTGGCTCAGCCTGCCGAGTATCCCGGATTTCTCCATCAGGCCGAGGAATCTGCGCATGTCCGAGTTTTTCCTGAGGTCTGCCTCGAACAGAGTGATTGGCGTGCCGAAATGGCCCTCGGCTTTGGATACGGATACGGTTTCCGTGCCCGAAGCCAGCATCATGGCGGCCAGCACCCTGTCCTCAAGCTCGGTCGACTGAGCCATGGCCCTGAGCCTTATGCCGAGGAACTGAATGTCCCGAACCATTGCGGGGCCATTGCCCCGACCCATAAAATACCTATCCATTCAGCAGAATATTGGCGATTATAATTAATAACAGTATGTAATTGTCGGGCCGGTGTCTAAATGATTGAGGTGCGCTTTCACGGCAGGGGGGGGCAGGGGGCTGTTATCGCCTCCAACATCCTCGCAGAAGCAGCGTTCATCGAAGGCAAGGAGGTATCGGCTTTTCCGTTCTTCGGGGTGGAGAGGCGAGGAGCCCCCGTCACCGCTTACACGCGGATTGCGGAGACGAAGATCCGCAACAAGTCGGGGATATACGCTCCCGATTTCGTTGTCGTGATGGACCCGTCCCTGATCGAGGCAGTTAACATAGTCGAGGGCCTGAAGGCCGGCGGCCTTGTCCTGGTGAACACAAAGACCGAAGCCGCGAAGCTGAGAGCAAGTCTCAAGCTTCCGGACGACAGGAAGCTGGTCACGGTCAGTGCCACAGACATCGCAATAAAACACAAGCTCGGAAGCAAGGCCGCGCCGATCGTGAACAGTTCCCTTCTCGGGGCTTTCGCAAAGGCTTCCGGCGTGGTCGGAATCGATTCACTCATTGAGGCGGTGAAGAACAATGTGCCGGTCAGGGTGGAGGAGAACGCGGCAGCGGCCAGAGAGGCATACGACTCGGTGGTGGTAAAGTGACAAAGGAACAGCTCAAGGGTGTTTACAAGACGTACCAGGACCTGCCGCTCACGCCGATAACAAGCGTCAATTCCTCGGCCAACCAGACAGGGTTCTGGAAGACGTTCAAACCTGTTCTGGACAGCGCCAAGTGCATCAAATGCGGCATATGCTGGAAATTCTGCCCGGACGTGGCCATACACATGAAGGAAGACACCTTCCCCGAGTTCGACCTCAAGCACTGCAAGGGCTGCGGCATATGCGCGAACGAATGCCCCAAGCAGGCCATAACCATGGTTCTGGAAGGTGATGCCTGATGAAGATGGTCATGACGGGAAATTACGCCTCCGCGTACGGGGCCAAGGTCTGCAGGGCCGAAGTCATATCGGCCTACCCGATTACGCCCCAGACATCCATAGTGGAGAAGATCGCCACTCTCTGTTCCTCGGGCGAGATGAATGCCAAATTCGTGAAGGTGGAGAGCGAGCACAGCGCCATGGCCGCGCTCATCTCCGCATCCATGGCCGGCGCGAGGACTTACACAGCCACATCTTCCCACGGCCTTCTGCTCATGCACGAGTTGCTGATCTGGGCGGCGGGCGCGAGGACGCCAGTCGTGATGAGCAATGTCTGCAGGGCCAACGGGCCGCCGTGGTCAGTCTGGGCCGACCATCACGACGCCATAGCCCAGCGCGACACTGGATGGATGCAGGTATTCTGCGAGGGCAACCAGGAGGTCCTTGATTCCATCATAATGGGCTACAAGCTCGGCGAACGTGCGGACATCAGGCTTCCGACGATAATCAACGAGGACGCGTTCATCCTCTCCCATACAGTCGAGCCTGTGGATGTGCCCGAGATGGAGGCTGTGGACAAGTTCCTGCCGCCGTTCAACCCGCGCTTCAAGCTTGATGTCGACGAACCTTACGGCTTCGGCTCGCTTGTCATGCCTGACATGTACATGGAATTCAGGTTCAAGATAAACGAGGCGATGGAGGCCGCGCGCCAGGGCTGGCGCGATGTCGAGAAGGATTTCGAGAAGCACTTCGGCCGCAGCCACGGCGGGCTGGTCGAGTTCTATGAATGCGAGGGCGCTGACGCAATCCTGATCATGGCCGGTTCGATAGCCAGCACGGCCAAGGATGTGGTGGACAAGCTCCGCTCAGAGGGAAAGAAGGTGGGCTTAGCCAGAATCAGGGTGTTCAGGCCGTTCCCGGTAGAGGAGATTAACAAACTTGCAGGCATGACGAACATCCTTGCCATGTGCGACCACTCCTACACGTTCGGGCACTGGGGACCCATGGCCCAGGAGGTCAGGGGCGCGCTGTACGACATGAAGGACAGGCCGCTTCTCAAGAATTACATTGTCGGCCTTGGGGGCAAGGACATGACTCCCGAGATCATCGAGAAGATATTCCTCAAGGCCCTGGCCCTGAAGGGCGGCAAGGACTGCGACATCGAATGGATAGGCGTGAAAGGCCACGGGGGGTGGTAGGATGAAAATGCGAAGCTTTTTCAGACTTAGCCTGCTGCGGTGCAGGAGGCGGTAGGATGGCGAAGTTCACTATCCCCACCGAGGAATACATGAACCCGGGCCACGTCGGCTGCCTGGGATGCGGAGCCTGCCATGCGATGCGCTACACCCTGAAGGCGCTGGGCCCCAAGACCATGGTCAGCATCCCGGCCTGCTGCTGGGCAGTCATGCCCGGACCTTTCCCTCTGAAATGCCTCGAGGTGCCGCTTATAAACACTGCTTTCGAGGTCACCGGAGCCTCGATATCGGGGATCAAGGCCGCGCTTGATGCGAAGGGCATTACAGATGTGACAGTGGTGGGATTCGCCGGGGACGGCGGCACCGCTGACATAGGCATACAGGCGCTCTCCGGCATGGTCGAACGCGGCACCGATGTCATCTACATCATGTATGATAACGAGGCATACATGAACACGGGCATACAGAGAAGCTCATCGACGCCTGTCGGCGCATGGACAACGACCACGCCCGTCGGGACAACAAAGGACTGGAAGAAACAGCCCAAGAAGAACATGATGGAGATCATGGTCGCGCACAAGATCCCTTACGCTGCCACGGTCAGCGTCGGCTTCCCCGAGGACATGATAAAGAAGTTGCGCAAGGCCCAGTCCATCAGGGGTCCCAAGTTCATACAGATTTACGCGCCATGCCCGACCGGCTGGCGAATGCAACCCGAGAAAACGATCGAGGTCTGCAGGCTGGCCGTTTCGACGGCCGCCTACCCGCTGTACGAGGTCGAGAACGGCGTTTACACCATATCGAGGAAGCCTTCGGAGCTGAAGCCGATAAAGGACTACCTGGCCATACAGGGCAGGTTCAGGCATCTGCCCCAGGAGGAGGTCGACGCCATGCAGAAGACAGTGAACTGGGAGTGGAAGCGGCTGCTGAAGCTGGAGGAATTCACCAAGGGGCTGGTGGAGGAATGAGCCGGCTTCTGGACAGGGAGAAGGGCAAGAAACTTTTCCTTCTGGGCAACGAGGCCATTGTCAGGGGCGCGCTCGAGGCGGGCCTTGACTTCGCTGCCACATACCCGGGAACACCGTCATCCGAGATAGGCAACACATTCTACGAGATAGGGAAAGAGGCAAAGGTCTATTTCGAGTTCTCCACCAACGAGAAGGTCGCGACGGAAGTCGCTGCTGCTGCCTCGGCGTGCGGGCTGAGGGCCATGACATTCATGAAGCATGTCGGCCTGAACGTCGCGGCAGACCCGTTCATGACCATAGCTTACACGGGCGTGCGCGGGGGATTTGTCATAATCACTGCGGACGACCCGGGCTGCCATTCGAGCCAGAACGAGCAGGACAACCGGTACTACGCAAGGCTGGCCAAGGTACCGATGCTGGAGCCGGCGAATGCCCAGGAGGCCAAGGACATGACGCTGGCCGGATTTGCCCTGTCCGAGGAACTGGGGCATGCTGTCATGCTGCGCACCACCACCAGGCTGAACCATGTCAGGGGCGCGGTCGAGATAGGTGAGCTCGGGCCGCAGCGCGGGAAGGGCCATTTCGACAAGGACCCGAAGAAGTTCGTCACAATCCCGGCTCATGCCAGGGTTGACCACGCGCTGCTGCTCGAACGCATGGCCAAGGCCCTGGAGATATCGGAGAAGTCAGAGTTCAACAAAGTCATAGACATGGGCGGCTCGGAGTACGGCGTAATAGTCTCGGGCGTCGCCTACAACTATGCGGCCGATATAATGGCCGCGGCCGGCATCAAGGGAAGAATCCTGAAGCTGGGAATGACCTGGCCCCTGCCCGAGAAGATGATGTCCGAGTTCATCAGATCCGTGGACAAGATTGTCATAGCCGAGGAGGGCGAGCCCCTGCTGGAACAGGCCGTCATGGGCCTGGCCAAGGAAGTGAACCCTAAAATCCAGGTGTTCGGGAAGCGGTCGGGCCATTTCTCCGTGATGGGCGAGTACGGGCCTGACGTCCTGAAATCCGCGTTTTCAAAGATAACCGGGAAAGACCTGATGCCCAAGGATGTACACGCGGCTAAAATCCCGCTGCCGCCGAGGCCCCCGTCCCTGTGCCCTGGCTGTCCCCACAGATCCACATATTATGCCGCAAAAAGGGCGCTCAAGCAGAACTTCAAGGAGGCTATCTTCTCTTCCGATATCGGCTGCTACACCCTGGGCATACAGGACCCGCTGAACACTGCGGATTTCCTGCTGTGCATGGGCTCCAGCGTGGACGCGGCAGGGGGATTCTCCAAGGCGACAGACCAACCCATCCTTGCCTTTCTGGGGGACTCCACATTCTTCCATTCCGGGATACACGGCGTCGTGAACGCGGTATACAACCGCCACAAGTTCGTCTACACTGTCCTGGACAACAGGACCACTGCGATGACTGGCCACCAGCCCAACCCAGGCATGGGCACTGACGGCCGGGGCAATCCCGCGCCAATGATTTCGATAGAGGAGGTCGTCAGGGGATGCGGCGTGGATTTCATCAGAACCGTGGACACCAGCGACATCAAGGCCATGCAGAAGGCCTACGAGGATGCGCTGGCCCATGACAAGCTTGCCGTGATCGTGGCCAAGAGGGAATGCGTGCTCCTGGAAGTCAGAACCAGGAAGAAAGCGGGAAGCTTCCTCACATGGCAGATAAACCAGGAGGAATGCAAGAAATGCCAGGTCTGCATAAAGACCTGGGGTTGCCCTGCGATTTACCTGGCAGAGGACGGCACAGTTCACATCAACGAGGGGATATGCAACGGCTGCGGCATCTGCGCCAAGGTATGCCCGTTCGGTGCCATCCACGAGAACACGGAGGCGAGGAAATGACCCGCATAGTCGTTGTCGGAGTCGGTGGCCAGGGAGTCCTGTTCGCCTCGAAGGTCCTTTCCGAGGCCGCGCTTGCCGAGGGCAAGAACGCCGTCATGAGCGAGGTCCACGGCATGGCACAGCGCGGCGGCGTCGTGATGTGCAATATCTGCGTCGGCTGCATCGAGAGCTCGCTCGTGGGCGACGCCGAGGCTGATATAATATTCGCATTCGAGCCCATGGAAGCTTACAGGGCGCTGCCCAAGGCCAACAAGGGCACGAGGTTCGTGACCAGCACATCCCCTGTCGTGCCCGTGGTCGTGTCCATAGGCAAGCAGAAGTACCCTGACATAGAAGCCATGTTCGCCGAGATAAAATCCGTAACGCCGAAACTCACTGCGGTTGATGCCGATGCCCTGGCCATGCAGGCCGGGTCTTATGTCACGGCGAACTCGGTCTTACTGGGCGCGCTGGCCGGAACGCCGGAGTGCCCGGTGTCCAAGGAGAAGCTTGTGGAAGCGCTGAAGAACTCGGTGCCCCCCAAGACCATTGAAATGAACCTGAAAGCCTTCGAACTTGGGCTGGAGTTCGCGAAGCATCATTAGAATTCGTCTCTATCCTACGATGGTCCAGGCATTGAACTCCGGATATATCGAACCTGTGCCATAATCAACGAACCTGTTCTCGACGATTATGATATCGCCTTCCGAATATGTGCCAGTGACATTCCCAGACACAAATATATTGATGGGCATTTGGTCGCCATACATGCCAGAATAGGTCACGAGGTTTATCCATGTTTTGTTTTCATAGGAATCATACCATATGTATCCAATCCTGTCCCTTACCACAACCTTATCGCCAACGCCATATGAGTGCCAAGCTATGGGCACGTCTGACCCATTGATTACACCGTCGTTGTTCCTGTCCAGCATGTCGTCCCAGAATTCGTTCACTGTCACTGCGGAGTAGATGTCGTTCTGGCCCCAGTAGTGTAAAAATAGAGGTGTAAGGAGAACTGCGGCTATAACCGCAGCAGCCATGATTTTTTTATTGGCAAGCTCCCGCCCCCTGTCGTTCTTCCGCGCCCAAACCGCAAATGCCATTACCAGGATGGCAGCAACGGATATTGCTGCCAGCATGTATATTGCCCGGTTGTCCTGGAGAGGTTCTACCGGCTCGGGCGGTACAACAGGCAATGGCTCTATCATCACATCGCCCAGATCAATAACTCCCCTTTCTGTGACATTGACAAACACCGGCTGAGACAATCTGTACCCGTCGTCCACTTCCAAGGTGTAGTTCCCGGGCCTGGGCTGGAAGGAGAAGGTTCCGTCAAAATGATGAATGTCTGCTGCATATCCGCCAGGTCCGTTGATTTCTCTGAGATAGATGTTTGACCAAGTATCGCCTGCTATTCTTCCCGTAACATCTGCTGTATCATCGTACAATTCACTGTAAACAGAGAACCTGTTCCATATCCTGGCAGTTTTCCAGGTCTGGTTGCCGAATGCGCCGTCCGGGGCGAACGCGCTCTCCCAATCCTCGGTACGGTATTCCTGAAGGGAGTTGGAGTAGACTGCCATAAATCCTGATGATGCGTAGGTCTCATTGCAATCACTGTCATCTTGAAGGCCAATGCCGATACAGTGTCCGATTTCATGCATTATTACATGCCGGGTTTCATTATATAATCCGGTTATCTCTACGTTAATGATTGCGCCGTAAAGAGGACTTGCCTGCCCTGAATTACCGCCCGCTTGCTTTGCCACAATAAAATGAATATGGGTAGCTGGTCGGTCATGGTATTGGCGGTGTATGGCCCTCCATTCATAATCACTAATGTATGGACTCCCTGCTATGACATTGTTCGTGCTGTTGAAATCCACCGTGGCAGTGATGTTGCGGGCCTCGAAGTATGTTTCAAGGAAATCGAAGGCATCGATAACTTCGGGTGTCAGCAGCCCTTCGAAATAGTCGACCTCGACGTTCAGTTCATAAGTGGCCCTGGTTCCGGAGATCGGGGTTGGGCAGGAAGGTGCAGCGGCTGCGGGCATGACGGCCCAGAACATACTTCCCAGAAGGAGGACCATAACCATTAGTATTGAAATGAATAATCTGCCTCTCGGAGCGTTTTCGTCGCCGTCTTCCACCATAGTCACCGGGATTCATACCCCGATGTTGAAAGCGGGGTTTGGGCATTTATAACTTCCGTGGGATTGCCCATCGAATTGAGTGTCGGGAAATTTCACTTTCGCCCACCCCCTGACCGGATATTTATACTGCGAGAGAGTGTTGAATCATGAGGGCAACGAAGGGGAAGAAGGATTGAGCGGGAACAAGACGGAATTCACGGATCTAGCATTGACAGAGGGGATACAGAGCAGGATATTCACAATACGCGATGCCCATGTGATGCTTGATTCAGATTTGGCTGCCCTGTACCAGGTCGGAACGAAGGTTTTGAATCAGGCGGTGAAGAGAAACAAAGGAAGATTTCCTGGTGAATTCTGCTTTCGGCTGACAGCGGCTGAATTCGGCACCTTGAAGTCACAGAATGTGACCGCAAGTTGGGGTGGGAGGCGGTCCAGACCGTACGCATTCACCGAGCAGGGGGTGGCCATGCTGTCAGCGGTTCTGAGAAGCGACGCGGCTGTTGACATCAGCGTCAAGGTCATCAGGGCTTTCGTGGCGATGCGAAGGTTCATTCTCTCGAATGCCCAGATCTTCCAGAGACTGGATACATTGGAGCTCAGGCAGCTGGAAACCGACAGGAAGATGGATGGCGTGCTCAACGCTCTCGAGAGCGGAACTCTGAAGCAAAAGCAGGGCATATTCTTCGACGGCCAGGTGTTCGACGCCCACAAATTCATCTGAGATCTTTTCAGAACCGCGGAGAAATCGATAACCATAATAGACAATTATCTGGATGATTCAGTCCTAACCCATCTGACTAAGAGGAAGAAGAATGTCAGCGTTCTGCTTCTGACCAGACACATCAGTGAGGCACTGGCCCAGGATGTGGGAAAATTTTACCGCCAGTACCCGCCAATAGATCTCAGGGAATTCAATAACGCCCACGACAGGTTCATCATTATCGATGATGCGGAAATCTACCATTTTGGAGCATCTTTGAAAGACCTGGGAAAGAGATGGTTCGCATTCTCCAAGATGGAAATAGGAGCTGCGGAGATGCTGGTAAGGCTCAAGTCCGGTACTAACCCAGAAGCGCCTTGTACTCTGTCGGCGAGATAAGGTCGGGCGAGTCGGCCGACTTCACTTCTATTACAGCGAGCCAGCCCTTGCCGTACGGGTCGGCGTTGATGTCCCCGGGCGAGTTCTCCAGGTCAGAATTCACTTTCACGACCTTGCCCGAGACAGGCGAATAAACATCGCTCGTGCTCTTGACGGATTCCACAGTCGCGAGTTCCTGGCCTGCCTGCAATTCCTGGCCCACCTTGGGAAGCTCGATGTAGACTATGTCAGTGAGCTCGCCCTGTGCGTGGTCGGTTATGCCCACGGTGACATTGCTGCCCTCTATCCTAGCCCATTCATGCTTCTTCGTGTACTTCAGGTTCTCCGGAACATTGGACATCGAATACACCTTTGGCACTGCAATGCATGAACCATATTAATTTTATTGGTGACCTGACAGGCGGGCCCGCCGCCCCAACGCCCGAAGGGCTTGGGACGGATATCAAAACCACGAATCCAGCGACTGCTGGGCCCTCGCCTTCTGGCCCTCCGATATCTTGTCCAGCGTGGACATCAGCCTCTGCTCCGAGAACTCGAACTCGCCGCAGAGCATTGCCAGTATTCTCTCCCTGTCCGCCTTCCCCCAGGACAGAGTGTAATCGTCAGTCGTCTTCGGGCTGAGGAATATCTCCCTGACATTCTCGAATCCCGGAACATCCAGCTTCTGCTCCCTGATGGCCGCCTCTCCGGAGCCGTGCTCCCTGATGAGCTTGAGGGCCTTCTTCGGGCCTATGCCCTTCACACCCTGGTTGAAGTCAGTGCCCATGAGCACGCCCATGTCAACCAGCTGTTCCCTGGTTATGCCGAGGGCGCCGAGCAACTCGCCCAGCTTCAGGACCTCCGGGACCACGTCCACATAGACGTTCTTGCGCGGCAGCTTTCTTCGGCCGGACAGCGTCATGTTCCTGACCAGCACTGGCGCTCCGAACAGCAACGAGTCATAGTCCTGGGATGCTGCGGCATAGACCTCGCCTTTCGAGGCCATGTAGCTGGCCTGGGCCTCGCCGTCCTCCTCGGCCTGCACGCAGGGCACGCCCATGTACCCGAGCAGTTGCTTTGCCTGGGCCGCCATCTCCTTTGTCAGCCGCGAGGTCTGCTGCGCCTTCATCCTCGCTGTCTCTGTGTCCCCTGCTTCCAGGGCCTCGTCCCACTCGGCCTGGGCCTTCTCCTTGCGCTGCCTGCGGTCCTGCAGCGTGCCGGCCTTGAGCGGGTTTGGCTTGCCGTCGAAAACGTAGACCGGTCTGATGCCGGCCTCCAGAAGGTTCGCTGTCCTGTGGAACGTGCCCGAGAGATGCGACGTGATTCTGCCTTTCGAGTCCATCAGGGGCGTGCCGTCAGCCTGGCGTATGCTGCTCAGGAACTGGTAGAGGGCATTGTACCCGTCGATTGCCACTGCCCGGCCCTTGAAATCCTTCAGGGCGCTCGGCCTGGGCTCGACCAGGTCGGAGAGATCTATTCCCATTGCCCGGGGGAATGGAATGCGGGTTTATGGATTTTCCCTACATCCGCTCCTTCATGACGAATATCAGCACGATGACTGCGAGTACGATTATGACGGCCAGTATGACCCAGAACCATGGGAAGCCCCCGCCCGGGGATATTTTCTTGGCGTCGAAGTGGGGCGTGCCGTCGGCCGTGTCCATGTAGCCGGCGATGATCGTGATGTCATGGCCCTCCAGGAACTCCGGGACCAGGAACGAGCCCTGGTACTTTCCCGATTCTGTCTGCTCCAGCCTGATCGCATACCCGGCCGGGACCCAGTTCATCCATTCAGGGTCCATGGTTCCGATGGAGTCGAGGGACCATTCGCCGACTCCCCAGAGCACCGAGGTCGGGTCGCCCGCGTTTGCCGAGAGCTTTATGTTCGCGCTTCCCCATTCGCCCGGGTCGAAGCTGCCGCCTATGCTTACTTCGCCGTCGCCGTCCAGGTTGCCCCCGAAAGCATAGAACACGAAACCGTGGTCGTTCCACGGGTTTTCAGGGAACACCTCGTAGTACCAGTCATCGTCCAGGTCATAGCTCGGACCCGTGGAATTGTCGCGCTGCAGCGGAACTTCCAGGCGCAGCTCGATCGCGCACTGCTCGTCCGGGACCTCGAATGCGACGCTGAACTTGCCCAGGCTGTCCGTTGTGAGGGTCCCTGCGACCAGGACTTCCCTCGCTGTCTCAACGTGGCTGCCTTCGTCGAACAGCAGGGCGAAATCTGTGCCGCGCGCCGTGACATAGTAATGAATCGTCTTCAGTGCCGCGGGTATCTGGGAGTCATACGCACCGTAGGGAACCGTGACTGAATCCCCGGGCTCGAACAGTGTCTCTGTGCCCTCCCAGATTATGTCGAAGTCCGAGTGATGCGGCGTCTGGGCGGCAGGGTTGTACACCAACCCGTAAACTGTCTGGTTCAGCCCCGCGGCCAGAACATACCCGGAGAAGCCCTCCGAGCCTTCTATGTCTGGAACATGCAGGAGCGCCTTGCCGCTCGCATTGGTGACCCCCGAGAACGCATCGTAGGGCCAGCCTATTCTCTCTATGAAGTAGTTTGCGCCCTCCACTGCCGCGCCTGTCATGTCCGCGACGCAAATCTCGAATGAAACCGTGCTCCCGGACGCTGACAGCTTGTGGTACCACACATCGAGCACGTTGACGTATATCTCGACCGAGTCCTCGTCCCACATGTCCATGGGCTGCGCCACTATCTCGTACATTCCGCTCACTGATGTCTGCGGGACAGTGAAGAATACATTGTAGACGCCTGTCTGGACCTCCGTGTAGTTCAGAGGATGGGTCTCGCCCGCGGGTGTCTCGACATAAAGCTCAGTGAACCCGGATATCGGTATCGGGGAGCTGCCCGTCCTGGTGAGAATGGTGGCTGTCAGAACGTCTCCGGATTTTGCGGGAACCATCTCCTGGCCGCATATGCTTATGTCGACGGTGTCCTGTATCGAGTAAACTGGGATGGCCAGGGCGTCGTTGTGGCTTGTCACGCCTTCATGGTCGTTTCCCAGCGTGACGTCGTGGAAGAAGTACAGGTTGCGGTTGCTGTCCGCCGCCTTGACCGTGTAAGTGCCCGAGTAAATTCCCGTGCCCGATTTGGACATGGTCAGGTTTGTCGGGTTGTTGAAATTGTGGTTCGTGCTTACGCCGGCATATATGCTTGTCGCATCGGCCAGCGTGCCCGAGTTGTAAATCCGCAACTGCAGGGTCACAGTATCACCCACACTGTAGTTCCTGTCCTCGACCGCCATTATGACGTGAAGGGAATCGTTCTCGGCCGCGGCCGGGGATATCATCCCGGCTAGCAGCACGAAACCCAGCCCCAGAGCTATGACAACCTGTCTCTTCATGTTTATCGCGGATTATATATAGATGCGACTATAAAAACATATTGCAGAGAAACAATTTATATCACGGGGAGGATGCGGATGCGATGGACGAGAAGGAGCTTTTGGAGAGGGCCAAGCGCCCCGGCAAGGCCGCAATGGCCTGGCACCCTTTCTACAGGGGCAAGATGGAAGTGATTCCCAAGTGCCGGGTTAGGGACTTCTCCGATTTCGGTGTCTGGTACACTCCGGGGGTCGCCGAGCCCTGCAACGACATTGCAGCGCATCCCGAGAGGGTTTTCGAGCACACCAACAGATGGAATTACATCGCTGTGGCCAGCAACGGCACAAGGGTTCTGGGCCTCGGGGACATAGGCCCTCTGGCCGGCTATCCGGTGATGGAGGGCAAGGCCCTGCTGTTCAAGTATCTCGGCGGCGTTGATTCCACTGCCCTCATGATCGACGCCAAGGACCCGGAGAGGTTCATAGATACCGTGAAGGCAGTCGCGCCCACCTTCGGGGGAATCAATCTCGAGGACATACGGACTCCGGATTGCTTTTACATCCTGGACAGGCTGAGGAAGGAGCTGGACATTCCAGTTTGGCATGACGACCAGCAGGGCACGGCCGCGATAACTCTTGCCGGAATCATCAACGGCCTGAAGGTCGCCGGAAAGAGACTTCCCGAAGCGCGCATCACCCTGGTCGGGGCCGGGGCGGCCAACATATGCCTGGCATTGACGCTGATGAAGGCCGGCGCTTCGCCCGGAAAGATCGTAATCGCGGACAGCAAGGGCACGCTCCATTCCGGGAGAAAGGACCTTGAAACTGATAAAAAGAATCCGAAGAAATGGGAGCTGGCCCAAAAGACGAATTCCGAAGGAGTCGCGGGGGACATTGCAGCTGCCCTGAAAGGCGCGGACGTTCTTGTCTCGGCTTCCAAGCCCGGCCCGGGCACTATCAAGAAGGAATGGCTCGGGGGCATGGCCCACAACCCGGTTGTCTTCGCCGAGGCAAATCCCGTTCCCGAGACCTGGCCCTGGGAGGCCAAGGAAGTCGGGGTCAGGATATTCGGCACCGGCCGGTCGGATTTCCCGAACCAGGTCAACAATTCAATCGGATTCCCGGGCATCTTCAGGGGGACCCTGGATGTAAGAGCCAGCACAATCACGGATGAAATGCACATTGCAGCGGCCCATTCAATAGCAAAAACAGCCGAGGAAAAAGGCCTGCGCGAGGATTATCTTGTTCCCACGATGGATGAAATTTCGGTATTCATCAACACCGCGGTTGCAGTGGCCGAGAAGGCCATGGAGCAGGGCGTCGCCGGGTTGAAAAGGTCGCGCCAGGACCTGCGGGAGACGGCTGAGTTTCTCATCACCACGTCAAGGGAAAAGACCAATTTGATGATGGATAATGGCTTCATCCTGGAGCCGCCTGAAACGGATTAGAGGGACCTACGCCGGCGCAGGAAATAGGCGAATACTGCCGCAGCGATAAAAATCGCCGCGACTGTAATTGTGATCTCTGTTGGGGACAGCGAGATTTGGGATGGGGGCGGTTCCTCGGGAGGTGCAGCGTCCACTATCTGCAATGTGCACCGGTTCTGCCCCTGAATGGTTCCGTTCGCCGGATGCACGGCTACGGCTGTCAGCAAATACTCGATGACGGAGCCGTCGTTGTCAGGCAGGTCCGTAGCCGTGACAGTGAACCTTGCCCTGCCATCCGCATCTGTATCCTGATACATAGGTTCGACCATCGGTACTGCCGGGGACGCTGCCAGGGCGACAGAAGCCCCGCTGACGCTTGCCCCGTCCTGGTCTGTGACAAACACATCAACATAGGTGAAGCCCAATGTTCCGTCCTCGGAGATGTCGGGGCTGATTATGTCCGGGTCCGCAGACATCATGGCCGACAGGAAAGGCCTGCCTGCCGGATAAACGCGGATGAGTATCTGTCTGCTCGGGGCGTCTTCATACTCCCAGTCGGACGGGTCAGTGTACTTGGCCTTGACAATCTGGATTATCGCCTCAGTCCCGTTGGCCTGGGCATCAGGGTCTGTCGGGTCGGCCCACGGTGCCGTGAAAATCACAGTCAGCTTCCCGGTAGATGAGGTGACACCGGTTTCGATTGATAGGGTTCCGACTGAGGCCGAGAGCTGGACAATGGCGCCTTCCACGGGGTTGGCGTTCTCGTCCTTGACTAGCACCGCCAGGGAAGAAGCGGAGCCCGAGATCACAGCCGAGGGCGGGGAAACAAACTGCGCGACCAACTTATGCGGGTTTGGACCCCTGATGGCCCTTAGAGACTGTATGTTGAATACTGAACCTGCATCGCTCTGCCAGCCTGTGAACCGGTCCGAGCGAAGAGCCTCGATGTTGGTTTTGTAGTGTAGCACATCATAGGGGAGGTCGTTGCATACCGCTGCCTGGGCCTCGAATATCGCAGCCTTTCTGACAGTGTCGTTGTCTGACGACCTGGCCAATTCTACCGCGGAGTCGAAGCTCGAGTTCCTGTATCCTGCATGGTTCAACCCGACGTCCACACTCTCAGAGTGGAAGAGGCTGTATAGGAATTCCGGAGGCTCTGAATCTATATTGGTCCGGGACATGCACATGTCGAAATCCCCGGACAGCATCCTGTCCTCTATGGAGCGGATGTCCATCGCAACCGAGTTGGTATATATGCCTACGTCCCTGAACTGGTTGGCAATCATCAACCCGGGCTGGGCACATATCGGGTCATAATTGGCCTCGGGAGTGAGCATCTCGATTAGGCCGCCTGCGCCGCTGCCTATGGGTGTGCCGTCGGGATTCATCCACCATTTTCCATTCCCGGCCGCGGCAATGGCCTCGGCGCCGGAGAGCAGAGTTCCAGAGCTGTTGACCTTGTATCCCGCATTCGCCAGGATGTTCTTCGCCTCCTGCGGGTCAAAGCTGTACTTCCGTATGCTCTGGTTGTACCATGGGCTGATAGAGCTGATTGTGCCTTCGCCCGCGATTCCCGTGCACAGAAGCAGTCTCTGGACGATTGTGTTTTTGTCTATGCAATGGGCCATGGCCCTGCGCAGGGGCTTTCCTGCATCCGAGCCGGCCGTGTCGTATCCAAACGAACACCGTCCCATGTTGTATGCCAGATGGGTGAAGCTCTCGTCGAAGCTTTGGTATAGCGATATTCCGGGCTCGTTAGCGAGTTCCTGGATGAACGTTGGGGGCACTGACCATGCGATGTAATCGGTGTTGTTGCTCTTCAGCGCCAGCACCGCCGACTCCGCCGTCCTGAACGACCTGAACATGATGCCGCCCACATGCGACTGCTCGGCGAGGGAGCGCCCCCATTCGTCATGGCAGAAGTCTTCGTACGCGAAACCGGGCCCGAAGAAATGCGCGCGCCAGGCTGTGAGATTCGTGTAATCCCCTGAGGCATTAGCCCATTTGAAAATCCCGCTACCTATGGGATTCGGATTGGAAAATTCGCTGGCTGCCGAGAGGTGCCAGGAATCATATGAATCCGGAACGTAACCCGAATCGCACCATATCTTAGCGTGGTCAACGGCCTGGCCAGACGCGGCACCCGCCCACACATGTTCGGGTAGCAGCCTTACTGCAAGCGTTCGGTTGAAGAACTGCCAGTAGGGGACCTGGAGTGTGAACTTCAGCGCGGCTTTTGTTCCGTTCTCCCAGAGTTTCTCGATGCCCAGGCCGTGCGTGATGCTGTAATCACCCTCCATCAGGCAGCGCATATCGCCCCTGGATTCGGGTAACTGAGCCGCCACATGGTAGCTAAAGAGGATGTCCCTGATATCCATCTGATGGCCGTCATGCCACATTACATTCGTGAAGTCGTAGAATATCACTGCCTCGGGGTGCGAAGAATCTGTCCATGTCGATTTGGGGGAATATCCGAAATTGCCAATCTCGCAGCCGGACCAGTCCGTTCCGAGACCTGTGGAATTGGCCGAGCCCACTGCGATGTAAGGTCTTATTTTACCTTCATCATCCAAGAAAACCGGCGTGTCATAGATCCACCGGGTCATCAGATGCGTCCAGTGGTCGATGCCGGTGTAGAAGGGGTTGGTGCTCTGGAGTTCGCCCTGCACCGCGACCCTGAGTATGAGCCCGTCCTCGGCCTGGGAGCTGGCCGGAGCCGGCACTATCGCTGCCGCGACCAGAAAAAATGCCACGAGGGGGGCGGCCCACCTCATGCTTTCTTCCTCCGCTTGAGCATGTAGCCGAAGGCTGCGGCCGCGACGAAGATTGCCGCGAGGGTGAATGTTATTTCTGCCGGCGACAGCCCCGAGTCCGACCCGGGGGGCGGTTCTGTGTACAAGTCAACCACCGTGATGGATATCGTGTTTTCGCCTTGGATGTGTGTGTCGGTCGGATGAATGGCAATTGCCGATAAGGAATACTCGGCCACAGTCCCGCCCGAACCGGAAATGTTGCCGACCGTCACCCTGAACCTTGCCCTGCCTTCCGCATCTGTGCGCTGGTCAGCAGGCTCGATGTCTATAACCGCCGGGGAGGCACTGAGCCCCACATTCGCATTTTCCACCGGAACGCCATCTTGGTTGACGACGAGCACATCAACATAGGTGAAGCCGGGTGTGCCACCGATGTCCGAGTCTATCACATCCGGGTCTGCTGTCAGGGATACTGAAAGGAACTCGGCCCCCTCCGGGAAGACCTTGACAAGGGTTATCCGGCTGGGCGCCGGTTCGTACACAACATATTCGGGCGAGACATAGGTCGCATACTCTATGCTGATAAGCGCGCCGGAGCCGTTTATGACAGAGTCTATGTCGTTCGGGTCAGAATATGGAGCCGTGTAAGTAACAGTCAGCTTCCCGGTCGATGAGGTGTTGCCGAACTCCTGGGACAGCGCGCCGGCGGTCGCGTTCAGCTTCACCCCGGCCCCTTCCAGGGGATTGCCGTCCTGGTCCCTGACATATACAGTTATCTGGGTCGTGGAATTGGATAGGACGGCCGAGGGCGGGCTCATGAACTGGGCGATGACCTTCCACGGCCCGGGAGCGTGGATGTTGTACAGGGACTGCAAGTTGAATATCGAGCCTTTGTCGCCCACGACCCAGCCTGTGAACCTGTCCGAACGGTAAGCCTCGATGTTGGTCCTGTAATACAGAACGTCGTAAGGCAGGTCATAGCAAATCGCGGCCTGCGCGTCCAGTATGGCTTTCTTCTTCACGGCCGGGTCGCCCGTGCTCCTGGCCAGGTCGATGAGCGCGTCGAAGGAGGCATTGTTGTACCCGGGGTAGTTCTGGCCCACATCGGCATTATCGGAGTGGAAGAACGCGTGCAGGTAGTCGGCCGGCTCGGAGCCGATGCTCCAGCCCAGGATGTACATGTCGAAGTCCCTTTCGTCAATCCTGTCGACGATTGAGCCGAAGTCCATTGCCACTGATTGGGCATAGATTCCGATGTCGCGTAGTTGCTCAGCAATAATCGCTGGCCGCTGATAGCTGATTGGGTCATAGTGTCCTTCGGGAGTCAATATATCAATCAGGCCGCCAGATGAGCTCCCTATGTTCGATCCATCCGGATTCAGCCACCAGTTGCCGTTCCTGGCTTTTGTCACGTCGGCAAGCCCCGTGGTTGAATTGATGCTGCCGTCAGTCAGTTTATACCCTGCGTCGGCCAGTATCTGCTTGGCCTTCTCCGGGTCGAAATCATAGGTCGGGACCGAGGAATTGTACCATTCGCTGAACGGTGACACCGGCCCTGTGCCGGCCACCCCAAGGTTCAGAAGATCTCTTTGGACAATTCTCTGCTTGTCTATGCAATGCGCAATCGCCCGGCGCAACGGCTTACCCACATCCTCACCTGTCTCGTTGTACCCGAAGGATTTCCTCCTCATGTTATAGGCCAGGTAGAAGAAGCCTTTCTCGGGGTTCTGCTGGAGGGCTATGCCGGGCTCGTTGGCCAGCTCCTGCACGTATGTCGGCGGCACAGACCAGGCAATGTAATCTATATCGTCGGATTTCAGGGCCAGGACCGCGGCTTCGGCCGTCCTGAATATCTTGTATGTGACCGCGTCTATCTCGGGCTGCTTGGCATCCGAGCGGCCGTATTCATCGGTTCCGACATAGTCCCTGTACTTGTAATCCTCACTGAAGAAATGGTCGCGCCATGTGGATATCTTTATCGTGTGGCCGACCTCGTGGAATTCAAACTTGAAAGGGCCGCTTCCTATGCATGCGGCATTCTCGTATGCCTGGGCCGGCGCCGCAAGCCAGGGGTTCGAAAGGTAATCCGTGTCGCACCATATCTTGGCGCCGGATAGCTGGCCTGCTGCAACTGTGTTCCATATGTGCTCGGGCAACAGGAATGTGGATATCGTGGACCTGAAGAAGTCGGCGAACGGCTCCTGGACCTGGAACCTGAGCGCGGCCTGCAACCCATCGGCGCTCTCCCAGACCTTGTAAACATGCAGCCATCCAATAGCCGAGAAATTCGAACCGATGGCGCCCCCATTGGCCTTCAGCGGGTTCATTGAGCCGGACCAATCCGGAATCTGGGCCGCAAGATGCATCGAGAACATGATGTCCCTGACTGTCATCTGCACGCCGTCATGCCATGTAATATTCGTGAAATCGTAGAATAGTATGGCTTCCTGCTTCGTCTGGTTCTGCCAGACATTCTTCGGGCTGTAGCCGAAGTTCCCGATCGCGCAGTCAGCCCAGGAATCGGCTTTACCCGAGACATTGGCCGAGCCCACCGCGATGTACGGGACTATCTCGTCAGTGTCCGGGTCGGTGTTGATGGGGTCGTCGAAGATGTAGCTGAGCACGTTCCAGGACCAGACGTCGCCCACGATCAGGGGGTTGGTGCCCTTCATGTCGTCCTGCATGGCGACCCGCAGTATGAGCTCCGAATCCTGGGAGCTGGCGAGGCCGGGTGCAAGTGTCCCGGCGAGCATCAGCAGAGCCGCGGCGAACACGAGAATCCTCATTTCCTCTTCCTCCTAGCAATTACGTAGGCCAGGACAGCCAAAACAGCCGCTGCGGCTAACGCAATCATCGGGGCGCTAAGCCCGCCGGTCACTTCGGCAGTTCCGGCCGCCTCCCTGTCCAGCACCAGGAGAGTCATGTATCCCTCGGTCCGCATCGCATCGGGAGAGTCTGAGCTCCTGGCCTGTGCTGTGAGTGTGAATTCTCCGACCGAGCCGTCATCCGCTGAAAGGTTTGCCGCCGTCACTGTGAACGTTGCCTTCCCGTCCTGGCTGGCAGTTGCCCCGGAAGGAGTTATCGCAAGGGTGCCGGATGAGTCTGTCAGGTTCACCAGGGCATAGGGCACAGGATAGTTGTCCTGGTCTGTCACTTCCACGACAATGTTGGTGAAGCCGGGGGTTGTTCTGTCATCGCCCAGGTCGTCGATTATGTCAGGGTCCGCTGTTATCCGGAGGTTCAGGAACTGCGCTTCCTCGGGGTAGACAGTGACGAGGATGAACCTGGGCGGAGAGGGAGCGTATTTCAGATCCGGCACGGCCGCTGACGTGATCTGGATGAAGGCCTGGCTGCCGTTATCGATGTTGTCCTGTGTCGGGGGGACATACGGCGCCTTGAACGTTGTGGTGAAAGTCCCGTCCGCGCCCGATGCCCCAGTTTCCGGACTGAGTGCCCCCATTGTCGTGTCCATGCTCAATGATGCACCTCCCATGGGCTGGCCTTGGCCGTCTATCAGCGATATTGACAGCTGCGTGCTGGAATTGGAGAACACTGCCAGCTTCGGTTCCATGAATCTCGCGTACAGGGCGAACAGGGGTTTCGGCCTAAGGTTGACTATCGAGTCCCTGTTGAACACATTGCCGTTCTGCATTATCCAGCCGATGAAGCTGTCCGTCCTGGCGGGTAGAATCGAACTGCGGAAATAAAGAACATCGAAAGGCAGGTCATACACCAGTGCTGCCTGGGCGTCCATTATGTACTTCCTCCTCAGGTCGTCATCCCCCGTCCTCCTGGCCATGTCAACAAGCTGGTCGAATGTGCGGTTCTGGTAGCCGGGATAATTCTCTCCTATTTCGGCATTGCTTGAGTGACAGAAAGCGTATATGAAATCGCTCGGGTCGGAGCCTACGTTCCAGCCCAGAACATACATGTCGAAATTCCTTTCGATAATACGGTCGACGATGGAGCCGAAGTCCATGGCTACGGAATATGCATTGATGCCTGTGTATCTCAGCTGAAGGGCAATCATCAGTCCGGCCTGGGCCCTGATGGGGTCATAGTTGGCCTCGGGTGTGAGTATGTTGATGCCTCCGCCTGCTTCGCTGCCTATCGGCATTCCGTCGGGCCGAACCCACCATTTTCCCTCGCCGGCCGCCGCGATTGCTGCATCGCCTGTGAGATACGATGTCCCGTCGAAGACCATGTATCCTGCATCGGCCAGAATCTGCTTTGCCTTTGCAGGGTTGAAATCATATGTCGGCAGGCTCGTGTTGTACAACTCGCTCCCCGGGTTTACCGGGCCGTTGCCGGCCACGCCGTGGCACAATAGGAGCCTCTCTATAATCTTCTGCTTGTCTATGCAGTGGGCCATCGCCCTCCTGAGGGGCTTGCCCGCATCCCCCAGCGATGCGTTGCCGTCCTGATATCCGAAGGATGTCCTGCGCATGTTGTACGCCATGTAGAAGAAACCATTCTCCGGAATCGCATAAAGAGACACGCCGTTCATGCGGCTGAATTCCCGAATGAATGTGGGCGGGATGGACCAGGAGATAAAATCTATCTCGCCGTTTTCCATGGCCAGGACTGCGGCTTCGGCTGTCCTGTATATCCTGAACGTCATGGCATCTATCGCAGGTTGGTGAATAGTTCTATTCGGAAAGGCTGCCTCGACATAGGACTTATAGGCGTAATCCAGAGAGTGGAAATGCTCCCGATACGTGTCCAGCCTGATTATTTGGCCCAGCTCCCAGTATGCGAACTTGAAAAGGCCCGAGCCGACAGGCGGATCGTTCTCGTATGCCCAGGCCGGCGCCACAAGCCAGGGATTCGAAAGGTAATCCGGGTCGCACCAAATCTTGGCGCCGGAAAGCTGGCCCGAGACGGTATTTCCCCAGATATGCCACGGGAACAGTTTGGGGGACGCTGTTACCTTGAAGAAGTTTGCATAGGGTTCCTGAAGAACGAACTTCAATGCGGCCCTGTTACCGCTCTCCCAGACTTTGTGAATGCACAGCCAGCCCGTCCTGGAGTAATTCGAGACATGCCACTCGCCGCCTCTGTCCTTCAGCGGGTTCATTGACGAGGACCACTCGGGAATTTGGCCTGCCAGGTGGAACGAGAACATGATGTCACGTACCGTCATCTGGGTGCCGTCATGCCATGTAACGTTCGTGAAATCGTAGAAGATTATGGCTTCCTGCTTGCTGGCATTCAGCCATGTATCTTTGGGGCAGTACCCGAAATTGCCCATGGCACAGTCGTCCCAGGATTCTGCCTTCCCCGAATGGTTGGCCGAGCCCACTGCTATGTAGGGCATGACTTCCTGCGAATCGTAATCCACCAGAACCGGATAATCGTAAATCCATTTCAGGACCATGTCTGACCATGCATCTGTGGCCACAATCGGGTTCAGCCCCTTGATGTCGTCGTGCATGGCGACCCGCAGAACCAGCTCGCCCCCTGCATCCTGGCCCGAGGCAATAAAAGGCGGAAACATCATCATCAGGGCGAATGCTACCGCCAAAGCTCTCCGAATCATGTTTTCCCGGCAAAAGCATTCTTTCTGTATATATATAATAACATTGGTACGGTGTTTTGTATATTATATAAGTATATTGGTACAACGTTTTGTAGGCGCGCGATGTAATAGCATGACCGAGCGTCCTGTCGAAACTGCGTTTCGACGGATATTTGTTCACTGCGTTCACAAAATAAGCAGGCGGGCGGATTTTCTTCTTTTGCAGCCATTTTTCTTTTTTGGAGCCCGACTTAACACCTTGGACACCCTGCTAACCACATAGATTTTTCGAGCAGGCTTACCAGAGTTTTTTCTATTAATGAATTTTTCTTTTTGACGACGGTAAGCCAGCGGAGAAAAATCTTTCAAAAAGAAAAACTCCAGCGCAGCGAGGTTTATAAAAAAGAAGAATGGGGGTACAGGCGTTTTGTATATTATATATAATTATTGGTGCAGTGTTTTGTAAAGGCCGGGCTATCTCCGTCTTCCCTTCCGCATCCTGCGCACAACCCCCAGAAGGGCCAGGGCGCTCAGGCCTATCACGGCCGGAAGCATGAGCCTCTCGGCCGCTGAACCTCCCGCCGCGTCCGCCTCCTCTACATAGGGCAGCACTGTCAGCGTGACATTCGCCGTCGCATTCCTGAACCCGCCCTTGGTGGCGTTGATTGTGATGTTGCAGTCTGCCAATGATTCGACGTCGGCCGCGTAGACTGTCACGGAGGCGCTGCCTCCGCTGTCTGTCCTGGCCTCTGCCGCGCCCAGCGTGACGTTCCCGTCCCGGGTGCTCAGCCTGAGAACCGCGCCGTCAACCGGCATGTTGGCCGCATCCCTGACCATTATGTTGAGGTATGTGAACCCGGCATTTCCCGAATGGTCCCTTGCAGTTACCGTGTCAGGGTCCGCAGCCGCCCGGATTAGCAGCGTCCTCAGCCTCTCTGGGAATATCGTTATCGTGAACGTGACTGAAACTGCGGGCCTGTAGCCGGCGAGTGTCGCGGATGTTACCGTGAGAGTCACCGACTCCGAATTCGTGTATGATTCCACCAGCGGCACGTACGGCGCTGTGAAGTTGGTCGAGAACTGGCCGTGAGCGTCTGTGCGGCCAGTCAGGTTGAGCAGGTATCCCGTGCTTGCGCTCAGGACGACATCCGCGCCCTGCATCGCGTTGCCGCTGAGGTCTGTTATCTTGACCGAGAAGGTGTGAGTGGAGTTAGACTGGCCCGTCAGGGGAAGCCCAAGGAACCTGGCCCTGAGCATGGCCTTCTCCTGCTTGACTATGCTTGTCATGGAGAGAGCGTTCAGCAGGCTTCCGGAGCCGTCGTCGACGAAACCGTCGAAGTTGTCTGCCCTGTAGAACTCGGTGGCCGATATCTGGTACAGAGGGTACATGGGCACGTCATAGGCAATGGAGGATTCTGAGTCCTGGACGTATTTCAGGTGCGCGGCCGGGTCTGTGGCTGACATCGCGCTCTGGAGCTTCATGTCCAGGGACGAGTTCGAGTAACCGCAGATGTTGGGGCCGTACAGAGTCATGTCGGTGTGAAACAGCCTGTAGTAGTATGTGTCGGGGCGCGCCCTCTCGCCCGAAATCACTGCCTGGCTGACGATGCACATGTCGAATTCCCGTGAGTCCAGGCGCTCGGCCAGGGCTGTCGCGTTCATCGGCACAAGCTCGGTTTTGATGCCTATGGCATTCATCTGGTTCGCCAGCATGGAGCCTGCCTGGTACATGGTCAGGTCCGTGACTGAGTCCGGAACAAGGAGCTTGACCGCGCCGTCGGGCATGCTGCCAATCCTGGTGCCGTCCGGGTTGAGCCACCAATTGCCCTCGCCCGGAGGCTGGCTCCTGTCAGTGGGCACGTAACCCGTGTTGTTCAGTATGCTCATTGCCGCAGACGGATCGAACGCGTAGGCAGGGGCGGTGAGGTTCTTCCAGAGCCCGAAGACCGCGGGAGGGTAGGACGTGGCCAGGTTGGCCATGCTGTTCATCCCGGTTGTGTCGGCGCAGTGGGCCAGCGCCTTCCTGAGCGGCTTGCCGTAATCTATGTCCGTGAATGTGACGCTGCTGTAGTCCCTGTCGTACCCGAAGGGCCTGCGCCTCATGTTGAAGGCGACCTGGACAATGGTCTCGGACCTCAATGACTCGTAAGCCACTTCCTCGCTGCCTCCGAACCTGGCCAGCGCCCCGGGCAGGTCCCAGGCTATGTAATCGATCCAGTCCGCCTCGAGGTCCATGATCGCTGCCTCCTCGGACAGGTAGGGACTGAGCACGATTCTGTCTATCATGGGCTCGGACGCTATTCCAGATTCGTAAACGTAATACCTTGACCCGGGCCTGTAGAAATGGCCCTGCCACGCGCCGAGCGTTATCCTGCCGCCAGCATTGCCTGCCCATATGAACGGCCCGCTTCCCACAGGATTCGGGTTGGTGAACTTGGTGGCAAAGTACAGCTTCCATGAGTACTGGTCGGAGCTGTTGTATCCCGGATCGGACCATATCATGGTGTTGTTCATCGTCTGGTTCGAGGCCTCGCCGCCCCAGATGTGGTAGGGCAGTATGGGAGCCGAGAAATAGCTGTCGAACACCCCGAACAGGGGCTTCTGCAGAGTGAATTTGAGCGCGGCCCTTGACATGTCCTGGCTTTCCCAGACCTTCTGAATGTGCAGCCACCTCGAGTCCGTGTAATTGCTGCCCAGCAGCCCTGCCTTGTCTGCGAGCGGATGCCCCATCCACCCATCCTGGAAATGTGCCTGGGCATGGAACGAGAACATGATGTCCCGCGCGGTCATCTGCTCCCCGTCATGCCATTTCACGCCCCCGAAATCGTAGAACACTGTAATCTCTGGCTTGCCCGGATCCTCCCAGAGCCCTTTCGGCCTGTAACCGAAATTGCCCACGGAACAGTCCGCCCATGTCACATTGTAGGGGTTCGCCGAGACATTGGCTGTCCCGACCGCAATGTAAGGGACGCGTTCGCCAGTCTCGGGATTAATCTTTGTTGCCGTGTCGTATATCAGGCCGAGCACGTTCATGGAGGCTGCGTCAGCAGTCAGCGGGTTCGTGGATGCGAGCGGCTTTATCGCGGCCCTGAACACTGTCTCGGCGGCGGCACCGGCCTGCGCCTGTGGAACGGCCGGCACGAGCAGGGCGAGCGCCAGGATGATGCAGACCGGCCTCCAGTAAGCAATGCGGGATCTCATCTGCTGTCCCTCCGGGCCTTCCTGCGGCCTTTGACGGTCGCCGCAAGCAGCAGAACTGAAACGGCCAGCAATGCAGCGCACGCTGCTGTTACCGGCCCGATACCGGACTGTTCGGGCGGCGCTGGGACTGTCACGGCCATGACGTCGGTGCCTGAATTTCCCGCGGCATCGCTCACTGTCAGGTTCACCTGTGTCGTCCCGGGCGACCAGAACCTGTATGACTGTTCTGGGCCGTAAAGCGTCACGGCCGAGCCGTTGTGGACGAATGTCCATGTCCAATTCACTACCCCGACATCGTCATAGGAGGCCGAGCCGTTCAGGGCTGTCTCCGAGCCTGCCCCGGAAAGTGGGACTGGCAGGGCAACGGCCAGCGGCGCGGAATTGTCCAGGACCGTAACCGTCGCAATGCTTGTGTTCGTGTTTCCGTCCGCATCCCGGACAGTCAGAGAGGCACGGTACACGCCCGGCACACTGAATGTCCATGACACCGACGCATCGGCCGACATGATGCCCGTGTTGACGCCGTCGCTGAACACCCATGAGTATTCGGTTATGGCGACATTGTCCCTGCTCGCGGAACCGTCCAGGCTCACTGCCGTGCTCCGGTTCACCGTGATGTCCGGACCTGCATCGGCAATCGGTATCGGATAGATGAGGACGGAGAGGGCCAGTGTGTCCGTGTCAGTGCTGCCCACGCTGTCCTGCACCGTGAGTGTGACCGTGTAATTGCCCGGCACCGCGAAGAAATGGTCGGCCACAATTCCCGAAAGGTTCTGGTGGGCTGCGCCGTCAAAGAAGCTCCATGTGTAATTGACAATCCCGGCGTTGTCGGTGCTGCCCGAGCCGTCGAACCTGACCGTGTTGCTTTCGTTTACTGCGATGTCGGGGCCTGCGTCCGCGGTCGGAGCGATTATGTCGGCCTTGATGGCGAACGCATCTGTCCCGCCGGAGGCTGTTTTGCCGGGCACGGCCAGTGTCGCGGGGAAGTCGTCCGAGGCAGTCAGGCCGGCAATGAACACGCATGCGTCGTCCGCCACAGCAATGCCTTGACCGGAGTCGTCCTCCGAGCCGCCAATGTAGGTCGAATAAACAAGGCGGCCTGTGTCAGGCGCAACCTTGGAGATGAACGCGTCGGCATTGCCGCTGTTTGCCCTTGCCAGGCCGTCCCTTGTAACCGGGAAATCAGTTGATTCTGTGAGGCCGGTCACATGGGCATGGCCTTCGGAGTCCAGGGCTATGCCCCCTGCCGCTTCTCTGCCGCTGCCGCCCAGGTAAGTGCAGTATTCCGCATCCTGGCCCGAGGCGCTCAGCCTTGCAATGAAAAGGTCTGTGCCGCCTCCGAGCGCCTGCTGCGCCGCGCCGGTTGTTGCAGGGAAATCCGTGGAGTTTGTCTGCCCGGTGAGATGGGCCCGTCCCAGGGAGTCGACGGCGATGCCTGAGCCCATGTCAGCGCCGCTGCCGCCCAGTACCGCTGAGTACTCGAGAGCGCTCCCGTGCAGGCCCAGTTTTGCGGCGAATGCATTCTGCCCCGGCTTGGTTGCATTGAGTCGGCCCGATGTCACTGGGAAATCGGACGAGGCTGTGGTGCCTGTGATGTAGGCATACCCATCCAGGACTGCTATCCCCGAGGCCGAGTCTGAGCCTGTGCCGCCAATGAAGGTCGAGTAGAGGATGATGTCGCCCTGGAGGCTCAGCTTTGTGACGAATGCGTCTGAGTCGCCATTCAGCCGCGTGCCGTAAGCCCTGAGTGTCGCCGGGAAGTCTGCTGACCATGTATGGCCTGTGATGTACGCCTGGCCCATGCCGTCGATCCCTATACCCGAGCCTTCCTCGTCATGGCTCCCCCCCAGGTATGTCGAGTAGTTCAGGGAGAGTCCGTCCGGGCCCAGCTTGGCCACGAATGCGTCACCCACGCCGCCGTAAGCGGCGTCCGCGGCCCCGCCCGTGACTGGGAAATCCGTGGACTGGGTCAGGCCGGTGATGTGCGCGCACCCCGAAGAGTCCACTGCCATGGCCTTTGCCGCGTCATACTGTGTGCCGCCGATGAATGCCGCATACTCGAGCGTCTCGCCCGTGGGATTCAGCTTGGCCACGAAGATGTCATGGCTGCCCCTCGGGTCCTGGACGCCTGAAACGGGCAGAACGCCCGCGGAGTCTGTCATGCCGGCGACATAGGCCGAGCCGTCAGCGCCCAGGGCCAGGGCCAGTCCCGAATCCTCCCCCCCGCCGCCAAGGAATGTGGAGTACACCAGCGGGTCTATGACAATGGCGCGGGATGCTTCCCTACCTTCGACTGCGAAGGAATATGTGCCGTCGCCGTGAAGAACGAACCCGGATTCCAGAGTGTCGCCGGGGCTGCCTTGGTAGTATGTCTCGGGAGGCGAATCGGTGAGCGTCTCGCCCGACCCGGCCACGATGTTCAGCGAGCCGTCCGCGGCCAGATGCATCGAGGCTTGTCCTGCGACCCTCACCCGTATCTGGGCGGGGTCAGCGAATTCGTGGACCAGGTACTGGTACTTCAGCGAGCCGTTGCTGAGCGAGAATTCAAGGTCGATGCCGTCCCACAGGTTCTCGTAAACCAGGGCGCGGTAATTGGCCGCCCCGGTGTGCCAGCTTGCCGGGTCGTTCCCCATGAAATAGCTTGTGCGCCATGATGCGGGATCCAGCCCGAGCGGCTCGGCAGCATTGCAGCCTTCGAAGCGGAATTCCAGGGGGCCGCTGCCTGTGCGTACCGTGAAAGAGCCGTCTGCGAAGGCGATTCTGCCCGATGTCGCATGGTACCTGATCGCAGCGTCCCCGGCCTGGCCGATGTTCTCCGTGAACACGCTCATCAGGGTTGCGGGCGCAACTGACGGTTCGAACGTCCCCGAGGGCCCGGGAACGGGTTCCGGGTCCAGGGCTGTTGCCGCGGGAGGCGGATTGTCGATGCATGGGGAGAGCGATGCCAGCAACAGAAGGACCAGTATCGCGGCGGGAATTGTGTGCCTCATGGCCTTCCTGCCCCCTGTCCCTTCCTCTTGCGCAGCATTGCCGTGGCCGCGAGCATTATGCAGGCAGGCAGCAACAGTGCCCACCCGTACGAGTCTCTCCAGCCAGACGACGAAACAGCCTCTGTCCCGGCCACTGTCACGGCAATACTGGCCTCTGCGGAGTTCCCGTTGGCGTCGAGAACTGTGAGCGTCACTGTGTACGTTCCCTCGGTCCAGAAGAGGAATGACTGAGTCTGGCCGAACAGGGTTATCTCTGTTCCGTTGTACACGAATGTCCAGGTGAAGTTGGCTATGCCGGAGCTGTCGTAGCTGCGCGACCCGTCGAATTCGGCCGATGTCCCGGGCAATATGATGCGGTTGGCTCCGGGGGCCGCAATCGGCGGCATGGTGTCGAGCACGGTCACTGTCATCGTGTCCAGGGCCCAGTTCCCTGCCGCATCCGAGGCATTGAGCGTGACCTGGTATGTGCCGGGCACAGTGAATATCCAGGAAGGGTTCCGGCCGAACAGGGTTATGCTGTTCAGGCCGTCGTTGAATGACCAGACCCAGCTTGCAACTCCGATGTTGTCCGTGCACCCCGACCCGTCGAAGAGTGCTGTTTCCGCCTCGTTCACTGTCATGTCCGGGCCTGCGTCTGCCGCCGGGCTTGATGTCTCGAGCACAGTCAGCACCATGGTGTCTGTGCCTGTGAGGCCTGACGTGTCCGTGACTGTGAGCCGGACCGGGTATGTGCCGGGCACGCTGAAGAAGTGGCGCACCTGCGCGCCTTGGAGAACGAAGTCGGCTGTTCCGTCGCTGAAAAACCATGTGTATGAGGTTATGTCGACATTGTCCCGGCTGGCAGCGCCGTCGAACCATGTCTCGTTGCCGCTGTAAAGGGACCTGTCAGGCCCGGCCCTGGCCGTGGGCGCGGTGATGTCGTATATCAGCACCGAGACAGTGTCCACGGCCCAGTTCCCTGCCGCGTCCCAGATCTTCAGAGTTATGGCATAGTTTCCGGGTGTGGCGAAGACATATGACGGGGTCTGGCCGTACAGAACCTTATCGACATATCTCTCGGTGAAAGACCATGTGTAGTTGACGATGCCCACGTTGTCCGAGCATGCCGCCGCGCTGAGCTGCACGGCAGTGTCCTCATCTGCGACTATGTCCGGGCCTGCATCGGCCGTCGGATGCGTGATGTCCCAAACAGTGAGGACAGCGGTGTCGGTGTCCCAGTAACCTGAGGCATCAGTGACGTTCAGTGTGACTGTGTAAATTCCCGGAACAGGGAACATGCGCTGCGGGGAAATGCCGTACATCTCGATGATTGACTGGCCGGCCGTGAAGGTCCATGTGAAATTGACTATGCCGTGGTTGTCTGTGCTTCCGGCCGCGGTGAAAGTTGCCGTCTGGCCCTCATTGATCAGCATGTCCTGCCCGGCGTCGGCAACTGGCGGGGCGATGTCCAGCTTCGTGACGAATCCGTCGCTGTTCCCGCCGAATGAGATGTCCGCAGCACCCGATGATGCGGGAAATGCGGGGGAAAACGTCTCGCCGACTATGTGCGCGAAACCTGTCTGGCCTGCGGCTATTGCCCAGGCATAATCATTTTCCGGTCCGCCCAGGAATGTGGAGTCCAGGAGATGTGCCCCTGACGCTGACAGCTTGCTCATGAAGGCGTCAGTGCCGCCGTTGTGCGTCCTGTCATAGCCCCTCTCCGCCATGGGATAGTCGGGCGATGCCGTGTGCCCCGCAATCGCGGCGCAGCCGTATGAGTCCAGGCTTATGCCGACGCCGGAATCTGCGTTTGCTCCGCCCAGGAATGTGGAGTATGCAAGACTCTCCCCGTACCTGTCCAGCATGGTGACGAAGGCATCGCTGCCGCCGTTATGCGAGATGTCGTAAGCGCCCTCGGTGGTCGGAAAGTCGGTTGAGACTGTGCTGCCTGTGACATACACTGTGCCCCATGCCCCCACGGCTATGCCGTTGCCGTAGTCTGCGCTCGAGCCCCCGATGAATGTGCAGTACATGAACGACGTACCGGTCTGGCTGAGCTTGGCCGCGAAGGCGTCATAACCGCCGTTATGCGTCCTGTCGAAAGCCCTCGAGGTCGCCGGAAACATGGCGGACCGCGTCTGGCCCGTGATGAAGGCATAGCCGTTGCTGTCGACCGCGATGTCGTTCGCGTAGTCGTAATCGGCATGTCCCAGGTAGGTCGAGTACTCGATGGAGCTTCCATGGCGGTTAAGCTTGGTCACGAAGCCGTCGTTCGCGCCTGTCGAGCCGCCGTTGAAAGAGCGCATTGCCGCATCCGACGATATGGGGAAGTTCTGGGACCACGTGTCTCCGACGATATAGGCAGAGCCCGAGCCGTCAACCGCAATGGCGGAGGCGCAGTCCACGGCCGAGCCGCCCAGGTATGTCGAGTAAATCAGCGAGTCTCCGAGCGGGCTGAACTTGGCAACGAAGGAGTCGTAAGTGTCGCCGTTGTAGGCCGGGCTGAAGGCGCCCTGGGTCGTGGGAAAATGCTGGCTCATCGTGTAACCAGTGATGTAGGCATTGCCTTCGGAGTCGACCGCTATGCCTTTGCCGAAATCATGGGACTCGCCGCCCATCATCGCAGTGTATACCACGGAGTCGCCGTTGAGCCCCATCTTCGTGACGAATATGACATTGCTTTCCGGATTCGAGACGCTCACGTAAGCCCCGAAGGACGTGGGGAAGTCCAGTGAGTCAGTGTATCCGACTGTGTATGCGCAACCGTCCGTGCCTACGGCAACATCGGTCGGGCGATCATACCCAGTGCCGCCGATGAATGTCGAATATATCAGCGGGTCTATGGTCATGGGCCGGGACATGTCCCTCCGCCCAAGGCTGAATGAGTACATGTTTTCGGAAAGGACCGTGAAACTTGCCTGGATTTTTTCGGCGACCGCGTCGGTGTAGAACACATCCAGGCCTGCATCGGTTATGCTGCGGCCGTTGCCCAGTTCCATCTCGAGCCCGGAATCGGACACGCTGAGCGCCTCCGCGCCTTCGGCCTTTATCCGTATCAGCCCGGGGTCTGCTCCCGGGGCCACCGAGAACTCGTATTTCACCGAGCCGTTGACGAACATGTATGTGAGGTCTATGCCGTCCCACAGGTTCCTGTAAACGACAGCGCGGTAATTCGGCACTCCAGAATGCCATGAGCCTTCATCCTGGCCTATGAAAAAATTGCTCTTCCAGGGCAGCGGGTCCGAGCCTTCGGGCCCGGCTGCGTTGCAACCCGGGAAACACAGCCGAAGAACGCTTTTCCCGGATGCGCCGGACTCCGCTCCCCCGGCAGTGTAGATGAAAACAGAATCGGATGCGAAGGCCATGCTGCCCGATGCAGCATAGAAAAGCACATCCGGGTTCGGAACCTGGCCCAGATTCTCGGTGAAGGCGGCCGTGGGCTCGGAGCGGATGGCCGGGGCATGCGCTGTTTGGGCCGGCAGCAGGGCTGCCCCTGATTCCGGTGTTGCCGGCGCAGAGGCGGACCTTTGCTGAATCAGTGCCGGAAAGAGCAGGCAGAACACCAACACGCAGCAGAGGCAAAGAGTAGTTAATCTGGTCGGCATTTATCTTTCACCGTGGCATCCTGCCATTGAACAGGGATATGGTATATATGGATTGCCGGATGGCAATCCATCTCCCGCGGGCACGGGAATTTTATACACCGAGGGATTGCATGCTTCATGAACCGTGAGCGCGCGGTGCAGGCCGCAGGGTTCGGCTTGCTGTTCGTCATAACAGTCATCATCAATTTCTATGCGTTTGACAGGATGTGCGGCCTGCTGGGCCTGGGCGTTTTCTGGGTCTCACTGGCATATGCGGTGGTCCTGACTTGCCTGCTCGCCGCGGGGTTCCTGGTCCGAACGTCCGCGGTCAGAGGGACAAAGGCCTTGTTCGTGGCAGTTACAACCGTGTACGGTCTAGAGTTCACTGCCCTGGCCCTGCTCATTCCCTTCGACATAGTGAATCTAGTTCTCCCGCTGCCTGAAAGGGATTGCGGCGTCGGCATCATGTGCTTCGTCATCGCGGTCGCGTGCGTCTCGGCAATAAACTCGCAGATGCTCTGCGTCAGAACCCTGAGCCTGCCTTTCGCGAGGAGGCTGAGGGCTGTCCAGCTATCCGACGTCCACATAGGCGCGGTTCACGGCGCCCGCTACCTCAGGAGGGTTATTGATGCGGTTAACCGGTTGGAGCCTGACCTGGTGCTCATCACCGGCGACATAGTTTCCGGTGCAGCAGCCCCGGAGGACAGCCGCCTCGAGGGCTTTGCCGGGCTGAAGGCCAGGACGCTCTTGGCGCCGGGGAACCACGAGTACTACGAGGGCATGGACCAGATAGAGAAAGCGCTGCCCCGGAACATCGAGATCCTGAGGGACAGGGAAGTGAGATTCGACGGGTACTCGGTTTTTGGCCTGGACTTCCTGGGGCATCAGGGCGTCAGCGGCACCCGCGAACTGGAAAGAAAATTCGACTGCCCCGTGATCGTGCTGGCCCATGTCCCGCAGTTCCTCGACCTGCCCGATGGGAGTATAATTCTCTCCGGACATTACCATGCAGGCCAGGTGTTCCCGTTCAACTTCCTCGGGCATTTGTTCATAAAATATTTCAGGGGCGTGTACAAAAAGGCTGGAGTCACGCTGCATGTATCGCCGGGCACCGCGACCTGGGGTTCCCCGATGAGGTTCGGGTCGAGGAACGAGATTACGCTGCTCGAATTGGGTCAAGAGTAGAGATTGCCCGGCACCTGCCACACGATATCGGGTGTTGAATCGACTATGTGCATGTATTCCGGAGATTCGACGATGGCCCGACACCAGTTTCTCGGCTGAATCAGGGCCATAAAACATAAGCTTATGCTGGCAAGCGGTGAACGCCGGAGCTGAATCGTTCCAAATGTCCCGCAGGACTTTGGATGGAAAATAAAGGCGTTCGCCATGATTGTATTTTGCATTAAGGAGTCACAATCATGAAAATGCCGGTAATCAGCAATCTGGAAGCGATGTGATTACCGGGGGCCCCCCGATGAGGTTCGGGTCGAGGAACGAGATAACGCTGCTGGAATTGGGATAATAGCTCAGTTCGCGAAAAGTGGATGGTTAGCTGGGACAGAGTACCGGGTCACGACCCCGGCCTCGGAATTCAGAATGAAAGCAATCAGCCAGGGCATGATCTGGTTGGCCGTTGCGCGTGTGTGGATATTATAAGTCCTTTAATCGTTCCTTGAGTTTCGATACTTCATCCTGCCTCTTTCTCCACTTCTCCTCTTTCTCTGACAGGGTGGCCTCGCGCTCATCAAGTTCCGCTATCCGGGTCTGGAATTCCGCCAGAATCTCCTCGCGCATCTCCTCGGCCATCTTCTCCAGCTTCCATTCCTGGGCCTTGAGCTTCTCGTCCTTGGCGAGCAGTATCTTCTCGTGGTCCCTCAGGTTGCGGTCCTCCTTCTCCAGGTCCTGGCGGGCCTTGACCACTTTCGCCATCTCGGCCTTGACGTTCTCAAGCTCTGCATGCACCTTGGCCTCATGCTCCTTCAGCATGTTGCGCTGCTCAGCTATCTTCTCGGCATTTGTATGAATGGCCTGGTTCTTTTTCTCTATGTCCTTCTCGCGCTTCGCGGCTTCCTTCTCGAAGTTCTTTCTCGAGCCTTCGAACTCCTTTCCGGCAGCGTCCAAGGCTGCCTGCCTCTCCTCCAGCTCTTCAGCTCTTTCCTCTAGGCCTTTCTCGCGCTTGTCCAGCTCGAGCTTGAGGCTGTCCAGTGCGGAGCGGTGCCTGTCGAGCTCTGCCCTGTGCTCCTTGAGGTCGGACTCTTTCGCGTCGACTTTCTCGGCTTCCTTGCGCAGCTTCTCCCGCTCCGCCTCGAGTTCTTTCCCGTGATTGGCAATGTCCTTCTCCAGGCGCTGCCTGTCCTTGGCCAATTCCTTGGCCGCGGCATCGAGTTCCGACTGTTTCGCGCTCATCTCGGATTCGGCGTCCTCGATTTCCTTCGTCCTGGTTGCCAGCAGTTCCAGCTTCTTCTCCACTTCGCGTGTCGCTTCTTCCAGCTCCTTCAGCTTGTCCTCGGCCTTCTCGCGGTCCCGCTCAAGCATGCGCCTCTCCCTGGCCATCTCCGTGTTCGCGCCCTTGGCCTCCTTCTCCATATCGGCCAGCTTGTCCATGTCCGCCTTCATCCTTTCCTCGTCCGCCGCAATCTCCCTTTCCTTCTTCTCCAGCTCCCTGGACATGTTGCGCAGGGCCTTCTTCTCCTCCTTCATGGCATTCTCGATTGCGTCCAGCTGCTGGCCCATCCTCTCCAGATCCTTCTTCTCAGATTCGATGTCTGATTTTTCATCCGCAAGCTTTTTTCTTTCCTCGGCAACCGCTTCCTTTTGCTCGGCAAGCTTGGCTTCCGAGGATTCGGCCTTCTCCCGGAGCCTGGCAAGCTCCTTCTCCCTGTCATTGAGTTTGACTGTCTGCGTGTCAAGTTCCTTCGCAAGAGCGTCCAGCCTTTTCCTCTCGGAGGCCGCGCTCTTCATCTCCGAGCCCAGCTTGGTTTCGATACCCTCCATCTCCTTCTCGCGCCTGGCAAGAAATGCCTTGGAACCGTCCAGCTCCCGTGCTGTCTGGGCCAGCGCAGTTTCCCTGGAGGCGAGGTCCTTCTCGGCCTTCTGCAGGCGGTCTTCTGTCTTGAGCAGAAGCGTCTCCTTCTGAACGTAGGATTCGATTTTTTCTTCCAGGTCCACGCGGGCGGCGTTCTGGCGCTTCGTCTCCTCCGAAATGTCGGCCCAGATGGACTCGAGCTCGGACCTCTCCCTGGCGAGAAGCTTCTCCTTCTGCTCTGCCTCGGACTCGCGCGCCCGCATGACCTCCTCTTCCTTGGCCAGGATCACTTCCTTCTTCCGAAGGCTGCGTTCCTTCTCGTCGAGGATCCTTGCGCGGTTCTCCAGATCCTCCTGCCTTGCCTGGAGGCGCATCTCCTCCACCTTGCGCTCGGCCATGGTCACGACATCGTCCTGGCTCAGACCCTTCTTGTCGGATGCCAACTGCTTCAGCAATGCCACGCTTCCGCTCCTGAGCGCGTCCAGCTCGGACCTCATCCTCTCTATGTCCTGGGACCGGTTCACTGCTTCGAGCTTTGCCTGCTCGAGCTCGGCCGACCTCGCATCAAGTTCATCATCGGCCTTTCTCAGAACCTGGGTCCTCATCCTTCTTTCGCCGGCTTCCCTCCTGGTCTTTTCTATCCTGATCCTTTCCTCGCCCTCGACCGCGCGCAGCACCGAGCCGATGTCTGTCTCGCCCAGTATTCCGGCCGGGTAGGGTTCCGCAACATGGGTGACTGAGATGGATGATGATTTGTACGAGTAAGAGCGTATTTCGATTATACAGTCCTCGTTCGCGGAGTCGCGCGCAATCTCGTACACGGCGCTCTCGCCCAGCAATGTCCCGTCGCTCTCGTGGATCGCGAGATAGGGCATGCCTTTCCTGGTGACAAGGTGGCCCGACGAGGCTGTGCCGTCGCGCATGAAGCTTGTCTTCAGGAGGCCGTCCAGCTTGCCCTCTCCGAGTGCCGCCAAAGCCTTCGCGAGCGAGCCCTCTCCGCCGAAAACCGTGTTCAGTATCCTTCCGCCGGGCAGATTCACCATAAACTATCGCCGCGTGGAGATGTAGATATACGATATAAAATTAGAGGAAAGGTTTATCTGAATCGCTGACAATGTGCGGCTAATGCCCCTGTCACCGTTTCACCTGGGTTTTGCCTGGCCAGTTTGGATGCTGAACCGGAAGAAGCTGCATTTCATGTCCCTGAGCTTCGGCTCCATGGTGCCTGACATTGAGGTGTTGCCGCTGATGCTGCTGAACGGGGAGGGGGAGCGGGCCAGGGGCCCGATGCATTCGTTCCTGGGCGCGCTGACCTTCGACATACTGGTCGTCATGCTGATTGTCTTTTTCATTGTGCCGCCGGTCGGCCGCTGGGTAAGGAGGAATTCCAAGGAGAGATGGCATATCTTTGCAGGGGTCGACGTCACCAGAGCGCCGACAGACATCGGTTGGGCATTGCTCTCGGCACTCATAGGCACGCTGAGCCATGTCATCATAGACGTCTTCACGCACGAGTACAATCCGATATTCTGGCCCTACTTCACTCAGCGCGAGATAAACTGTATGCCTTTTGCCGATTCGGCCCTTTCGTCCCTGGTTTTCATGGTCCCCATGGGCATCGCGGTCCTGGGCATGGCTCTGATGTACTGGACCAAACCCGCCGCGCGAAGCAAGTAACTTATAATATGCGCGCCATATCGCGGCCGGGAGGCATTCATGGACATAGGGATTGTAGGCAAGCCGAACGTGGGAAAGTCCACGTTTTTCTCTGCGGCCACGATGGCGCCGGCCGAGATCGCGAATTACCCGTTCACCACTGTCAAGCCTAACGTCGGCGTTGGCTATGTTCACGGCAAATGCCCCCACACGGAGTTCAAAGTCCAGTGCAACCCGAACAATGCGCCCTGCGAGAACGGCACCAGGCTGATTCCCGTGGAACTGATTGACGTGGCCGGGCTGGTCCCGGACGCATGGCAGGGCAAGGGCCTGGGCAACAAATTTCTCGATGACCTGAGGCAGGCCAGCGCCCTCATCCATATTGTGGATGCGAGCGGCTCGACCCTTGCGGACGGCACGCCCTGCGACATTGGCGCGCACGACCCCCTGGAGGATGTGAAATTCCTCGAGCGGGAGATTGATTACTGGTTCTTCTCCATACTGCAGAAGGACTGGAAGAAAGTGTCGAGGCAATGCTCCCAGGAAGGCAAGAACGTGGACAAGATGCTGCACGAGAGGTTCACGGGACTTGCGATTTCCGAGGGGCAGATTTCTCACGCCACAAGGAGGGCGGCTCTTGAGGGGCAAACGCATACCTGGACTGACGATGACGTTCTCAGGCTGTGCGGCCAGATCCGTCGCGCCGGAAAGCCCATGATAATCGCCGCGAACAAATGCGACCAGGCGTCCGAGAAGAACCTTGCTGCCCTGATGGCCGTCGAGGGAGCCACAGTCATCCCGACTTCGGCTGAATACGAGCTTGCTCTCAGGAAGGCTTCCAAAGTCGGGTTGCTGGAATACATGCCCGGTGACGTGAGTTTCACCCTGAGGGAACCGTCGAAGCTGAACGACGACCAGAGAAGGGCGCTTGACAAGATTGCGGCCTTCATGGAAAAATTCGGCGGAACAGGCATACAGAGATGCCTTGAAACCGCGGCTTTCGACCTTCTGGGCCTCATTCCCGTGTACCCTGTCGAGGACGAGAACAAGCTGACCAACAAGGAGGGGTTGGTGCTTCCCGACGTGCACCTCATGCCGCAGGGCTCGAACGCCAGGGAGCTTGCCTACAGGGTGCACACTGACCTCGGAAACAACTTCATCCGGGCGATAGACGCGCGGACAAAGCGCGTGGTCGGCCATGACTACGTGCTGAAGAAGGACGATGTCATAACTATAATCGCGAGGCGCTGAGATGGCGGCCTGGAACGTGCGTTTGCTGACTGCGTCATACTCGCGCGAGGAGGACGTTGTCGTCGAGCTTTACGGGCGGACGGACAAGGACCAGTCCATCACGGTACGGTACCGCGGGTTCAAGCCCTACTTCTACCTGGTGGCGCCGCCCTCGGGCATAGTGGCCGAGCTCAAGGCCAACGCAAATGTCATTTCCATCGAGGATGTGCAACTGTTCCATGACGGCCAGGACAGGCCGTGCAAGAAAGTCACAATAAAATACCCCTGGCTGGTGCCGGATTTCAGGAAGTCCTACGGAAGCCACTGCCGCGTCTTGGCGGCGGACATCCCGTTCCATCACAGGTTCATGTACGACATGGACCTGGGCGGGTGCGTCAGGGTGACAGGGAAGAAGCTGGAGCAGGGGAAGTACACGACCGACCTTGTGGTGGAGGCGTCCTCGTTCAAGAACATCGAGCCCTTCAAACCCAGACTCAAGATTCTCAGCTTCGACCTGGAGAATTCCATAAAGACGAATGAGATCCTGACGATTTGCTGCGCTGTTTCCGGCGGCGATGCCATAACATACGAGAGCCTGGTCGGCGACGAGCGGACGATGATATCCGACTTCTTCGGGCTCATGAAGAAGCATGACCCGGACATCATCACCGGGTACAACATAGACGGTTATGACATCCCGCTGATCCTGGAAAGGGCTCAGCATCACAGGATGCATGACCTGGCAATCGGCAGGGACGGCACGGAGATTCGGGACGTGAGCGAGCGCTTCTGGCGGGCCCACGGCCGCATCATCGCGGATGCATGGTGGAATGCCAAGAAGGAGCTTCACCCGAAGCAGGAGACGCTCAATGCCGTGTCCAAGCTTGTGCTCGGGGAGCAGAAGGACGACGTCAACCCGCAGCAGATTGACAGGGAATGGGCTCAGGACAGGGACAAGGTCGTGAAGTACTGCGTCAAGGATGCGGAGCTCGCGCTCAAAATTCTTCAGAAGATTGCGGTTCTGGAGAAGAATATGGACCTCGCCACGGTTTCCAAACTCCCGCTGGACGATGTTTTCAACGGGCGGACATCGACTCTCATAGATTCTGTGCTCATCAGGGAGGCTGACCGCAACGGCATCGCCGTTCCGCTCACGGGCGGGTTCTCCAAGGAGGGCCAGATCGAGGGCGGCTATGTACACACGATAGACCCGGGCCTCTATGACTGGATATGCGTGCTGGACTTCAAGTCCATGTACCCGAGCCTCATAATCGCCAAGAACATCTGCTTCACAACGCTGAGCAAGGACGGGGCCATCGTGAGCCCGGAGCCCGGCGTCCGTTACCTTGACAAGGAGACCAGGTTGGGACTCCTGCCCCAGGTTCTCGAAAGGCTGATGAAGGACAGGGACGACACGAAGAAGAAGATGAAGGCCGCCAAGACGGCCGAGGAAAAGCAATATTACGACGGGCTGCAGGCCGCCATCAAGGTCCTGATGAATGCAGTTTACGGCGTGTTCGCTTCCGCGTTCTACAGGTTCACCAATCCGAAGATAGGCGCCAGCATAACCGCCTTCGCCCGCGAGAACACCAAGTCCATCATCAGCCAGCTCGAGACCGAGGGCATAAGGGTGATTTACGGGGATACTGATTCGGTGTTCTTCCAGTCCAAGGGCCAGACGCTTGACGAGGCAAAGGAGCTGGGATCGGCCATCGCCAAACGATACTCAAAGGAGGGCGCAACCCTGGAATTCGAGAAGATAATCAATCCCCTGTTCAGCCATGGCGCGAAGAAGAGATACGTGGGCAATGTCGTATGGCCCGAGCAGTACATGATTGTGCGTGGCTATGAAACCAGGAGGACTGACGCATTCGATGCCCAGTCCGACGCTCTGACCAAGGTTTTCGAGCGCATACTGGACCATGACACGGAGGGCGCAATATCGTTTGCCAGGGAAACAGTGGGCGCCATAGCCAAGGGCGAGGTGGAAGCAGCCAGACTTGTCATATCCAGGTCCTGCAAGACTGAGCAGAGCTACAAGGACCCGAACAACCAGACCACCGTCCAGACCGCAAGGAAGCTCCAGGAAATGGGTTACGAGTTCACTCCGGGCATGAAAGTCAGCTGGATAGTCACTGACGCCCGCAAGACGCCCATCGAGATCGAGCCCTTCATCAGCGGCAGGAAGTTCGAGCACAAGCCCGATTACGAATATTATGCCAGGCGGGTGGCCATGACCCTGGCCAGGGTTACCGATACCTTCGGCTGGGACGTGCAGGAACTGCTCACGGGCACGCAGCAAAAATCACTGTTCAGCTTCGACCCCTCGGAGCCTTCCAAGCCCAAGAAGAAGGAGGAGCCGAAGGTCAAGAAGACTGACAAAGAATTGACGCTGGACGACTTCTTCTGAAAGCATACTGCCGTAGCATGCCCCGCCTCCGCATGGGCGGGGTGCCAGATACTCGCCCCACATCTCGTGAGCGGGGCGAAACCCATTTCACGGCTCTAGCATTGGAGCGTTTCTCTCATCCTTCGCATTGCATGTTCCCCACAGATTAACGTTTATACCAGAAGCGAAATGCAGTTTCATGTTCGCGCGCGGCTCCGCAGGCATTCTCGCAGTTCCCCCGTTAGCCGCGCTTTTCCTCTGGTACCTGGGCATCTGGCCTCTGGCACTTGCCCTGTCCCTGTTCTGGCTCATCCTGCTGATGTTCTTCCGCGACCCGGAGAGGAAGGCCGGGAAGGGCATTGTCTCGGCCGCTGACGGTGTCGTGGATTGGATCAGGGCCGATGAGAAATGGCTCGTGATTTCGGTTTTCATGAACCTGCACAATGTCCATGTCAACAGGGCGCCGCTGCCCGGTGTGGCCCTGAGGGTGACCAGGAAAGCTGGCGGGATGTGGCCCGCATTCCTCGAGCGCTCGAAAAGGAATGCCAGGGCCGTGATGGTCTTCGACACTGCAATAGGGCATGTGCGGGTCGTGCAGATTTCAGGGGTCTTCGCCTGGCGCGTTGTTCCGTATGTCAGGAAAGGAAAAGCCGTACTGAAGGGTCGCAGAATCGGCATGATTAGGTTCGGGTCCCGTGTTAACGTTTGGCTGCCCGCTGATAAAGTTGTGTGCAGGGTGGTGAAAGGCCAGAAAACCATTGCCGGAGTGACCACGATCGCGGAAGTGAGACCTTGAGGTGGCTGAGCAAGATAAGCTCCGCGGACCTGCTCACTCTCTTCAACGGGCTCCTGGGCATGCTGGCCATAACCTACATCCTGGACGGGAACCATGTCTTCGCTGTCATGCTGATATTCATGGCCGTGATCGTCGACGGAATGGACGGCATGGCCGCCCGCAGGTTCCGCAAGAAGCATGATTTCGGCAGGTTCCTTGATTCGATATCCGATGCTGTCTCTTTCTGCCTGGCGCCCGGCATCCTGATCTACAGCAATTATTATGACGCGGCTTTGGGCAGCGCCTGGTCCTCTTTGTCCAACGCAGTCTGCGTACTGGGCAGCGTCATGTTCGTGGGCTTCGGCCTGCTCAGGCTGGCGAGGTTTGCCGGCAAGGACTACATGTCATCCGGGTTCAGGGGGCTTCCGACTCCTGCGGCTGCCCTGCTCGTAATAATTCCCTGCATGCTCTGGGGCCACTGGGATTTCAACCCATTCTCACTGAGCTACGAACTATACCCGGTTGTGGCGTGGGTCATAATCCTGTCAATCGTCATGGTGTCCGACATCCCATATCCGAAGATAAGGGGCAGAGCCGCGCTGGCTGTCGGCACGATATTGGCAACCTGCATCCTCATCATGGGAATGTACATCATCGAGACCGGGCTCGAGCTGCCGTTTGTCCAGGTTTTCTTTGTCATGTGGGTCCTGCTCCTCTGCTATCTCCTGGCCGGGCCCGTGTACGAGGTCACCAGGCCGGGATACGTGAAACCCGAGAAGCGCCGGAAAAGGCGGCTGAAACGCCGTCAGCCAAACTGAGGGACGGGCGAAACCTTTTATATCCACACCCGTTAATACACACAGGGTGAGCCATTGCCACTGAACCTGGACATTGAGAAACTGAGATACGGGACAGAACTCCTCAAGAGAGGGTTTGCGAAGATGCAGAAGGGCGGCGTCATCATGGATGTGACCAACCGCGAGCAGGCCATAATCGCCGAGGAAGCGGGCGCGGTCGCAGTCATGGCTCTTGAAAGGGTGCCGGCCGACATCCGCAGGGACGGGGGCGTGGCCAGGATGGCAGACCCGAACAAGATTCAGGAGATTCTGGACTCGGTATCCGTGCCTGTCATGGCAAAATGCCGCATCGGGCATTTCGCAGAGGCCAGGGTGCTGGAGCATATGGGCGTCGACATGATCGACGAGTCAGAGGTTCTCACTCCCGCAGACCCGTTCTTCCATGTGAACAAGGCAGACTTCAAGGTTCCGTTCGTTTGCGGGGCGACACACCTGGGCGAGGCCGTGCGCAGGATAGCGGAGGGCGCAGCCATGATCCGCACGAAGGGCGAGGCCGGAACGGGCAATGTCATAGAGGCAACGAGGCATCAGAGGCTCATCCAGGAGATGATTGACAAGCTCTCGCACCTGTCGGAGAACGAACTCAACAGCGTGGCCAAGACCTATGCGGCACCTTTCGGCAAGCTCGAGAGGGCAGTAAGGTCGCAATGGAGCGATGCCGAGACGCCGGGCGAATATGCCGTATTCGGCGGGATAACCATGTCCGAATGGGAGGCCAGGGTGAGGGCGCTTCTGGTCGAGATCAGGGACTTGAAGAGGCTGCCTGTGGTCAATTTCGCGGCCGGCGGCATAGCAACGCCTGCGGACGCCGTTCTGATGATGCAGTCCGGCTCGGACGGCGTTTTCGTCGGCTCCGGGATATTCAAATCCAAGAATCCGAAGGAGAGGGCCAAGGCCATTGCCGAAGCGGTCGCCCATTTCGACGACCCCGCGGTTGTAATGGAAGTGTCAAAGGGCCTCGGGGACGCAATGCCGGGCATGAACATCGATGACATTCCGGCGGAGAAGAGGCTTCAGGAGAGAGGCTGGTAGGGGTAATCCATGAACAAGATAAAGAGCGGGGTTTACGGCCTTAACACGCTGCTGGACGGCGGCATCAATGAGAATTCCGCCACTGTCGTGATAGGCTGCTCCGGTGCAGGAAAGACCACGCTTGCAACCCAGTTCATCAGGCGCGGCCTCGAGCTGGGCCAGGAGGGCATCTTCGTCAGCCTTGATGAGAACAAGGAGCAGATAATCAAGGAAGCTGTCCAGATGGGCTGGAAGAAGATTGTGGATTACATTGACGAGGAGAAGCTGGTTTTCATCGATGCCTCGGGACATGAGTTCTCGGCTTTCATCAGGAAGGAGTTGCCTTCCTTTGTCGCGGACTGGAAAGGCGCGAACGCCAGGATATCCATCGACCCGCTCACGCCTGTCATGTGGTCCACGGCCGACAGGTACGAGCAGCGCGAGCTCATAGGCTTCATGCTGAAGGAGACGAGGAAAGTGGGTACCGTCCTGGCCACGCTTGAGGAGCACGGCATGGCCGGCGATTTGTCGGGCAATGAGACAGTGATCCCCATGTACCTTGCAGACTGCGTGATACATCTCAAGAGCATACACACCCCGGAAGGTGGCCTGCAGAGGCGGCTCAAGATCCTGAAGTGCAGGAGCAGCAGGCACAGCAAGACCGAGCACAGGTATTCCATAGTGAAAGGACTGGGAATCGTGGTGGACCCGGAGAGGTCCAGCTTGCTTCCGTCGAAGAAGATGCCTGACCAGTTCAGGAAAATCCTCGAGCAGAAGAAGGATTCCATCCCGAGCAGGGTATATACCAGGCTTACAGAGGCCCTCGAGGAGCTTAGGGACGACGACTTCTCCGAGATAGAGCTGGACACGCTTGTCCGCGAGATAATTGCCGAGTACAGCAGCGACTGAGTTCTGGCAAATCATTTTATCCGTGGCGCATTTATCAAGCTGTCGGAGAAGGCAGGATGAGCGAGGGAATTGGAAAAGCGCTGGCAAATGCCATTAGGGACGAGCCGGTCTTGGCGGCTGAAGCCCGTGGCCGGCATGTTTTCCAGAATTCGAACAGGCGCGGCGTTTTCACCTTGCTTACGGAGAATCCCTGCATGGGAGTGGGCATGCTGGCATCAATCACGGGCCTATCCAAGAATTCAGTTAAGTGGCATCTTGAGGCGCTTGTCAAGGCAGGGTATCTCGTCAGATTCGGAGCGGGAAGGGGCAATGTGTTTTACCCGGAGGGGCTGATAAGCCAGGAAACGGCCGGGCTGTTCCTCGTCATAAACAGCCCGAGGCAGAGCAGCCTGTTCAGGGGAATCGTCGCCAGACCCGGGCTTTCGCAGCGCGACATAGCGACCATCCATGGGAAAAGCAGGCAATGGGTGGCCGCCTCGATGAAGACGCTGGAACAGGCAGGCCTTGTGAGCGGCGTGGCTGACGGCGCGCACACAAGGTATTACCCGACCAGACTGCTTCCTGACATGGCCGACGGTTTCTACAGGGCCTCGAAGGATTTCGGGGACTACATGCTCAAGAAGCTGGGCCGGGAGGGCGGCGCAGCCCCGGCAGTGGTGAAACACGGCCTTGACAGGATATTGGTCGAAGTGGGCCATCAATCCAGCAGGTTCAATATCGAGATAGGCGTCAATCCCTACCTAACCTGTCTCGGGTGTAAAATTTAACAATTAGTTGTACCAATGAAGTTAGATTTAAAGACTATCAATGTTAATTGTAAAACTACAATGCCTATATAGTTTGCAGTGCAGGTACATGCAGAATGTATCAGACAGATGATGACCTTGTCGAGCTTCTGCTCATACCGAAAGTCGGGAGAGCGCGCGCCAGGTCGCTTTTCAATGCCGGCTTCAAAACTCTCGATGATCTTGCCCGCGCAAAGCCCGAACAACTCCTTGGCATTCCCGGAATAAGCCAGGGCATTGCCGCCGGGATCATAGAGTCTGCCAACGGCATGCTCATCTCGAAGCCTGCCGACGAGAGGCTCGAGTCGAAATCCGGTATCGACATCTGCCCCCTGTGCGGGTCCATGGTCAGCGCCGGCGCCAAGGTCTGCAACGGCTGCGGAGTGACCTTCAGCGACGAGGTGGAGGACCTGACCCAGGAACTTGGGGCCCGTGAAGGGGAGGAAGGGCATGACGGATTCTGGTACAGAGACCAGGGAAAATTGTTCATCTGCCCGGAATGCGGCTCCCTTGTCGCGGACGGGAGCCAGGCATGCCCGAACTGCGGTGTGCGCTTCGAGGAGGGCGGAGATGAGGAGCTGGAGCCGCCAGCACCGGCCGCCGGAGACGCGGACGGGTTCTGGTACAAGTCCGGCTCGAAGATATCCATGTGCCCGAACTGCGGCTCTTTCCTCAGCGGGGATGCTGCGAGCTGCACGTCCTGCGGCCTCGTGTTCGAGGCGGGCGAGGAGGAGGAGCTGGAGCCGGAAAAATTCACATGCCCCATGTGCAAAAAAGACCTCCATCCTGGCGCGGACAGATGCGAAGGGTGCGGATTCGACTTCTCCGCGGAGAAGGACAAGGACGGGTTCTGGTACAAGGAACAGGGAGGCCTGTTCATGTGCCCGAACTGCGGCGCATTCATACCCAGAGACGCCGAGAGATGCAGCATATGCAATTCAGTCCTCGAGGTTGGCGAGGAGGAGGATGTGCCTCAGCCCCAGGCTGTGCTCTGCCCGATGTGCGGCATTCCGGCGCCGGCCGGTGCCGGGAAATGCGCAAGCTGCGGGTTCGACTTCTCCGAGGAGAAGGACAAGGACGGGTTCTGGTACAAGGACTCGGTGGCGCTTTTCATCTGCCCGATGTGCGGGGCCTTCATGTCCGAGGCGGCGGATAAATGCGCAAACTGCGGGGCTGTGTTCGAAGAGGACGGGGCGGAAAAGGAGACCGCGAGAGATATTGTTCCCGACATGGCCGCGAAAATAACCGTGGAAAAGGAGGCAGATGAACTCATCGAGATGATGGAGATCGAGGAGGAGCTCGATGCCGCCACAAAATCGGGTCCCCGGGATTCTCAAGACCTGCCCGCCGATGGGGAGACTGTTGCGCCTGTGCCCGCTTCCGATTCTCTCGTGCTGTGCCCTGTTTGCGGTGCGTTTTCAAGATCCGGCGGGACCAAATGCCCTGCATGCGACGCCGTGTTCGACGACATAGAGGACATGGAGCTTGCGGGTGTCAGACCCGCGAGAGCCGCAGATGCAGAATTGGCTAGCGAGATGGCGGCCGAGATCCGGGAGATCGAGGCTGAGCTCCTCGAACCGGCCAAGCCCATGAAATCGGAGAGGGGCGGCGTTTCCAAGGACTTCCTGGACAGGTGGAAGAGGCTTGACGGGAACGGTGGGGTTTCTGGACAGGCAGGCAAGAGGTCTGCCAAGCCCACGGATGCGGAAATTGAAAAGGAGCTGGGCCTGGACGGCCTACCGCGGGCCGAGGACCTGTCTTCGCAGATTGACGAGGCCGAGCTGGAGGCGGGCATAGACGAGATGGCAGGCAAGCCCAAACCTGCGGGATTCTGGATCCAGAGGGCGAGAGAACTTGCCGCTGGCGGGCAGGTGGAGGAGGCAGTTGCATGTCTTGACAGGGCTGCGGAAACAGACCCGGACAGGGAGCTGGAGTACAAGCGGCTGATGCTCGAGCTGATGGGAGTTGGCTACCCCGAGGCAAAGGTTGACATTTCAGAGATTGCGGCGATAGACGACATAGGAGAGCTGAAAATAGACAGGGAGCTTCTCTCGGGAAAAACAGAGAGAAGGTTGGCTGAGATAGACCGCGAACTGGACAGGGAGCCGGGAAACAGCGCGCTCTGGCAGGAGAAGGGGGAGCTTCTGGAGAAGCTGGGGCGCCATGAGGAGGCTGTCCAGTGCTTCGACACCTCCATCAGCATGACATACGCGGAGCTCAGGAAGGAGACGAAGGACGCGCACAGGCATGTCCCCCAGATAGGCATCGGGCTGACAAACGGCCAGGGCCGCGTGAACGGCCGCGTGAACGGGCTTCTCATCCAGCGCGGGCTTTCCAGGGGAGAGACCAATGGCCTTGCCGATGGAAGGACAAACGGCCGCGTGAACGGGCTCAGGGTCCCGAGGGGCAAGATCAACGGCATGGTTAACGGACTTTCTGGCAGGGTGAACGGCCTAACTAACGGCAAGATCAACGGAACAGGACTGGTCAGCGGCAGGACAAACGGAAGGACCAACGGCCGCATTAACGGCACTGGTATGATAAACGGCGCCGGCATGGTCAACGGCTCCAGAGGCCTCATCAACGGCGGGCTAGTGAACGGCCTGGGCCTCGTTAACGGAGAGGCAATGGTCGGCGGCTCCGGCGTCCTTCGCAGGATGAGGAGAAGGCGCAGGGAGCGCATAATGTGGCGGTACAGGCTCACGGCAATGGCCCTTTTCGTCACGCTGGTGCTGATGCTCTCCATGCTTGGGAACCTGATGGTCGAAGAGGAGTCGGGCGCAATTCACATTGACGGCAGCTTCGCAGACTGGGACGGAGTGCGGATTTACAGCAACTTCCTCGGAGCGCCGGTGAGCCCGAACCTGAGGATCCTCGAAACAGGGATGGTGCTCGAGGAGGATTCGGTCAAAGCCAGGGTGCTGTTCGAGGGACAGCCTTTCAATGCGGCCGATGGGGCGGTCGATTCTGTATGGGCGTTCATAGACCTTGACGGCGACCCGGCCACCGGGTACATCCTGGAGGGAATGGGCGCAGACCTGGCCGCGGAGATGTACGGCTGGAACGGCACTGTCATGGGCACCAATCTCCACAGGTTCGACGGCACGCTTAACAGGAGCGACTGGAACGGATTCTACAATGCCGGTTCCGTTGACTGCGAGTTAGGGGGCAACGGCCTCGAGGCAAGCCTGCGCATACCCCGCGACATGGCAGCGAGCGTGAATGACCCCGGCATGCTCGTCATGACGCTGGACTCGGAGGGAAACTCCGATGTCACGGACTATTTCATGTCAGAGTCCGCGGGGGGAAATGCAGCCACGTTCAGGCATTCCGGGGCCGACATCCTCACCCAAGGAACTGCCGCAACCCTGGGCGAGCTTACATTGAGCGCACATTCCGCGAACGGGGCAGAGTTCCGGAGCCTGGATTTCACTGCAGAGGGAACCTTCATGCCGGACATTTCCCTGATCGGCTCGGACGGCAGCGAAATACCTGTTCGCCCGTCTGTATCCGGAAATACTCTTTCCCTCGAATTCGTGCATCCCCTGGTTCTGGAATACGGCACGGCTGTTACATTGACTCTTGAGGCAAGCATCCCCCTAGCGGCCGCGGGAACTCTGGGCCTCAGGCTTGATAGCGCCAATGCAACTGACGGGGCCAGAGTGCGCAACCTGAATTCGAAGCTGCACAACCTGGGCATGCCGGAAGACATGACAGTGGACGGGGCCTTCGGAGACTGGGCATATTCGCCGGCAAACCCTGACAGGGCCGGAGATGTGATTTCCGGCTCGGGGAACCGGGATTTCATCAATTCGAACGTTGACCTTGCGGACGCAAGGCTTGCTGACGATGGCGTCAGCCTGTTCTTCTACGCCTCGGTTCATGGCGTTATGATGGGCGGCTCCGAAATCCCGACGATAAGGTCCAGGCCGGGACTGCCGGGGCCGGCCGGCGAGGCTGACTCGGACAGGGATTCTGTGCCTGACAGGCTTGACACCCTCTACCTGGACTTCAACAATGACGGGATTCCCGATTCCGAATCCGTCATGCCGGATGACGCCCCGGACCTTGACGGCGACGGCATTGCGGATTATCCGGGCGGACCAGATTGGTGGCTGAACACCACCATACCCGCGGATGTCGAGGCGCCGTACGGCGGCTCCTTTGTCTCGGTGTACATAGGGCCGGTCGACGTGTCCCACCGGGAGAATCTTGGCGACGACAGGGCCTACATCATGTTCGATACCGATGAAAATCCGGCGACAGGAAGCAACCTGAGGGGCGCTCCCGGGGTGGAGTACGCCGTCGTGATAAGCGGAAAGCAGAACCGCATAATGGCAGCCGAGCTCTACGTCAGCGACCCAAGTCACTTGCCCACCGGCTGGAGGTTTGTGAGGGATGTTTCTGCGGCAACGGACTGGACCAGGCTGGAGGGCGCGGTTCAATATTCGGCGCTCGGCCTCGGCCCGGGCGGCAATTTCACGGCCTACATGGCCCTGGAGGACTGGAACGGAGCCGGCGATATCTCCGATGAAAACCTGGGAGCCTCGGATTTGCCGGCATCGCCTTCCGGGACGCGTTCGCCTGCCGGTGACTATGTCGTCATAAACGAGATAATGCCCGCCCCGGACACAGGGGAGTGGATAGAGCTGTGCAACCCAACCTCGGGTCCGATAAACATCGGCGGATTGAGGCTGCGCATCGGAAACAGGGATCTCATCGTATTTCCTGCGAACACGATACTCGGGGCCTTCGGGTCAGGAACCGAATATTATCTTGCGACATTCTACGGCTGGAGGGACGATATCCCCAACGGCGGCGGAACAGTCCTGTTCCAGTGGGACAGCCCTGGGCCAGGCTGGACGACGCGCGATTCGTTCACTTACACCGCTGTTCTGGCAGGCCAGAGCTATGCCAGGCTCAAGAACTCCACCTGGGGCATGCCCCTTGACACGGACTCGACCGCGGACCTGTACGCTTCCCTTCTTCCGAGCCCGGGTGCCCCGAACGACAGGACCAGGCCCATCATCAATGCCGACAAGAATGCCGACGCAGAGTACGGCATGCCGGGCGATTCCGTAGTTTACACGATATGGTACAACAACACCGGCGACGGCAATGCCAGGCATGTCTGGGTGAATGATACGATCCCGACAGGCTTGACATACCAGTCCTCGAGCCTTCCTTATGCGTCATACTCGGGCCAGACCTATTGCTGGTACTTCTCCCACGTTGCTCCGGGGACCCATTCCTTCACTGTCACGGCCACCATCGATGCCGGCGTGCCCTCAGGCACTGTTCTGACGAACATGGTTCAGATCCAATACACTGACCAACTTTCAAGGCCCATGGGCACAACCTCGGACACTTGGGACGTCACCGTCCAGGTCCCTCCGCCGGTTATTACTCTGATCAAGACTGCCTCCTACACCAACCCGTCCCCGGGCGACGACGTTGATTTCACGATTTACTACAACAACACCGGAACCGGAACCGCAACCAATGTTTGGCTGAATGACACGCTCCCTGCCGGAATGACGTATATCGCAGCGACTCCTGTGCCGGACTCGGTCGCCGGCCAGATCATCTTCTGGCATTTCCAGAGCTTGGCCCCGGGAAATTATCAGCTCACTGTGACGGCGCAGGTCGGAGCCGCTGTTCCGGTCGGCACAGTGATGACCAACACTGTCGACTGCGACTACACGGATTCGTCCGACGACCCGATTCCGGGGCTGACTGCCTCGGCAAGCGTCACGGTGACTGACCCCCTCAGCAGGATTGTCATGAACGAGATTTCCGTCCAAGGAAACGACAACGAATGGGTGGAGGTGTGCAACCCCACCTCGACCCCTATCGATGTGAGCGGGTGGCGCATCAGGGCCGGAACTGTGACGGTATACACATTCCCCGCAGGCACGATACTTGGAGCCTGGGGCTCCGGTTCAGAATATTTCGTGGCCGATACGGGCGGCGGCAATGATTTCGGCAACGGAGGCGGAACAGTACAGCTCCAGCGGCGAATAGGTTTGGTCTGGACGACCATGGACCAGACAACCTACCCGGGCGGCATAGCCGCAACCCAGACATGGTCCAGGTTCAAGCATGAGGACACGGGAATGCCGGAGGACACAGGCGCGACTGCGGACTGGTACATTTCCGACAATGCATGGCTGGTACCCGAGGGCCCGACCCCGGCCGCGCCCAATGACAGGAAGAGGCCCATAATGGAAGTCTGGAAAAGCGCCTCTCCGCTGATTGCTGAGCCGGGACAGCTGGTGACGTACACAATATGGTACAACAATACCGGCGACGGGAATGCCAAGGATGTGTGGGTCAATGACACGCTGCCCACCGGAATGGATTATGTCTCGGCAAACCCGACCCCCGCAAGCGTCTCAGGGCAGGACATTGTCTGGTACTTCAACAATGTCAACCACAACACAGTCAACTCCATCACCCTGACGGCAAGAGTGAGCGCGCTGGCAGCCGACGGGGACATTCTGGTCAACACTGCAACTCTGGTCTACCATGACGCGCTCAGGAGACCCATGGGCTCGAGCGCGGACACGGCCGATGTCACATGCTCCAGAGCCGTGATCTCTGTCGAAAAAGTTGCTGATGTCGCCGAGACCGTGGCAGGAGGCACTGTTGTTTACACGATATATTACAACAATACCGGCAGCGCAAACGCCGGTTCAGTGTGGGTCAACGACACGCTGCCCGCGGGAGTGACTTTCATGTCTGCCAGCATCCCGCCGACTGTTTCCGGCAGCGTCCTGAGTTGGCATCTGACCGATGTTGCTCCGGGCACGCATTCCATAACTGTGACTGTCGCTGTAAATGCCACGGCAGGAAGCGGAACAATAACCAACTGGGCTTTCCTGGACTATGCCTCCAACTACGGCACAGCCCTGGGCTCCGGTTCGGACTCCGCAACCGTTATCATCCCGGAGATGGGGCGGCTTGCCGTGCCTCTGCTGGGCATCATGCTGATGGCAATTGCAGGAATAGGAAAAGGGAGGAGGAACGATGGAAAGAAAGTATGAGCACAGGACAAGGAGCAGGACAGGATGGATGTGGGTTGCCTTTGAGGGGGCCCTATCCAACCTTCCGATACTGGTATGCGGGTTCGCCGTTGCACTAGCCCTTGTCAACGATGTGTTCGGAAGCTGATTGCTGCACTGATGCCGAGATGGCGCCGAGGCAGAGCCAGGGTTAAGCCGATGGCAGTTTACATTATCTTGGCCAATGCATTTTCGGCCCTCTCGGCCATGGGTGCGGAGCCTGCGGCCCTGAATGATTTAACCGCGTCTTTCAGATGGACTGCCGCTTCTTCTTTCTTGTTCTGCTTCGACAGGCATTCGCCGTATGCCAGCGCCATCAGCCCGGTGTCGAACGGTATTCCCAACGAGACCATCTTCAGGAGGGCGGCCAAGTAATTCTCGCTTGCCTTGCCGAGATTTTCTTCGTTTTCGTGAATCAAGCCCCAGGCGAATTTCACCATGGCCTGGAGATATTCGTCCTGTATCCCGGCGGCATTGTCCTCTGCCATGGTGATGAATGTCCTCGCTTCCAGGTTCCGGCCTTCCCTTATGTGGCATTCTGCGAGATTTGTCAGGAGGTAGGACATGTTCCTCCGCACGCCCTTTCCCGTTGTGAGCCTCAGGCCTTCGTTGAAGCATTCTATGGCCTTGGAATACTTGCCCATCACCTTGTGTGTCTCGCCGGTGTTGTTGAGGACCCTGGTGGCTTCTATGACGTTTCCGGCCTTGGTGTAATGCTTAAGAGCTGCCTCGTTCGAGGTTATAGACAGTTGGTAATTGCCCAAATCGAAGGCCGCGGTGCCGATGAGGGCCTGGGCTGCGCCCATTATGTCATCGTCTTCCGACTCCTCGGCGATTGCGAGGGCCTTTCTCGCGTTCAGTATGGCCTGGTCGCCCATTCCCTTTCTCCAGAATATTATGCCCTTGCCTATCATGGCCTTGGCCATCATGGGATGCCTGTATCTGTGGCCAAGATGGGTTATGGCCTGGTCGAATTTTTTTTGTGCCAGGTCCCATTTGCCTTTCTTGGACAGGATGGTGCCGGAGTTTATCAGGGCCTCGCCCATGAAGCCGACAAGATTGTTCCGAGTGGCGGTCTGAAGCACATTGTCCAGGAACATCAGGGCGTCAACCCATTGCCCGGTTATGTGATTCACCTCGGCCAACTTCATCATGATGTCCAGCCTCTGCTTGATGTCGCCGGGAGCGGTTTTCTCCGCCATATCGAGCGCGTCCCTGAGAATGTAGTGGGCACGGTCGTAATCTCCCTTGGCTGTGCTCAGGTCGGCCAGCGCGAGAAGGGACATGACATCGGTTTGGAGGGACATTGCTTGGGAATAATCCCAATGATATATAATGGTTTGAGACAGATGCGGTGTAGTTGTGCATGATGGGCTATGATTTCTGGCTCTTCCGGCGCGGGCTGGGCGGTTGGCGGGATTTGTAGGGGAGGCGCGCGGGGCGGTTGTAGGGATTTGTGGGGGAGGCGCGCGGGGCGGTTGGCGGGATTTGGGGGTGTTGTGTTATTCGAAGGATGAAAAAACGTAATCAATGCAAGAGCTTACAGATTGATGGCGATTGCTTCACAACATTTCGCAGAGAGGCGCAATCGCCGGTTGCGACGAATTTGATCGATTGTCGCCAAAGAAATTCGTCTTACCTCCCTTCCCCCGGTGTGAGTGAAATTGCTCTGATTTGTAACTGATTCAAAAAAGGAAGGGAGGGCTAGCCTTGTCAGAAGGGATGGGATGCACTCTAACAACTAGCCCAAAATCCCCCAATTGCCTATATAAATAGGAGTATATAAATACCTTTTGAGTAAGATTTATATATAAGGTATCGAAATTATTAACGACCGGCTGACAGTTTTTCACTATAATCATATAAAAGAATTATTCCCTGGTCTGATAAATTGATTAATATATATTTTTCACATATATAAATAATTGATATTTGGTTTTCGCGCCGTGCGGATGCTCAGAGATAGCCCGATGTCTGCAGGAGCATTATGTCCTCCGTGCTCAGCTTTTCGCCTCTCTTGAACTTCTCGTATATGTCCTTGGCCTCGTCGCGCTCGCTCTTCTGCTCGCGCGGCGCTGCCGCATCCTCTTCTGTCGGGGGCGTATCCCTGTGCCTGAGGCCTGAGAGCATCTTGTCGTAGTCGTGGACCTGCTTTATCATCTCTATGTGCTTCTGATGTTCCTCGTCGGCCTGGACCTTGCATTTTATGAAGCTGTCCTGGGCCTTGTCCGCCTCCTTTCTTATGGCGTCGGAGCGGTCGTAAATCTCCATCATGCTGTCATGCTCTTTCTGGGACTGAACCGCCAACTCCTCGACCTTCGCATGGAAGTATTCGGCCTTGTCCCTGGCCTCGTTCGCTTCCGCAATCAGCGCCTTTATCTCCTCATCGCCCTCGAGCTCCTTCTCCAAGGCCTGTATCTCCGCGTTGAGGGCGCGCATCTGGTCTATCAAGTCCTTCTCCTTGCTCGGGCTCAGCGAGGATGTCTGCTGCTGGAATTCCAGGTCCTTGAGTTTCTTCTTCAGAAGCCTTATCGGAGGGCCCTTGCGGGGTTCCTTGTCGCGTTTCTTTCTTGCAAGGACCTCGGCTGTTTCGTTGACCCTCCTGTTCCACAGGTCGCGCTGCACCTTGATGTCCCTGACTTCCTGATTGAGCTGGTTCCGCTTGGCCTTGTGGACGTTGGCCTGGTCAATGTGCTCCCTGGCCTGGGCGTTCAGGTCGTCCCTCTTCCTGACCCACTCCTTTGTCTGCTCGTTCAGCCTGTCCCTGTGGTGGCGGTGCTTCTCCGCCTCGGCGTTGTGACGCTCGCGCTTCTCCATCAGTTCCTCAATCAGATCCATCGGACACCAATGCCGTAAATATGCTGGCGCTTCGTCTAATAGAAGATTGCCTTATTAAGCCTTTCGGATTTTTCTCTCCGTCGGAATTTTCAGTTCCCGACCGGTATGGGGCCCATTTCCCAGTATTGACTGTCGTCCCCTCCGAACGCCCGCAGGGCTTCGGTTGAAGAGAAAACCCAACGTCCGAAGGACTTGGGATGGAGAGTAAACTACCAGCCCCTGAAGGTAGTGGCGAATTCATTATAATCGGTGAAATTCGCCCTATCTCCAGTCTTCCTTCGGAAGCCTGAAGAGGCAGGCGTTTGGAGCAACGATATTCGCTGCGACTTAGCCGAATTTTGAATTCGGCGATAGTTGCCAGGGCTGGAAGTTTACCATGGGTTAGTTATATGCCGAATCAGAGATTCGGCAAACCCATTTTGAAATGTCAAAATGGAGCATACCTATTTTATCGAAGCCTGGGAGCTTCGATTCATTTTGATTATATATTCACGGTATGCAACGGTGGATTGACTACTGCCCATGCCGATTCATCTCAGCCCTGAAGGGCTGAAGGTTCTCGGCATCTTTACACTAAATCAGATGGAACCTGTCATATGCGGGATGGCCGCTGTGGAAGCAGTACTGTATGGTTTTGAAATCCCTCTTCAGCTTTATGACGTCCTGCTTGACTTTGTCTGTCGGCTCCTTCCTTACTATGGCCCTGACGATGAGGTCAGCAACCTCAGCCATGTGCGATTCTTTCATGCCCAGCCTTGTGAGTTCCTGGGAGCCGAGCCTTATGCCGCTCGGGCTCTTGGGCTTGGTGTCTCTGGGCAGCATGTTCATGTTGGCTATGATGTTAGAATCCTCCAGAAGCTGGGAGCAGGGAGAGCCGCCGCCGTGCTCCTCCACATCTATCGCAATAATGTGGGATGCGGTGAACCCTTTGTGCTCGCAGAGGACCTTGATGCTGCGCTCGTGAAGGGCCTGGCCCAGGGCCTTGGAGTTCCTGATTACCTGATCGGCATACTGGGCACCGAACTCGATGTGTTCGGCCAGGGATATCCCGAGCGATGCCATGGCATGAAGGTGGTGGTTGCTCGTGACGCCCGGGAATATGCCCGCGTAAAGAGATTTGGCCATCTTGTCGTCCCGCGGGTTGGCCACCAGTATTCCGTGCTGCGGGCCCGGGAATGTCTTGTGCGTGCTGCCTGTTATGACTTCTACCCCTTCCCTCAGCGGGTCCTGGAACTTGCCGCCGGCTATGAGCCCGAGGACGTGAGCGCCGTCGTACCAGACATAACAGCCCACTTCGTCGAGCGCGTCTTTCAGCTCCTTGATCGGAGAGGGGAAGAGAAACACAGACTGGCCGAAAAGCGCTATTTTCGGTTTGACTTCAAGTATTGTGCGCCTCGCGGCATCCACATCTATATTCATCTCGTGCGTGTCGAACGGGTAAGTGTGGCTGACCAGGCCCCTCAGGCCGACCGCGCCGAACTTCGCGGTGCTGATATGCGCACCGTCTGACAGCGCGCAGTGCGTTATCGGGTCGCCGTACTTTCCCAAAGCCTTCAGGACCCCGAGGTTGGCAACAGTCCCGGATGTCGGGCGTACGTCCGCGTGTGTGCACTTGAAAAGCTTCTTGGCCAGGTCCATGACCCTGGTCTCCACCTTGTCGACGTAGATGTTTCCGTGATAATATCTCTCGCCCGGAAGGCCCTCGGCATAACGGTCGCAGAAATCCGAGACCAGCATCTCCCTTGCGAGCGGACTGATAAGGTTCTCCGAGGCTATCATGGGCAATGAGTCCCCGAACCATTCGTGATGCCTGTCTATCTGCTCGACGATGTAATCGGCTTCCTTCCTCATGTCACTCAAGGTTTCACCGCAGGGGACCATGTTTTCTGGAAGTATATATCTTTCTCATGGCGGTTTCCTTGCCCCGGTGCCAGGCCTATTATATTTTTGTTCGGGTATAAAAAGCATAGCCTTTTATCCATGACGGATATTTCCGGTCCGGGATGTCTCTAACGACCGCGTCAGCCGACGCTACGCCCGAAAGGAAGGCCCTGTGGTTTTACTCGTATTTACCCACGAACATGGCGGGCGGATGCTTCGACTCGCTGTTGCCCATATTCATCGTACTGGCTCTCGGAGGCACAGTCGGGGATGTGGCCGCGGTGTCTGTGGCCGCGTCCTTCGCTGCCGTTCCGTCCCTCATATTCTGGGGCAGGGTATCTGACTCGATGAAATGGAGAAAGCATTTCGTCGTCATGGGTTTTCTGGGAAGGTCCATAGCGTACACTATAATGGGTTTCTCCGTCAGCACGGGGGACCTGCTGTTCGCAAACATAGTCATGGGCCTACTGGCATCGGCAAGCACGCCGGCGATGAGCATACTGATCCTGGAATCGTTCGACAGGAGGGTGTGGTCAGAGAAGATCGGCCTTTTCAACCGGGTCGCCGGAATCGGCAACATAGCAGGCATAGCTCTCGGTTCACTGTGGATAGCCTTCTCTCCCGGGCTATTCGGTGTGGAGGTCTCACTGAGACTGCTTTTCCTCATCAATGCCCTGCTCGCGCTTGTGGGTTCATGGCTGGCATTTGCCCTTATCCTTGAGCCGGGCGAGAAGCTGTCGAGGGAAACATTCTACGAGCATATTCTCCAGATAATACGATGGACCCATGACAGGAGCCGTTACCTTCCCGACAAGATACACCATTTCTTCTCCTGGAAGCACCTAAGCCGAGTATTTGAGCCCGGGTCCAGCGGCAAAAGCTATATGTCCTGGTTCCTGGCATCTACGTTCATATACAATATCGGGGCCGTGGGATTCTTCACCATAGCGCCAGTTTATCTTCTCGATGAGCTCGATATGGACGGAGCCACGGTCTTCGGCCTTGCCTTGATCCAGGCCATAGCGTCAACTCTCCTCTTCAAATATTTCGGAAGGTTCTCGGACAGGGGTGACAAGCCCAAGCTGCTGTTCTTCTCCAAGGTTGCCAGGGTGGGCATATTCGCCATGTATATTTTCACCGCACCGATACTGGCAGCTAGTTTTGCGGTCGCCGTGGCTTTCCTTGTGGCGCTGCATGTTGCCATCGGCATAACCTGGGCCATCATTGCGGATACGCAGCTTCCCATCGCCGTGAGCGCGGGCCCGGACGAGCGCAAGGGTTCGCATGCGGGGGTGTTCAATGCGGCCGTGGGCCTGGGTGCGATCGCCGGCGGAGCCTTCGGCGGGATATCCGCAATCGGTATAGGCTTTGTGCCCTCGATAGTTACCTGTGCATTGATTGTGGGCGCGAGCGGCATAATTCTCAGGACAAAGGTCAGAACTGGCAAAGGAACCGGACCTGTGAATGAAAGTGCATGAACCGGCCCGGGGGTTTGCGTTTTGAAACTTAAGGGAGCGCGACGTATTCGGCCACCTTGGCCGCGACCGCCTGTTCACCGAGCGCAGTTTCAAGCTGATGCAGGGCCGATATCGGCCTTGCCCTGAATATCCTCATTGCACGTTTCCTGCCAACCCCGGGCAATGCCTCCAAGGCGGAAAAAGGACAGCTGTTGATGTCAAGAGGGTACTGCACAGCAGTCAGGCTCCTGCTCCCCAGCGCAGTTACCTTTGCATCGAGGAATATTCCGGGGGGAAAGTCCTGTGGCACTGCCACAAGCAGCGGATAGGTCCCTATCTGCCTGGAGAACATGAGCTTGCCGATCCTCACCTCGGTGAACACGTTCTTCAGGATGGTACCTATGGGCGCAACCCTTTCAAGCATGACCGGATCGATCTCCGAACGCACAAATTCCCTGAAGCGGATGAATGGCTTCTTGCTGCCCTTCCTTGGGAATCCGCGTCTCACTGGCGATACCTGCCTTATGTTGATTCTCCTGACTGCCAGGCCTTCTTTCGCTATGCTTTGCAGAAATGCCGAGTTGGCCAGGAAGGTCTCGGGGGTCTCGCCTTCCAGACCGGCGAGGAAATTCAATCCCGGCAACAGCCTCGGAAGCCCTGTTGGACCCCTTTCCAGCCCGACCCTGTTTATCATCCTGATGGCTGCCTGTGCCTCTTCCGCTGTCGAGTTAAGATTGTTTCTCCCGGCCACTGCCGGGTCCGCGCTTTCCAGGCCGAGCGACAGGACGTTTCCTGACGTGCAAGTTTTGACGAGCATTTCCAGTATTCTTTCCGATTCGTCCGGGTGGCGGGAAATCACCGACGGGTCGGCATTGTCCGTGTGCAGCACCTCTATGCCTTCGAGTCTGGAAAGCCCCTTGAGAACTGCAGAAAGAGCGGAGACGTTGGGCTTGGGCGTCGGCGTGTCTCCCACGCCTTCCGCCCTGTAGCTGAACAGGCATGACTGCCCGCCCAGCCGGAAATTCGTGCAACCCGCCTTCAGTAATGCCTTGACCTCGGAGATTATGCCCGTTTCGTCTCTGAAGACAGGCATGCCGAACAGCGCCTCAGTGCAGAAACTGCACCCACCGGTGATGAAATGCGGGCATCCGTAGGACATGTCAATCTCGCATACCAGCGGCTGCGGAAAATCCTGATGCTGCTTCACCGCTGAAGCGCCCAGAATCGGCCAGGCATTCCATTCTTCCTGTGTTCTGCGCCTTTTCTCATCGGAGCCCGAGGCAAGAGTGTCGTAAATCCATGCATCCGGATCGCAGCCCCAAAGATGGTCGCCCCGCATGATTTCCTGCGGTTCGGCGGAGTGCCATGTCGCTGTTTCCAAGGTTGACAGTTCCAGAATTTCCTTCAATTCCCTGGCAGACATCGGCATGGACCTGAGGTACTTTCCCGGAACCAGGGCTCCGGAGATTATTAGCAGTAAATCGCCTGTCGGCCGCCTCCCGGAGCGCCAATGGTCTATTGTCATGTACTCGGGCTCGTGGCCTGCAGCAGCAACCGCGCCCGCACAATACCGGGGGTAGGGGCTCATGAACGGCGGGACACCCAGCCTGGAGGGTTCGTCTATGTACCCGTCCAATATTGTTACGCGCATCGGAGTGTCATAGCCCGGCCGGTTTAAATGCTTTTCAAAAGGGATGGGCGGGGTCTGCTGGGGCTTTGTGCGGCGACTTGGGTTATGCTTTTATCCCCCGAGGGTTTTGGGTTCTTAGGAAATTGACGAGGACGATGCATGAACCCCGTATCTTGGCTGATTGAATTCATCCTGCACCTGGATTCGAACCTTGCCTACATGATTGACCAATACGGGCCCTGGGTATATGCAATCCTGTTCATCGTCGTATTCTGCGAGACCGGGCTCGTGGTGTTTCCCTTCCTCCCCGGGGACTCTCTCATATTTGCGGCCGGCGCCATGGCCATTGCCTACGGCTCGTTCAATATCTGGGCCCTTTTCATCGTATTTGTCTCGGCTGCCATCATCGGGGACACTGTGAACTACTGGCTCGGCCACTATGTTGGCCCGAAAATATTCTCGAAGGAGAATTCCAGGCTCTTCAAGAAGAAATACCTGGATGATGCCCACGTGTTCTACAGAAAGCACGGCCCCAAGACAATATTCCTGGCGAGGTTCATACCCATCATGCGGACATTTGCGCCGTTCGTGGCCGGCGTAGGCAGGATGGATTACAGGAAATTCGTTGTTTACAACGTGGTGGGTGCCTTTGCCTGGGTGTCCATATTCCTGAGCCTGGGGTATGTGTTCGGCGATCTGAGAGTTGTAAAAGAGAACATTACTTTGCTCTTCGTGGCCATAATCATAGTCTCCTTCGTTCCGCTTATTCTCGGCTGGCTGTTGGAAAGACGCAAACAGAGAATTAAAGCCAGTCGCCAAAAATCCACAGCGGGAAAACACCGATAATTACTGGTTGCCATCACGGAAAGGCTTAAATCCCGCCCATTATATAGACACAGCACCCAGGTCAGACCACGCCACAGCGGGGTGGGGTAGCCAGGAAATCCCATCGGGCTCATAATCCCGGAAGCTTGCTTTCGGGAATGGGACACCCGAAGACCAGTCGTTCAAACCGAGGGCCAGTGTCTGTAAACAATCACTGGCAAAACTGGCCGAGGCCGTGCCGAATGGTGCAGCTATTCGTGCCGGCCCGAGACGGGCTTGCCCGTCGAGACGCAGGCAAAGTTGCTTCGTTGAAAATCGACTCCCCGCTATATCTTTTTTATGTTTTCCAAAATGCCATAGGGGGAGTGGCCAAAATATGCGATTTGATGATTCGGTCTTAATTTGGCCATAGCGCCGAATTTCTTTGACGGTTCAAATCAATGGACGAAATTCGGCTGAGTCGCGGCGATGATTGCAAACACCCCGGAACTACGCCGCTCCACTCCCCGCTATATATTTATTTACCAAAGCCGATTCCCCCCCGTGGAGGAAGAGATGCTGCTTCCCGGGGATTCGGACCGGGACAGGTTCGACAGAGCCAGGCGCATAGCTTGGCTTGACATCGATGCCATTTCAAAAGCCCGGGTTCTCATGGTGGGCGCCGGCGCAATAGGCAACGAGGTTGCCAAGAACCTTGTCCTCTCCGGGTTCAGGGACGTTGTTGTTGTGGACATGGACAGGGTTGTGCATTCCAACCTGGCAAGATGCCTGTTCTTCTCACGCGGCGATGTCGCCTCGGAGCGATTCAAGGCCGATATTGTGGCGGAGGGCATGAGAAGGCTCGATGGAGATGTGGCGGCTGTCGCAATAACAAGGAGAATCCAGGATCTGGGGGATGAATTCATTGGCGGGTTCGACCTGGTGCTCGGGTGCCTGGATAATCTGATGGCAAGGCTCCATGTCAATGCCCAGTGTTGCAATCAGGGAATCCCGTACATCGATGGGGCCATGGACGGCGTCAGAGGTAAGGTGCAGGTCGTGCTGCCCCCTGAAACGCCATGCCTAGAATGCGGCATGAACCGCAGCCACGGAAGAATTGTGGAGCAGAGGTTCAGCTGTACAGGAAACGATGTGTCTGTGTTCGTGCCGAAGGTGGGTGCAGAGATCACCACTACCAGCGTAATAGCCGCGGTCCAGGTCAGGGAGGCCGTGAAGATCTGTTGCGCCCAGCCGGATAAATGCCTCCGCAATCTGGCCTATTACGACGGCATGAAAAACACATTCGACGTGATGGAGATTGAAGTGAATCCCGATTGCGCGCACCATGCTCGAAAACGGCGTTAATGGTTGATGCGCTCTTTCAGCAGGCGGAACCATATCTTGGCACCGTCCTTCAGAGAACTGAGCTTGTTGGCGTTGGTTCTCTTTCCGTATGTGATGTTGACCTCGCTGACTGTGAATCCGGATTTCACGCATTTCGCATACATCTCGGCCTCAACATCGAAACTCGGGGATTCCAAGTCAAGGGCGTGGATGACCTCGTCCGTGAAGCCCCACATGCCGGTGCAGACATCCGACACCTTATGCCCGTTCGGGAAAAGCACGTTGGCCGTCCGGGTCAGCGCGACATTGCCTATGAAGTTGAGTCTGGACATGGCTCCCTTGGATATGCTCCCGTTCAACCTGGAGCCCATTATCACGTCCGCCTCGCCTTTTTCAAGGGGCGGCAGCATCCTCAGGATCTCCCCCGGGTTGTATGTATCGTCGGCATCGAGCATGAACAGGTACCTGCCGTCGAAATCCTCAAAAGCTGTCTGAAGGGCATTGCCCTTGCCTATTCCTTTCTGCTTGAGAAGCCTTGCCCCCATCGAAGAAGCAATCTCGCATGTCATGTCCTTACTGTGACCGTCCACGACCACAATATCGACCTTGTAACCGAGGTTGGTGAGCTCCTTCTTCGGTATTTTGCTTATCACGCGCCCGATGGTTTCCGCTTCGTCGAGGGCGGGCAATAATATTGCAATGCTGCTGACAGACATAGGCCCATCCGTTAAGGGCAACTAACTCACATAGTATTTATATTTATCGTTGATTGCGGCGTTGCACCTAAAGTCGCGTTTGACCCTAAAGTCGGGATTCTGACCTTAAAGTCATAAAGTGTCTTTGAAAACGAGTGGTTTCTTTGGTGTTGCGGTTTTTGGTTCATCCCAACGCCCGAATTTTCTTGATGCCATTCCATAAACAAAAACATTATCCCTATAAATGCAATTGAAATTTATTTTCTCAAACAATATCTTCATGATTCGCGGCTTAATCATATTGAATCGAATTTCCCGATAGTGTGTTGCACTATCATTGCGCATCTCTATCTCTCCGATGTTTAGCCCTTTGTAGCGCAATAAAACTTTCTGCTCAGGCATTTGACCCGCTGAAATTGCTCGGGAATTACAAACTTCCATATATTCCCCAAATAAATCGACCACGTCTTTATAATAAAACACATGAAAAGCCCCGTCATGTTTTACAGTTAAATAATCTACTTCACCGCCATTAAAAATGGATTTGTTTATGAACGCCCTTAGTCTTGCTTTGTTTTGGAGTCTTTCGGCAAGTTGTCGCATAGGGGTTCTTAACCTCTCTTTGCTTGGTATTTTATCTAAAATATATTCATCATACGTTGCTGGAAAAGAATTAATGCACTCTATTAGTAAACCGCCTATCCCGTTCATTACTGTAAAGGCATCGTCGTGTTCAAATCTCCCCAAACCATAAAGAAAAATCTGCCATTTTGATTTGCCACTTTTAACGGAGTGCGCATCACCAGACGGGTCTATTACGTCTTTTTTGGCTTTTATGTCGTTTTTGTAATCGTGCTCTAAACCAATTGACAAAGCAAACTCTAAAGCATCATCATGCCCTCTTTGGCGATACGCCCTGGCATCCTCCGAAGTTGACGCTCTTGTTTTTTTAGGCTTTACGGCATTTTCCATATTATCAATTCATGTGATTTTTTCACATGACTTCCTCCGTTTCCATTCGCCCTATTTACCCCGATTCTCGTATCGCCCTGGCCGAATGTGTATTGCCATTCAGGGGTTATAAATTCGAAATCTTTATACCATTCTCGAATCGTGGAACAGTCGTTGTATGACAGTACGAATCCGCCTTTGTGTTCTAATAGGTAGTCCCTAAGCAACTCGTGCTTAAAACCCTTATGATGCACCGGGAAATTGCGGTGCGGATATAATCCAATAAACATTTTACTATCGCCACCGAGGAAATATGGTGGGTCACAATACATGAAGTCGTTTTTGTGTTTTGACATGATTGTTTCAAACGATGCGCATTTAACATCTAAATTACCTACTCTGAATTTACGAACCTTGTCTATTAACGTTGCGTATCTTTTTTCATCTAAATATATATCGGATGGCCACCCTAAGAAATGTGGCCCGTATGACGTGTTATGATTGAAATAATACAATGCGGCCAGGTCTAATTTATTTGTAATCATTTCTTTTTTGTCCCAATGCAACTTCAATATGCTTTTAATCCTCTTAAATTCGTCCCTTGTTGGTTCAAATTCTCGCAATCTTTTGTAAAGTGCTTCGGGGTGCTTTATCTGCTCACCCCAGTAATTAACTAATATGTCAAATATTTCATAGCCTTGGACTTCCATCCCTAATTCTTTTGCGCACGCTATTTCAACAGAGCCAGCACCAAAAAACGGCGATACCAGTTTACTTGTGTTATCTGGGATATGTTCCACAATCATACCAACAGCCAGACTTTTACCCCCAGGGTATCTAAGCGGAGATTCGACATATCTGCGATATTTCATTTTGCCTTTTATGGGCGTTAGCCTCTTTAGAAATGCTTTTTTTCTTTCTAAAATTGTTCCGGTCGTTCCAAACTTCGTTTCAGCATTCATATTTTCGCTCTTTCCTGACATTTGGTCAATCCCCAACTTCTCGAATCCTGAGAAAACTCTTTCCGTCCTCGCTCTCGATAATCTCCCATCTCAACACACTGCCTTTTTTCAAGCCCATCTGACTTATGATAAACGCGGGTATGGTAGTCCTATAAGAAGTTCCCTTAGAGGTCGCCGAATGTACTATTGTTTCGTTGGCACTTGGATTTCTTGGCAATCAATCACCGAACATACATGGCTTATCGAGTATATAATCTTTATCTGTCTTTCTTGTTTGGTCAAAATTTACCTATTCATGGACAGAAAGAAAGACCGACATATTTATATAGTTAGTGTGCTTATAGGTAGATAAAGAGGTAGATGAGATTGACAGAAAACATACTAAACTCGGACATAAGTGAGATAGAAATCGAACACGACGGCGTAAGCATCCCGTCATCGACCAGGCTTGAAAAGGCAATGAAAATACTGGAACTGGACGACCCGATACATGAGGTCGAACATGGTATTTTCACGGTCAAGAGTCAAAGCGGATACGGGCTTTACAAGGTTGAGGATTCTGGCGAATGGAAGTGCAACTGCCCGGATTACATCACGCGCGGCGGGGAGTGCAAGCATATTCTGGCAACGAGGTATTATCTCGAAGTCCAGAGGGAAACAATCACAGGCACAATATCCGAGAAAATCCCGATTGCGCCGAGCCAAGCATGGTCGGCATACAACAAAGCACAAGTCATGGAAGGCGAGATATTCGAGAAATTACTCCGTGAATTGTGCGACACAATACCAGAGCCAGAGTATGAATTTGGCAGACCAACAATCCCAATCGCAGACCAAGTATTCTGCGCGGTCATGAAGTCTTACAGCATGATGTCCAGCCGAAGGGCGCACACGTTCCTGAGAGATGCGGAAAAGAACGGAACGCTTACCCATGCACCGCATTTCAACCAAGTTTCAAAGACCCTATTAAAGCGTGAGATAACGTCCGTATTGCAGAAATTGATAAGGAAATCCGCGATTCCACTGGCCAGCATCGAATCTGATTTTGCGATTGATTCCAGCGGGTTTTCAACGTCCAAGTTCAACGCTTATTGCGGCGCAAAGCATGGTGTAAAGAAAACCCACGACTGGATAAAGGCGCACATCTGCACCGGAGTAATAACCAACGTAGTAACCGATGTAGTTATTACAGACGGGCATGGGGCTGATTCCCCGCAGTTCGAGGGATTGTTGAGGGGTACAGCCGAGTCCTTCGAGATAAGCGAAGTATCCGCAGATAAAGCCTATTCATCAAGGCTTAACCACGATGTAGCCATTGAGGTCGGCGGTCAGGCGTTGATTCCTTTCAAGAGTAATGCAAACGGGAAAAAGCAAGGCTCGAAGGCATGGAAAAATGCTTACCACTATTTCCAGTTGCACCGGGATGAGTTCAACGCCAGATACCACAAGAGGTCGAATGTTGAAACTACCTTTGGCGCGATGAAGGCCAAGTTCGGCGAGAACCTCAAATCTAAGAAGTGGGTTGCCCAAGGTAATGAATTACTTTGTAAGATACTGGCCTACAATATCACCGTGCTAATCGCCCAGATGTATGAGTCCGGCATCGAGCCGGACTTCTAATTTAATTTTGATTTGTTCATCATATCTGGTTCTTTTTTAAGACAAAAAAGACACGGTAATTTATACTTCATTTCACTCGATTCTAAAAAATTAATAGCCTCATTCTTTGTTTCAAACGAGTGCCATGTGCCATGTTTATCATCAATCGGCGCACCCATTTTTTTTATTTCTTTACATCCTTCAATATGCAACCGCCCAGTACTTGTTAATTTGTCTAAATATACCCAATACATAGATTTCCACCTAAATTCAATATGCTCTGAGAGTACTTAATATTTAAGCTGAAACCGACCCTAAAGTATCGTTTCTGACCCAGAAGTAGCCATTTCAGAGGACTTTAAGTGCAACGCTGTTGATTGCCGTAATATTTTCAATATGTAATATAAAAATATGATGGGTATGTCGCAGAAATGAGGTCAAATATATGGTTTCAAAAAGTTTTATATGGAAGTTACTGCCTTGTGTTCATTGTGAAGCCCAGAAACGAGACTGTGACTGATCTGCATGGCATGCTTCTGAGGGCCGGTTTTGCCGCTTCGGACCCCAAAGACCTTGTCCACTCGGGGTTCGACATAGTCGCCAGAAGGGACCAGGTCATCCTTGTCATCAAAGTTGTAACCAATGCGAACTCCCTCAACGAAGAGATGCTCACCGGGATGAAGACGCTCTCCAACGCAGTAAGGGGTTCCGCGATCCTAATCGCCCTTAAATCCGGAACAGAACCGATTGAAGACGGCGTCGTATACACAAGGACCGGTATACCGATGATTTCTCTGGGTACGCTGAGAGACCTCATTGAGGATGGCATCCCCCCGATAGTTTATGCGGCCAGCGGCGGCTTCTATGTCGAGGTGGACTCGGAGGTCCTGAGGAAGGCAAGGGACGGGGGGCTTTCTCTGGGCGACATTGCGGAAATGGCCGGGGTGACCAGGCGCACGATAAAGATGTACGAGGACGGGATGAGCGCGAAACTGGATGTGGCTCTTCGGATTGAGAAGGGCCTTGGAAAGGAGATCATATTGCCTCTGGACCCGCTGTCCTGCAGAGGCGTCGACGATTCGCCCGGGCATCCGGAGGAATTTCACGGCCTTGCCGGGGAGATATTCCTGAGGCTCAGCCACATCGGATACAATGTGAACCCCGCGGCAAGATGCCCCTTTGACGGCGTTGCGACGGATAAGGATGTGGTACTCCTGGCCGGGGTTGACCAGAAAAGGCCCGGCTTGGACAGGCGGGCCAGGGCCATATCCGTGCTTTCAAGAGTCCTGGAGAAGCATTCGGTCATTTTCGTGGACAGGCTGGGCGAGAAGCTGAACCTTGAGGGCACGCCCCTGGTTTGCACAAGCGAGCTGCAGAAGGCCAGGGACAGGAAGAAGGTAATGGATCTGATCGAGGAGAGGGTCTGATGCCGGGGGAACTGATTGTCGCCGGCGCAGTCAGGGGACTTGTTTCCGAGGGGGAAAGGATAGCGAAAATCATCGGGGATGTCATGCCTGATGCAATCGGTTTGGCCGTATCCAAAGAGGGGCTTTCGGCCATGAGTGAGCTTGCCGGTTCAGCAAAGCACAGCTCTGACCCGACAAACACCGAGGAGAGGGTATACATAAAGGGCCTGGCCGCTTTCGGCAAGGTCATGAAGCCGCCGCCCTGCTTCTCGGCCGCTCTGGACTCTGGAATTCCCGTAACGCCGCTGGATATGGGCGATGAGCATTACACTGCCGCATACTGCAGGTATGTGACGACTTGGGACATGATGCGGCAGGGAAGGAGCCAGAAGAGCATGCTCCGGCACAAATTCAAGGCCGCGACCCCGAAAGAGTTCGTTCTCGAGTGGGACAGGATGGTGAACCGGTTTGACGGCTACAGGGCCTTGGAGGCGTCCAGGGAGATGTGGCTGGCCAAAGGTGCCTGCCGATTGGCAGAGAGATATCCGAAAACGCTGGTGATTCTGGAATACGAGAGGCTGCGCGGCTTTCTGAAATACCTGGAGAAGTCAGGCTGCAATTGCATTGTCAGGGAATGATGGACATTCGCACGAATGAGTCCGGGCCAAGACCGTCGCCGTTCAGGTCTGTTTCCGAGGTCATGCATTCCGCCAGTATGATGCAGTCTTGCGAGGTGGCTGTCAGAGGCACGTCTGCAACCCCGCACAGGGGCACGTTGGGCGAGATTACCGGAACAATGCATTCGGCCCTGCCCTGGATCTTGTATCTTATTGTCGATGACATGTTGCCTCCCGGCATGTCCCCGAATATCACATATTCGACCTTTGCCATTGTGCCGGAGGCAGGGTTGAAGTCTATGGCTATGCTGTTGCCCGGGCCGGATGCGTACACTGTCTGGGCCGCCATGGATACTTCCCGGATTTCGGAGAGAACGGACTCCTCCACCCTGTTCGCGTCATAGGCCTTGAACGACCCGAATACCATGGGGACTGTTATGGCTGTTATGACCAACGCTATTATCAGCCTGAGCGGCAGGCCCTCGACTGCCGCGATGTCATTTCCCAGATCCCGCCACGGCTTCGGACGTTTCATGTCCTGCATTCTCCGGTTATGGATCAGGCCATCAGGACACTACCACGAACGCGGTCTTCTCGGTGTAAACCGTTCCCGTGAACTTGCCCACGATATTGATGTTCCCTGTTGTTCCCCCGGGCACTGACGGGGTGACTGTGAAGGTCGCGGTCCCATCGCTTCCTGTTGTCAATACCTGCGTGTCCACATTGGCGCCGGAGATTTCTACGACCACGCCTTCGAGATGGTTGTTTTTCGTGTCCCAGGCAGTGACTACTATCGTGCTCTGAATGTCGCTGTCCACTGTTATCGGGGACACTGTCAGTTGGTCCAGGTCGGCCTTGTCCTGCCACGGGGCGAGCCATCCCAATACTATTACGAGGACTATCGCCGCAACAGCCACCATTATGATCAATTGCAGCGGCAGCCCTTCTACGGCTCCGCTGGAGTTTTTGCTGATTTTGCGATTAATGTTCATTGTCTTCCCTCACTGAATGCGGATATTGTTGTTGATATTTAAAAGTTGCATATTCAGGTGCGCGTCGGCCCGGGCAACCTTATGCCCCTGACGGCCCCGGCCTTTATGGCCAGAGTTAACAGAAGCGCAAGCCCGGCAAGCGAAACTGCTGCACCGAACATGAACGTTGCCCATGAGCCGTATGCATCCCACAGAATGCCCCCGACAATTGCCATGGGAAGTGCGGCTATTCCTATTGCCATATTGTACAGACCGAGCGCCGAACCCCTGAGGTCCGGGGGCGCTATATCCACCACCAGCGCTTTCTGCACGCTGTGTGTCAGAGCATAGGCAAATCCGTACAGCACGAATGCGGCGAGGGCAAGCCACACATCGCGGCAGATTATGGCGATCAGGAACATCCCGAACATTGAAAGATATCCCACTAGGATCACCGGGTACCTGCCTATCTTGTCTGAGATTGTGCCTGCCGGAAGCGAGAATCCCGCGTAGACTATGTTGAAGGCGAGGTAAAGGAGGATGGCCACTACGGGCGTTGCGCCCGATTCCACGGAGAGTATGACCAAGAACGAAGTCATGACGGAAGTTACTGATAGAATGGCCATGGCGAGAATGAAAACCTTGAGCTCCACGGGAAGCCGTTTGAGGCTTTTCATTACTGGCATGCAATCTTTCGAACTGTTGACAGGCTGTTTGGGCTTCTCTTTGATCAGGAAAATCAGCAGAACGGCAACTGTAGCCGGGATTGCGGAGAGCAGGAATATGGTCCTGTAGCCCAAAGCCAGCACTGAAACGAGAGCCAATGCGATGATAACTCCTACGGCCGCTCCGGCTGTGTCCATGGCCTGGTGGAAGCCATATGCCTTTCCCCTCGTCTCTGGCGTGGATGAGTCGGCCAGGAGTGCGTCTTTGGGTGCGGCGCGTATGCCCTTTCCCACCCGCTCGGCTATCTTCAGGCCCACCACATGCTGCCACATGGTTGAAAAGGCGAAAAGCAGTTTTGAAGCTGTCGACAGGGAGTATCCCGCAGTCATGAAAGGAGTCCTTTTCGGTGTTCTGTCGCACAATATCCCGGATGCAGCTTTCAAAATACTGGCTGTGCTCTCGGCCGCGCCTTCAAGGAGGCCGACAACAAGCATGGGAGCGACAAGAACTTCTGTAAGGAACAGCGGAAGGATGGGCATTATCATCTCCGAGCTGGCGTCCGTGAGGAAGCTGATGACGCCTATGAGTATGACATTCAGTGAGAGGCCGCCCAGGTAGCGCTTTCCAGACTTGGGATTCATTGCTGGGGGATGCCTCTGCGATTAGAAATAGATTGGGACGAATTGACATGTTGCGAAGCCCTGCCCGGCTAGATGGACATTTTTATTCTTGTGTTCATAAAATGCGAAGGATGAAAGAAACGCAGCTGTGCAAGAGTTGTAAATGCGACCGCTGCAATGCATTATAATCGCGCGGTCGTAGACACGGCCGAATTTGCCACTTATNNCTTCTGAAATTCGGCCTGTCGGTGCCTAGCAATAACAATATACCGGAGTGCTAGGCACCGATCTTGTCGCCAGCACATGCAGAAGGAGGGTACGCCGCTTCTCGGCCCCGCCACCCCGTGAGCGTTGGTAGTAAACGGTAAGGCTGCTCCCGTCAGGACCTGACCCGATTTCCGTGACCAAGCCGGCTTACGCCGCCCTCCGGCTGCGTCCGTCCGGCACCTCCAGCCCCACGGGACAGGGCCTCATCGTTGCGATGTGTTCCGCCTGCATATCTGATACGCCGCAATCGGCCGTCACCCCCGCTGAAGACGGTTTCGGTGTATAAGGGGACGCCTACCCCCCCGGTTAGCCTAGCATTGCATATTAAGATGTGGGGATATTTAAACCTTGGGCAATTGGATTTTCGAGCAGGGGTGGGTGAGCTTTTTTCTATTTCCAAATTTTTCTTTTTGGTGAACCCACTCCGGCGCAGAAAATCCTGAAAAAGAAAAACTTGGGGACGCTGCTACCCCCCCGGTTAGCCTAGCGATATATACTAACATATGGGATTATTTAAAGTTTGGTAATAGGGTTCAGGGCTAGGGTCTAGGGACTGGAACTTGCCTGGCCGGGCGCTAGGCAAGAATTGAATGCGGCTCCCAACAATCAATCCCGAAGCATTCCCCCCCGACAACAATCCACTGGCATTATCGAGGGTCATGACAGTATAGAACGATGTGTTGGCAATTAGTAGATTCGGCAACGATATCTCAATGCATACAAGAATCTGCTGTGGGTAATCGTTTTGATGACGTATTCTCCCATCCGTTGGCCGGTAATTCCACCATTTTGATAGCAATGAATTACCGGTTCACCGTTCGTACCAATCGGTTCAACGTTTGTATCAAAATCAGTATATAGGCAAACCCCTGTTTTTGCTCCGGTGATAAAAACATGAACAAATGGTTCGCGATAATAATCGGGCTGGCAATGTTGACTGCGGCGCCACTGAGCGTCATGGCCCAGACCTCTGAGCCGGCACCCGAACCTGAGGACCCTTTCCAGTATTCCGACCCGTACGTATGGGATTATAATTACACTGAACCATATTGGTACTATTGGCCGGAGCCCAGTGGCTTCAACTATTCGGACGGTTTTGCCAACGGCACATATGTGGACTTCATGCTGAATGAAGCAACGGGCACGGTAACTGAATACACAACCACGATTGTGGATTACAATTGGTATTACCCGATGGTTTATTCGGATGGGGACCGCATCGATGAGGCGGGCGGTTCAGGATACGCCTATGAATGGGGCCCAGAACCCACAGTATACACTGTAAATTTCTTCGACGCGATAACAATAGATGGGTTCATACCGAACGGCCATCCCATGGCTTTGGGGCAGTCCCTCGTGTACATGGGGGAGAACGTGATGGTGACCCTTACCGACTATGACTACTCATCCATATATTACCAGTTCGGGGACGCAAACAGCACGATCGTATTCACTGTCCCGGAAGGCATTGAGATCTCTGATTCACCGCGCTACTATGACATATACGGTATTGAAACAGTGAATATCACTGGCCTTGATGATTCCTATTACGGCGTTGACTCGTCAGGATCAGCCTCCGCCCCCGGTTATTGGGGGTACTATGAATGGGATGAGGCGTATCTCACTCTGGGAAACATATCCTGTTCAATATGGGTGGACCGCGGCTCTGTGGAGATAGTCGGCAGGCAAATTATCATACACACCCATTCAGGCGCCACGGTCAGCACGTCTTCCTGGCTGGACTACGGGTGGTCCTATGACTACGCATACCTGGAGGGCTGGTACGGAGATGTGACGACTGACGATGACAGAGGCGCTCTGGCCGGCGCAATGGACCAGGGACTTGTGGCTGCCGTGGGATACCTTTACGCCAACGAGGCGGGTATGCAGTACAACGACGTCAAGACCATGAACGACCCTACATTCCAGCTCGAGTTCAAGAACATTGAGCAGAACCGCTTCCAGGTCCAGGTAAGCTCGGACATAGAGGCGGGCAGGATTGTCACTTTGAATGTGAACAAGGAGGCGCTGAATGCAGAAAACATGGACGATGTCAGCGTCCTTTTTGACGATGAGGCCGTGAGAGGCTGCGGTTCCATAGAGGAACTTGTGGACCTTCAGGGCGGGACCGAGGCCGGCTATTACATGGTTTCCGGGACGAGCCAGAATACCATATTTGTCTATGTGCCGCATTTCTCCACCCACACCATAACAGTGAGCCTTGCAGGCTCGCAAATCGTCAGCATATTGCTGCCTGCGGCAATCGCGGCCGCCTTTGTCGCTGCTGCCGTAGGGTTGGTGTTTCTCCGGGGGAAGCGCCAGAAGGACAATCTCTGAATGAATTCAATGCGGGGCAGCCTGCCTGTGTCCCCACAGGCAGGCTGCCCCGCCCTCCTTTTCTCATACCATTTTATAGATGTAACTGCATTGAACCCCCGAGAGTATTGAAATGGACGAACTCGAAGTTTTCCTTAGGCTGGCGTTTGCGGGGCTCGGAACGATAATGGCTTGCCTCACATTGGCATCCTGGGCAAGGACCAGGGAGCCAAAGGTCCTGCTTGCGGGATTGGGGTTCGGCATACTGGCCACGGAGGGCCTGCTCCTTGCGGGCGAAGTGTTCACGGACGACGCGGGCGGGTTGATTGGCCTGCCGTTGATGGTGGGGCTCAACTTCCTGGCCATGGTGTTCCTTTACCTTTCGGTGCTTAAAAGGTGATTGATGGAAGATGATTTGCTGGCCCTTGACAGGAGGCGGATGATTTTCCGCCATATATCAGGGAACCCGGGCACATATCTCAGGGAGATGGAGACTGCGCTCAACCTCAGCGTCGGTGACCTGCAGTACCATCTGGGCCAGCTGGAGAAGGGCGGGCTCATCCAGCCTCATGACGACGGCCGGCGGAAAGGGTATTTTGTGATTTCGGAGGTCCGGTATTTCGACAGGCAGGCCATATCCGTCATCAGGATGCGCACGCCGAGAAGGATCATCATTCATCTGCTGACGCACCCGAATGCCACTTTCACAGAGATTCTGGCTGAATTCGGATTCACCAAAGGGGCGCTTTCTTTTCACATAAAAAGGCTGACGAAAGCCGGGATATTGCTCAGGGGCAGGGAGGACAGGGAGAGCACATTCAGAATTGCAGAGCCCGAGAGGATCGAGAACCTTCTGATCACCTACCGTGCCAGCATCGCGGACGAAGTCCTGGACAACCTGGTCGATACGCTCGCGCGCATCTAGAGCGCGAGTGTGCTGTCTTGTTTTTCCAGCGGGACAACTATTCCGTGCCTCTGAGTTCGGAAGCAAGCCCGGGGAAGAGTTCGAGCAACCTGGGAGTGTCCAAGGCCGGCCTGGCCTTTGCGACCGCGTTCTTGACCGTTATCGCGGCCGAAACATCGCCGACGAGATTGGCTCCCACCGGGATTCCGTCCCGGATTGCGAGGAGCGAGTAAGTGCCGCCCTCCGCCTTCTCAATCAGATTGACATTGTCTCCCTTTGGCATGAAGTCACCCGTGCTGAACACATCAACGCCCGCGACCTTGAGAAAGGTGGATGGAGCCATGCCTTTGAATGTCCCCGAACCACCTGCGGCATTTATGCCTGCCACCCTTCCCTGTTCGAGAGCTGCGGGCCACAGCCCGTAAACCACGCCCCTGTGCTCAGTCACATCGCCGGCGCCGAATATGTCGGGGTCGCTCGTGGCCATCCTGTCATCGACTGTCAATCCCTTGCCCACATCCAGCCCGGCCTCCTTTGGTACCGCGAGATTGGGGCGCACGCCAGCAGATATCAGGACCGCCTCTGAGTCCAGGGTTTCACCGGATTCAAGCTCCACACCGGCGACTTTGGCCCCCCCGAGAATCCTGGCGATCTTCTCGCCGCAACGCACATCGATGCCGAGCGATTCTATCTTCGATTTCAACACGGCGCTTGCCTTCGGCGCGAGCTGACGCGGCAGAAGCCACCCGAAACCCTCCAGAACCGTGACCTTTGCTCCGAGTTTGTTCAGACCGGCTGCAAGCTCAATGCCCAGCAAACCGCCGCCTATGCAAACAGTTCTGATGCCGGGTTTGGCCCGCCGCAGTATGGTGTCCGCGTCCTGCAGTGTGCGGAGAGCCATCACGCCATCTATCTCCGTGCCGGGTATTGGAGGGATGAATGGCGATGAGCCCGTTGCGATTATCAGTCTGTCATATTTCACTTGAGCCCCGGTTTCAAGGGTCGCGACGCGGCCTTTCCTATCGAGAGAGGCGACAATACCGTGCACCATCCTTATTCTCCTTTGGGCATACCATTCGGCATCGCGGAGGTTGAGCTCTTCGGCGCCCACTTCACCGGCAATGTACCTTGTGAGGTTCATGCGGTTGTACGGCAGGACTGGCTCCCCATAATAAAGAGTGATTTCTGCGTCTCCGGATGTGTCTCTGGCAGCCTCCGCGGCAGTCAATGCCGCAATTCCACCGCCAATTATCAGTATTATCTCATTTGCCATGTTTCCCGGTTTGAATCGCCCTCCGGCATAATAATGCTTGCCCTGGCTGCAAAGTTCAGCCGGACCAGCAGGACACATGGTTGATCGTTCCTGACTCGTCCCCTCCATCAAGGATCAGCCTGACCGAAACTCCTTGCTGTCTGTATCCCCGGGTATAGAACCATGTTACGGCCGGCGGCGTTGCGTCGTATGACCTTATGAACACGCCTGACTTGCCGGCCAGCACTGCTGTTGCCTCGCAGGCGTCGAGCAAAACCTGCGCCTGGCCTATATCTTCCGCAACCAGGAGCTTCAGAACCGCGTTTCCACTTTCCTCGAACATCTCATGGGTGTGCACTATTGCATGGCCCGGAGAGTTTTCAGGGCCTGTTGCATATGCGCTCCCAAGACCGTATGCCTCAAGGCAGGAGAATTCGTTCGAATAATCGAGCCCGGGAAGTATCTTGTCCCAAAGGTTCCTGCAGGCAGCAATGTCCCCCCCAAGCGGTCTGACACCGGGCGGGAATGTTATTTCGGATTGCCTGGGATTCATGTTCCGGAACATGACATGTGACAGTGCTCTGGACCTGAATCCGAGCTTGTGGTAGAATGCTAAGTTTCGGTAGCTTCCCGCCATGGTCTCGCATCCGACTGTCTTGCAGCTCCGCGATCTCAGGTATTCGACCGAGCGCATGACAAGGGATTTGCCTATGCCTTTGTCCTGGAACCTGGGGTCAACCTCGAGGGGGCCGAACCAGCCGACTGATCCCCAAACATGGGAAATTATCGATCCCACAACCTTTCCATTCTCGGTTGCCAGGAAGCACCCTTCGGGTTCCTTCCCCAGGTAATACCCCATGTTTACCGCTGTGCGGCGCATCATCGGAACCTGCGTGTTCCGTTCCCTGAAGAAGTGGTCCTGCCATACGAGGGCCTGCAGTTCGACTATTGCGGGAATGTCGGCGCTTTCCGCGACCCTGATGACCGGGCACATGGAATGGCCTCAATCTTTCTCATAATGATGGCAGTACTCGCAGATATTGCCCAAGGTCGGCTGCGAGGTCATGCCCCTGGTGCCGAGCCAACGGTCGCACCTGCCGTGCTGTGCCGGTATAAGACCCATTTTGCATGCCATATTAACATATCCTCAATGCGCGGAATGTATATGTAGTTTTAGGCGAATCCATTTAACCTTGGCCCCCATAACAGATGTAAACTACCAGCCCTTAAAAGGACTGGCGTTTGCAGCCGGGCTGGAAGTTTACCAAAGGGCAGTTGCATACCTGAATCATCGAAGCTGAAGGGCTTCGATTTACTTTGCTAAAATAAGCATGGTATGCAACGGTGGATTGACGACTGCCCATGCCGATTCATCTCAGCCCTGAAGGATGGAGGGTGGAGCAACGATACTTCGTTGCGACTGAGCCGAATCTTGATTCGGCATTAGGAGCGACAATTATTGTCGCGACTAGGCCGAGGCTCTGCCTCGGTGCTATCTCGGCATCATTATATTAAATAACAACATGAACATTCAACTATGAGGCAAGAAGAATGAACATGGTCAAGGTCGGTTTCTGCCTGGTGGTTGCCGCGGCTGTGATATTTGCATGCATGCTGTTTGTCGGCAAGGAGGATGGGGCTTATCCCGAAGTCGCGAGATCGGACACGATACCGGAGGATATTGCCAAACGGGGGCCGGAGACAGACATGCACCCACCCATACTTCATTCTGACTTGTTCGATGAACCGCAACCTATGCCCGGACCGGTGAACACTGCCGGAGCTGAGGATTCGCCATTCGTTTTCCGGGACGGAAATTCACTTTGCCTGTACTTCTTCTTCACACCGGATGTGAGGGTCCTTCCAGAGAGCCAGCTAATGGATGATGTGACGGGCGTGTGGGTGTCTGAGTGGGATGGAAACGGATGGCAGGAACCGGAAAGAGTGTGGCTCCAGGAACCTGGTAAACTCGCCCTGGACGGGGCTGTCTGCATACAGGATAACGAGATGTGGTTCGCCTCTGCAAGGGAGGGGTATGAAGGTGTGAACATGTTCACCGCGGAACTTGTCGACGGAGAATGGGAGAACTGGGAGTATTCCGGCGACAGGCTGATGAAGGAGATCCAGATCGGCGAAGTCCACATTCGCGGGGACGACCTTTACTTCCATTCCGCGAGGCAGGGCGGAAACGGCGATTACGATATATGGGTCACAAACAGGTCGGGCGGAACCTGGTCTGAACCGGTCAACATTGAAGCCGTTAACAGCGAGGCCATGGATGGTTATCCGTTCATAACAGAGGACGGGAACGAGATGTGGTTCACCAGAACGTATCTTGGCACGCCCGCGATATTCCGTTCGGTAAAGGTAAATGGATCGTGGTCAGAGCCGGAGCTGATTGTATCGCAATTCGCCGGCGAACCGACATTGGATACTGACGGGAATCTATATTTTGTCCACCATTATTACGAGGAAGGGGTAATGATTGAGGCAGACATCTATGTCGCATACAGAATTGAAGGGTGATATCATGGAATACAGAAGGGCGACTGCCGAGGATGTAGATGTGCTCGTGGAGAGAAGGATGGCCATGCGTGCAGAGAGGGAGGAGGCGCCATGCCCCATCGACCCGGAGGAATTCAGGGCGAGGACCCTGGAATATTTCCGGAGCCATGTGCCTGACGGGAGATTCATTGCCTGGCTGGCAGTGGATGCCGGGGCGGTAGTAGCCACAAGCGGGATGTGTATCTATGACGTCCCACCCACATACGGGAACCACTCCGGAAGGGTGGCATACCTTGTGAACATGTACACGCTGCCCGAATATCGGGGGCGGGGGATTGCCGCGAGATTGCTTGAACTGCTTGTGATAGAGGCGGTCGAGAAAGGATGCGGCCGCATCACGCTCAACACATCGAAGGCTGGCAGGCCGGTGTACGAGAAATACGGGTTTGTCGATGTACCGGGCGAGATGGAGTTCTTCCCGGATTAGATGTGTGATTGCTGTCTACTGCGTCCTGACTGGGGAATTGAGTTCGGCAAAGTCGCATGGCCCCGATTCGTTATCTCTCGTTGAAGGCTAGTAATATACAAAGCCGTGCTATATTTAATAGAGTTAATTCTCTCGTTGAATGCACACCGCCGTTTTCCTAGCAGTGCATTCGACCACGGCCCGGCAACAATTGCCAGTTAAATCTAGGGGCCGTATGGCTCGCAACAATCTGCCAGCAAGCGGTGAACGCCGATGCTGAATCGTTCCGAGTGCCGAAGGCCTCGGATGGAGGAAAAAGGCGTTCGCCTCGAATCGCCGGTGCGTCTTCGAGCGCGATTCGCTCAGAAGGCCGGTAATTCCACCATTCTGAAAGCAAAGAATTACCGGGTCACATCAGCGTGCTCTGTACCTTCAGTTTGTACCCTTTCAGGGACTCCATCATCGGGTCCTTCTCGAGTATTCGCATTGTCTCCATGATGGGCACGCTGACCTGGATCTCCCTTGTTCGGCCGCCCCTCCCGAAGCTCTTGACGCGGGCGCTCACCAGACCCATCATATCCATTTCCGAGATTAGGTCTGCGACCCTGCGTTGGGTTAGCAATGTGGTTCCGGCCTTCTTGGCCAGTTCTTTGTAGGCGCTGTAAACATCCCCTGTCATCTGCTTGTTGTTGCCGGCCTCCTCGCCGAGGAGGATGCCCATGAGAACGAGCTTTGACTGGAGCGGCAGAGTCCGGACGGCTTCGATCACGCAGTCCAGCTCGATTTTGTTTTTTGCTTTGATCACATGGTTTTCGTTGATTTCCGTCTCCCTTTCCCTTTCGGCAATCTCAGCGGCCACCCTCAGAAGGTCAAGAGCCCTCCTTGCATCGCCGTGTTCATGGGCCTCGACGGCCGCGCACAGGCTGATGACGCCGTCGCCTATCACGCCTTTCTCGAAGGCCATGTCCGCCCTCTGGACCAGTATGTCCCTCAGTTGGTCCGCGTCGTAGGGCGGGAACACTATCTTCTCGTCGCTCAGCCTGGACCTGACTCTCGGGTCCAGGAGGTCAGTGAATTTTAGGTCGTTGGATATGCCTATCAGACTTATTTTGGCGTTTTTCAGGTCGTCGTTTATCTTGGTCAGATGGTAGAGTGTGTCGTCGCCGCTCTTGTACACGAACCTGTCAATCTCGTCCAGTACCACCACAACGATTTTGGGTTTGTCGTCCAGTTTCTCCCACAGGATGTTGTACACGCGTTCAGTGGACCAGCCGGTCGGCGGAATCCGCTCGTCGAAGTTATCTATGAAATGATTGCCTATGTTCTGCAGAACGCCGTATTGGGTGTCTACAACCTCGCAGTTTATGTAAATGTATCTCACATCCTTCAGAGGTTCGGGGAGGCTGTCTGCAGCCTTCCTTATCTCCTTCCCCAGGTACTTGGCCGTGGCCGTCTTCCCGGTACCGGTTTTGCCGAACACCAGAATGTTTGAGGGCTGATCCCCCCTCAGGGCCGAGGTGAGAATGGATGCTAGCTGGTCAATCTGCTCGTCCCTGTGGAGCAGCTTTTCCGGGATATAGGATGGCCTGAGTATGTCCCTGTCTCTCTTGAATATTGACTTTGCCTCAAGGTAGTCCTTGAATATGTTTTCCTGCATTTCGGCCTCCCCCTCTGTGGGCCGTGTATTTATAGCCGAGCGGATGCTGGCTTATCGGTTTGACCGCTCTTGCGGAGCGGGTGCCCGACCCCTTCATTTCGTGTGGAAACTAGAATGTCCCGATGGGCTAGGGGCCGAAAGCGCGGCATCATAAAAAACTTTCCTGCTTGTTGCGTTTAGAGGCGGAGGCCTAAGATATATGCAAATTAAAATTCATTTCACTTTTAACTTTTCCTTCTTCCGGATTACCATCTTCTCGTATTTGGGATGGAGCCTCCATGCCAATTCTTCCACCCGATCCTGATTTTTTATGAACATTGCCTTGCTGTCAGTCTTTATCAGTCCTCTGAATTCCTTGAGCTGTTTATAAAACACTGCCAGATAATAGATTCCTGGTATGAGAAGGATAAAACCCATCAGTATCAGCCAGAAAGCCCAATTACCAATCAATTCATAGGCCCATTTCACGATGCCGGAGTCGCCCTCTGAATGGAGAAGGCTTAGAACGCTCAATATTACAGCCGGCAGACCGGTGACTATACCTATCAGACAGAGCCCCGGTTTGTTTTCATGAAGGAAGTTTTCAATACCTATTGAAATCACCTTTCTCTCCCGGAATACTAAATCGGATATATCCTTATTGGTGCAGGCGTAATGGCGATGCAAAACTCATAATAACAGGATTTAATTAACCCATGATAAAATGAACAGAACAGCGCTGAACGCGAAACATGCAGGAAGGGAAGGAAAATTGGTAGACTTTCACGGATGGGAGATGCCATTGCATTACAAAACTGGCATAATGAAAGAGCATCTTGCCGTGAGGTTGTCCGTGGGTCTATTTGACGTATCCCATATGGGAGATTTTATCATAATAGACAGATCGGAATCGAAAGGATTCCAGAGCCTGCTGACCAATGACATAGTCAACATCCCGCCTGGCAAATGTGTTTATACGCATATGCCGGATGACGATGCCAGAATCATCGATGATTTGATTGTCACCAAATTGGGGGAGGGAAAATACTTCTGCGTGCCCAACGCATCCATGATCGATACAGACGGAAAATGGATGAAAGACAACTCCGATATCGATTTGATCGATGTATCAGGGGATTTATCCTGCATAGCGGTTCAGGGTCCAAAAGCCAGGTTGCTTGCCGCAAAGCTGTTTGGAGATCAATTGAACAGTATCGGAAAGTTCGAGGCAAAGGCATTTGACTATGCATCAAAGAATTTCGTTGCGTTCTCGGTTTTGACGAAAGACAACATCCAGAACAATAACATAGGCCTCGTATCCGGCACCGGTTACACGGGCGAAGACGGTTTCGAACTCATCATCCCGAACAGGCTTGCACCAAGCATCTGGGATGCACTACTGAGCGCAGATATAGGTTCTGAAGTGCTTCCGATAGGCCTGGGTGCAAGGGATACGCTACGCCTGGAAGCAGGCTTCCTTCTTTCAGGACAGGACTTCTCCAGGGACAGGACAACGATCGAAACCAACTGTGCATGGGTCATCAAATGGGATCATGACTTCAAAGGCAAGGCCGTCCTACAGAGAATGAAGGAGGAAAAGACCCATCAGAAAATGATAGGTATATCTCTCGAAGGGCGCGCTCCGGCAAGGAACGGCAGCTCGGTGCGCCCCGCGGAATCTCCACAGGAAGCAGTGGGGTCGGTCTCTTCAGGCAATTTCGCCCCCTCTCTGGGCAAAGGCATAGCACTAGCCTACCTGGACAGGAAGTATGCCAAACCCGGGATTAAGGTCATCCTCGACTCTCATGGGAGACAGCTCGAAGGAATCACCGTGAAAACGCCGTTCATCAGCAAGACATGAGGCGTGATTAATTTTAATACCCTTGAGAACATACAGCAAACCGAGGAGATATGATGGCTAGGAATCCGGAGGACGTTCTGAAGGAAGTCGTGATGCTGCCCGGCGTATCGGGTCACGAGGGTGCGGTCAGAGATTACATCCGAAAGCATGTGGGGAAACAAACCAGGGAAGATGCCATGGGCAACCTCATCTTCGAGATGGGCGGCGGTAAAGGGCCCTCGATAGCCATAGTCGCCCACATGGACGAGGTGGGCCTGATGGTCTCCAACATACTCGACGACGGGAACATCAAGTTCAAGGTGATTGGCGGCATCTACGATCAGATGCTGGTTGCCAGGGCAGTGGAAATCCACACCGCCAAGGGAATTGTGAGGGGCGCTGTGGGCTACAACGCGCCGCACCTGAGCATAGGCAGGGACCCGAAGGACGTCCTGACATGGGACAAGTTGGTGATAGACGTCGGGACCAGGTCCAGGAAGGAAACCGAGGCTCTGGGTGTGAAGTTCCTCGACCCGGTCATAATCAAGAAGGACTGGTTCAGGGTCAACAGGAAAATGGTCTGCTCCAGAAGCCTGGACAACAGGGTTGGAGTAACCGCTCTGCTGGGCGTGTTCGACAATCTGAAAAATGCAAAGTTCAAGGGAAAAGTCAGCCTTATCTGGACAGTCCAGGAGGAGATAGGCCTCCGCGGGGCGAATGTCATAGCCAACACCATGAATTTTGACTATGTCATCGCTCTGGACACATACTCGACCACGGACAGCCCGGGTCTGGACAAATACTATCAGCCTGTTTATCTGGGCAAGGGCCCGGTGCTGAGAATGGTTGATGTGCGCATGATAGCCAGCCCGAAGTTCTGCGAACGCCTGACAGCCATCGCCAAGAAAGAGAAAATCCCCCTTCAGTACGGGGTCACGGGCGGCAGCACGGACGGCGCCATAATCCAGACATCCGGCGCCATAACCATGCCCATAGGCATCCCGATGAGGTACACCCACAGCGCCACGGAGATCGTTCACATGGACGACTTCGCCAACCTAATCAGGCTGCTGACAGCGGCCGTCAAGGACATTAACAAATGATACGATGACAAATCTCCCGGAGAAGCAGAAGAAACTCGCAGAGTCCCTGTCGGCGCTGCCCAGCTGCCTGATAGCGTTTTCGGGGGGTCTGGACAGCGTCTTTCTGGCTTTCATGGCCAAAGCCCATGTCCCTGGCAGGGTGCTGTGCGTTACTGTCTCGGACCCATCCACGCCCAGGCGGGACATCGAATCCGCGAAGGAATCGGCCGAATCTCACGGCCTTGAACATTTGGTCATCCAATCCGAGATTCAGCCCGAAGTGCTGATTAACACAAGCGAGAGATGCTACCACTGCAAATCCGCCCTGTTCACGAGGCTTGATTCCATCAGAGAGAAAGAAGGGCTGGCCGTGATTCTTGACGGCGAGAACGCATCCGATTCGGCCGACGATCGGCCAGGCTCCAGGGCTGCAAGGGAACACGGAATACTGTCCCCCTTGGCCGTGGCAGGCCTCGCAAAGAGCGACATAAGGGAATTGGCCAGAGAAGCAGGCCTGAAGATTTGGGACCGCCCCGCATCCGCCTGCCTCTGCTCCCGGGTTCCGTTCGGCACGGCAATCGACACTGGAACCCTTGGAAAAATCGACAGGACAGAGGATTTTATACGTTCCAATGGCATCGGGATGGTAAGGGCGCGCGCAGAGGGCAAAGGCATAAGGCTGGAACTGGGCCGGAAAGAGAACACCGAAGGAAACTGGGCCATGCTGAAGGCCCTCGATTCCCAAATCATGAAGTTCGGGTGGGAAAGCATTGAAATAGACCCGAACGGCTATGTTCCCGCAGGGATGAGGAAGAAAGATGACGGAAAATGATTCGGTCAATGTTGACCCAACACGGGGCAATCGCACACTGATCCCGGAGGCAGTGCTGGCCATTGGCAAGTCCGACGCCGACCTGCTAAAGGCCGCGTCAAAACTGCTCGAGCATCACCCGGTCATGGTTACGAAGGCCCCTGAAGTCCAGGCCGAACTCCTCCTGCGGCATTTCAAGATCGCGAAGCACAATCCCCAGGGCAAGACCGTAACAATCGGCGGACGATGGGATGAAGGCGTGGGAATATGCGCGGTCGTCACGGCCGGGACATCGGACATTCCCATAGCCGAAGAAGTGGCCAGCACCCTCGATTATCTCGGCATCGAACCGATGAAATTCTACGACCGCGGAGTCGCAGGCATGCATAGGTCCAAGGCTGTCGTCGAGGCCCTGAACAAGGACAAGAAGATGGCGGTGATAGTCATAGCCGGAATGGAGGGCGCCCTGCCCTCGGTTATCGCTTCCCAGGTTTCCCAGCCTGTAATAGCCATACCCTCCTCGATAGGGTACGGCAGCAACTTCGAGGGCATGGCCGCGCTGCTGGGCATGCTGAACAGCTGCGTGCCTGGGATATCGGTCGTCAACATAGACAACGGGTTCGGGGCTGCGTGCGCTGTGTATCGGGCGATGAAGGCCTACAGCGGAAGTTCCAGGTGAACGTCCTCCGGCTCCATCTCATATAATTCTGCGTCCAGTTCCTCGGCCAGTTTCGCTCCGCAGGACATGTAGAACCCCACGGTGTGCTTTGACGGCGTGGCAGAGATGTAGAGGGCATCGGCCCCTCGCTGCTTGGCTAAACCCGCGATACTTTTCACCAGGCTACGGGCAATCCCCTCCCCCCGATATTCCCTGCTGACGAAAAGAATGTCCATCTTCACATACTTCTTTTTATGGCCCCGGAATTTGTTCTCCATGGAAGTGACGCCCACAAGTGTCGGGCCGTCGAAAGCGCCGATGAGCGTGCCCCCCTCCGAGATGAGGATTTTCTGTCTTTCGATAATTTTTTCCAGTTCCCCGGGCGGGAATCCCTTCATGTCGTAATGCTCCTTCTCCAGAACAAGATTTCCCGACCGGAAATGATATACCCCGCCGATGACCTCAGAGCGGTCGATGTGGCGAAGCTTTTCAAGTTCGGCGATTGCAAGATTTCGGTATTCGATGTCCATGTTCCGCTCCAGATTCTATTTGGAAGATGAGGGAGGGAACATGCTCAATTGTTTCGAACCCGACCCTCTCGTACAATAGCCGTGCCGGGTTTTTCGAATGTGTGGATATGTACATTTTATCTTTCCCTCTCTCTTTCACCATTTTCATCGAGGCAACCAACACAGCCTCGCCGATTCCCCGGTTCCGGAATTTCTCTCCTACGGCCAGGCCCCGATTCTTGACAATGTTTTCTCCAGAGAGGAGGTCAGCGAATATGGTCCTGGAATAACCGACTATGTCCGCCCCGACCTTTGCAATCCCATATACCACATTCTCTTCCAGCATCTCATCTCTCAATGCCCGTATGTTCTTTCCGACATCGACCTCAAGGTCAAGCTGTTCCCGCGCAATCTCCGCATCCAGACGTGCAACTCCTTCGATATCCCCGCTCTTTTCCAGATCATCAGTAAAGGTAATAATCACACCCTCCGGGACTTCGGGATTTGGAACTTTGGCCAGATTCGCCACCATCCACAACCCCTCGGGGTATTCCTCATTGACCGTGAAGCCGCGAGATTTGAAGAACTCAATATATGCAGGAGAGCCGAGCAACGGCTTCGGAGAGATTTTTTGGATATCCTCTTCTTTGCAGAGTTTGATGGTCCTATCCAGTAGCAAATCTGATTTTTCATCGCCAAGCTCATCGTGCGGCACCCATAACTGGAGCACCGCCCCCCATCCGGCATAGATATGGACCGCGGCCGCCCCGACCAATCTTTTCCCCTCACGCGCCAGGAAGCAGACATTCTCCGCCATAGCATTCTCCAGATATGCGCTCCTGAAGGCGTTTCGGTCCATATTCTCAGTGTACGGGATATTTTTCGAGACCCGGAGCCACAGAACACGCAGATCCTCTTCCTCATCGCGGTATTTTGTTATCTTTATCATTCCCACCTGAATGCTCGAACCCGAGTATAAATTCTTTCATGTTCCAGCGCTGACGCTATTCATTGAAAAATATCAATAAATTCGATGACAATTTCTTGGAATAGCGCCCGGCACCGGTCACCTCCACCATACCCCGGCTGTGAGGCCGGGGTCGTGACCCGGTTTCCGGAACCGGGTTGGTGACGATTGAGCTCATCCTTAGGAAACCTTGCCCGTGAGGGCGGGGAGGTGTTAAAATTGGTATACATCCCGACCCCAGGGCTATGGTACCTAGCCAAGCCCAGATCGACGTAATTCATAATCAGGGGGGGAAAGTTTGAGCGAATCGTATCCGTGCAAGAGCTATCAAAATAGCACCCCGCCCTCCGGGCGAGGCTTCTCTGCCTGGTAATTGTCCAAAAACGCAATCTACAAGCGCACTCGAACGCAGATTGTTTCCAAACCCCGCCCTCACAGGCGGGGCATGCTGCCACATCTGTTCAGGTCTGCAGCGCTAACGCTGGATAATGAAAAATTAATAATACGTTCGATGACGATTAGTGCTTGATCACCTAATACATAACTCAGGAATGCATTGCACACATTTTCGGTGTCCGTAAGACACCGCGCGTCCCGAAGGACACGCTGTTGCATGCCATTTCCGGCATGCTGTAGACGTAATAGGTATAGGGGGAGACTGGAATCGCGCCCGAAGGCGTTCAACCAGTGACCCGTTTTGGTTCTCACAAGATGAGAATCGGAGGTGATCGTATTGTGTCACGTCATGTTCCGAAGAACATGTCTCAACACAATGCTATTCCTCCTACTTATCCTGTGAAATTAGTATATTACGTAGGAGGTGATCCATCTGCAGGTTCCCCTACAGATACCTTGTTACGACTTAACCCTCCTTGCTGAACCCAAGTTCAAGCGCCCCAAAAAGGGAACCTTCACTCAGACCCAACTCGGGTGGTTTGACGGGCGGTGTGTGCAAGGAGC
>DAKD01000018.1 GCA_002499085.1 Methanomassiliicoccales archaeon UBA280
GGTGTGTTTCTTGCATTTGGGGCAGTACATGCTCACTTTTCTCGGAAGCTTCATTTGAATCGCCTTCTCTACTGGGTGTGAGGGCTATGTAGCGGCACGCCTATTTTAAGGTTTTTGTGCTGCCATTGATTGCACATTATGTATCTGGCTACTTCATCATCGGTATCCTGACGCCTCTCTCCCTTGCGGTTTTCTTGGCCAGCGCATAGCCCGCGTCTGCATGCCTCATGACCCCTGTCCCCGGGTCGGATCTGAAAACCCTGTCTATCCTCCGGTCAGTGTCCCGGGTGCCGTCACACACCACCATCATGCCCGCGTGCTGGCTGTAGCCAATGCCCACTCCGCCGCCGTTGTGTATCGCGACCATGTCTGCGCCTGAGGCCGTGTTCAGCAGGGCGTTGAGCAGCGGCCAATCCGCGACAGCGTCAGTGCCGTCCATCATCCCTTCCGTCTCCCTGTACGGGCTCGCGACAGAGCCGGAGTCCAGGTGGTCCCTGGTGATGGCTATGGGGCCGATGTCGCCCTTCCGGACCATTGCGTTCATGTGCCTCGCGAATTTATCCCGCTCGCCATAGCCGAGCCAGCATACCCGGGCGGGCAGCCCCTCCCAGGGGAGGTATTCCTCGGCGAGCTTGATCCAATTCATGAGGAGTTTGTTCTTGGGGAACATCTTCATTATCGCCTTATCGGTGGCCAGGATATCGTCCGGATCGCCTGTCTGGGCTATCCAGCGGAACGGGCCCCGGCCCTCGCAGAACAGCGGGCGCACGTATGCCAGCACGAATCCGGGATACGCGAATGCGCCTGCGAGACCCGCTTTCTGCGCCTGGCCCCTCAGGTTGTTGCCGTAGTCGAAGGCTATCGCACCGGCCTTTTGCATGTCCACCATGGCCCTGCAGTGGGCCTTCATCGAGGCCGTTGACTCTTTCTTGTACTTCCCTGGGTCTGACTTTCTCAGCTGGTCCGCTTCCTTCAGCCCTGCGCCCCAGTACCCTGCGGGCACGTACCCGTTCAACTCGTCATGGGCCGAGGTCTGGTCTGTCACGACATCCGGGACCATGCCCTTCTTCACCATGGCCGGGAGAATGTCGGCGCAGTTGCCCACCAGCCCTATGGAAACGGCTTCCTTGGCCTTCACGCAGTCCCTGACCATGGCCATGGCCTCCTTGAAATCATGCGTCATGTAATCGCAGTACCCGTTGTCCAGTCGCCTCTGTATCCTCTTCGGGTCCACTTCCACTATCAGGGCGACGCCTCCGGCCATCTTTATCGATAACGGTTGGGCGCCGCTCATGCCTCCCATGCCCCCGCTCAGGCAGAAACGGCCTTTCAGCGAGCCTTTGAAATGCTTCTGGGCAAGAGAGGCAAATGTTTCGTACGTGCCCTGGATTATGCCCTGCGTGCCTATGTAGCACCACGAACCCGCAGTCATCTGGCCGTACATCATCAGGCCCTTGGCCTCGAGGGAATTGAAATGGTCCCAGTTCGACCAGTTTCCCACCAGGTTCGAGTTGCATATCAGGACTCTCGGCGAATTCTCGAACGTCCGGAAAACGCCGACAGGCTTGCCGGACTGGATGAGAAGAGTTTCGTCCGGGGCGAGGTTTCGCAGGCTCTTCTTTATCGCCTCGAAGCATTCCCAGTTCCTTGCGGCTCTGCCTGTCCCGCCGTAGACAATGAGCTCGTCCGGCTTCTCGGCGTTCTCCATGTTGTTGTGGAGCATCCTGTATATCGCTTCGGTGCGCCAGTTCTTGCATGTGAGTTTGTTTCCCCTCGGGGCCTTGATATTCTTAGCCATGGTATCGACTCGACACGGGATGATGCCGGGATACATTAAAATTTGCAGTGCTATCTCAATCGGGAGAGAGGTCCTCGCCGCCGAAGAAAACCATCTGGACTGTCCTGTAAATCTCATTCATGCCTGTCATCTCCAAGCTGGATATCGGTTTCGGAACCATCCTGACGCCCAGCGACTCCATGGCCTTCAGGAATTCTGTGGCCGCGACCGCCCTCATGTTCATATGGTCGTCAAGCGCGAACAGGAGGCTGTCCGTGTTGCCGCAATGCTCGAGTATCTTTTCAATCTCTTCGGGTTCCAGCATATCGCACTTTCCAAGCACCAGCTCCATCGGCGTGTCGAACCTGAACTGGATCGACGAGGAAAGCATTAGCAGCGACACGAGCCCTGCCGGCGTCTTTGCCACTGCCGGGTCAAGGACGAAAACGATGATGCTCTGAGTCGTGGAGAAGGCATTGAGGAACACCGCGCTGGCCTCCCTGAAGGCAAAAAGCTCTATCTGGCCCGGCGTGTCGATGAGCACGTAGTCCGCCCTGAACTCCTCAATCACATTGGATATCTCCGGGAACTGGATTGCGGCCATGTCGGCGCATGCTATCTGCGCGCCGTTGGGCCCGAGGCCCCTTTCCGCCATTACTTGCGGGACGGAGACCCAGTCCCTGATATCCACATCCGGGACGTATCCCAGTTCCTCCACGCCCGGGTCAAGGTTCACGGTGACTGCGTTGAAGCCCTGCTGGTCCATCCACAGCTTGAAGGCCTGGGTTAGAGTGCTCTTTCCCGAGCCCGCAGTTCCGACAAAATATATCCTGACAGGGTCCATGCTGTTCCCCATGCGGGAGACGGGTAATAAGCGTTGCTCCGCTAGTCCCTTTTGAAGTGTGGGATTTTTTCCGGGATCTCGAGGGAGATTTCCACGAGCCCCATCCTCTTTCCTTCGCTGTACCACGGAGCCTGGTAGATGAGCTTGCGCACGCCGTTCTTCTCGATGGTGTAGGCATTGGTACTGCCGGAGTCCAGCATCTCCCGGATCTTCTCCCTGGCGGCCGGAGGGTGGCAGTCCATGAGGCTCTTTCCGACAAGGGCTTGGCCGCCGTACTTCGAGAATGTATTAACGGACTTGTCGTTCATCTCCAGGATTGTCCCGTCCATGCCGCAGACTGTTATTGCGCCTTGGAATTCATTGACCCATTCGTGTGGTTTTTTCATAGAGATACCGCGGGTGAATGGGCTGCGGGATTAATGCGTTTTGCCGGCTGCGGGGGCTCCGCCCCCCGCGGGCCCCCGGGAATCGCGATCCGGGTTTTGCGTGCCACCCGAAAGATATTAAATAGGAATTATTCTGTGGTGGCACAGCCAAACATTAAAATGCGGACCTGTACACGGCCGAATCCCTTCGGGACTCGGCCTGCAAGCAAAGACTCTGTCTTTGCTTGGCTCAGCCAGGTGGAAACACCTGGCTTACGGCTACAGGCCCAGGTAAGTCATTCGCAAACAGCGCGGGCCTGTAGCTCAGCCAGGTGGCCCGGACGAGCAAGCTCGTCCTTGCCTCGACATCCTGGCGTATGTCTCGGAGCACTCGGCTCCTGTGAATCGGTTAAGAGCCGATACGCTACAGGCCCAGGTAAGTCATTCGCAAACAGCGCGGGCCTGTAGCTCAGCCAGGTGGAGCACTCGGCTCTTAACCGAGGAGTCAAGGGTTCGAATCCCTTCAGGCCCGTTATTTTTCTATTTGGGACTTTCAGGGGGTGAAACGACGAACTGGCGAGAGGCTTACCGGCGGCCGGGGTTAGGGCCAGGCCCGGGGTAACGGATGGGCAAAGCTATAAATAATCCGGAATCTTGTATTGATATGGAGGTGAAAGCGCATGAAACCGGAAACAAAGGACAAGAAGACAGAGGATACTTTCACCCATGATTTTGTCGAGAACGAGTGGGGCGAAGTATTACGCAAGCTGGCCAAGAAATAAGGTATCTCACGGCAGATGAAATTATCAAGATCCACGAAATCTCGATGAAGAGGTATGGGGGCGGGGAACCGGGGATTTACAAGGAGGGCAGGAACAAGATAGATTCCATGCTGGACAGGATGGAAACCGGATACTTCGAATACCAGCCGTTCGACACGCTAATCAAGAAAACCGCGTTCATGTTCCAATCCCTGCTCATATACCACCCGTTCGTGGACGGAATGAAGCGGACAGGAATTTACTCCAGCTTGGCTTTCCTGTTGCGGAACAATCATCTTCTGATATCGAACGGTGTCGAGGAGAGCATAAGCTTCGCAATCAGCGTGGCCGACAACATGAGGGAGAAAGAGCCAGAACAGAGCCTGGAGGAAATAACCAAATGGTTCACGGACCGGGCCATTCCGATTGCCGACACTCCGCGCATCCACTCATACCTAAACAGCAAGGGCAAGCGCTTTACCTGCCCCAGATGTGGAAACGCCGAGATAAAGATACTGAGCCCCTACTGCAGGGACTGCGGCCTCCAGCTTCTGAGTTTCGACATCAATATCGACGGGATAGTTGAAGCCAGAGTTCTGCACTATCAGAGGGAAGCGAAGCAAAACCCGTTTCTTGAGAGGAAACTACCCTCCGGAAGGTTCACTGTCAGGTGAACCGAGAATAATCTTGGCACGTGTTGGCCAGAAGCGCTGCGGAGCGCCCTGCCGGAGCCGGTCAAACCGCGTCATAAGCAATCATTGCAATCCCGGCCAGGGTCAGGGCAATGAAACAAGCGCGTTTCCATCTGTCCTTGGGCCTGTCGTAGATAAGCGCCATGAGGCTTCCCGCGGCCAGGACCAGCGCGCCCGCTACCGAGAGCGGCCCGACAATGCCCAGGAAGTACAGCGCGACGACGATGGCTAGGATGAGGAGGCCGAACACGGGGCCTCATGCGGGTGTGGGCGTAAAAGGATTTGGGTTTTTTCTCCAGCCGAATCTTTCTTCCATCAGAACTGCGTTCCGGAACGGCAGCGGGCTGTGAGGGTTCCGGCCCATCAACCAAATGTTTTTATATTATCGTTCATATTACTGAACATATGTTCGAAAAAATGAACATAAACCCGGTTGCGCAGGCAATATTGCTGTGCCTCTCCCGGCTGCCAGGCAAGGAATTCTACCTCAGGGAAATCGCCCGAATGGTGGGCGCCAGCCTGGGCGGGTGCCACAACGGCCTGAAAGAACTTGAGGCCCTGGGCCTGGTAAAATCCAGAGCAAGCGGCCGCAACCTGTACTTCTCGGCGGACGACGCAGATCCCGCAGTCGCCCATTTCAAGATTTTTGCCAACCTGGTCGAACTGAACGGACTCCTGGCCGTTCTAAGGCCGATTGCGGCCAAAGTGGTTCTGTTCGGCAGTTGCTCAGCCGGAAAAGATACGGCCGGGAGCGATGTTGACCTGATGGTAGTGACTGACGAACCCGGGAAAGCCAGGCTTGCGATAAAATCCGCACCGCTGTCAAGATCTGTGCAGGCTGTCGTCTTCACTCCGGCGCAGTATCTCAGGAACAGGGACGAAGACCCGGCATTCCACGGAGAGATTGGTAAGGGAATCGTGCTATATCGGGCCGATGAACGCGTTTGAGAGATGCATTGCGGAGAAGAGACTGGTCAAGGTTCAGGCGAGTCGGGAGATGATAATGAAGGAGCTGGCCAGCGCGGAATACGATTACGGCCGGGCTCTGGACAGCCTCGAAGAGGGAGATGCAAAATGGGCTTCGGTCCAGGCATATTATTCCATTTTTCACGCAGCCAAGGCGCTCGTACTGTCCAAAGGGTACAGGGAGAAAGGCCATGCCTGCCTGATTGTGGCCCTGAGGGAGCTGCTTCCGGCCGAGAAGGCCATGGCCAACGACCTTGAGATGTGCATGGATCTCAGACACAGCGCGGACTATGCCTCCACGTACGACGCGGACAGCGCGGCCATTGCGGTCAGAAAAGCCGGCGAATCATTGGACCGGGCCCGGAGCCTGCTCGGATAAGCCGCGGACTTTTCACGATTCCGAAAGACATAATTACAACCGAACCGATACCGAATCATCCGGGCGGGGGCCCGGAGGAGACGGGAACATGAAATACGGAGCAATCGCAGCAATGCTGGTAGTGGGAATGATGGTGTTCGCGGGCCTTGCAAGCGCGGCGAAGCCGGCGGACGTGACCACGGACAAGGAGACATATGTTGTGGGCGAGGAAGTGACCATATACATCACGAACAACGGGCCGCAGGAGTACAAGATACTGGGCGGGTACTATGTCACGACCCAGAACGGGGAGCCTGTGTGCGACCCCTACAGGGCCATAGTCTGGATATTGATTCTACCTGGCGGCACAGTCACGTACCACTGGAACCAGACCTATGCCAACAGCGCGTTCGGCGCTGACGGCGAGCAGGTCGCGCCCGGCAAGTACGTGGTGAGGCAGTACACGACGCCGAAGACTGCGACAATTTATATCGGTATCTGAACAGCGGTTCAGAACGACGGAACGGACGGATTTTGGGTTGCCAGCCCTTTACCGGGCTGGCGGCTGGTTTTTTTGGGGGTTTGGCGGGCGGGGCTCATCTCAATCTTGCCAGCATCTCCGCGGCCCCTATGTCCATCTTCGAGAAACCGAACCATCTCTTCCCCAGGTCCTTCAGGGATGCCCCGAAATGATAGACTGCCGTATGGTCAATGATTATCTGTACGCTGGTTCTCACAGCCGTGTCGCTGCGCAGGACCGCGGACAGCATGGCAACGCCCTGCTCGGTGAAGGCGTAAGGCCTGTACTTCCTATATTTTCCCCGCCCGGTTTCTACGGTCGCAATTTGCGACCTTGTTGTCTCATCCTTCTCTAAGGTTGCATTTTGTGACCTTAAAAGCCCATATTCATCTTGAGACAGCTGAAACATGAATTGCTCTGGAAATCTATCTATGTTGCGCTTTACCTGTTGATTTAACCGTTTTACTTCTACATCATAGCATATCGCCAGATCGGAATCCAGCATCACCTGGACACCTCGAATCGTGTGTATCTTCCCCTGTATTCCGCCGTCCAATGCCAGTTCCGCGTTTATCTCCTTTCCCCCGGCCATATTGCATCAACTTGGAGATGATATGCGCGGGCCGGTATTTATATCGGAGCGGGGGGCGGGCGAAAGTTTTAAGCTCCATCCGAAGCAAGCTTCGGAACGTTTTTATCTCCATCCGAGCAACGGCTTCGGAGCGGCGGGGCGGAGGGGTTTGCCAGCCCTTTACCGGGCTGGCGGCTGGTTTTTTGTGGGGTTGGTTGGCGGGGCATGCCGCCAACACATCGGTGTGTGTGGCGCGAGGGAGGGCGAGCTAGCCCCATCCTTCCAGTTTTTTCTGGCTCTTCTTGCGCGCCATGTTCTTCGCAAGCTCCGCGAACCTCTCGACCTCTTTTCAGGAAAGGTCTGTCCAGCGTTTTCCATACCTGGCCCATTCACCGTTCATATCTCCACGCCCCACAGTTCCCTGAGAAGAGGCTTGGCATAGGCGCCCTTGCCGTCGCAGAACATGTCTATCACTGTCTGGACCCTGTCCGTGAAATTGCCCTCCAAGGGCATTGCAGGGCCGGCCGAACCGTAGCAACATACCAGTGTGTTCCCGGGCTGGGCGGTTTCCAGGTAATTTTTGATGCCGGCCGGATCATCGGCATAGAACGACACCTCACCGGGCCTGTAGTAAGCTGAATACCTGGCCATGGCCGTTCCCAGGCAGAATATCGCTCCCTTACCGCCCAGTTCTTCGATCACAAGCTCTTCATGGGCGGCCACCTTCACGCGGAACGCCCTGAGCTCGTCCATGCGCCTGAACAGGGCCACATACCTCAGTAGGCCCACCGGGTCTGCCAGGACGTACCTGGAGCCATCCGGCCCCGTGGAGCGTTCCACGTAACCGAGCCTCTGCAATTCCGTGATGACCTTGCTCACCTGGCCTGCGGATACACTGTTCCCGCAGAGCTTCCGCAGCCCAAGCTGGGAGAACCTGTTCGCGGACAGTGCCGCCTTCATCACCATCATGGTCTTCAGCTGTATGTGCTTCATAATTCACCTTTTGCTGAAACATTCACTAAATAGTGAAAGTAGTATAAATAAGGTTCGGTACAGGCCGGACATCACAGCAACAGGAATTGCACAGAAAGGTTCCCAGAAAGGTTCCCAGAAAAGTTCCCAGAAAATCATCGCGATAATGGAACTGAACCCGGAAGTGACCATTGACCAGCTGGCGCAAGAACTCGGAATATCCGCCCGCGCTGTAAAGAAGCAGATTTCCAAACTCAAAGAGAACGGCCTTCTCCGCCGCATCGGTCCGGACAAGGGCGGGCGGTGGGTCGTGAGGCGGAAGTGAACGCGGGGCGGATCAACTCCAACGTTCCAGGTTCTTTTGCTTGTATAATTTCTCAAACCGCTTGATTGAGAGGTCCAGGTACTTCGTCTCAAGTTCAATCCCGATGAATTTCCTTCCAAACATTGCCGCTGCCAGGCCGGTTGTGCTACTGCCCGTGAACGGGTCTAATATGAGGTCGTCCTCGCATGTGCTGGCGAGGACAACGCGTTTCAGCAGATCCAGGGACTTCTGAGTCGGGTGCTTGCCGGACTTTTTTCATCTGGCTTAGGTGTGGTAATCGCCCACACCACAAAATTTTATATTGCACTGCAAGGAGGGAAATAATTACATATTGTTTCCCTCTAAACAGAACTCAACCAGGTCCGTTATATCGGGGGAGACCCGACCTGGGCAGCGTATCCCAAATACTTTCGGGAACCCCCAATGCATGTTTATATCATGACCGCCGCATGTAAGTTGCAGGCAAGCACACGGACAAGGAAAATGTGAACATGGAATTACGGGGAGAATGTTTAAATATACCTAAGTATAATACGGTATACTGTGGTATAATGAGGGCGACTACAATAAAGATATACGAGGATACGAAAAGCGACCTGGACACATTCCGCGAGTACAAGAACGAGAGCTATGACGAGGTTATCAAGAAGGTTGTTTACATCGCGAAAAACGTGAAAACCGAACCTGAGCTGAGCATAGAAACGGTCGAGGCGATAGAGAAGGCGAGGGAGAGGATGAGGAAGGGGAAGTTCCTCACCGAAGAGGAAGCAAAACAAAGGCTCGGACTCTGATGTACAGAATTATATTTGACAAGGCGGCCATCGATTTCCTGTCCGGGCTCGACCGCGACCTCCGGAAAAGGATATTCGACAAGGCCATATCAGCCAAAGATGACCCTTTTCGTTATTTCGAGCGCATGGCCGGAAGAACAGACTACAAGCTGCGGGTTGGGGATTACCGCGTGATAGCGGACATCTCGCGGGAGAACATGACTGTTGAGGTCACTCTGATAGGGCACAGGAAGAATGTGTACAGGAAGGGGTGAGGGGCGGCCGGTCATAACCAAGTTATAATCAAGTTATAACCATCATAATATTCTCCGTCGCTGATCCCCTGGCATGGAAGAGATTCCCACCCCCGCCAAGGTCCGGGCCGGAGACGGCTTCTATTATGACGAGGGGGGGAATTCCTGCGCGGTGTGCGTGCGCTGCGGGGAGCCCATAGACCTGCAGCATTTTTATCGATATCCGAACCTGCGGTTCGGACGTTCTTAGCCCGATGTAGGCTGGAATTGGGTCTTGGGCCTGGACGGGGCAAGATCTGAGAGCCAACCATCCCTGAGAGCGGTTCCGGCCTCCGCCATCAAACCCCGTCTGAATGCGTTCTGATAATATCTGGAGGGCGGGGTTGTGGCCCGGGTCCGGACCCGGGCTGGTGATGATTGAGCTCAAACTTAGGAAGCCTCGCCTGAAGGGCGGGGAGGTGTTGACATCGGCGGACGACCTGGGGAGGGGGATGCGGCGCCCAGCCGACCCTCTTTGTAACTCCGTTTCGGGTTCGGCCCACTCCAAACACCCCTTGGCATGGCCCGGTGTAGCATCACGTATTTCGACACGCTGGACGAGGGGGCTGAGAGTATGAGATGAGATTATAATCAAATGCTAATTTCATGGTAATGAATAAAATTGAAATATCTGAACTAAAAAATGAAATAGGGGTTAGCGATCATTTATACGCAGTAGACATAACCTGACGGCTAAGTCGTAATAGATGATATGTGCTGGAATTATTTAAAGATTATGCCCTTTTATCTACATCCAAAGCCCTGCGGGGCATTTGGAATTAATCGGTATCGGAACGCGGTTCCGAACGGGTGAGGATGCCGAGGGGGTTGTGGGGGGCGAGGATGTATGTCGAACTACGCCCAGCCTTCCAACTTCTTCTGCTTGTGCAATTTTTCAAACCGTTTTATGGAGAGCTCTAGATACTTCGGCTCGGTATCAATCCCAATGAACTTTCTCCCATACATTGCAGCGGCCAGGCCGGTCGTTGAACTCCCCGTGAACGGGTCGAGAATTACATCGCCCTCGTTGGTGCTGGCCAGGACAATCCGCTTCAGCAGTTCGAGGGATTTCTGGGTGGGGTGCTTGCCGAAGCGTTTCTCTTCGGGTTTAGGTGTGGGTATCGCCCACACCGAACGCATCTGTTTGCCGGGCTTCTTGATGAAATCGCCAGGCCATTTGCCGTTTTTCATAATTTCGTAGTTGAAAGTGTGCTTGCCGTTCTTGGACTTCCGCGCCCACAGAACAGTTTCGTGACTTGCCGTGAAGAACCGCGTGCTCAGGTTCGGCGCGGCATTGGGCTTGTACCAGGCAATGTCGTTCAGCATGTGGAAGTCCTGCAATTGCAACGCGAACCCGCAGGCATATACTGAATGATAAGTCCCGGAAATCCAGATTGTCCCGTTCTTCTTCAGGACCCTCTTGCAGGCCGCAATCCAGGCCATGTGGAATTCGAAATCTTTCTTGATGCCCTGGCTTACATCCCAGTCCCCCTTCTTCACGGGCACGCGTTTCCCGGCGTGGCACGTGAAACCGCCGTTGGAGAGGTTGTAGGGCGGGTCCGCGAAAATCATGTCGACGGACTCGGAGGGGAGGGAGGCCAGGAGGGCGAGGCAGTCGGCATGGAAGAGGGTGAAGTCGGGAGCTTCAAAGTATGGCTTAACCTGTGATTTGGCCATCATTCACCCCCGCTCATTTTATGAATCTCCAAAAGGAGCTGTTTGCCCTTTTTCGATAAAGAGAACATCTTGCTCTTTCTGCGATCTGGCGTCAGATTGTCAATGAGTTCTTTTTCAGACAATTCTTTTAGGATTGTGCTAACGCGTGAAATCGGAACTTTGAATTCCAACTTCAATTCGGTTGGCGTTTTAACTCTCTCATTGAGACTTTCAAGAATGGAAAGTCGGATTTCACTGGCTTTGATGAAACTGATCAATTCCCAATCGGGCATCGGACCATAAAACAGGCCCGATCTTTTTAAGTTAGTTATAAGTTAGTTATAATTGAGTGTTAATCAATATTTAAATAAGTTATATTTAATATTAAACCATCTATTTCAATGCAAATTTCTTCTTGTTATCAGGCATTGGGTAAGAAGAATGGCACTCACCGAAATAGAATTGTCAATTAATCAAGAGGGAATGACTAGAGCAAAGATTAGAAAAATTGTTGTGGGGCATTTTTTGGAAGAATTGTCTGGCCCAGCCAAAGATGAAACATACAATCGGTATCATTACACTGTGGAAAAATCCCAACGGTGGAATGTTGTTTTAATTCGACCAGCGAATTTAAAATTAGGTTTTGATTTTAGAATTGATGTTACAAATATCAAATTTTCAAAAAGAACTAATGCCCCATCTCATCTGGACTTTTTCAACGATTTAAAATTTAAGCATGAACAGAATCCCGAGTATGCAGAGAAAGTTAGAATTGGTATAATTCGTGTCTTAAAAATGGAAGAACCTTCTGATGTATTACGCGATATTAATGATGAAGGTATTGGCATGAGCCCTGAATTGTTACTAAAGGTATCAAAATGGTTTGCCATTGAAATGGATATTAGATATTGGAATGGATGGGGGCGAACTAAATATTTTGTTTGGCTGGAATTAATGAAGAAATATGATTATAGATTTTCTCCAACAGACAAAGGATATGCTTTCATTGATTCCGCAGGAAATATTGTTAAAGAGGAAAAAGCTACTGACCTTTTATTAAATCAGGGCACATTAATAGATTGCTTTTAAAAATCATGAAATAGCCCTGGCACCGCCCTGGCCAATCATGCCCCGGCTGTAAGGCCGGGGTGATAATGCCAGATTTTGAAAATCTGGCTATTGTGATGCACAGCGCACATGAATCCCTTCAAACCCTGCCTGTCAGGGCCGGGTATGAGGCCCTACCCAACGTTCACAGTGGCCTCCGATGTAGGTGCTCTTGCACAGAGGGCTATTCTTTCAATCTTTTGTGTGTGCACGGGCACCCTGCCAATTTATCTACTGTGCCTCTCAATAAGCCCTTCCACCCATTGCTGTATCTCTGGATTCGTATCCACCACGAACTCCTGCCCCCTGGACACGGACTCGAAATACCCGTTTTTCCAAGATTCTTTCTTGTGATAGCTGATGTTGACATCCCTGAATATCTCGGGGAGGTTCCAGCAGGTTATCTTGTATCCTGGCTTGGTCAGAACGAGTTCCTCGCTGAACCTGAAAAGGCCGCTGCCGGGGAGGGTCTCGTCAAATGATAGGCGGTCCCGGGAAATGTATATCGTGTTCTTTGAAGTTTTCCAGGCCTTATCGGATGCATGCGGATGGTATTTCAGCCAATCGGGAACAACCGTCCCGGCATCTGCCTTGAGTATTTCGCCTATCTGGAGATATCCGAACAACATGTGGAATTCATGCCGATTGGCATCATATCTGAGTTTGCCGTTGTCGTCGAACGTGTGGTTGAATCTGCCGAAGAACAGGAAAATATCCCCTACGGCCACGCCCTGGTTCTCCAGGTGGGCTTGGGCAGCCTCGGCCTGGCCGAATGCCGGTTTCCAGCCGGGCGCTCTTCCGTAAGTGCTCGCCCCGAGGTCCGGGTCCAAATGGCAATGCGGATTGATCAATTTGATGCCCAGGTCGGCCATCAGTTCAGAGTACCTGGCATAATTTTCATAGTTTAGAATCAAATCGTCGTATTTTATGTCCAGCTCTTCGGTTTTTTCATTGGCCGGAATAGGAAACGTGATTATCCGTCCGTTCGGAAGAATCGGACTGGGATGCCCCCCGTATGATGAATCGAATCCCTTTCTGCTGAGGATTATTTTCATTGTTGGTTCGGAAGGGTTCTCAATCATATAATTGAATCGGTTGGATCACATCCGCGGCTCATTGGCATCGGCCTGCCGCGGACCCGATGCAAGAGCGCCGGGTTAGCTGGGACCAGTGGGCGGTTGGTGGGATGCCGTCGACCTCCCCGCCCTAACAAATACTTTCAAAATGCCAGGCGAGGCTTCCCATACAGGAGCAACAGAATGCCCCAGAACGCTGAGAAAAGCGCACTCGCACACAGAACGCTCCTAAACCTCGGGCTCACACCCGGGGCATGCTGCCGTGAAATCGCCGTACCTCGCGCCATGTTAGGCCGGGCAGGATTGCCCCCAAACCCTTTTACGGCTAATTCCCCATCCTCCCCCGGAGATACCGTGACGGCTCAGGAAGAGGACATCTGGAGATTTTTGCGGGAGAAGCTGGACATCCATTCGAAGAACGCGCTCTACATCGAGGCGTTCACGCACAGCGCCAACCCGAATGCCGAACCCAAACCGAGGACCAATGGAAACCTGGCCTACCTCGGGGATTCCATCATTAATTTCGTCTTCGGGGACTATTGCTACAAGAAGTTTCACCCTGAGGGGACGAAGGGGATGATGTCGAAGCGGAGCAATGCGATGCGCTCGGATTCTTACCTTTCAAAGCTGGCCCAGAAGCTCTGGGAAGATTATCCGGACATCATCATCTCGGACAATCCCCCGAGGTCCAAAAAAGGCTTGGCCACGATGCGCGCGAAGGCCCTCGAAGCCCTCTTTGGCGCAATCTACCTCGACCAAGGCTTCGAAAAGGCTTGCGCCCTCGCCGAGAAACACCTCCTAGGTCTCTAACATGGGCACCCCGCCCTCACGGGGGAGCGCCCGATCCCCGTTTGTGTGAATCAGTCCTCCGGTTCTGATCCTTCGGCCAGTGCGAAAAATTCCCGCAGTTTGCCTTGCAGGATACTTTTATCCATCAGCTTGGTCCTGTATTCCGCCACCAATGCCGGGGACATAGAACGGCTTAGGGCCACCTCCACCACCTCATCGTCCTTGGTCTTGCAGAGAATGATTCCGACCGACGGATTCTCGTGCTCCTTCTTAGTCTGTCTGTCCAGTGCTTCAAGGTAGAACTGCATTTTTCCGAGATACTCCGGTTTGAAATCATCGATCTTAAGCTCGAACGCCACAAGACACCTAAGTTCCCGATGGTAGAACAGCAGGTCCACGAAATAATCGCTTCTCCCCACCTGAAGTCTGTATTCCTGACCGACAAAGGACATGTCGTGCCCAGTCTCCAGCAGGAATTGCCTCAGGTTGCTCACTATTGAGTGTTGAAGTTGCTTTTCAGAGTGTGTTTCAGGCAGTTTCAGAAAATCCAGAACGTATGTGTCCCTAAATACCAAGGGAAGTGTTGGGTGTGCTTCTTTCAGCAGCATGGGCAGTTTTTGCATGCCCATGACCGTTCTCTCATAATAGCTGCTGCCAATCTGTCTTTCAAGCTCCCTCACCGACAATTTATTTTTTACTGCCAGTCTCAGATAGAACTCCCTTTCCTCGGCTGTTTGGGCCTTGGCTATTATGAGAATATTCGCCGACCATGTCAATTCTCTCAACAGTGTCGAGAGTTTTTTGGAATCCCTGTATGTATCATAGAATTGCTTCATGCGCCATAAGTTCTGCGCAGAGAATCCGCGGATAGACGCATCGTGCTGTCTTATTCGGGAGGCAAGATTCTCCACAACACCCGCCCCCCACTTGCCACTCACGATTTGTTGGCTGATATGCTTTCCTATCTCCCAGTACAAATCAATCAATATGGTGTTAACCGCTCTGTAAGCTTTGGTTCTGGCATCTTCAATGAGCCCGATGACATAATCCAAATCGAATTCGGTGATGGATTCATCCATGTAATTTTCTCCGAATGAGTTGTTCTCCCATAGTATAAAAAGGCGCACAGGGGGATTCCGAAAGTATTTCGTTTGTCCCCCCGTGCCCCGCCTGATGCTGCCATTCGGTTAGCTGAAGGGCGGGGTGATGCCGCCAAAAAACCTTCACATCCTATCGATAAACCGATACATGAATCGATAAATCGATAGATTTAAATACGCCGTGGCAGCTATACCGGTCTGTGTTGGAAGGTTTCTTCGGCTCCAGGGCAAAGGTCCGCATCATCCGGGTGGCGGCATCTCATCCGGACAGGGATTACTCCGTCGAGGATCTGGCCAAGGCCGTCGGCATGTCCTACGGGACAGTGCATCCCGCAGTGGGGGAACTTGCCGCCTCCCGCGCATTGATTTCCAGGAAGGCGGGGCGGTCCAAGCTTTACACGATCAACCGCAAGCACCCAATTTTCCGGGAAGTGCAGAAACTGATAGAGAAAGAGAAAAGCGCCTTCATGGACATAGCGAAGGGTTTCGCCAAGGATCTGGACAAGAGATGTGTCGAGAGCATCGTTCTTTTCGGCTCTGCAGCCAGACACAAACCTCTCCCCGGGGATATCGATATATTGATAGTCACCGAGAACGGTAAAAACCCGGGCAATCTCTCCGAAATTACCGACAGAGCCCTGGAAGAGTCTGATACTGTGATCTCACCGATATGCCTGTCCAGACAGACGGTGGCCGACAAAGTGGAGAATAACGACGGGTTCATTGTCCAGGTCATTAACGAAGGGAAGATATTGTGGGGCGAGGCAGAATGGTTAAAGATGTAAGAAAATCGGAATCGTCGAAATATCTTGAACAGGCAGATGAATTCCTGCAATCCGCCAAGGAGGACATGGAAGCGGAGAGGTTCAATGCCGCAGTGTTCTCGGCAATCTAGGCGATGATAAATGCGAACGACGCGTTCACAATCAATTTTCTGGAGAAACGTGCATCGGCGGACCACCGCGAATGCCTCAAGCTTCATTCGGACGCTGCCGGCATCATTCATGATTCGTCTCAGAAGGACCGCCTGAGAGATTCCATAAACCTGCGATCGCAAGCCGGATACATGGGCGAATGGATGTCAAAAGCGGATGCTGAGAGAACAGTGAGGCGCGCAATCCAGTTCCTGGCATGGGTGGCCAAGAAAATAAAATCGGATTGAGAGTATCGGCCGTTATTACCCAATCCGATACTCCGGCGCATCTGTGCAATCCGCAGTCGCGCCCATCGCCCCAATCAGTTCCGAACCGCGGTTCGGATGGAGCTAAAAACCGCTGTTCGGATGCCGCTAAAAACCGCGCCCCGAGCACTTTCGCCCACCCCCCGGCAAATTATATATACCCGGTTTTTCATTATACTGAATCACATATGTTACTGCGTGGTAGGGCACAAGCCTGAACCGGCAGGGGCGGTAAAACGCCCTTGAAGGCGCGCGCAGCACAACTTTATTTTACCGGCGAATATGATGTTGCTGTCCACGACGACAAGCAATCAGATCCCGTGCCTTTTCGCCACGGAACGCTTCAGCACCCTGTCAAGCTCTTCAATATCGTCCTCGGTCAATTTGCTCTTGGAGGCGATCCTGTCCAGTACTTTAAGCCTGTCAGCATATTCCTTCATGGCCTTTCTGGCTATCGCACTCCACTTGATCTCGGGGTGGTTCTTTATCGCATCATGCAGTTCCTCGTCGATTGACAATGTCATGTTGGGCATGAAGTAACATATGTGCGAACACATATATTAATGTTTTCAAATCGAGTTATTTCCATTTTGGAACATACTGCCGAAGCGCCACCGCGCCCACGTCCGTCTGACCGGGGCCCGCAGGGGGCGGAGCCCCCCCACCGTCCTTACATTTTCCCATATTCGCTCTCAAGAATGCAATAAAAGAACTGGTCGGCCCAACCGTTCTTCCAGGGCAATTCCTCTCTGAATGTCCCCTCTCTGGTCATGCCCAGCCTTTCCATCGCCTTGCATGATGCGGTATTGTGTTCGTTGCACATGCCCACCACTTTGTGGGCATTCCAATCCTTGAAAGCATACTCGAGGGCTATTCTCCCCGCCTCAATGCAATATCCCTGTTTCCGGTATTCCGGGAAGGTGCAGAATCCGATTTCCCAGCTTTTTCGCTCCTTCACATACCAGTGCATATGCAGCGTTCCGATCGGCGTTCTTTCGGGGTCGTCAAGCAATATTATGTATTGTTTGTACCACTCGCTGTTCATCCTTTCCAGCACTTTCCTGTGAACCGATTCCCTGTCGGCAGAGGCAACATCATCCTCATACGGCCATAACTCGATATCGGTTTTTATGCGTGCAATGAAATCCGCATCCTCCAATGCGGCAGGAGACAATATTATTCTTTGTTTCATACCGATGCGTATTTTACTCTGTTATAATAATTCTTCAGAGGACTGACCGGGGCCCGCAGGGGGCGGAGCCCCCCGCGCCGACCAAAGCAAAAATAAAAGAACAGGAAAGACCATGACGAACAGGAGGAATATCGGATGAAGTGCTTGTGCGGCAATATACTGAAATGGGTGGTCAAGGACAAATGGATCTGCGATGTGTGCAACAGGGAATATACCACCGAGGAACTGAACAAAAAGGAAAAAAAGCGTTCGGGATGATGCATAAGGGCCATCCCCGAGGGCCCGTCACCCGACAAGGCCCGAGAATTATGCCCGATTGGGACATAGGGTCCACAACTGATAGGCAGATAATTTCCAGAGCTACGTAATAATACCGAACTATTTATATACTTGTTCGCCCTAATTGCGTTGTGATGTACAAAGAACGGCTCAACCGAACCGAGATAGAAATGCTCGAAACCATCAGTGCGGAACCTTGCACAATAACTGAACTAGCCCGGGCCATGAAGAAATCCAAGAGCTACATCTCAGAGTCTGTCAAACATCTCTGCCAAATCGGATTTGCAGAAGTGAATAATCGCGCAGTGCAAATCGCATTCACCCCTCTGGGCAATGAGATATCCAGGCTGATACGGGAGGAGTCCATCATCAACAGATACAGTCTATTGAACGGCTCTCGCCTGAAGGTCCTGCCGCTCGTGATGAGCCCGGGGTACAGCGCACATGACATATCAAGGAGAACTGGTTTATCACCGAGAACCGTGCAGGCGATACTGGGGAAATGGAGGCAGATGGGGATTGTTATCCTAAAAAACCACAATTACACGCTGAATCCCAGGCACGAATCAATAATATCGCTCACCGAGAAATACATTGAACATCGGAATCTCTCCCACCTGAAAGCATGCCAACCGGACGGGATGCTGCTCTGGCAGGGAAGAGGCGAATACATATTCTCCCTTGAGCATGAGGTGGCAGAATCAATCTACACGCCTGCGGCATCCACCAGGCTGATTGAGCTTGGTTATGATTTAATCTCCAGGAACGCGTATTACCATTACTCCCCGATTTCGACAGAGATATCTAGAGCGGAAGCCCTTGTCCAGAGCCTCAAGCTGGATCCGCTTAACCCCCGGATAAAGAGGCTAATCAGACGATCCATTAAGGACGAAACCGTCACAAGGGACGAACTGGAAATATATTTCAACAAGTATGCCGTACGAATGCAGGGGAAGCACTATGACGATTAAATTCGAAGAGGAACATCTGGACCAAGCCATGCTCGCGATATCGGAACGTCTGACCGATGCAGTGGAGGCATACCTGATCGGCGGATTGGCAATGATCAAACATAAAACGAAGGGCGTCACCAAGGATGTCGATATTGTTTTCCTGAACGCGGAAATGGCCAAGCTGTTCGTTGACGCCGCATATGCGACAGGATTCCATTCCCAGACAGACCTCAGCGAGGAATATCTGGATTTGAAGGCCATGACCGTCCTGGTAAAGGACGACGGGACCCGCATTGACATCTTCGTCGATAGAATATGTGGAAAGCTCACGTATTCAGAACAGATGGCACGGAGGGCAAGAATGCTCCGGTACGGAGACAATCTGCGGATATTCGTTTCATCAAAGGAAGACATCTTTCTTTTCAAAGCCATCACGAGCAGACCGGCAGATCTTGAAGACATGGCAACCCTGGCTCTTACGGACGTAGATTGGAAAATAATCGAAACAGAAGCTAGGCAGCAACCGGATGCATGGTTGTGGATAGCGAAAATGTATGGCCGTTTACTGGAGTTGAAAGATGAATACCAGATAGAATCCCCGCTGGTCAAGGAACTCAAAGATGAATGGGAGATTTCACAGGCAATGGGAATACTTCTCGGAGCAATCGAGAAAAGCCCCATAACATTCCGGGAAGCGAAAGATATTTTGCAGGAGCCAGATGATGGCTTCGTCAACGATGTTCTTGAAACGATAGTAAAACGCGGCCTGGTAAGAAGGGAGTCCGAAAAATACCGTGCGGTGTACATAAAATACATTCAAACCCAATGATATTCGTCGGTAAATCGATAGGATGTAATCCTAACAATAGGACATATGTCCTAATTCTAGGATTTGATACTTGAATCGTATCCGCAGAGGCCCGTGTTATCCCCCGGCACGCCGCGGGGGGCGGAGCCCCCGCGCCACTCACCGCCCGTGCAGTTCGACATACTCCTCCAGCGCCCTCAGGCTCGACTGCCAGGCCTTGCCCGTCTTCACTGCGCTCAGCACGCCCTGCCTGGCCCTGAGGCCCAGGTATTCCGCCGAGTAGGGCGAGCCTTGCGCCAGCTCGGACAGCGGAACGAGCGCGTCCCTGCCCCCGAAAGACGCCAGGTAGAGCGTAAGGGATTCGTCCAGGGCCCGGGCCACGTAATTGGCGAACCGGCTTATATCTCCTGCATCGGCCCTGGCAAGGCACTCATAGTATTTCTTCCGGTCCTCCTTGCGGAGCACAACCGGCGGATATCCGCCGCGCATCAGCACCAGGTTGGCTGCCAGCCTTGCAGTCCTGCCGTTCCCGTCCGAGAAAGGGTGTATCATGGCGATGCCGTGATGCAGCCGCACCGACTGTTCGAGCGCATCCCCCCCGAGGCCCCTCAGCAGGCTCTCCATCCGGGCCGGGACCTTGGAGAAGTCCGGGGGCGACCTCGCTGTCCCGCCTATGCGGACATTGACTGTCCTGTATCGGCCCGAGTCTGTCTGCTGGCCCCTTGTGACCAATCCGTGTATCTCCTGTAATGTCACATGGTCCATGGGGGCGTCCTTCCCGGCCAGGTCGAATATCAGATCGAATGCTTCGGCATTGCCTGCTGCCTCCAGATGCTCACGCATGGGCTTGCCGCCTATGGTAATCCCTTCCTCGATCACGAGCCTCGTCTCCTGCCTGGTCAGCGAGTTTCCCTCGATGGCGTTCGAGTTGTACGTGTGGGCCAGGCGCATCTCTTCCCTCAGTCTCTTCACCAGGTGCCCCGGCAGGGGCCGCCTCCTGTCCAGCATGGCCTTCCTGCGGCCTATTCTCTCAAGCAGCCCTCCATCGATGCGAATATCGGTATCGGTCATTTTACCGTGTAGACGATACATCGGCGACTATATATCGGTATCGGCCGATTTTCATCCTATCCGATACTCCGGCACACCACCGCCGCGCCCATCGCCCCAACGTCCCGCAGGACTTGGGATGGAGATGAAAACCGCTGTTCGGATGNNTGCCGCCAAATACTTTCACTTACCCCTCATTCTCCCTTTTATAGTGCCAACAACTAAATAGGCTCGACGCAATGCGAGATTAGAACTTCCGGAGCAGAATGCTGTTTGGGGGCTTCCTTTGACAAATGACGCAGATATGGCCGATAGCAGGTCCGACTTCCTCCTGTACACCGATGCCGGAGGCAGTGTCAGGATAGATGTGATTCTGAAGGACGAGACAGTCTGGCTGACACAGAAGGCAATGGCCGAACTGTTCGGTGTCAACGTACCCGCAATAAGCAAGCATCTGGCCAACATATATGAAACCGCTGAACTGAACAGGGAGGCAACCGTTTCCGTTTTGGAAACAGTTCAAAAAGAAGGGGTCCGGAAGGTCGCGAGGAACATGGAATTCTACAATCTGGATGCCATCATCGCAGTCGGATATCGCGTGAATTCCCACAGGGCCACTCAGTTCCGCATCTGGGCGACCGGAAAGTTGAGGGAGTTCATAATCAAGGGTTTCGTGCTGGACGACGAAAGGCTCAAGCAGGGCGGCAATGCCTTCGGAAAGGATTATTTCGGGGAACTCCTGGAGAGGATTCGGGAGATACGGGCCAGCGAGCGCAGGTTCTATCAGAAGATCACGGACATCTACTCGCTAGCCACAGACTACGACAGGAACTCGCCTGTCACAAAGGAGTTCTTCGCAACTGTCCAGAACAAGCTCCACTGGGCCATCGCCGGGAAGACTGCCGCCGAGATCATTTACGAATCCGCAGACGCGGAGAAACCTTCCATGGGCCTTACAAGCTGGAAAGGCACCCCGGACGGAAAGATACTGAAATCGGACGTCTCGGTGGCTAAGAACTACCTGGACGAGGCACATATCAGGGAACTGAATCGTATCGTGTCCGCTTACCTGGACCTGGCAGAGAACCGCGCAGAAAGGTGCGTCATCACGACGATGGAAGAATGGGCCGAATTCCTGAACGGTTTTCTGGAGCTCTCGAACTACCCCATCCTGAATGAGAGGGGCAAGGTGACCATGCTGGAAGCCAAGCTGAAGGCAGAACGGGAATATGACAGGTACCGTGTCGCACAGGACAGATATTACTTATCGGATTTTGACCGGGAAGTAAAGCGCTTAGTTGGAAAGAAGTAGAGCGGCGAGTGAGGAGGCCTGGCCGGGGAGTCCGTGACGTGCCCCCGCCGCACCCATCGCCCCAACGTCCCGCAGGACTTGGGATGGAGATGAAAACCGCTGTTCGGATGGAGATGAAAACCCGCAGCCAAAGTCAATATATCCCGACCACGTTACACAGCCCATGCCCCCCGCAGCCCGGCTCAGCAAGTCCAGCTACCTCGCAGGCCTCCAGTGCCCCCTCCTGCTCTACCGCATGGTCCGCGGTCCCGAACTTCCCGAGCCCGACAGATTCACCCAATACCAGCTGGACCAGGGCACGGCGGCAGGAAAGCTCGCTGCAGAACAGTACGGCCCCGGCACACAGATCCCCGCCTTCCCGCTCGAAGAGGCCCTGGAGAAGACCAGGAAGGCCCTGGAGGAAGGCCGCGAACATATCTTCGAAGCCGCATTCAGCTTCCAGGACATACATGTCAAGGCGGACATCCTTGTCAGCCGCGGGGACGGCCACGCAGACATCATAGAAGTCAAATCCTCCACCAAGGTCAAGGACCGGCATATAGACGACCTCGCTATCCAGCGCTTCGTCCTGGAAGGCAACGGCCTGACAGTGGATTCGGCCTTCGTGCTGCACATGAACCCGGATTACGTGCATCCCGGCGATTCGCTGTTTCTCCTGTCGGACCAGACCCGGGCAGCGGATTCCAGGATGGGAAACATCCCCGAGAACCTGCGGGCCATGAGGAAGGTCCTGAGGGCCCCCGAGCCGCCTGACACGGACATAGGCCCCCATTGCGGGAAGCCGGACGAATGCCCACTGAAAGGGGAGTGCTGGAAGCATGTCCCGAAGATTTCCGTATTCAGCATCCCGAACATCAGGTCCGAGAAATGGGATTTCTACAGGCAGGGCCTAGTAGGCATAGACCAGCTGCCCGACTGGTTCAAGGGCAAGCCTTACCAGAAGCCGTTCCTCGATTCCTGCAGATCCGGAAAGCCGGTGATTGACAGAACCGGACTGGGGAGCATGATGGCAGAACTGAAGGAGCCGCTGCATTTCATGGACTTCGAGACGCTGATGCTCGCGGTTCCAGTGCACCCGGGCACGAGGCCCTGGCAGCAGATCACTGTCCAGTGGTCCGTCCACACCCTGAAGGAAGGGAAGCTCGGGCACAGGGAGTTCATACATGATTCCGCGACAGACCCGAGGATTCAGTTCATCGAGTCCCTCCTGGAGGCGCTCGGCGACACAGGCTCGGTAATAGTCTACAGCGCGCCGTTCGAGAAGGGCAGGCTGGAGGAGATAGCGGAGGCATTCCCGCAATACAGGGACAGGATAGACAGAGTGATTGCCAGGGTCTGGGACCAGCTGCTCGTGTTCAAGAACCATTACTGCGACTCGGGGTTCTGCGGGAGCAACAGCCTCAAGAACGTGCTCCCGGTCATGGTCCCGGAGCTTTCCTACGCGACATTGGACGTGCAGGAGGGCGGCACTGCCATGGCCGAGTATGCGAGGATGATATCGCTGCCCGGGGGCGGGGAAAAGGAGAAAATAAAGAAGAATCTTCTGGAATACTGCAAACTGGACACGCTGGCGATGGTGGAGATACATAAAGTTTTAAGTGGTATTGAGTGAGAGGCTGACATGGCCGGAATTTCTTACAAACAGCCGAAAAGGTTATCTATTAGTATAACTTAATGCCTTTTTGCTAAGATGAAAGAGAAAGACTTGCTTGAATTTGCGGAGCGGGTGCCAGTGTTCACGACCAGGCAGGTCGCGGCCGCTGTCGGAGACATGAATTACTCAAAGGTCTCTCTCAGCAAATTGGCCAATAAGGGCCGGATAAGGCGGCTGAAGCGGGGATATTACACGGTCCATGAGGACCCCGTGATCTACGCCAGCCACATCTATCACCCGTCCTACATCTCGCTCTGGTATGCATTCCAGCATCACGGGGCCACGACCCAGCTTCCGGCAAGGATCGAAGTGATGGCCAGGAAGAATGAAACCATTGAGAACATCGACATGATCAGGTCAGACAACATCTGGGGATACAGGCCGATCAATTACAGCGGGTTCAGAGTTTTCATTGCAGACCTCGAGAAGGCCGTGATCGATGCTGTCGAAACCGAAAAAATACCCGTGGACGAGGTCATGAACGCGGTGCAGAAATGCAACATCGCCATGTTGGAGCGGTACTCGCTCAGGATGCCCGCAAGCACAGTCAAGAAGATCGGATACGTGGCTGAAACTGCGGGCCGTCCGATGGAAAAGCTCTTCGAGAGGATTAGGGGGGATCGGAACTATACCAGGTACTACGCCGCTGAAAAGGGCAACAGGTGGAGAGTGAAAGTATGATAGACATTCAGGAACTGCGGAAGGTGGCCAGGACCAAGGGGATAAGCAACATGGGCTATGCCGAGAAGGACTATTTCCAGGAGATCCTGCTGCTCGGGGTCTCGAGAGAGGCCCCGGACCTTGTGTTCAAAGGTGGGACTGCGCTGTACAAGCTCCACGGCCTGGACAGGTTCTCCGAGGATCTGGATTTCACAGGAGCGATCAATGAGAAGCAGATAAAATCGCTTGCAGGGTATCTGAGCGATTTCGGGTATCCGACAGAGGCAGTGAAGAACAGGCCCAAGACAGGCATTCTGCTCACATTCGTCTCCGAGGGATTCCTGTACCGGGGGACGCCGGAGAGCAGGGCGCGGGTCCGGATGGACGTGAGCGAGGGCGATATTCTGATGGAGCCGGAGTGGAGGCAGATGTTTCCCCTGTATCCTGACATACCGTCCTTCAGGGTGAAGGCCATGGCACTGCCGGAAGTCCTCGGGGAAAAGGTCCGGGCGCTCGCTGTCCGGAAGAAGGCGAGGGACGCCTACGATACCTGGTTCCTGGTCAACAAAGGCGTGGCATTCGACATGAACCTGGCCCGGAGGAAGCTGGACATGTACGGAATGAAACTCGGCAGGAAACTGTTGGCCGGCGCGCTGAAAGAGGTCGAGAGGGTCTGGGACAGGGAGCTGAGGGTTCTGATGGCGCCGGTGCCAGATTTTGAGGATGTGCGGAAAACAATAATGGCTCTGGCATAGGCGGCGTTTCGATCGGGTGGCTGCGGGATGGGTGCGATAGAGTGCAGGCCTGCTACAACGGACGGGGCGGAACCCCGCTTCACACCTGCTCGAACTTCACAGTGCTCGGCTCCTCTGGCTCATCGGTGTCTCCGAGCGGCTTGCCGCAGAACCTGCAGAATCTGTCCTCGGCATATACCGGGCCGGCATCGCACTGGTCGCAGACATCGCCTTCGTCTTCGTTGAACGGGGCAGGCATACTGACCGAAGAGCCGTGGATTTCCAGGGCTGCCAGGGCCGCCAAGAGTATGATGAGCACGAACAGCAGGCCTGCGAGCGCGTTGGAGACAAATTCGTTCCCGCCGCGGCTTGCTGTCTCGATGCTGAGAGGCTGGAATATCAAGAACAGAAGCACTGCAAGCGCAAAGAATGCCGCTCCGAACCAAACACTTCCCTGTCTCTTCATGGCAGGGGAATCCCATCATGAATATTTATCTCTTACCCGTTGGGTTTGAACGGGCCTCTCCCGGAAATATTTTAGTACCGATGCCCCATACCCTGTCAGGATAGGCTGGACCGACAAGGCATTTGGAGAGGCTTGGCATGGAAAAAATCAGGAAATTCTGGGCATGTGTTCTGGCAGTGTCGATTCTGGGAGCGTCGCTCGCGATGCTGCTCCCGCAGCCGGTTGAGGGCCAGACATCCTCCGGCCTGGTCGCCTACTGGGACTTCGACGAAGGCTCAGGAACCGTTCTCCATGACAGAAGCGGGAACGGGAACGACGGGGCAGTCAGCGGTGCGACATGGGCTAGCGGCATATCGGGCGGCGGGCTGAGCCTGGACGGGATTGATGACTATGTCAGCGTGCCTGACAGTTCTGAATTAAGGACATTCAGCCAGATGACGCTGTCCTGTTGGATCAATGTCAATGAGATAACATATACAAACGGCCACGGAGAGATGATAGTCGGTAAAGGGAAACATACGCCCAGCAACATATACGCACTCTGGGTCGCGGATGACATCGTTGCGGGCAAGGTGTGCTTTTCCTATACAATGATCTACTCGGACACGTCCAGCAAGACAGTGAGCTCCGGTTATGCTTACAATAAAAACACATGGTACCATGTGATGGGCACATACGACGGAAGTTCCATGAAATTATACGTCGACGGTGCGGTGGTCAACCAGACCGGCAACAGCCTGGGTGTGCCGTACAATACCGACACCATGTACATGGGGAAACACAATTGGGGTACTTCGTCCACGAGCTACCGGATACGTGGGACAATCGATGAAATAAAGATCTATGACAGGGCTCTGCTGCCTTCGGAAGTCACAACCGGCTATAGCGCAACTGCCCCGACCGTGCCGCTGAACATACAAGTCACTGCCGGTGACGGATATTGCCTGCTGAACTGGGAGCTGCCCGCATCGGACGGAGGCTCGGCCATCACCGGTTATAGGGTGTACAGGGGTTCATCCCCGGGCAGCGAAGTTTTGCTGCTCTCGGTCGGGAACGTCCTGCGATACAACGATACTACCGCAATTAACGGCCAGACATATTACTATTATGTTACCGCAATTAACAGCGCCGGAGAGAGCGCGTCGTCGGGCGAAGCCATAGCTCTGCCTGTTGCGCCCCCCGAATCCCAGGGCCCGTGGCTGTGGGTCCTGCTGATAATAATCGTTGCGGTTGTCTGCCTTGGCCTGGCTGCATTGTTGCGGAAGAAGAGGCCGAAGGAGCCGGAGCCGAAGCAGGTGATATTCAACATCATCTCGCCGGACGAGATGCCTATGGACAGGAACGCCGGGAAGGGGCAGGAATGACTGCAAATTTTCGGTAATAATAAACTCCGTTGTAGAACCCGTAAAAGGGTTATGGAATTATTTATATCGCTGTGACCCTTTATAGTTTGAGAATTGGAGATGAGAGAGATGAAGAAAATCTCAAGTGCGCTGATAGTGTGGGTTTTGATTGTAAGCGGGATGGTGCTGGCATTGCCGGAGGCTGATGTGGAAGCCCAGAGTGACGGATTGGTCGCCCACTGGGATTTTAATGAAGGCACTGGTACTACCGTAAGCGACAGCTCTGGAAATGGTAATGACGGGACAATTAATGGGGCGAGTTGGACCACTGGTAAGGTGGGTTCGGCACTGAGTTTTGATGGTGTGGATGATTATGTAGAAATCGCTGATAGCGATAGTTTCGATATCAGTACTCAAAATACTTTTGAAGTATGGGTCAATTTAAATTCAAATCAAGGCGGTGTAATATTATCAAAATGGGTAAACGCATATGAAGATAAAACTCTTCATATAGCGGATAACCTTGCCATACATTATGCTCTTTTTCGGGGATGGGGAACCGAAGGCATCGAGAATGTGGCTATTTCAAACACAATGCTAACCAGTGGAGCATGGTTCCATATAGTGGGCACATACAATGGTGAATATCAGAAAATTTATATCAATGGAATGTTAGATAGTAGTAAATCAGTTACCGGAGAGGTATGGGACTCGGATGGGACATTTTATATTGGTCGTGCATTTAGAGCTGAAAATCTTCCCCCGTTCAACGGTCTCATCGATCAAGTCCGAATCTATAACCGCGCCCTCTCCGCTTCAGAAATCCTTGCGAACTATAACGCGATTGGTGGAAACGGGGCAGTGGAAGTCCACATCAAACCGCTGTACCCGCTCACAGACCCTGAGGACCGCAAGATATACAGGGGCGTGGAGCTGAATGCGTGTTTCCAGACGACTGACGCGGGCGGGAATGCGCTGAACGGTGTCTCGGTGAATTTTGACAGGTCCGATGAACTTGGCACACCTGAGCAGTTCACATCGCAAAATCAGGTTTATTCCAACTATATAGCCGATGATGGCGTGATTAAAATTGACTGGGCGATATCGCTCACTTATTCAGAAGCCACCTTTACTTTATATATTGAATCCGATGCGCAGTATAACGGCGAATCTGTTACTCTGGTATTTGATGATTTGGCAGAGTACACATATGAGATTCAGAACGAGATAAAAACAAACTGGGATAAAAACAGGGATACCTATTCGTTTGGGAATTTTAAAACGGATACTAATACCGGGGGTTGTTGTTATGGCTTATCATGTACTGCTCTGTTGTACTTTTACCATTATCAACTTTGTAAAAATCAATATCCATATTTTCCATTGCAGTCCTACTCAGCATCAACGACCCGCGACCTCAATATTGCATTTGACTGGGATAATTACTTTCATGACAATCAAAATATAATTGATAATGTGGTGCTTGCAATAATAGCACACCAGCAATATGATAAAGGACGTGGCGTGGCGTTTTCTACTGATTCAAATATCAGAAGTGAATGTAGAACACAAGAATTTAAAAAATTATGTCAAAATCTGTCAGATGGTTATCCCGTTATACTTGGCGTAGGTAAAGTGGTTGGGACCTCTGTTATTAATGCCCACTCAGTTATTGCTTGGTCATTATATTATACTTCAAATGACAACGTGATAATCAATGTTTCAGATCCGAACGCCCCCAACGAAATTTGGCAAGCCTATTACAATATTGAAACCACAGTTTTTGAGTATGGGAGTAGGCCGGACTTTATGTTGCAACCATGTGAATTGCTAACAAAGGCAAGCTTAACAATTCCCGATTGTAATGTCTTCACCGAATTACTACCTCCGGGTTATTGGATTGTTATAGCAGATAAAATGGTACATATTCATAATATTAATGAACCCAATCAGATTGATAAGTTCACAGAAGCAGGTAATTCTCAGTCATTCATAATGGGTATACCAAATTCTGCAGGGATAACTGAAGGAGAAATACAAGTATATGCTATACCACAATCGATATCACCCCAAATTGACGACCCATCTACAACTCCTTCAAGCTTAATGGTCACCCGCGTTACCAACGAGTCCGGCAACCGCGCCGGCTATGGATTCAGCCTGAACATCTCCTCCGACACCCAGTATGATTACGAGCTCACCCCCTCGGACAACGGCTTCAACATCACTCCGAAGAATTCCACGGTGAATCTGAACGTAACTTTGTTTTCTGCTGACAGCGACGGCTACTATGTTTTCAAGTCCACGAACATCTCGATACCGCCGAACACCAGGGCGGAAATTCTCGTAAAGGACTGGAAGGGGCTGAACAGCACAACAATTTCCTCGGTCACGCTGAACCTGTACGACGAAGGATCTTCCTCCCCCAAGGAGACGTATGAGCTGACCAACGGGCAGGCCTTCGTTCAGAACTCCGCCCAGTCCGGTGATGGAGAAATCATCACCGTTGTCACAGTCCTCATCATCGCCGTTGTCACGGCCGTCATCATTGCCGCTGTGGCCATACTCGCCTATTTCCGAAGGAGAACAAGGTCTGCCAAAGCAGATGCGGCCGAAGAGCGGCAGGAGAAACCGGAGGACTGATTGGCCACAAGCCCCTCAAGGCTGTTTCTTCTTCCTCTTGTAAATGGCGAAGGCGACGCCTGCGACTAGAGCAATTATTACGCCCACTATGACGACCATTGAATTCCGCAAGCCCGCGCTCTGCAACGAACAACTACCTATCTCCCCCAAAAGAATGTTATTTATAGAAGTTCAATATAGGGCGGAATCAGATTTGCCTATGCCTAGGCAATGAGAGAATACAGAGGGAATAATATGAAATCAAAAGCAATTGTAGCAATGTTGGCGGTGCTCGCTATGGCGATGGCCCCGCTATGGACAGTGAACGCGGCCGCCAACCAGGCGCAGCCAACGATAACTTCCGCCGATGGCGACATCACCATAATGCTGGCGAGCGGGAGCGAGGTAATCATCGAAGTGGACTGCGACCTGTCCAACTCTGCCGTTCTGGTGTTCATAGACGACGCAGGCGAGCTGATCGGCTGGAATATCGAGGACTGCTTCCCGACTGACCTGCCAGAGCAGGCTAGGGCGATGGAGAATGTCGGCCAGGGAAGATGGAACATTCATGCCGCCGAAAACAACCCCAATGACATGAGCTGGTGGGGGAAATGCCATTCTGTCTTTGTCGGAGCCTTGATACTTGGCTTTGACGGCAGCGGCGACCTGATCGGCTGGACATACCTGGACTGCTTCCCGACTGATTATACGCAAGGGGACATAATCGTCGCGATGTCAATCATAAGCAGCATAGTGTAATCGTCGATTAACATTCAATGGGGAAACCCAACTTTTTCTTTTTATTTCTTTACTGAACAGCGTCAGCCCTGGCAAATCCTTTTTATTCCCGACACAATGCCCGGCCCATGCCCCGGAGAAACAGAACCCTGCAGTATGACGCGCTCCTTCTCGGAGCCGCGGCAATATGGGGCTTCGCTTTCGTGGCCCAGCGCATGGGCATGGACCACATGGGGCCGTTCGCGTTCAACGGGATAAGGTTCATGATGGGCGCGCTCACGCTGCTGCCGTTCATACTCTGGAGGGCCCAGACCCAACCGAAGCCCTCGGGAGAGTTCGACACTCCGAAGATGCTTTTGCTGGGCGGCGGCTTCGCAGGCTTTCTCGTGTTCCTGGGCGCCAGCTTCCAGCAGGTCGGGTTGGTCACGACAGGAGCGGGGAACGCGGGATTCATAACCGGCCTTTACCTGGTGCTGGTGCCCATACTGGGCCTGGCAGTGGGGCAGCGCGCCGGGAAAGGGACGTGGCTGGGCGCCGGCATAGCCTTCGCGGGACTTTACCTCCTGAGCTTCTCCGGCCCAACCGAAATGTCCTGGGGCGACATGCTTGTCCTGGCAGGCGCGTTCTGCTGGGCGGTACAGATACTGGCCATCGGATGGCTGGCGCCCAGGACTGACGTGTTCAGGCTCGCGTTCGTGGAATTCCTTGTCTGCTCCCTGCTCAGCCTGGCCGTGGCCTTTGCCACCGAGACGACCACATGGGAAGGCATAGAGGGGGCCGCGATTCCATTGTTCTACGGCGGGGTCATGTCCGTGGGAATTGCCTACACCCTGCAGGTCGTTGTGCAGAAGAGGGCCAACGCTTCGCACGGCGCCATAATCATGAGCCTCGAGGCAGTGTTCGCCCTGATGGGCGGGATGCTGTTCCTGAGCGAGACGCTCTCGGCCAGGGGCGCGCTCGGGTGCACACTGATGCTTGCGGGCATGATGGTCTCGCAGGCCTGG
>DAKD01000014.1:0-695 GCA_002499085.1 Methanomassiliicoccales archaeon UBA280
TACGAACTGACGACGGCCATGCACCACCTCTCGAAAAATCAGGTAAAGTCGTCGGCCTGACCTTCATGTAATCGTCGCTCCCGGTGAGTTTTACGGCGTTGAATCCAATTGAACCGCACGCTCCTCCCGTTGCTGTGCTCTCCCGCCAATTCCTTTAAGTTTCATCCTTGCGGACATACTCCCCAAGCGGCAGGCTTAACATCTTCACTCCGGCACTGAGCGCCCACGTAGGGCCCCCAACACCAAGCCTGCAGCGTTTACGCCCTGGACTACCCGGGTATCTAATCCGGTTTGCGCCCCAGGGTTTCGTCCCTTACCGTCGGATCCGTTCTAGTCAGACGCCTTCGCCACTGGTGGTCCTTCAAGGATTACAGGATTTAGCCCCTACCCCTGAAGTACCTCTGACCTCTCCCGGTCCCAAGTCCGGCAGTCTCCCCGGTATTCGGACAGTTAAGCTGCCCGATTTACCCGAGGATTTACCGAACCGGCTACGGACGCTTTAGGCTCAATAATAACGATTACCACTTGGGCTGCAGGTATTACCGCGGCGGCTGGCACCTGTCTTACCCAGCCCTTACTTCGTCTGTTTTTTAGACAATCGAACAGCATACGTAAAACGCATGCACTTGGCGTCCCCTGTTCGGGGTTTCCCCCATTGACAAGTTTTCGCGACTGCTGCGCCCCGTAGGGCCTGG
>DAKD01000014.1:725-24336 GCA_002499085.1 Methanomassiliicoccales archaeon UBA280
GGGTCCGTTACACCCACTACAACCTGATAGGCCGCAGACTCATCCTAAGGCGCCGGAGCTTTGAGCCATGAAGCATTCCAGCATCCATGACCTATGGGGAATTGTTCTCAGTTTCCCGAGATTATGCCCCGCCTTAGGGTAGATTATCCGCGTGTTACTGAGCAGTATGCCGAGGGTCTGAACCCTCTCGACTCGCATGTCTTAAGCGGACACCAATAGCGGTAACCGACGGCAGGATCAACCGGAATTGATTGATTGATCTGCCTCGGGTCGGCTCGTCCGACCCGTTACTGAGTTATTGCGTATTTCCAGACGGCTGGTGTGGCCGCCTGGCTGGTATTTCTACCTCTTTCGCTTGGGTTTATTCAAGCGGGTGATCAAGTATCACCATGTCATCGAACGTCAGATGCAAGAGGGCCTGTAAGACCAGTTTTTCTCGCATCTCCATGTGTGCGCGGCGATGGAAATGGCATGACTCACAGGGTAAGCATCAGCCCCCCTCATCTGCCGGCCGTTCGCCGCAGGCTTAAACAGTGTGCCCATACGGGCGTTGCATAAGCAGGGAACACCCCAAAGACCAACCTATATTTAAAGGTTGCAGGATGTTCCCATCTTGGATTATCATAGGTGCCCGCAGTATTAATACATTTGCTATTTCAGCAACCTGGGGCCACCAGTTATCAATTATCTCTGTGTTTAAATCTCTTCTTAAATTGTTTGAACAAAGTCTTCCGGCATCGGCTCCTGCCACTTTAGCAGCCATGCACACTCAGGCGAACACCCCTAGCAGCAGGACAATGAACGCCGAATACAGCCCGATCAGGACAATGCCATCCCTTTTTCCCACATATTCGCTGTGCATCATGACGAGAAGGGCCGAGCCCGCGAGGATCATGAATGGCGCAGTGAATGCGGCAGTCGTCCAATCGAATACAATCGGCCTGATTGCGGCCGAGATGCCGAGGACCAGGAGCACATTGGTGATGCACGAGCCCATGGTGTTGCCCAGCGCAAGGCCCTCGATGCGCTTCCTTGCCGCATTGACCGAGACGGTAATCTCCGGAAGCGTAGTCCCCAGGGAGACCAATGTCAGCCCGATAATTCCGGAACCGATGTTCAGCCCGGCTGCAAGGTTTATTGCCCCGTCAATAAGGAGTTCCGCGCCGATGATCACCATGGCAATGCCCAGGATGATGAATCCCCCGTCCTTCAAGGCCTGTTTCCTTGCCAGGGAAGGCCGGCCGACGAAACGTTTCGGTTCGAGCGTTCTCTTTTTGAAGTGGATTTGATCGGTGATGGCCCTGACATACTCGAATTTCACGAAGAACCTCACGAAACCGTGGAACTCTCCCTCGGTCCCAAGGTCATCCTTTGCCCGGGAAAGAAATGCCAGGTAGGCTATGAACACGGCCAAGAAAACAATCCCCCCCAGAAGGCCGATGTCTCCCCAGACAATGAAAACATAGAACAGGATAAACACTGCGAGCATGATGTACCCGTCCCGTTTCAGGCCCGTTTTCGTGGTCCTTATCTTCGAATAAAATCCAGTGATTCCCAGGACAAGACAGATATTGGAGACATTGGCCCCAATGACATTCCCCACTATGAACTCTGTCTCACCCTCCAGGGATGCGGAAACGGCCGCAGCCAACTCCGGCACGGAAGTCCCTATGGCCACTATGGTGAGCCCAATCATAAAGTCTGAAACACCGAATCTCTTGGCAATCCTGGAGGCCGAGTCCACAAGGAAATCCGCGCCCTTCACCAGCAGCAGGAGCCCGAGGCCGAGCAGGCCCAGGCTGAGCATGTCCAACATGGAAACGGCATAGGCTCACATGAGTTAAATGTTGCCGGTTATTTTTCCCCGGCTCTCAGCTCGTTCCTCTTAATCTTGCCAGAAATTGTCTTCGGAAGCTCAGTCACGTACTCGATGACCCGGGGATATTTGTATGGCGCAGTCGTGTTCTTCACATGGTCCTGGATTTCCTTGGTCAGCTTGTCCGACGGCGCAAACCCTTTCTTCAGGATGATGAAGGCCTTGACGACTATACCTCTGGTCTTGCCCGGGTCCTCGGCTCCCACCACTGCGCATTCCGCGACTCCGGGGTGCTCCATGAGGGCGCTTTCGACCTCGAACGGCCCGATCCTGTACCCGGAGGATTTTATCACATCGTCATCCCTGCCCACGAACCAGAAATAGCCGTCCTCGTCGCGGTATGCCTTGTCCCCGGTGAAGTAGAAATCATGGTGGAAGGCCTTGGCCATCGCGTCCGGGTCCCTCCAGTATTCTTTCATCAGGCCGGGAGGCCATCCGTTGCCCAGGAATATGGCGATATTGCCCTCGGTGTTCGGAGGCAGCTCCTTCCCCTCGTCGTCAACGATTCTCACATCATGGCCCGGCGTGGGTTTGCCCACGGAACCGTATTTGATGGGCATGGAGGGGTAGTTGGACAGCACGCATGTGGTCTCTGTCTGGCCGAAGAAGTCATATATGTCCAGGCCGAAGCGCTTCTTCCAGACCTTGATGACCTCCGGGTTCATGGGCTCGCCCGCGGACATGCAATGCCTCAGCTTCAGGTCGTACTTGCTCAGGTCCATCTGCACCAGCATCCTGTAGACTGTCGGAGGGGCGCAGAATGTGGTGACTCCGAATTTCTCCATGTTCCGGAGCAGGCCGTCCGGGTCGAATCTTGAAGGCGTCTCCCACTGGATGATGGCGGCGCCCACGATCATCTGCCCGAAGAACTTTCCCCACGATGCCTTTGCCCAACCTGTTTCGGAAGTGGTCCAGTGCAGGTCATGTGGTGTGAGTGCCTGGGCATAGCGGGCAGTCACCTCATGGCCTATCGGGTATGCATGGGTGTGCAACACCATCTTCGGCGGGCCTGTTGTGCCCGATGTGAAGTAAATCATCATGGGGTCCGAGCTCTTGGTTTTCTCGATGCCAGCCCTGTCCAAACGCTCCGGTGCCTTCTCCATCTCCTCCTTGTACGAAGCCCACTCCAGCACTTTGTGGTCCACAATCATGCGGTGCTTCAGTGTCGGGCACTCGTCCATGATCCGTTCGACGCGGCCGACATGGCTCAGGTCGGTTATGACCATGCAGGCCTCCGCTCTGTTGACCCTATACTTGATGTCCTTCGACGTTAGCAGGACAGTTCCCGGCATGGGCACTATTCCGAGTTTGTACATGCCCAGAAGGCATATGTACCACTCGGGCGTGGATTCGAGTATCACAAGAACCCTGTCCCCCTTCTTCAGGCCCATCTTCAGCAGGACATTCGCGAATTTGTCTGACTGCACGCTCAGGTCGTAGAAAGTATGGTAAGTGTGGGTGCCGTCCGCGTGTATCGACAGCAGAGCGGACTTGGTTCTGTCCAACGCCCGCCTGTCGACGACATCGAATCCGAAGTTGAAGTATTCGGGCACGTCCCATTTGAACGTCCTGTACACTTTCTCATAATCGAAATCATAATCCTCGTCCGATATTTTCCTCATGATGGCACCGTACCTGGCCAGGAATCTCGATGCTGTACTTAAGAATTATCGTGTTTCGCTCGGCGTTCAATCCTCGTCGTCGTCCGCCGCCACCGAGTCCTTCTTCTTCTCGAATCTGATCCTCACGCCCTGCGGCGCGAATACGCCGACAAGCACAAGCCCGGCGAAGGCGAAGGCACATACCCAAACTGTTATTGTGACCGCATCCGGCCAATCCAGCGTTGCCGACGCATACCACAGCAGAAAGAAGAGCAGCAGAAAAACGGCCGCGCTGAGCAGCAGTTGTAGCGTCTCCCTTCTCTCGCGCGTCCAGTGCTCCCTGACCCGCGGGTATTTGAGGGCCACTGCAAGCAGGCAAATGTAAACAACCGCAGCAGCGAGCAGGGCCCACTCCACTGTCGTCATCTATGGCTTCCTCGCTTTGTAGACCTTCATGAAGTTCATGGACGATTCCAGGTCCTCCGGGGATATGGAGCTCTCCACCCTCTCCAGGGCCTTGAAGAGGTGCTCCTTAGTTACTACGCGTTTCGAGTTGTCGTGGGCGTTGATGACTGCCATAAGCTTTGCCTCGTCCACGACGGCGGCTATGTCCGCGCTGCTGTAGTTCTCGCTCCTCTGCGCAAGCTCGTTGATAGTGGCCTGGCTGACATCCTGGGCCTTGGGAATGTCCCTGAGATAGATGCCGAATATTTTCTCTCTCGCCTCCAGGTTCGGCGGCGGCACGAAGAACAGCTTGTCGAATCTGCCGGGCCTCAGAAGGCTGGAATGAAGCACATGGGGGCAGTTCGTCGTGGCAATAACGAGAATATGCTCCTTGGCGTCGACATTGTCGACTTCGGCAAGTATCTGGCCCATGACCTTACCCGCCTCCGGGTCCTCTATCACATCCTTGGAGCCTATGACATCGATGTGCTCGATCAGGACGATGGAAGGCGTGGCCTCCCTGGCTCGGTAAAAGATCTCCTTTATCGAAGGCGTGAAGTCAGTCTGCCCGCCAATGAGCTCAGTCGCGCTTATGTCCTGTATCGTAAGGTCCAGATTGTTGGCCGCAGCTTTCATTATGTATTTCTTGCCGCATCCGGGCGGCCCGAAAAGCAACATGCCCCTGCCCGTCTTGAGCCTGAAATCCTCCAGCACTTTCGGCTCCTTGATGAGGAGTTGCATGTAATCATGGAGGTCTCTCTTCAGCCTGTCCGCGCCAGCGACATCGTTCCAGTCCACCGTGCGCCTTCCCGAGTCGCGCTTCACCTTGTGCATCTTCCTCTCGAAATCAAGTTTGAGAAGCTCATATGTCTTCAGCATGGAAAGGGATATGCTGGGCTTGATGACGGATGCGACATAATTCAGGTCCTCGGCAGTGATGACCGCGTCCTGGCCCGTGTCGATGGCCCGTTTCATCGCGACCGTCGCCCCCTCCCTGGCCAGGTTGGCAAGGTCAGCGCCGCTGAATCTTTCCGCTTTCACCGCGACCTCGTCCAGTTCTATGCCCGGGGCAAGCGGCCTGCCCTTGAGATGAACGCTCAGAATGGCTTTTCTCTCCTCGAGGTCGGGCGGCGGAACATAGATGATCTTGTCGAATCTCCCGGGCCTCAGAAGTGCCGGGTCAATCATCTCCGGCTTGTTCGTTGTACCGACCAGTATTATCCCTGCGGAATGGTCCATTCCGTCAAGCTCGGCGAGTATGATGCTCAGCAGCCTCGGCGTGACATCGTCGCCGGCATACAGGTCCCTGTGTTTGGCCATGGCCTCGAGGTCGTCGAAGAAAATGATGCAGGGCCTCCTCTCCTTGGCCATCCTGAAAAGGTCAGCGACTTTGGTCTCGCTCTCTCCGTACCATTTCGACATTATGTCCGAGCACTTTACCGTCACCATCTCGACATGCAGCTCGTTGGCGAGTGCCTTCATCAGCATGGTCTTGCCGCACCCGGGCGGGCCGAAAAGAAGAACGCCCTTCGGCGGATCTATGCCGTATTTCTGGGCCACGTCGCTCATGAGCAGCGGCACCATTATCGACTCCTTCAGGTCCTCCTTCACGTCCTCCAGGCCGCCCACGAGTTCGAAGCTGCTCTCCCCGAGGTTCTCCATGTCCGAGATCCTGGTCCCGACGCTCGCTTCCCTCTCAATGGACTGGAAATAGGGCTGAAAGAACTCCCTGCCGGCTCGGCCGAGCATGATGGCGCTGAATACAGCGCCGAACAGCAGAACCCCGGCCAGGTAACCGTTCTGGCCCGGCACCAGGAGTGCCGTGTAGAAACCCAGGAAAGCGCCGGCGATTATGCCGGACGGGACAAACGCCATCGGCAGGGTATATTTCGAGTCAGGCACATCCCTGTGGAAGAACCTGTGCACTATGAAGACCGCAATCCCGATAATGAATATCTGGACAATGGGCGCGACAGAGAGCCCGAGATTGTCCCCGACCACGCTGCTGATGATGTCCAGGTCGGTGTTCTGGATGCCCATCAGTGCGGTCCCGATGTCAGCCAGCGTGAAATTTTCCGCAGCGGGCCTGAAGAAGACCATGAAGCTGGAATAATGCTGGGGCCCGACAAACATGCCCGCGACGGTCAGATTCCCGCAGGTCACGAGAAACGTGAGGAACACTCCGCCCATCACAAGCACGCCCAGCGACAGAAGCAGAGGCAGCATAGTGGCAGCGGCAACAGGGACGATCAGGGAGAGCCCGAACCTCGAGAGGAATATCATCAGGAACCCGAGATAGCCAAGCTTCCATTCGAACAGCGAGACGATCAGGGAGACGAGCATGAACAGAACCATGAAGAAACCGAATTCCGGCAGCTGGTATCCGGCAGCAGCGCAAACAAGCCCGCTCATGAGCAGCAGCGAGAGATACGGGAACTTTATTGCCAAAACAGAAACAATGACAGAGGCCAGCAGCACCATCCAGAGCGGGTAGAACGGTATCCATGTCATGCCGAAAATGCCCAGTATGAAGAACAGGAGCGGAGTGAGGAACCAGGGGTATCTCCTCTCGGTTTCAAGGGTCTGGACGATGAGCCCAGTCACCGGATTCTTGCGTTCTGACTGGTTAATCATCCTCCTTCACCTCCTGGAATGTGACTTCGGGCCCCCTCTTGGCGACCAGCATGTCAGTCGCCTTCTTCCTCCTCTTGATGCCCAGTGCGTAAATGTAGATGAACAGGGGAATTGCCAGCGCGCACATCCCTGCCATCGCGACCAGGATATTGGCGTCAGGAAGCCATATGCTTCTGTCATCCGAGCCGTCAGTGTACTCGAACGGGAAGTCGGTGTACTCCTCTATGCCCATCACGCTGTAGTTGTACATGCCCGAGGTGATCAGAGTGGTGTACTGGTCCCAAGCAGTCACCCAGAACGTGACATTGGTCCCGGCCTCGAATCCGGGCACGGTCTTTGTCATCCGTGTGGAATTGGCATTGGTCTTGGTGAAGTTCCAGCCCCCCTCGCGGAGCTCGCCCTCCGGGGTCACGTAAGTCAGGTACAGGTTCGCACCGGTGATGGTGACATTGTTCCTCGAGACCAGGGTGATGACCACCTCCTCGGACGCATTGACATTCATCGGCCAATATGTCAATTCTATGTTCTCGGCGAAGGTCTCGTTCCTCCAGCCGCTCCCCACGACCGAGTAGGAGAAAGCGTACGAGTTCCTCGAATCCATGGCCTCGTAGTAATAATCGTAAACGAACACGTAGAACTCCATGTCGTACCCGTTGAGGGGGAAGGGCTCGATAATGCACCTGAACACGGTGTCATTCACCCTGAAGAACGGGTATGAGAACGGGAACTGCACCCCATCCCCCGGGTACACAACTCCGTATATGCTGGCCTGCTTTATCCACACAGCGGGAATCTTGGATGTAACGGTAATGGTCATGGAGTCCATCGTCGTCGGGGTTTCAGGGGTCACGTTCACAAGGAGGTTCTCGGCAAATGTGTCGTACTGCCAGCCTATCTCCCCCACCCTGGTTCCCGTGCTCCTCTGCACAGAAATGTCATCCGGGGCGGCTGCAGCTCCGGTCAGGAGCAGGATCCCGGCGAGGGCGAGTGCCAGCATCAGATTTAACATTTTCATTTTCAGACCTCAAGCACGAACCTTTATTTTATGCCTTATGGCGATTTTCGGCCTTACCTTGGATTTGAGCCTGTCTCCAAGTGCCAGACCCGCAAAGCCCGCAAACAGGTACTGGGCCGGGACTGTGGTGGCCATGGGGATGCTGGGCGGCGGCGGAGGCGGCGGCGGAGGCGGAGGCGGGACAGTTCCGGCAGGAAGAGGGATACCGTCCGCGCCGAGAGGCGGCGGCGGCTGCAGAAGCGCGGGCGGCGCCTGGACGAATCTGTTCCCGTAGAATATGCAAGCCAAGTCATACATCGCCCCTGTCTGCTGATCAGGATCGAATGAGAAAATCTCCACCATGCCCTTTCCGTACCTGAAATAGGAGGCAAAGAGCAGCTGTGAGCCGTATGCCTCCGCATAAAGCATGGGCTCCAGGTCCTCGTAGCCGGGCGTCAGGGCGACCGTGTCGCTTGTCGACACGTTCACAAGCATCGGGCCCGAATACTGCGAAGGAGACTCGCCGGTATGGCGGTAATCGGCCTGGTAGGTAGCATTCGTGTTGATGCTCCTCACGGTGACCGCTCCGGGAAATATGAGCCTGAGGTCGTTCATGGCCTTGCCTATGAACACGAAATTCTTGCCGCTCGTGACTCCGTCCCTGACCGCGTTCTTGAGTAAAGTGCTCATCTGCCCGTTGGCGCCCGGGTTTTCGAATATGATGAGGTCGTTCTCCGTCACCGGGTTCTGCTCCTGGTTCTGGGCCACCTCCCACTGCAGGTGCCAAATCTGCTTTGTTGAGTATGGAATGTCCATCCTGGCCAGGAGATTCTCCGAGAAGCTGTTCTGGGTGCCCGCGCCCTCCCTGTGCACGACAAGGATCTTCGTCGGCCTCTCTATCTTGTAAACCTGCGCCGAGATAAACAGGCCAGTGACGTTGTGGACCGTGACGCTTGGGAAATCCTCAAGGATCCCCGACACAAGGGTGAGATTGAATCCGCTCAGCACGATTGGCCCGCCGGAATAGTTAGCTCCGAAAGGATACTGGGCCGTGACAATGGTCGGGTCCGGGGGCCCTATCAGCCTGTAGCACACAGTGTCGTTCCTGAGCAGGGCATGGACCAGCCCGAAGCTTCTGACCGTGTCGTTCTGCTTCCCGTCCATGGGTATAACCAACGCACCGGGCGAGAAGGGCACCGTCTCGTACCTTTCCTTCACTATGAGCGGCCTGGTCGTGGTCGCGGAGGCTGCGCCCTGGAGGACAATCACGGTCACAAGAAAAATGCCCATTGCGATTGGGATGACGGTTGATAACTTGTAACGCGGCATATTCACTGGTGTCATTCTCCGAATTCCGCAATCGGATTGGTCTCCCCATTATAAATATTTCCTGCCTGAAGACTCACAACGCCACCAAGGCAATCGCAATTTATTCGGGTTGCCCGGATTTCGGGGCTTCGGCGGGCGGCGGCTCAGCCCCCTCCTGTGGTTTTACGGCGTCGCTGCCAGGCGCGTCGGGGTCAGTGCAGGGCGGCTTCTGCGAATCCTCAGTCAGCCTGGGCGGCGGAGCGATTCCTGCAGCGCCCCGGCCCTTCCGGCTCATCCGCCACTTCCTGAACCTCGGCGCTGCCATGTCCAGGACGAACGGTATGAACAGAAGCATGAAGACAGAAATGAAAAGGTTCCGCCAGCTGTTCTGGGGGGCGCCGCCGCCCTCTCCCGTGACCTTCAGCTTAACAAGGCCGAACCAAGGTATTTCACCCCAGGCCTTGCCCACTATCCACTCCTGAAGCACCGGCTCATAGGATCCGGAGAGAGGCTGGTCATAGGCAGGGGCATTGTGGTCGCCCATCGTGATGTAACCTCCGTGGGGTTCCATGTCGAGGTATTCATAGTACCTGAGAAGGCCGTATTGCATCGACAGTTGGATAGTGACCTCTTCCTGCCAGAACCCGTAATTCTCAATCACGATGTCGTCTGTTGTCCCGTACAGCCCCAGAGAGGGAACGTCGAACGAATAGTTCAGGTAGTCTATTCCGTCATGATCGGGATTCACACCGCTTGCGTTCACTTCGAGCCAGACCACAGCCCTGTGGATGATGGGCGTCACCTTTGCCCCGTCGGAATCGCTCACGAGGCCGTTCGGCCTGTAGATTATCACATCGCCGTAATTCCCGTATTTGGAGTATCCGGCAGCCTCGCCATCGACATATGTTTTGATGTCTTCCGGGCCGTCAACCGTCTTCACAAAGACCATGTCCCCGGTGTCGATCACGCCGAGAACGCTCCTGTTGTCGTAGCGCTGCATGCTGCCCGACTCCACGACCACCATCGGCGGCCATATCCCGCAGTAGGCCCAGAGCGACATCATAATTACGGCGACAACGATGAAGGCGATGAATATGTCCTTGCCTATGTCCGCAAGGTTCTTGACAATCTTCTTTCTGTCCATGGGAAAGCCTGTCTGTGGCCAAGTCAAACCGCATCCGTATAAATACTCTTTTCCCACTTGGAACCTGTTGCAGAACAATGTTTAAGTATGGAATCAATCTATTATCATTTGTATATTATGGGTGCGGGTATGCGTGGGCGCATGAGCGTGGCAATTGCATTAATCATTGTTGTTCAGGCCGTTCTCTCTCTGACCTTGCCGCTTCAGGCAACAGGCCTCGATTTCAACGCATCTGCCGACTCCCCGCCCCCTGCGGAAACCGCCCACAATGCAACGGCACAGATCGATCACCTCATCAGGCAGGTGGATGAGGGCCTCGTGGAGAAATACACACAGGAACTGCAGGATTTCAAGACCAGGTTCTCATACCGCGGGGACAGGTGCTACCCCGCCTCCGAATACATTGCCTCGGTTTTCAGCCAGAACGGCCTGAATGTGACATTCAACGAATTCACATACCAGTATTACAGCATGAGGAACGTCATCGGCGAGAAGAGGGGCATCACCAATCCGGACGAGATATTCATCATAAGCTCCCACTACGACTCAATAGCGAATTACTGGGCCTGGACCGAGGCTCCGGGCGCGGACGACAACGGCAGCGGCACGGCAGCGGTGATGGCGCTCGCCGAGATACTGTCGGACTACGAGTTCAACTGCACAATACGCTTCATCGCGTTCAGCGGCGAGGAGCAGGGCCTGAAGGGCAGCTACCGGTATGTCAGCGACGTTGTCACAGCAGGCGAGAACATCTCCGCGGTTCTCAACATGGACATGATAGCCAACAACCCGGACCCGGGCAGCAGCTCGGTTCGCCTGTTCACCGGCGGAGGCACAGGCATAGTGGACCCGACCACACTCATAAACGAGATGATGAACACGACATCCATCCATGTGGACCCAATAGGCCTGAGCATAGTGCAGGCAGGCCAGGCCGGCAACAGCGATCATCACCCGTTCGCAAATTATTACAGGTCCGTCATGCTCATCGAGAGTGTATTTTCAGCTTATTATCACTCCACCGCGGACACAACAGACAAGCTCAACTTCACATATTGCGCCAATGTCACCCAGATAGTAGGCGCCACTGTGGCCAGGATGGCGGGCATTCGCCAGTCAGACACATCGCCGCCCGCGCTTTCCCCCGGGTCGCCCGCGAACGGAACCTATTCACGGGCCAGGCCATCCATATCAATCGAAGTGACTGACCCGGGCGGCCTCAATGCCAGCTCTTTCGTCTTGCTGGTGGACGGCGCCAGTGTTGCGCCCACGCTCGCCCAGATATCCCTGGGGTACAATGTCTCATACACGCCGCCGGCCCCATACGCGGACGGGCAGACTATCTCAGTCACAGTGACGGCCAAAGACTCCTCCGGCAACTGTGCCGGCACTTCCTGGTCTTTCACGGTCGACTCTTCGGCGCCCGCCCCCCCTACGAATCTCACCATCGGGAAAGGCAGGGTTGAGTTGGTCAAACGCGGACTGGCTATAGGCAACGGAGCCACATACGATTCCAGGTATGCCGAGCGCCCCTCGGTGATATTCCGCGACGGAGAGTACAAGATGTGGTATTCGGGCAACGACGCGTCCAAGTTCAGGATATGCTATGCCAATTCGACTGACGGACTCACATGGGCGAAGCACGGCGTAGTTCTGGATGTGGGGGCGTCTGGGGAGCCGGACAGCTTTCATGCGGCCTACCCGTCTGTGATATTTGACGGCGAGTACAAGATGTGGTACTCCGGTTTCATGAGCCCCAACTGGAGAATACTTTACGCCAACTCATCGGATGGCCTCACATGGACAAAGCACGGCGTTGCAGTCAACATCAGTTCACCAGGCGGGCACGACAGCAGCCATGCCTATTACCAAGCTGTCGTCAAGACGGACGAGTACAAGATGTGGTATACAGGTTTTGACGGTCTGAGCATGAAAATACTGTATGCGAACTCGTCTGACGGCCTGGCATGGAACAAATATGCCGAGCCAGTCACGCCGTCCGGTCCGGGAATAGTGCACGGCGACGCAAATATCGCGGCGCCATCTGTGGCTTTTGAAGCAGGGCAATACCACATGTTCTTTGACAGACATGACGGCCTGAGGATGAGGACTATGTATGCAGTATCCCAGGACGGTCTAGAATGGTCCGAGATAGGCCTTGCCGTCGATACAAATACCTCCTCGGTCTATGACTCTTACAGGGCAAACCGGTGCTGCGCCCTCATCCAGGGAAATGAGACCAAAGTGTGGTACACAGGCTTCAACAATGCCAACCAGGTAATCATGTACGCCAATCTGACGCCAGCAGACACAGCACAGGATATACTGCTCTCCTGGTCCCCCTCGGAGTCCGCAGATGTCGTGGAATACGACGTGTTCAGGGAATCCAGGCCGTCTGCATTCACCGGGCCGAGCGTTGCCTCGCCGGAATTCTACAGGCAGCCGGCCGGCCTGACCCAGTGGACATTCAGGAATGAGTACAGGCACAATGTCTCGGTGTACGGGCCGGTTTCCGCCTCGGACCCGGCGTACTTCATGCTTCCGGATGACAACATCGTGGATTTAAGCCTGTACATGCGGAACGGGCTCGGTGGATGGACAAGGCTGGAGAACGGAACAGACTATGAATGCGATCTGGCAGCCGGTTACACGCTGATAACGTCCATGGACTTCGGGTACAATCACGAGATATTCGCGTGCTACAATCACTCGGCCACAAAGGCGCTGAGAACCCGTGGCAGTATGATGGCCGATGTGAGGGCCGCATCCGACATGGCTGATTATTATTACATTGTCCGGGCAAGGGACAGGGCAGGGAACACAGCCTATTGCACAGATATCGCCGGAAAGCTGGGAACAGGCCTGGCAGCATCTTGGAACCTGCTGGCCGATCCTTTCATGACAGGCCCGAGACACATAAGCGAAGAGCTGGCCGGCCTGGACTGGACCGCGGCGCGCACCTGGGACCCGGACAGATATCCCAATCAATGGACCATCAACAGGCCGGGAAGGGACGAAGGTCTGAACACCCTGCAGAACGTTTCTGCCATGGCCGGCATTTGGGCACTCTCTTCCAGCACTGGCTTTTTCGCCTCTTGCGGCCTGGTTGAGAACGCCACTGTCCAGCTGAAGGCGGGCTGGAACCTGGTATCCTACCCGTATCATGAGATGATGCATGTTTCCGAGGCTCTGTTCGGCATTCCTTGGGACAGCGTGGCCGTTTACGACGGCGCCGCACAATCACTGCTTTCGCAGAAATACGGCTTGGACCCGCTGTTCCCGGGACAGGCGCTTTGGGTGCATGTGACCTCGGACGCGGAGTGGAATGCGGTAAATGTTCCGTGACTGGTTCGCTCCAGCAGATAGTTTTAAATGCTCTGCCAATCATAGCCTCATTGCTTCCGTCCGAAGACCGTGATGACGTGCGTTTTTCGCGAGGATGAATCACGGAGCAAACGGAGGCGCACGGCCCCTTCAGCTAGGGGCCAAGAATGCCTTTATGGGTCCCTCCGGGACTGAGGTGTGACGCCTTTGCGTGACCGGAGAACAACCCAGGCATCCAACAAACCCTCGGCTAGGGTCAGGGCGCTGAGAGAGCCAAGCTTGCGATGATGCTTCCTGTTACAGCTGAGGGACACCCTCTTCTTTCATTTGTTATCATTCGGGTGTCCCTCAGCGTCGAGTAAATCGCTTCGCGATTTCTCGATTGTTGCATCGCATGAAGTATGAAGAACCGCCCTCCTGTGAAATCGTATGGGTGTCCCTCAGCGTCGAGTAAATCGCTTTGCGATTTCTCGATTGTTGCATCGTGTGAAGTATGAGGAATCGCCCTCCTGTGAATCCCATATGCCGGGGGCATGCGACCTTCGCTCCGGAACCCCTGCGTCTCGGGGCAGAGTGTCTAATCTTCCAGGTTCTCCTCTTCGGGTTGTGGGATGTCATCAGGCGCTGGTTCGGCAGCATGTTCCGGCGGATCGTCCTCCGGTTCGGGTGCGGAAGCTGCCCCTGCTCCGGACACCGACGTTTCCTGTTCCTCGGCAATGCCCATCTCGCGCTTCAGGCGCTTAAGCTTGACCCTCGTCCTCTTCAGGTCCCTGCGCAGCGATCTGTTGGCCATGTAGAGGATCGCAACCATGGCAATCAGGAACGCGACAACACCATAAATGATCCAGTCCATCCAATCCGATGTTGATTCGGCATTCTCGGTCGTGTAATGCCAGGTTGTGGTGTTCACAAGAGTGTTGCCGTGTTCGTCCTTGCCGGAACCCTGGACAGTGCATGTGTATGTGGTGTTATAGGCCAGGATCTCCTCGGGCATGAATCTGAAAGCTGTGCCGCCCTCGCTCCATGTGAAGGTGCCGTTCAGCCGCTGTGACCCGTTGGTGAACGAGAAAGCCTGTTCCACAGAGGTTTTGTTCATGACCACATTGAATGTGATTGCTACGTAGAACCCCTCGGAGTTCGCAGGTATGCTCGTGTTCTTTGCGGGCCAGACACGTATGATTTTCGGCATCACCGGGATTTCCACGCCTTCGGTGAAAAATACGAACACGAATTTATCCCCTGCCCAGCCATCCGAATTTCCGTCGAGCGCCGTGCCGTCCATGTCCCTGGCAGTCCCCAGGACAGTGACCCTGTACTCGGTGCCCTGAAGCAGTTCGGAAGCCAGGACCAATGTGAGGTTCATGCCGCCGCCCGAGAATGACGGCGTGAAGGCCGTGGCCGGGTATATCGAAATGGCGTTCGAAACCGACGATACCAGCATGATCTTGCTGAAATTGATGTATATGGCCGAAAGCGAGACAGGAATGTCCATCTGATTGAGGCGCGGGTAATGGGACACCACAGTCGGCGGCTCCAGCGAGGTGGCGAACATGAACACGAAATCGTCCGGGTTATCGGGAATGCCGTTGTCATTGCCGTCAAGCGGCTTTCCGTAAATCGATGTGGCATTGGCTGTTATCCGCACGGTATAGGTGGAATCGAACCTCAGTCTCTCGGCGGGCTGGAAGGAGAACAGCGTGTTGTCCGAGTACCAGTCATAAGTGCCGTTTCCTATGTCCCAGACATCGGTCCCGTCAGTGTAGGAAAACGCATCTCCCAGCGAGGTCGGGTCCATTTCAGTGTCGAATGCTATGTTGATGTAGGTGTTGACATTGACATTGGTCGCGCCGGCCGGAGGGTAAGTGTCTATCACATGGGGCGCAGGCGGCTCAAGCCAGGTCCTGAAGCTCCAGGAATAGTTCCCGCCCTCCAGGGTCTTGCCTCCGTAGTCGCGGGCCAGGGCGCCGTCCAGGCCGGCAGTGTACGTAAGGTTCCGCCCCAGCGGCTCCGCAGGGGAGAATGTGAACTCTGTGCGCCCCACGTTCCAGTACACCAGCCCGTGCGACCCGTTCAAAATCCCGGTGCCGTTGGTGAAGCTGAACGCCGCCTCCACCGAACTGACGTTCATCCTTTCGGAGAAAATGATTTTCAGGGGCTTGTTGGGGTCGACGTCGACCTGGCCGTCCGCGGGAACAGTGGAAATCACATAGGGCGACCTGTCTGTCGTGGTGAAGTTCCAAGTCAGGACATCGGACGGCCACTGGCCGCCTGTTCCGTTTCCGTCCTGGTCCATATAATTCCCCGCGAAATCACGCGCCGTGCAGTTCACCGTTATAATGTATGCGGTTTCGTATTTCAGCGGTTCGGCCGGTGTGAATGTCGAGTTGAATGCCAGGTCATGCGCCCATGTGCCGTTGGCCGATGTATAATTGAGCGCCCCGTCCGAGTAACGGAAAGCCTCCTCGACCGAGGTCCAGTCCATGCTCTCGCTCCACCGAATGAAAATCGTTCCTGGCTGTGTCGCGTTTCCGGTGGGCCCCCAAGAAATGGCTGCGGGCGGGACCGTGTCAGTCGCAGGCGGCGTTCCGAAAGGCAGCATGAGCGGATAGCTGTCAATGGCGCCCGCGCCGCCGGCGATGTTCGTGTAAGGCGTGTCGCCGATGCCATCGCTTCCGGGAATGTTCTGGCCGGGCCCGTTCATCACGTCATTACCGGTGTAATCATTCCAGTAATTGCCGCCGAACGGATAACCATCATCCCATAAGTTGCCAATACCCGAGTCTATGGCCTGGATTGTGTTGTTGATGAAATCGTTGTGGTACACGGAATTGTTGCTGGATGCAGAAATGCGCACACCACAGGCGCTATTGGTCATTCTGCAACATGTGACATTGTTATAGTTCGAGTTCAAATACAAATAAATACCGGCATCCGTGTTGTTTTGAACTGAGCAATTGACAATCTGGGTATTTTGTGCAGTATACAGATAGATTCCATACTTACTGTTGTTGTATACCCGATTATCAGCCAGAAGGTTGCCTGTTCCTGAATAAATATAAATGCCATGAAAGTCGTTGTGGGACATTGTGTTATTGTCGATGTCATTACCGTCCGATCCTATATCCAGTAATATTCCCGAGTTCTTGTTGCAAGATGCATTATTTTTAGCAATAGTATTATTGAATGAATTGTACAGGCAGATTCCAAAAGAGCTGGAATTCACAGTGTTGTTGTGCAGCGCGCCATTCGTCACGTTGTAGATATTCAGGGACGCATCGAAATTGTACAAGTGATCGCCACCGCTCGCGTTGTATAATGCGCAATTTCTGACAATGAAATGCTCTGTGGTGTTCCCGATGTATATGCAGCTGCCGCCCCCGGTGCCGTTTATTGCGAAATTTTCGATAATCCAGGGATTGGCCTGAGACCCGTCCCCGGACGTGACTCCGTTGGTGGCGTTGAAGCAGGTGTTGTTATCAATCCTTATCGGTGCCCTGGGAATATAGGCCGAAGGCTCAGGAGGGGTTCCGACCTGGGCAGTCGTCCCTGTCATTGCAAGGCAATTCAATGCAAAGCACACGGCCAGGATAATGCAGGCGACTCTTCTCATGCTCCAGGCAACATAAACGGCGCTTATAAATGTATTGCCCGGGGCCACGCCCTTGGCAAAGGAATATAAACCGCCGAACCATCCTGTTTCATACCATGGAGGTTGTTCAATGACAGCGGTTGTGAACAAGGATAATTGCGTGGGCTGCGGCCTGTGCGTGGACGTTTGCCCGAACGGCGCCATAAAGATGGTCGACGGCATGGCCATAGTGGACCCGGATGTCTGCATAGACTGCGAGGCATGCGTCAGCGAGTGCCCGAACAGTGCTATTTCAATGAAATGATTCGGCGGTGCGGATTTTGGAAATCATCTACATCTTGGCCAAAGTGGATGCCAGCCACGCAGAGACCCTGCTCGAGAATGTCGCGAAGGTCGAAGGCGTGACTTTCGCTCATGCGGTAACGGGCGGATACGACATGTTGATATCAATGGAGGGCCCCAACCTGGCCAAGCTGCTCTCAAAAGCGCTCAAGGAGATAAGCGGGCTTGAAGGGATAAAGAGCACCGAGACGCTGATAGCGATCAATTTGGACTGAAGGATTTTTTAATAAAGAGGACGACAGCAAAGTACATAAACAGGGTTTAATCTCGGGTTTCCACCCAACCATATTCACGAACGGAGTTAGATAAAAACGCATCCATGAACGCCCGGTAGTGTTCCGGCGCGAATCTGCGGATTCGGCCTCAGAGTGCCAAGGATGAGGAAAACGCAATCTAGGAAGTCCCCGGTAGTGTTCCGGCGCGAATCTGCGGATTCGGCCTCACACTACCGGAGCTCAGTCATCAGTATGAAACAATACGCCCCGGTAGTGTAGTGGCCTATCATGAAGCCCTGTCGAGGCTTCGACTCGGATTCAAATTCCGACCGGGGCGCCTTTTATTTCAGCTCTTTTTCGATAATATTCAATAAAAGGCGCCAATGCCTTCATGTAGCTTACAACCGGTCAATCTCGGGCTATTGTAGGTAAATGTTACCAGTGAAGCCCTCGATCCGACCGGGGCGCTGTTTTTATTTTTATTGCTTAGGAAAAACAGCGCCATAGTTTGCTTATTGTTTACATCCGGTCTATCTCGGGCTATTGTGAGTAAATGTTGCCAGTGAAGCCCTCGGTCCGGTCGGGGCGCCCTATTTTCAGATTCGTCAATCATGCCCCACACTCATGGCACGGGGAGCAGCCAGACGAAGAGTAGGATTACCGAGGCTGCCAACAATCCCAGCACCAGCCCGTTCTTGACAAGGAACCGTTTGTCCACAAGGCCGGTCGAGTAAACCATGGCTGTGGAAGGCGTGCCTATCGGCGTGATGAATGCCACCGAGCTCGCCAATGCCACCGCCATGACGAAAGGCACAGGGTCGCTCTCGAGCACCCTCGCGACCTCCATGGATATCGGTATGAGGATGGCGGCCGTGGCGCTGTTGGATATGAAGTTGGTAAGTGCGATACTGAGGCAGATGAAAAAGACGAGGATTAATGCCAGCGGCAGAGAACCGACAGACCCGACGATAGCATTCCCGACCTCCGCTGCCGCTCCGGTGGACATCATCGCATAACCCAGCGTGATCCCGCCGCCGACCAGGAACATGATCTCCCACTGGATGGAAGTCATGTCCCTAAGGTCCAGGATATCCAGCCCGAACATTATCAGAACCGCGAGTATGGAGACTATGGCCGCGCTCGAGACTGACGCAGGTAGACCCAGCAGAATCTCCAGCTCGCTTCCAAAGAACCAAAGGAAGACAGTGATGCCGAACACCCAGACCACTCTCTTCTGCATCCTGTTCATGGCGCCCAGTTCATTTGACTGGCTTCGAACGTCCTCAATGTCCAGTGTTATTATCGGGGAAGGGTAGGCCCTCTTCAGAATTATATATGTTCCTGCCAGGCTGCCCAGGACAACGGGCACGCCGTAATACGCCCAATGCATGTACCCGAACCCGACCTCACCCTCCAGGAAAGCCGCGGCAATCATGTTCGGAGTGCTGCCAGTCAGCATGGCCATCCCGCCCAGCGTGGCGCTGACAGTCATACCAATGAGAACCTTTCTCTTGAAATTTTTATATCTGTCGGGTACGGATGCCAGTATCGTGAGGGCCACGGGCAGCAGTATTGCGACCGCCACTGTGTTGGACATCCACATGCTCAGGAATGCAGTAACCAGCATCAGGAGCAACACAATTCTGTCCAGGTTCCCGCCCGAGCGAAGCAGCACACTGTATGCGAGGCGCCTGTCCAACCCGTATTTCCTGAAGGCCTGCCCGATGACCAGGCCGCCCAGCAGCAGGAAGATAACCGGGTTGGCGAATGAGGAGAACGACTCCGACGGGGAAAAAACCCCGGTCAGGGTAAGGGCAACCGGCACCATGAGCCCAGTCACGTATATGGGGAACACCTCAAACAGCCAGCATCCGGCGGCGAACACGAAAACGGCAGCAACTCGCCTAACCATCTCGTCATGGCCGGAGAGGACGAAGTAGGTGAACAACGAAGCCAAAGCGCAGAATAAGAGATACCTCTTCGAGTAAATGCCCTCGAAATAGCGGGCGCGCACCGGCGCAGAAATCCACCTCATCCTGGAGAGGCGCGTCGGAACAGTCCCGACCCGGTCCTTGATTTCTTCCACAAGGTCGAATTTCTTTCGCGCGATGCCGGCCTCGGGTTCTTCCGCCGACTCATCTGTCATGCGAGATCTCCAGCGAGAAATCAACTGCTTTCACCGAGTGAGTGAGCCACCCCAGCGATATCACGTCAGCGAATTCCGCGTACTTCATGATATTTTTCGGCGTGATGCCGCCGGAGATTTCGACTGTTATGCGCGGATCGACTGACCTGATGAGCGCGGCGGCTTTCCCGGCCGCGTCGGGTTTCATGTTGTCCAGCATGATGATGTCCGCGCCTGCCGAGGCAGCCTCCTCGGCCATTCCGACATCAGTGACCTCGACCTCCACTCTCAGGTCCGGCCTGTGGCTCCTCGCTCTTTCGACAGCTTTGGCCACGGATCCCACAATCCTCAGATGATTGTCCTTTATCAGGAACTGGTCGTACAGCCCCTCCCGGTGCCTCACGCCGCCTCCGAGTTCCACAGCGTCCTTCTCCCACTTTCTGAGGCCGGGCGTGGTTTTCCTGGTTGCGGCAATCTGTATTTTCGGGTTTACGGCCCGGCACATGTCGACAAGTTCGCGCGTCAGCGTGGCAATGCCGCTCATCCTCTGTATGAAGTTCAGGGCCAGCCTCTCGGTTCTGAGAATCGCGGCCGCCTTTCCGCGGATACGCATGACAGCAGCGCCCTTTTCAGCTCTGGCGCCGTCCTCGGCAAGGACAGTCACAGCCAAACCCTCGCCCTCGAATATCTCTTTGACCACGGCAATGCCCGCCAAGACGCAACCTTCCTTGGCCGCTATCTCGGCCTCCGCGTCTGCTTGGCCTATCAAGGCCTCCGTGGTGACATCGCCTGTCCCGACATCCTCTTCGAGAAAATCCCTTGGGGACCTCATGCACTCAAACATGGCATATCGGGTAAAATACTTTCTGGAATCAGAGGGACTCTGCACGGTGGTCGTCAGTTTCCAATCTGAACATGACGCCCATGTTCTTCAGGACCTCGTGGACCTTGTCCGCGAAGTATATGGTGTCCTCGACCGAGGCGTTCTTGCCCCACTCGTAAACGAAATCGTAGTTGCCCGTGCAGGGCTTGAAGCCTATCATCTGCAGCCTGTCCACTATCTCGGAAGGGAGATTTCCCTCGGTGCTGAACATCATGGTCAGATAGGTTCTCATCGGGTATGCAATAAGCGACCGCCATATTAAAACCTTTCAATGAACCCCCGCCAATATTTCGGCGGGAAAAGGTAAATTAGCTGTGCCGATTATGCCCCGGCCATGAAGCCCAAAGTGCATGAGTCATGCTTTGTCCACAGAACTTCTGTGATAGTCGGCGACGTAACAATCGGAGAGAACTGCGGCGTCTGGCCGAATGCCGTCATCAGGGGCGACGAGGCCCCGATATCCATCGGCAGGAATTCAAACGTCCAGGACTGCTGCGTCATCCATGTCACGACAGACACACCGACCAAGATTGGCTGCAATGTTTCCCTGGGACACGGATGCGTTGTCCACGGCGCTACCGTGGAGGACAATGTCATAGTCGGCATGAAGGCGGCCGTGCTGAACAGGGCCGTTATCGGCCGGGGTTCGGTAGTGGCGGCCGGCGCGGTCGTGAAGGAAGGCGCGACAATCCCGCCCGGGAGCCTGGTTGCGGGAGTGCCGGCGAAGGTCGTGAGGGAAGCGGACCCGAGCCTGGAGCAGTACGCGATAAAGAATGCAGAAACCTATGTCAGCCTGGCGAAACGCCATAAATCCGGTGAATTTTCAGAGTTTTTCTGACCTTATCTTCAAGAGATAAGTGAAACCTTTATAGATGCAATCCAAATATCCCGCGAGGTAATTCTATGTCACACAAGAGATTGTTGATACCGGGGCCCTCGGAATCGCCGATCGAGGTCCTTCAGCAGCAAACCAGGTGGCTGATCGGGCACAGGAGCTCGGAATATACGGCTCTGTACACGGGAATCATTGAGAAACTGGGCAAGTATTTCGAAACCCAGAGGCACGCGGCAACGCTCACTGCATCCGGCACGATATGGATGGACATCACAGCCCGCAACATGGTAAAGGGCAGGGCGCTGGCCGGCGTGTGCGGCGCATTCTCGGACAGGATGTACAAGACAATCCAGGACGCGGGAAAGCCCGTGGACGCGCTGAAGGTCGAACCGGGCATGGCCATCAAGCCGGAAATGGTGATGGAAGCTTTGGGCAAGGCCGATTACGACACCGTGGCTATAGTTCACAACGAAACAGCAACCGGCGTCCGCAACCCCATAGAGGACATAGGCAAGGCTATCAAGAAGGAATACCCCGACATAATGTTCGTCGTGGACACTGTCTCGTCAGCGGGCGGGGATTACCTCGTGCCCGAGAAGCTGAACGCAGACCTCATGTTCATGTCGACCCAGAAATGCTTCGCCCTGCCCCCCGGCCTCTCGATCGCCCTCTATTCGGATGCGGCCGTTGAAAGAGCCAGAAGCATACCGGGCAGGGGCCATTACACCGACCTGATCGCAATCCACGACTATTACCAGAAGAAGCAGCAGAACCCGACGACCCCGAACGTCAGTTTGCTTTTCGCGTTGGACTATCAGCTGGACCGCATGCTCAAGGAAGGCCCCAAAGCCAGGTACGAGAGACACCTGGCCATGGCAGACCTTACCCGGAAATGGGCCGCGAAGAAGATGAAGATGTTCCCCGAACCCGGCTACGAATCGATAACCGTATCAACCATAGCCAACACGCTCGGCAAGGACATAGGCGCGCTGAACAAGGAGCTTGGCAAGAGAGGATACCAGATTGCCAACGGCTACGGAGACCTGAAAGAGAAGACCTTCCGCATAGGCCACATGGGCGAATGGACCCCGAATGAAATCAAGTCGCTTCTGTGGCATATAGACGACATCTGGGGTGAGTAGATGAAGATACTGGTTTCGGACAAGCTCGCACCCGAGGGCGTGAAGATAATGGAGAAGGCGGGCCACACTGTCGTGAAGGCCTGGGACGAGCCCAAGGAGAACCTCCCCCGGCTCATTGCGGACTGCGACGCGATTGTGGTGCGCGCCGCCACCAAAGTCACCAAGGACCTAATTGATGCCGCTCCAAAACTTAAGGTGATCGGGAGGGCCGGCATAGGCCTGGACAACGTTGACGCGGAGCATGCCAAGTCAAAGGGCATAACTGTCGTCAACACGCCCACCGCGACCACGATCTCGGTGGCGGAGCTCACCTTCGCCTTCATCCTGGTCTCTTACAGGGACATTGTGGCAGGCACAAACACCACCAAGGCCGGCAAATGGGAGAAGAAGACCATTAAAGGAAGGGAATTGTACGGTAAAACTCTAGGGATAGCAGGCATCGGCAGGATAGGCCAGGCAGTCGCTGAGAGGGCCGTTGCTTTCGGCATGAAGGTTCTGGCATACGATCCCTATGTCAAATCGGACAGGTACGAGAATGTCAGTCTGGAAGACCTAATCGCAAGGAGCGACTTCATCACCCTTCACCTGCCCCTGACCCCGGAGACAAAGCACATGATAGGCAAGGACCAGTTCGCCAGGATGAAGGACGGCGTGGTGATACTTAATGTCGCCAGGGGCGGCACGATTGACGAGAACGCCCTTTACGACGCCATGAAATCTGGGAAGGTGCGGGCTGCATGCCTAGACGTGTTCGAGACAGAGCCCCCTGCCGGGAATAAGCTCCTGGAGCTGCCTAACCTCTACTGCACGCCGCACATCGGCGCGCAGACGGACGAAGGCCAGCAGAGAGCAGGCGTAATGGTCGCCGAAGCGGTCCTTGAGAAGCTGAAAGGCAAGTGATACCATGGTGACAGTCAGGCCGTTCGCCGGCCTAAGGCCCAAGAATGACCTTGCTGGAAAGGTCGCGGCTCCGCCGTACGACGTTCTGGACTCGAACGAGGCCAGGGAGATGGCCAAGGGCAATGCGCTGAGCTTCCTGCACGTGAACAAGTCCGAGATAGACCTTCCTCCGGAAACTGATGTGCACAGCGACACGGTTTATCAGAAGGCGGCGCAGAATCTGGGAAAATTCATTTCGGACGGCATCATGGTCCA
>DAKD01000007.1 GCA_002499085.1 Methanomassiliicoccales archaeon UBA280
GTCACCCAGTCCGCGACCTGGAGCTTCACCACGGTTGACATGACGCCACCCGGCCCGGCGACGGGCCTCACGGTCGAGTGGTGGGGCGAGACCTCGCTCACTCTGATTGACGAGGATTTCTCGGTCAATCCGGGCTGGACGATCACGCATGTATCGGGCACGGCCTGGACATATTCGGCCACCAACCAGAGGATGGAGAATAGCTACGGGTACCCGAACGAGGGCTATCTGGACAGCCCGGTGGTGGACTGCTCCGGCGGCACCGGGACATTGCTTTCGTTCTGGCATTACTGGCGGGCTGATTATTCCGGCGGGGTCCAGGACGGCCTGGTGCTTGGCAGCACAGACGGCGGCCTGACCTGGCCCTACCTCGTGGACGAGTTCCATCACAACGACCCGGCCACTGAGACAGCGGTGAAAAATTACTCAATAGCCTGGGCGGACGGCCAGAGCCAGGTTCGGATACGGTTCGATGTGTACAACAACGACGATTGGTACTGGCAGATAGACGACGTGCTTCTCACGTCGACCGGGGCCGGAACCACGGTTGACAACCTGCTGAACTGGGCGCTTTCGCCCGACGACGGCGCTGGCGCGAACGACGTGAGCCATTACAACATCTACCGCTCATCAGCGGCCTCAGGGCCATGGGACGGTAGCACCCATGAATATGTTGTGCCTGCCGGCACAGCAACATTCACGGATCCCGGTATGGGCGAGCTCGACGGCATCAACTGGTGGTACGTTGTGCGGGCCGAGGACATCTGGGGCAACGAGGAGCTGAACACGAACGCGGTCCCGGAGATCTCCACGGGCCTTACGCCCTACGACATAGACCTCGGCGGCATGACACCGAACAGATGGGTGTTCGTGTCCTTCCCGCATGCAGTGAGCGGCAATATCCAGGACATAATGAACGATGCCGCGCTGGGCGACGGTCTTACAACCTGGACCATGGCCAAGTGGTACAACCCGCAAACGCCCGCGGACCCATGGAAGACCTACAGGGTCGGCGGAACTTCCAACGATCTGACCACAATCACGAACACGATGGGAGTATGGCTCTGGATAACGGCGAATGGCGGGGACCAGGAGCTGACCACGGGAGTCAACGGAGCTTACCCGGCAGCATCGGTCAACATCAACCTGTACATGGGCTGGAACCTTGTCGGATATCCGAGCGCCACTGCGAGGCTGGGCTCGGCTACACTGCCGGCGCAGGCTGACATGGTCAGCGTCTGGCAGGCAGCAAGCCCGTACATCGCGGACTCAGTTCCGGGCTCGGTCACCATGAGCCCCGGGCATGCGTACTGGGTGCATGCCACGGCGGACTGCACATGGTCAGTCGCCCCCTGACGGCTGCGAATCACAAATTATATACTGACATTCCCCCATTCGGAGAGGGATAACATGACTGCGAAGAAAAGCGAAAGCAAGGAAAGTGCGCAGGTAACCGATACAAAGGTCCTCGAGGCATTCGTCAACGATTATCTCAAAGCCTACCACAACTCCATCTCGAACCGGAACATGGACCCGCTCCATCTCCCGCAGTTCTACAAAAGCTATCCGCTGTCTTCTGAAGCCTATCTTCTTCCCAACGGAGCGCTCTGTGCAACATTTAAAAAGGCCAGCAGGTCAAAGATCAATATACTCGAGGGAGCCAACGAAGACATACTCGGCCGACTCAGGTCGCAGGATTTCGATTTTCTTCAGGTATTTCCCCCGTTCACAAGCTTCACGGCATCCGAGGCTGCAAGGCTTGCGAAGCTCGATGCCGACAGGGATGTGAAGGCCTCGAGACGCCTCGAGATGCTTACGGCCGCCGAGGCGCATCTCTCTGAAATGCACGGCGACATCCAGGCGATGGTCGACCTCAATCCGTGGCTTGACCGGCAAACAGAAGAACAGAAGGCGAAGCTTGACAACGCGAAGAAGCTGATCACAGAACTCTACAGCGAAGTGGACATAAGCCGGGAAGAGAGGTTCTCCGATTACATGCGCCAGGTCTCTGAGGTGATTGCGATGGAGAGCGGCGAAATCGAGAATCTGGCCGGGGAGATGGAGATGGAGCTCAAGGGGGCTATGGAGGAGGTGGGCGAGCGCCTGCAAACCCTGGAAGACCAGATTAAGGCCAATCAAAAGGATTCCGAGGAACTGTTCACGATAATGAAGGATATAAACCAGAAAATCAGGGGCATCGAGAAATCTGCATCGTCGGGCATTGACGCGGAACAACTCGAGGATGCCTCCAGGCTTATTAAGGAAAATGCCAAGAGGCTTGCGTCCCTACAGAAACAGTTCGACGACGTCAAGAAAGATGTGGCCATATCCCAGGAGATCAAGGAAACTGTATTCAGGGACAGCAAGCGCACCTACAACCTCAATGAGCGCATCACTGAGCTTGAGAGGACATTCGCGAACATGGGCAAGGATGCTGGCAAATCATCCAAATCCGAACTCAGGGCGATGGAGGGAAAGCTGAACGTGCTCGAGAACGGGCTGAAGGAGTACGTGCGAAAGTATGTTCAGGCCGAGATCGAGAACTCGCGCCCGACCCAGACTGTAACGGTGGAGCGGGTTGACCCTGCTCTCGCAGGCGGTTCGATACCGCCCGGTGCCACAGTCAAGAAGACCACAAGGACCACGACGAAAAAGAAGAGGGTGCAGTAGGATTCCCATGAAGAGGGTGTGCGTTCTTCCGGGGGACGGGATAGGTCCGGAGGTTGTGTCCGCAGCCCTGGATGTGATGGGCAGCATGGACATTCCCCTCAGTTTCGAGGAAGCTGTTGTCGGCATGCAGTCCTTTGAAAGCAACGGGGTTTACATCACAAAGGAAATCCTGACGATGGCCTCGGAATCCGATGCTATTCTCTTCGGAGCCCTGACAACGCCGAAGCGCCGGGACTATGTCTCGCCGCTTCTGCTGCTGCGCTGGAACCTGGAGCTGTACGCGAGCGTGAGGCCAGCCAAATGCCTGAATCCCTCCTTCTGCCTGGTTCCCCTTGACATTGTCATTGTCCGCGAGAACACAGAGGGCCTCTACGGGGCTCTTGAAAGGGAAACGGAGAACAACACGGTAATCACCGAAAGGACGATATCGGAGTCGGCATGCAAGCGCATCATAGATTTCGCCTTTGATTACGCCTCCAAGAACAACAGGCGCAAGGTGACATGCGTGCACAAGGCCAATGTTCTCAGGACTTCCGACGAGATGTTCAAGAAACTGTTCTTCGGCACGGCAGTGAACTATGCATTCTACAACAAGATACGCAGCGATGACGTGCTCGTGGATGCCGCGGCCATGTACATGTGCACGGAACCGGAGCGGTTCGATGTGATTGTCACGCTCAATCTCTACGGCGACATACTCTCGGACGAGGCCGGGGGCCTTATCGGCGGCCTGGGTTTCTGCCCTTCCGCGAACATAGGCGCGAAGAACGCGCTGTTTGAGCCTGTTCACGGTTCTGCTCCAGACATCGCAGGGAAGGACCAGGCAAACCCGGCAGGATGCATACTTTCGGCCGCTATGATGCTTGACCATCTGGGTATGCCGGACAAAGCAGGCATCATTCGGGATTCTGTGCAGGAATGTTTTTCTGACAGGGGGAATTGGACAAAGGATGTCGGCGGGCCGTGCGGGACAGCCGAATTCACTGAACGGCTGAAGACCATTATCGCCGAAAAATATGCCAGCCAATGATCAGATCCTCAGGGCTTTGATTACTCTTTCCACATCGACCTTGGTGTTGATGCAGCCGGTCTTGCTCAGGGGAACTGCCCTTGTGGGAATTCTCGCAATTGCCAGCTTTGTTATTGCCTCCTCCAGCTCGAAGTAGCAGGCTATACCGAAGCATGCCTTCGGCCTGAATTTCTCGGCGATCTTGAAAACCATGCTTCCCCCCGGGACGATGAAAATCATGTAGCCCAGCTTTTCAGCCTCCCCCACAATCCTGTCTATGTCGCAGCCACCGCACCTTTTGCAGACATAGCCGTTTTCGGTCATCTCTGCCTTGCAGACATCAAGATTGCGCAGGCAATGGGAGATGAACAGCGCCCTCTGGTTGGTAGGTACGGCTGCGAAGGCCCTCTGATTGAGGTGGTTCTTGAGGGAAATGTAAATCTCGTCAATGTAATCGGTTTCGGCGCCCAACGCTTCCAGGGTGCTCTTCACTGCATCCTTAGTGCCGAGGTCTATGCCAAGTTCTATGAGCCTCTTGACCGAGGAATCTATGGTCATCAGTGTTGAATAGGGCAAGGGGGTATTTATTACTTTTACCTTTCAACTGGCTACATCTCAAGGATACCGTGCTTAAGGAACTTGCCCGCGTATTTCAGGAGACCGGGCTCCTTCCTGAGAAGCGTCCACGCCAGCTTGGAGGGGTAGTCAATGTCCCCGATGCGATTTATGATTTCCGTGATATCCGGATTTGCCAGCATGCCGAAGATATCCTCGAGCTGGCGGTCGTCGAGGCTGGAGAACACCCTGTACATGATCAATGCTTTCCCCAGCTCATCCCCTATTTCGGAAGTCCAGCCGGTGTGATATCCGGCCAGCGCCTTTGCGGAGAAATCATCGCTCTCAAGGGCGGAAACCGCAGTTTCCGCGCAGTATTTGGCACAGACAAGCCCCGGATAAATCCCGCCTCCGCTTGTCGCCTTGACCTGGCAGGCAGCATCCCCAACTACCATGCCTCCATCCCCGTAGGTCCTGGCCAGCATGCCGAAGGGTATCATGCCTGCATGGTATGACTCAACTTTCGCGCCCCGGAGGATTTCTGCTGTCGGGCTCTTTTTGAACAGCGCCGCGAGGTGTTCAGAGGGGGTTCTCCCGCTCCCCCTGACGCAAAGGCCGACCCTTGTCGTCTCGCCTGCGGGTATGATCCACGCGAAGAAATTCGGGGCAAGCTCTCTCCCGAAGAACACCATTGCCCTGTCCTGTTCGATATCCAGTCCTCTCAGTTCGGCACCGATGCCGTGCATCATGAAAGTCGGCTCATCCAGGCCAAGCGCCCTCCTTATGCAGGATTTCGGCCCGTCCGCGCCGATGACAAGCCTTGCCTTCACATCCGCGCTTCCGAGAACCGTGCTGAAGCCCGGCCCCGGTTGAATGCCTTTCACCCTGGTTCCGGCGAAGATTTCCGCACCGGAATCCGATGCCCTGTTGAGCATGCTTCTGTCGAACGCCGCCCTGTCGATGACGACAGCCTGGGCCTCTTTTCCCATTATGTCCAGCGGGTTTCCCGCCGGAGAATATATCCTTGCCCCGCGCAGGCGATTTATGACAGTATGTCCTGCTTCGCTCGCTATACTGAGACATCTTGGAGATATGAGGCCTGCACATTGGACAGGTTCGCCGGGATTGCTGTGCTCCTCCATTACGGCAACGCTGAATCCTGCCTTTGCAATAAGGCCAGCCGCTGAGCAGCCTGCCGGGCCGGCGCCCACAACTGCCGCGTCAAAAATCCTCTGGGCCATCTACTCACTCCAGACGCTTGCCAGTATATCTATCTTTCATTTCAGAATCGGATATTTCCTGGCGCATTTTCCTCAGTTCTCCGACAGTGCCGAAATCCAGGAGCTCACTGTGAATCCCGTAAACCCTGGCTCCGGAGAGGTCCAGCTTTCTCAGTGACGGATTCATGAATTCCGACTCGGGAGAAATCACATCCGTTCCCGAAGCCAGGGGGCTGAATGCCGGCATGACCATCAATCCATTGGTCTCGTCGTAAAGGAAGCAAGGCAGCTGTACCTTTGCTCCGACCTCGTCCCTGAACCTGATGACGGGATGTTCGTGCCCGAATATCATGAACCCGTTCCAAGTTTCTCCAGTCAGGTGCCCATGCCTGAATGTGATTCTTCCCTCGGGGATTGTGTGGGACTCCGCCATCTCCAAGCCTCTCCCGGCCAGTATGTTCCGGAGATAATTGTCATGGTTGCCGCGCACAACAATCACATCCCTGCCCTCAAGCCGGTCCAGCAATTCCTCCACCTCATCCCATTCCTGTCCCTTGTTGCGGCTGAACTCGTGCTTCAGGTCCCCGTTTATTATCACGGTCGCGGGGTCGAATCTCTTCAGCAGCCAGTCAATCCTCTCGAAGATTTGCTTCATCTGGAAACGGGGCATCGCGACATGCTCGGCCTGCAGAGACGCCTCGTAACCCAAATGCAGGTCTGCAATCGCCAGCGCATCGCCATCCCTGCAGTAAATAGCGTGAAACGGGCTGAGTTTCAGTCCTATGGGGAGGGATATCTCCTTGGGCATCCGCACCCGATTACCGCTGATGTTTAAATATTGCATGCCGGTTCAGGATGGGTTGCGAAATGGAATGGAATGACTGGAAGCATTGGTACGACCAGATTGTCGCCAACATGGGCCTTGACCCGTCAAAGGATATGGAGTCGGCAATTCTCCTCAGGTCACTGGAAGCGCACCGCGTTGGGAACATTAACGACCTTGACAGGCTTATCCGGGGCAGGGAAGCGATAGTGCTCGGGCCGGCCCCGTTTTCGGACACGGAATTCGGCGAAGCTGTGGTCATCTCCGCGGGAACGACCACGGACCGGCTCGCGGAGATGGACATATGGCCGGACATAATAGTCACCGACCTGGACGGGAATGTGCCTGCGCAGGTTGAGGCGAACAGCAAGGGCGCCATCGCAGTCATCCATGCGCACGGTGACAACATGGACGCCATCCGGGAATGGGTGCCAAGGTTCAGCCCGCCCATAATAGGCACGACGCAGAACGAGCCCATCGAGGACGTGTACAACTTCGGCGGGTTCACTGACGGCGACAGGTCCGTGTTCATGGCCGCCCATTTCGGGGCAACCAGGATTATTCTCAGGGGTTTCGACTTCGACAACCCGACCGGGAAGCCCATATTGAACATGGCGCTCAAGAAGAAGAAACTGGCATATGCCAAACAGCTGATCGAATATTTGGCAAAATCCAGCGGAATAGAGATAATTCAGTCGACAGAATGAACTTAGGCTTCTATATGTTCGAGTCTGTCAACTTCTTATTGATTGCTTGGGGCTAGGGTCCAGGGTCTAGGGTCTAGGGTCATAGGGTCTAGGAGCGACGCATGTGTCGCGACCAAGCCGAATCTCTGATTCGGCGCTAGGAGCGGCCATACTTGGCTGCGACCAAGCCGAATCTCTGATTCGGCGCTGGGGTGCTTCCAAATCGCATTCGCTGGCTTGGTTCGGACAAGCCAGTCCCCCTAGACCCTAGACCCTTTATCCCATTTTGAAAACGCAGACCCTAGACCCTCACAACATGGTGACAATATCACTGAATCCTTGACAAGCTCATATGTTCAAAATCCTTTAATAGTACCCGTTCTATCCAAAAAGTGGTCATCATTGCCCGGACCGTATATCCCCTTTGACCACTCTGTTGTCATCCGGTGATAACAGATGTTCGAGAAAATAACGGAAGCAGTGAGGCGGATGACACAAGGCAAGCCGGAGCAGCATGCAATATCCTCAAATATGATGATATACACGCAGCACATACATCCTGATGCAAGGTAGGTGCACCGGAGTGAACACATGACCGAGAAACAGAGAATTGCCAGGGTTGAACTGAGCCCCTTTGACAGGGGGAAGGCGGTGGACGTGTACTGCAGGGAATTTGTTTGCTCGGCAGCCGGAAAAGTGCAGGGAAACCTCGATGCCGAAACCGCAGATATAAAGGGCGCGTGCAAGGTCAGCGGAAATGTGAATGCCGTAATCCTGAAGATAGGAGGCTCGCTGAAGGTGACCGGCGACGTGAAGTCGGAGCTCATCCGCGCCAAGGGAGCTTTCAAGGTCGAGGGCAATTTGACTGCGGCCAACCTCAGGATAACCGGCGCCACAAAGGTTTTGGGCAAAATCGAATCCTCCGAGGAGATCTTCGTCCAGGGCGTGCTCAGCTGCCAATCTGACATAGTTTCTGCCGCATTCAATCTGCAGGGGGCGGTCAATGCCAAGAACCTCCTCAGAGCCAGTATTTTCACGGCCGATCTCGGAGGCAGAAGCGCGATTAAATACCTGGAGGCGGAGAGGATCAGGGTTACGTCGAGCAGAAATGATTCCGAATTGGTCGTAAAGAAAATCACAGCCAAGGAAGCCTATCTCGAGAACACAGTGGCCGAGCTGGTAGAGGCGGAAAAGGTCATCATAGGCAAAGGCTGCACCGTGAGCGAGGTCAAGGCCGCCGAGCTTGAGGTCCACAGTGGCTCCAAGGTCGGAAAGAGGCTGTGATCCTCTTTCAGAATAGGACTCGGAGACAGCCAGAATTGCCTCTTCGATTCAAGAATCGGAAATAGATTGAATATCTTTCTGATTCAAGAATCAGAAATAAATAGATTATCTTTCTGATTCCGGAATTACCTCGGACTCCTCTTCGGGCTCGGGTTTTTGCGCAGGTTTCTCGGGTTCCTTCGACTCATCCTTTGCCTCGTCCTTCGGTTCTTCCTTCGGTTCTTCCTTTTTCACGTACTGTTCCACAAAATTTATTGTGGCTATGCCAAGGATCTGCCTGAGGTCGCTCACGACCTTGTACTTGAGGGTGAACCATCTGTGGTCGTACTTGCACATGTCCGAAAGCACCAGTTCCAGCGTATCCCCTTTGATGCTGGCCTTGAACTCGGATGAGCTGCCGAAGTCAGCTTCGATGATGCCCAGCGCCCTTTCCTCTGGAGTCTCGGCCTTCTTGTGAATCGTGTAATCATACTTCAGGTTCTTTCCCGCCAGCGGGTCGTTGAAGTCGACCCTCACCCTGCCGGAGGTCATGTTGGTGATGGTCCCTATCTTATTCTTGATCTGGACGCGCATTCCCGGTTCCGGGTCTATCTCCTGTTTCTGCAGCTCGCGGATGGAGAATATCTCGACCATGTTGGGCTGCCTTTCCCCGGCCCCTTCTCCGGGGGGTATCTTTGCGCTCACTTTCTCACCGACAGGTGCGCCCAGGAACGATTTGTCCAGGCCGGGTATCACGCGGCCGTGGCCCACGATTGTGACTATCGGTTCGTATGTGGCCTTCTCGTTGAATATGTCGCCGGCCTTTGCATGCTCCGCATTGGTCGTATCGAAAAGCTCCTCTGTCCCGTCCGGGTTGACTATATAGGCGTCGAAATCGAGGGTGATTATGTCCCCCTCGGCGATGCCGCCATTCTTTGCGGCCTTCTTTGCCTCCGGCTTCGGAGCTGGTTCTGCGTTCGGGCTTTCCTCTTTCGGTTTGGTTTTCTTCGGCGGCATGTTGATACCCCTGGTGAGTCGGCACCAATAAATGTTTTGTATTAATCCTTTTGGGTAAACAGAGTCTGTCAACTTCTTGGTGAATGCTTGGGGCTAGGGTCTAGGGGCTAGGGTCTAGGGGCTAGNNCTAGGAGCGACACATGTGTCGCGACCAAGCCGAATCTCTGATTCGGCGCTGGGGTGCTTCCAAATCGCAGTTGCTGGCTTGTCCAGATCAAGCCCGCTCCCTAGACCCAAGACCCTTTATCCCATTTTGAAAACGCAGACCCTATACCCTGGCAACTTGTCCCAATATCACTGAATCCTTGACAAGCTCGGTAAACTACACATTTCTAAAGTATTCCGCCTCTGTGGCCGAGGCCGGAAGTTTACCCAAGCGCAGCCTCATTGACCATGAACATGCACACGGAGATACTTTAATACATCCCACGGAATGGCAGCCCGATGAAGGAAATACCGACAATCATGGGCAGCCAGGAAATACTGGACAAGGCTTTCCGGAGGGTTCAGAAGGTCATTGTCACGGACCTGAAGGGTCTCGACAGGGCAAGGGCCGAGGCCACAGGCAGGCTGAGCGCGCTGTCCCACACCATAACCGCGGTCCTGAACAAGTACATCAGGGCGTTCCCGTCACTTGACCAGGTGCATCCTTTCGAAAGGGAGCTCATTGACATCTCCGTGGGCCTTGACGAGCTCAGGCACAGCCTCGGAGCAATCGACTGGGCCAGGAAAACCGTGGAATCCATTCACAAGAAGGAATCCTCAAGGGTCAAATCCGCTGCCACCAGGCAGGAGATATCCTTCGCCCTGAATTCGGCTTACGGGAGAATATCGTCGGTGCTCAACAAGGTCTCTAAGGAGCTGGATTTCCTCAATGTCGCAAGAGACAGGCTTCAAGACATGCCAGGCATAGATACCGAGGAACCGGTCGTTGTGATGGCGGGATGCCCAAACGTGGGCAAATCCCAGATAGTCACTGTCATCTCCTCGGGAAAGCCCGAGGTCGCCACCTATCCGTTCACCACAAAGAAGGTCTCGCTCGGGCATCTGCACATCGGTTACCAGAGGGTCCAGGTAATGGACACGCCCGGTCTGCTGGACAGGGCTCCGGATAAGCGCAACAAGATCGAACTCCAGGCCGTTGCAGCCCTTGAGCATCTGGCCGATGTCCTCGTGTATGTGTTCGACCCGTCCGAGACATGCGGATATTCCATGGATGTCCAGACCAGCCTTCTGAAGCACATAAGGGAATCTTTCCCGGGCATACCGATAATTGTCGTCTCCAACAAATCCGATATGGGTTTCCCCGGAGAGGGGCTTCAGATATCGGCAAAGGAACGGATTGGTGCCGAGGCCCTGATCGAGAGCGTCAGAACCGCGCTGTCCCTCTGAGCGCCCGCACTCATTACTGCATAAATGCCGAGAACGCTCGGTCCTTCAGAACCGAGATGAATCGGCATAGACAGTCGTGAATCCACCGTTGCATGCCGTTAGATAATCTTCATCTGAAATCGAAGCGACCCCGCTTCGATGAATAGGCATGCAACTGGCCTATGGTAAACTTCCAGCCCCGAATCCAATAATAAAAGATGCAAGCGTGAACGCCTGCCTCTTCAGGCTTCCGAAGGAAGACTGGAGATAGGGCGAATTTCACCGACTATAATGAATTCGCCACTACCTTCAGGGGCTGGTAGTTTACGTCCGAAAACCTGATTTATTCTCTTGGCCGGATTAAAGAAAACATAATATCCATATTTAAATATAGATTTAGACAAAACTCGCTCAGTATTAAAAGGAAATAATGCCTGGTATTTTTTCACCGATAGAAATAGAAACCAATATATACCCGATTGAAATAGAAAGTATTATATATCTAACATAAAATATATCCGGACGGTGTAAAATATTGTCTGCAAAGACATCACTGACCAAAAAGGACGAGGCCATCATAGACCATCTTGTGGCAGCCGGAATATCCAAGAACATGGCCAAGACCCTGGCGGTCCTGAGCGACGGGGACGAGATCATCTCCGTCAAGATTGAAGGCATAACAGCGCTCAGGCAGCCGGAAGTCTCAATAGTCATGCAGGAGCTCAGGGACCGCAAGTGGGTCAAGAAGCGCGACCTCAAGAAGGAAGGCAAGGGGAGGCCGGTACACGCCTACAAGCTGGCGATGCCGTTCGCGAGAATCGTGGAAATTATAGAGAAGGACGAGCGGAAGAAGATCAGGGACATAGAGGCAAACATCACATCCCTGAAGAAGCTGGTCAGGTAGGTTTCTCGACAACCCTGATCCCATCGGCGGTTCCCAGGATAGCCCTCTCAGCCATGCCCAGGAACAGGCCGTTCTCTGCAACCCCTGGGATGGAGTTTATCCGGGATTCCAGTTCTGAGGGCCTGTGAATCGGACCGAACCTGCAGTCGATTATGTTGTTGCCGTTGTCCGTGACATAGGCCATCCCGTCCCTTGTCCGGAGATTTGCCTCGTTGCACATGTCCCCCAGCTGTCGCATCACGGTGGAAAGCGCGAAAGGGAGGACCTCAACCGGTACCGGGGATCTGCTGCCCAGCACCTTCACGTATTTTGATTCGTCGGCAACTATTATCAGCCGCTTGGAGACGGCAGCCACGACCTTCTCCCTCAGAAGGGCGCCGCCCAGTCCCTTTATTAGGTCCAGCTTCGGCGAGATCTCGTCCGCGCCGTCTATCGTTATGTCGATGATTGGGTGTTCGTCCAAAGTGCTGAGCTTAATCCCGTTCGTCACAGCCAGCTTCTCTGTTGCCCTTGATGTGGGTATGCCCACGATGTCCAGGCCTTCCCTGACCCTCCTGGCCAATGCCAGAGTAGTAAAATGCACAGTGGAGCCCGTGCCCAGGCCGACTATCATCCCGTCCTGTACAAGTTCAGCGGCCTTCTCCCCGGCCAGTTTCTTCTGCATTTCAGGGTTGCTCATGATACCGGCACCATATCGCGATTCCGTTAAAAATAACTATGCTAACGGAGAGTCTGTCAACTTCTTAGTGATTATTTGGTCAGGGTCTAGGGTCTAGGGTCTAGGGGCTAGGGGCTAGGGTGCATAAACATCGCATTTGCTGGCTTGGCCCGGACAAGCCAGCCCCCCTAGACCCCAGACCCTTTATCACATTTTGAAAACGCAGACCCTAGACCCTTGCAACATTCTCAATATCAATAAATGCTTGACAAGCTCCTAACGGATGATGAGGACGGCCCTGTCCGCGTTCCTCGCCACACTTTCCGCGACATGGCCCAGGGAAAAGCTTCCCACCTTGCTCATTCCCTTGGAGCCTATCAGGATGAGGCTGCACTCCAGCTCCCTGGCGAAGTCGATGATCTCATCGGCGACATTTCCCTCCCGGACAACAGCTATTGCTTTCCTGCCCCTCGCCTTGACGACATCGACGGCCTTGTTCACAATCTCTTTCGCCTCGGCCTTCTGGCCTTCAGGATTCAGGCCCTCGAATTCCTTTATCCCGCCGGCGGGTATCACAAACAGAACCACTATCTCGTCATCTTCGCCGGCCATGTTCAGGGCCTTGTCCAGAGCCTTCCCGGAATGTTCTGAGCCGTCACAGGCCACCAGCATCCTGCCCATATGTCATCCAACCATGAGGGAGTATATAAAAATATGGAAAATTGAAAGATTGGGGGGCGGAAGCCCCCCATTCGGTTCCGTTCTAGTTTTCGATGGAGACGGTGATAACGCCCCAGTACATACCTTCCGGGGTACCTGCGATGACGGTGACGCGCCATGCAAGTTCGGTGTATGTGTTAGCGGCATTTGCCGCGGCGTTGTAGTCCGATATGTACACTCCGTTGGATATTGTACCGTTGCCCACCGGTGCCAGCGGTG
>DAKD01000011.1 GCA_002499085.1 Methanomassiliicoccales archaeon UBA280
GGCTGAGCTACTTCGGCATTTTGTTGCGAATGACATTATTGCTAGCGTACTCCCGAAGACAAGCCTGGATTTATTTAGTTTCTGATTGTCGAGGCCCGGACGGGTCGCGAAGCGAGCCGTCCAGGGCACCAGGCTGAGCTACNNTACTTCGGCATTTTGTTGCGAATGATATTGTTGCTAGCGTACTCCCGAAGACAAGCCTGGATAAATTGCTTAGGACTTGTCGAGGCCCGGACGGGTCGCGGAGCGATCCGTCCAGGGCACCAGGCTGAGCTGCTTCGGCAGGACGAATTAAGCTGGGAAACCGCTCAAGGTATAAGTGTTTTATTAGGCGATATCCTCATATTCAAATTTTCCATATCGTCTCCGATGAGCCTCAAGCCTCTTTGCATAATGGCAGTTGCAGCCGTTCTTGCATCCATTGCCGCAGGTTCTGCCTTAGCCCAGGACGAGGAATGCACGTCCTGCAGGACGAACAACTTCTACTACATTTTGGTCCTGGCCATTATCGTGTTCGCCGTGTTCTTCTGGTGGACCAACAGGCACAGGGTTCCGAAGGAGCCCAGGCAAAAGAAACTGGATAAAAAAGTATGAGAGAGACGTTCCTGTGCAAGAGCTGCGTAATGTGTTTCGCCCAGCACACGGGATGCTGGGGGAGTACCCGACATCCCCGCCCTCACAGGCGGGGTTTTCAAAAACAGAGCAACAGAATGCTCCAGAATGTTGGGTCAACGGCACTCAGATTGCGACAGTTTGTGACCCCCGGCTTACACCGGGGGGATGCTGCACCAACATGCTTTTGAACAAGCTCCTACTCCCACTCTATAGTGGCAGGAGGCTTGTTCGTGATGTCGTACACAACGCGATTCACCTTGTCTTTCATGGCGTTGGTTATCCTGATGGATATCTTCTCAAGAACTTCGTGGGGTATCTTGGAATAGGCCGCGCTCATGCCGTCCAGGGACTGAACGGCCCGCACAGCCACCGTGTACCCGTAGGCCCTCACGTCCCCGTGCACCCCAACGGTCTTTATCGGCGTCAGGACTGCAAAATACTGCCAGGGCAGTTCCATTTTTCCGGCCTTGGCGGCCTTCTCGAACTCCTCCTCGACAACGGCGCATGCCTCTCTGACTATGTGCGCGGCTTCCTCGGTCGGCTCGCCGATTATCCTGATTGCCAGGCCGGGCCCCGGGAATGGCTGGCGCTCCGCTAGCTCGATCTTCAGGTATCTGCCCAGCTTCCGCACCTCGTCCTTGTAGAGGTCGCGAAGGGGTTCGACCAGCTTCATATCCATCTTTTCCGGCAAAGCTCCGACGTTGTGATGTGATTTTATCACGTCCCTCAGCTCGCCGCCGCTCTCTATCCAGTCCGGCGCTATAGTCCCCTGGACCAGATATTTGGCGCCTATGGTCTTTGCTTCCTTCTCGAAGACCCGGATGAACTTCTCGCCGATTATTTTCCGTTTCTGCTCGGGCTCGGTGACGCCTTTCAGGGCAGAGTAAAATTCCTTGCTGGCATTCACGAATTTGTGGTTCACATTCATGCGCTCCATCATTTTCACGACATCCGAGGATTCGTTCTTCCGCATGAAGCCCGTGTCGACATGCACCGCAAGCAGTTTGTCGCCTATGGCCCTGCTGACCAGGACAGTGGCCACAATACTGTCGACCCCGCCGGAGCAGGCGATTATGGCTTTGCCGTCTATCTGCTTCTTTATCTGGGCTATTGCCTCGTCGCAGAATTTCGCCGGGTCGAACATCAGTTCACCCCCAGGCCGGCCGAGTCCTCGTGGACCTTGTTCTCCTGGTCCTTCCTGTGGTCCAGAAGCTTCTTCTCGATGGTCTTGTCTCCTATGGCAAGTATCTGGGCGGCAAGTATGCCAGCGTTCTCGCCCCTGTCCAGGCCGACGGCCGCCACGGGTATGCCGGGCGGCATCTGGACTATGGAAAGGACAGAATCGAGATTCACCTTTCCGGAGACAGGAACTCCGATTACGGGTCTGAGTGTGTGGGCCGCTACCGTGCCCGGGAGGGCTGCGGAAAGTCCGGCGATGGCTATGAAAACCTTGGCTTCCGACTTCTCCACCAGCTCGGCAACCAGCTTCGGGGTTCTGTGGGCGGATGCGACCTTTATCTCGCAGGAGATGCCCAGCTCCCTCAGGGTGTCGAGGGCCTTCTGGCCTACCGGGAGGTCGGACTTGCTGCCCATGATTATGAGGACTTGAGCCATGTTCACCTGTAAAACGGCAGGTTTCATAAGGTTTTGGGCATGGAATATTCCCCCTGCATGAACTCCATCTCCAGTTTCGAGGTTCTGCTCATTTCTCTTCATCTATTGGATATTTCTTCAATACATCCGAAGTGCTCAATACGGTTATATGGCTCTGTACTTTTTCGGTCAGAAAATGCTTGGTGTTGTATGTCCAAACCCCTTCATTATGGACAGCCAGGGCAAGGGCGACGATGGGCGCATCATCAGGATCTTTGATAAGTTCCATCGCTTGGTTCATCCTCTCTTCATAAACAGCTTCGGCCACCGGATAAACGAACAATTGCTGCACGCCTTCCATCATTTCTTTTAACTCTCCGTCGGAAAGGTTGTTCTTGTTCCAGACAGCCCTGTGTTCCCATATCTCATTGTAGCAATGCTCCGGCGTTATGAACACATCCCTGTGGGCGGAAATGATCTGGTTCGTGATGCCTCTGGTGAGCAGAAACGCCATTATCACATTGGAGTCTGCAATGATCATCTAGTTTTCCCCGGTTCTCCAAGCCCGGACCATGGCTGCGATGTCATCATCGGACATCTTCTCGACTTTCAGTTTTTCCAGTTTCTTCAGGAGCTTCTTGCGCTCCGCATCCTCAAGGAAATTCCTCACAACGTTCCGGAACCATTCATTCCTGGTCTTGAAGCCTGTGCCCGAAAGGTTCGAGTCCAGCTCTTTCAGCAGGTCGGAATCCACCCGGAACAATACCTGTGTCTCGGCCATAGTATCACCGAATAATGATAGCATTTTGATAGCATTTAATACTTTCGGTGAGTTTTTCTTTTTGAGCTACGAACTGCGCTGGCTCGCCCTACGCAAAAAGAAAAATTCATTAATACCCTGCCGAATCCTTCGGATGTCGGCTGGGCCTCGGTGGCTTCGCCGCCCGAGGTAAAAACTCCGGGCTGGCCTGCTCGTTCTCCGCATCCAGATTGTATCCAGTACGAGGTTGAGTCCACCAGCCATTCCAGTTTCCTCCAGAGAAGGGAAGAGGATCATTCACGGGCTGGGGTAGAGGTCATATTCACGAGCACCAATTCAAGAAGTGTACGTTCGTGAATATGCGTCGAATACTATGTGGAATTGATTGTAGCAAAGTATTCGACAGCATCATGATTCCGATGGCCAGGTTACCGGAGAATGTGAGGGGGAGGTAGAGGGAGCGGGAGGGGGGGGTGAAATTCCCTCCCACCCACCGGTTTTTTATCGCGTCCCCCGATTCACCTTCATGCCCCTCACACCGATCCACGGCGAGCCGGCCCTTCTCGCCGGGGAGGAAAAAGCCCTCATAGTCGCAGACCTGCACATCGGCATCGAGCACGAGCTCTTCCTTGCCGGCGCCAAGATTCCCGGAAGGACCCCGGAGCTCCGGGCCAGGCTCGTCAAGCTTCTGAAGAAGACCAAGGCCAAGAAACTGGTAATCGCAGGGGACCTGAAGCACAACATACCGATGTCCAGCTTCCTCGAGGAGAGGGAGATCCCCAGGATGCTGGAGGCACTGTCCGAAGTTATCGGGGAGATCCATCTTGTCCCGGGGAACCATGACGGGGGCATCTCGGCCTACCTGCCCTCCAATGTGAAGCTCCATTCCAACAAGGGCTTTGTCCTGGGAACCCTGGGGATATGGCACGGCCATTGCTGGCCCTCGGAGGAGGTCATGGCTTCTCCGACGGTTCTCATGGGCCATGTCCATCCCCAAGCTGTGTTCGTGGACGGCATAGAGACCAGGAGCGCGGAGAGATGCTGGGTCAGGGGAAAGTGGAACTTTGCCGAGGCCCATAAGAGGTATTCGATACTGGGCGAGGGCTTCCTCATGATTCCCGCCTTCAATTCGCTTTGCGGCGGAAGCCATGTCAACGACCTCGGGCAGAGGAAGATAGGCACCGTGCTGAGGCATGGCCTGGCCAGGATAGAGGAGTCCGAATTGGTGTTGTTAGACGGGACGCATCTGGGGACGGTCGGGGACAATGCGATATAATTATCTATCGAAATATATATTTTTACTTGAAACGCTCAGCGGTATGCCGAATACCGCGTTGGACTTCATGAGCCCGAGCCGCCTGGCAGCCACACCGGCCCGGTACATTATGCGGTTGTCCACATTGTGGAGCTGGGCTGTCTTGGTTGCCGAGCCCAGCGCTATTCCCAGGTCCATGAGCCTGAGCATGCAGTTCGGCCCCTTGAAATCTGTTTCTGCGCCTGCCCTGTCGAACTCCGCGCAGGTTTTGAAGCCGCAGGCCCCGCAATTGAGGCCCACACCCTTGTGAGGCATGAGCCCTATCAGCACCAGGCCGCCTGACTTCTCTATGCCCTTCGAGTCCCTGTCCCAGTTGGGTGTTTTCTTTTCCTTCCCGATGGCCAGCATCTCCGCGGCCACTCTGCTCATTTCCTCCCTTGTGCAGACCTTGACCTCGAGATAATCCTGGCCCATGGACTTCGGGGCCGTGACCGCTGCCAGGCGCATCAGCTCTGCCACTATTTCTTCTCCGCTTTGCATTTTATCACCCAATTTTTATAATTTTACCTATATCAAACTGAGACGCAGCCTCTATTTCGGGCTTATTTCCGGACCCGAACGCGTTGCTGGCCTCCTCGAGCGCCTTCTCCGGGGTATTGTTCTCGCGGCTGATGTGCGCCAGAGTTACATGCTTCGTCCTCTGCCCGACGATCCTGAGCAAAGCCTCCGAGGACTGGGCGTTCGACAGGTGGCCCTGCTTGCCGAGTATGCGCTTCTTCAGGAAGGCCGGGTACGGGCCTTCTTTCAGCATCTGCACGTCGTGGTTGGATTCCAGAATTATGGCATCCGAGCCTGCAAATATCTTCTCAAGCTCCGGGGTCACGTGCCCCAGGTCCGTTGCGATTGCGACCTTCCTGCTTCCCTTCCCGATTGTGAAACCCACTGTGAACGAGGCGTCATGGCTCACCCCGAACGGTGTGACTAGGAACCTGCCCAGCGCTTCTGTTTCGTCCGCGATGAGAATCGGTTCGGTTGCAAGCCCCATCTTCGCGTCCAACCATCCGCCCACAGGAGGCGTCGTGAGAATCCTGGGTCCGAATTTTTTTCGTATTACACTCGCGCCGCAGACATGGTCCCCGTGTTCGTGGGAGATGAATATCGCATCCAGGTTCTCGGGGTCGAGGCCAGCCTGGCCCATGCGCCTTGCAGTCTCCCTGCATGAGAAACCGGCATCGACCAGGAACAGGGTCTCCGAGTCCCAGAAAGCGACCGAATTGCCGCCGGAGCCGCTGCCCAGGACGCAGAACTCGAACGCCATCACAGCTTCCCGGCAATGGCATTGGCCATGTCCATCGTGCTGGAGCTTCCGCCCATGTCATAGGTCCTGACCTTCCCTTCCTTGATCACTTCGGCTACGGCTTTCTCCAGCTTCTCGGCCATCTCCTTCTCTCCGAGCCAGTCCAGCATCATCTTTGCCGCGAGAATCGTGGCTATCGGGTTGGCCTTCTGCTTGCCCGCATGCTTGGGCGCGGAGCCGTGAGTTGGTTCGAACACGCCAAGCTTCAGTCCGATATTGCCGGAGCAGCCGAACCCGAGGCCGCCCACCATCTGGGCGCACAGGTCGGAAACAATGTCTCCGTACAGATTGGGCGCCACAAGGACGTCGTAATTGAAGGGGTTCTTCAGGAGCCACATGCACATCGCGTCGATGTTGGCATTGTCCATTTCTATGCCAGGGTAATCCTTGGCCACAGATTTGGCAGTTTCCAGGAACAGGCCGTCCGTGGCGCGGACCACATTGGCCTTGTGGACAACTGTCACTTTCTTCCTTCCGTGCTTCTTTGCGAAATCGAACGCGGCGCGTATTATTCTCTCGGAGCCCTTCCTGGTGTTGATCTTGCACGAGATGGCGTACTGGTCCAGGGGGATGTCCTTGAACGGGCCGAAAGTCTTCGGGGATGTTTTCAGCAGCACGTCCCTGAGCTCCGGGGGAACTGTGTTGAACTCCACGCCCACGTACAGGTCCTCGGTGTTCTCCCTGAACACGACAATGTCGATGTTCTCCTTGAAGTTCAGCGGGTTGCCAGCATAGCCCTTTATCGGCCTCAGGCAGATGTAGAGGTCGAAGAGCTGGCGCATCCTCACGATGGGCGAGCGGTACACCATGCCCTTGCCCTGGAGCTCCGGCACCAGTTCCTTCTCGGCCTCCTTCACCGGCTTCGAGGTGATGGCGCCGAACATCGAGGCGTCCACGCTGTTCAGCAGGTCTATGGAGCGCTGGGGGAAGGCGTCGCCCTCCCTGCACCAGCATTCCCAGCCTATGTCGCCGTGAATGTACTCGGCGTCAAAACCGAGTTTGTCCAGCACGATCTTTGCGGCTTCCATCACTTCCGTTCCGATTCCGTCGCCCGGCAGCCAGGCAATTTTATATTTAGCCAATCGAACAGCCTCCTAATGGGGGTTCCATCCCTTGGGATTGGACAAGGAAACCCTGTATAAAAGCAGTTTGCCCGGCCCCGGAAAAATGTCAGCGGGGTTAATATATTCCGCCGCTTTTTCCATGCGTGATGGATTACCTCACGGTGGCGCTTACCGCGGTCGGCCTCGCGATGGACTGCCTTGCAGTATCGCTGTCCTGCGGAATAGTCATGCCTGATTTCACACGGAAAGATGCTTTTAGGCTGGGCATCGCCTTCGGCGGGTTCCAGGGAGGCATGGTCTTTCTCGGCTGGGCCGTCGGGCGGTCTTTTGCCGGATACATAGAGGACTTCGACCACTGGATAGCCTTCGGCCTTCTGCTCTTCGTGGGCCTCAAGATGATTCACGAGGGTCTGGAGAACAAGCAGGAATGTGCCCACCTGGACATAAGGAGCGCGAAGGTCCTGGTGATTCTCTCGATAGTGACAAGCATAGACGCATTGGCGATAGGCATTTCTTATTCCATTCTGGACAGCGGAGAGGCTGTCCCGCTTATCGACGCAATCGTCCTGCCGGCGCTCATCATCGGTCTTGTCTCGTTCTGCCTTGCGGCGGCCGGGGGAGTGTTCGGCTCCCGGCTCGGGGAGAGGTTCGGAAAGCGCATGGAAATCGTTGGCGGGATAATCCTGATACTGCTGGGCGTGAAAATCCTGGCCGAGCACACGGTTCTGGCCTGATTACCTTCCGAGTATGGCCCTCGAAATAACAATCCTCTGGACCTGGCTCGTGCCCTCGCCTATCTCCATGAGCTTCGTGTCCCTGAGCATGCGCTCCACCGGGTAGTCCTTCGTGTAGCCGTAACCGCCGTGTATCTGTATCGCGTTGAGGCAGGTCTGGGTGGCCATTTCCGAAGCATAAAGCTTGGCCATGGAGGCTTCCTTGGAGAATCTCATCCCCTTGTCCTCCATCCATGCGGCCCGGTAGACGAGCAATCTTGAGGCCTCGATGCGCGTGGCCATGTCGGCAAGCATCCACTGTATAGCCTGGAACTTGGCTATCGGCCTGCCGAACTGCTCCCTCTCCTTGGAGTATTTCACTGACTCGTCAAGCGCTCCCTGGGCTATGCCCACCGCGAGTGCGCCCACCGCGGCCCTGCCCCTGTCCAGGATGTTCATCGCGCCAGTGAATCCCGTCCCGGGCTCCCCGAGGATGTGGTCCTTCGGTATCCTGCAGTTCTCGAACACCAGTTCGGAGGTATGGCTTCCCCTGAGCCCGAGCTTGTCCTCGCTCGTTCCCAGGCTGTACCCCGGTGTCCCTGTCGGAACAACGAATGCGGAAATGCCCTTGGCTCCCTTTGTTTTGTCTGTTACAGCCATGACAGTGACGAAATCCGCGATTGCGGGATTCGTGATGAATATCTTGGTGCCGTTGAGGACCCACTCGTCCCCTTCCAGCTCTGCGCGGGTGCTCATGCCGCCCGAATCGGAGCCGGCGTTGGCCTCGGTAAGCGCCCAGGCCGCGAGATTCTTTCCGCTCGCTATGCCCGGAACCCATCTCCTGCGCTGTTCCTCGCTGCCCCGTTCGAAGATATGGCCCAGGCCCAGCGAGTTGTGGGCCTCCATGACTATCCCGGTGGACCCGCACACCCTGGCCACCTCCTCCAGGGCTATCATGTAAGAAATCTTGTCGCAGCCCGCGCCACCGTATTCCTTGGGCACTGTCATGCCCATCAGGTTCATCTGGCCCATGCGGTCCAGCATCTCCCTGGGGATGTCACCGTTCTTGTCAATGTCCGCTGCGATCGGCCTGATCTCCTTCTCGGCGAATGCCCGGACAGTGGCACGGAGCATCTGGTGTTCTTTGGTGAGGGTGAAGTCCATGTGAATTACCAAACCCTTCAATCAATTGCTTTATTAGTATGTTTTGCTGGAAACGGGTTTGGAAATCCGCAGATATAGGTCGCATGCCTTTTTCCGGTATCCGATGCTTTGCATCGGACATACTTAGGGGCGGTTGGCCGGAATTCAGTTTTCCCGGAACTTGGCTGCCCTCTTCTCCGCGAACGCCTTCATCCCTTCCTTCTGGTCCTCCGTGGAAAAACATACTCCGAACGCGTCCGCCTCCTTGGCCAGGCCCGAGCCCTGATCATTGTCCATCGCGAAGTTTATCAGCTCCTTGCATGAACGGACTGCCAGCTGGCCGTTGGCCGCTATCTGTTCGGCCAGCTTCATTGCCTCTTCCATGAGCTTCTCTGGAGGGTAAATCCTGTTGGCCAGGCCGATGCGCAGGGCCTCGTCCGCCTTTATATTCCTGCCGCTGAACAATAATTCCTTGCCCCTGCCCCTTCCGACGATGCGGGGCATCCTCTGAGTGCCCGCGAATCCCGGTGTGATGCCGAGCTTCACTTCCGGCTGGCCAAAAACGGCCTTCTCCGAAGCGAGTATGATGTCGCATGACATTGCGAGCTCCGTGCCGCCGCCCAGGGCGTAGCCGTTGACTGCCGCGATCACGGGCTTGGGGCAGTTCTCGATGGCGAAGCAGCAGCGCTGGCCGTTGCGGCCGTACTCCCTGCCCTCAATCGGGTTTTTCACGCTCATTTCCTTGATGTCCCCGCCCGCTATGAAGGCCTTCTCCCCGGCCCCGGTGATGATTATGACATCTGTTTCAGTGTCCTTCCCGAGGGCTGTGAAGCATTGCTCTATCTCCAGGACAGTGGGCGTGTCCAGGATGTTCAGGACCTCGGGCTTGTTGACTGTGACTGCCGCGATTCTCCCGTTCTTTTCAACCTTCAGGAATCTGTACATCGTATCGGCTTGAAAAGGCTGTTTCCGATAAAAAGATTTCATTCGCGGGGGTTTGTCGACTTCTAGGTGATTGTTTGGGGCTTAGAACTAGGGTCTAGGGGCTAGGAGCGACACATGTGTCGCGACTAAGCCGAATCTCTGATTCGGCGATAGGGTCATAGGGTCATAGGGTGCTTCCAAATTGCATTGGCTGGCTTGGTCCGAACAAGCCAGTCTCCCTAGACCCCAGACCCTTTATCTCATTTTGAAAACGCAGACCCTAGACCCTTTATCCCATTATGAAAACGCAGACCCTAGACCCTTTCAACCAGTCTCAATATCACTGAATTCGTGACAAGCTCATTCGCAGATTGAGCGGACTATCCTGCGGTCGTTCTCGAATGTAAGGAGCTTCGCTGCTTCGTCCACCGGGCGCCAGGCATGCTCGGAGAAATCCTCCTCCAGCTTGATGGAGTCTGCTGCTGAGCCGTTAAGCCTCATAATGAAATAATGCACTGTCTTCCTGTAATTCACATTATCGGGCCGCCAGAAGAACATGTATCTCACAAGGCCTATCTCCTTCACCACCTTCACGTCCTTCAGGCCTGTCTCCTCCTCAACCTCGCGGAGCGCTGTCTGCCTCAGGCTCTCTCCGGGCTCGACACGGCCCTTTGGCAGCACCCATGTGCCTTCCTGCTTCCGATGGAGCATGAGCACCCGGCCCTCGCTGTCCAGAATGACGCCCCCTGCCGATGTGACAGGCTTCGTGGGTTTGGAAGGGTCTGGCCTGGCTGTGAGAGGCGGTTCCCTCATCACATCACCCTCGCCGAGCTTGTGCCGTCCGCATTCTCCGTAACCTGGATCACGTTGCCCATCAGCTCCTTTATGTCCTCAACGTGGGTGATGAGGAATATCTGTTTAAACCTGTTGCTCAGGCCGCTGAGCGTCGAAAGGAGGATGCGCTTGCGATTCGAATCCTGGCTGCCGAAAATCTCGTCCAGGACTATCATGTCGAAGCTGCTCGTGCCGTGCCTGGTTGCGATTATCTCGGATATTGCCAATCGCAGGCACAGGTTGGCCAGGTCCTTCTCCCCGCCCGAGAAACGGTCCAGGGGATGTGCCTGGCCCGCATCGAGTATCGATATCTCATAATCCTCGTCCAGCCTTATCTCGGAATATTTTCCCTCGGTCAGGACGCCCAGCAGCTCGCTTGATGCGGACGAGAGCGCAGGCCTTATCTTGGAAATCAGATATGTGCGGAACTGGCCCATCACATCCTCGAGGGCAGTGAGAACCTGCACCCTGGCCTCCTGGTCGGCATGCTTCCTCTCCATGTCCTTCAGGCGCTTCAGCGCCGCCTCGAGGTTGGACAGCCGCTCGCTGTTCCTGGCCATCTCGACGTTCAGCCTGGCCATCTCCCTGTCGGATGCCCTAATCTCCAGGGCCAGGCTTTCCAGCGCCTCCTTTGACCTGGCATAGGATTTGTCGTCGAAATCCAGGGCTTCCAGCTTCTCCGTTATCCGGCCAAGCTCGGCCTTGGACTCGGCCAGTTTCCCCTCCGAGGCCCGGAGCCGCTTCCTAAGGTTCGACGCCTGCTCGGCCTCCATCCTCAGCCTGTCGGATTTCGCGATTTTCTCCCGAATCCTGGTCTCCTGCTTTTCCAGGGCTCCCGACCGTCCCTCGCAGTCTGCGAGCTTGGCCTCCGACTCGGCAAGTTTTTTCTCCGAGGCCTTCACGGCTCTCTCCTTTTCCTTGGTCTGGCTTTGGTATTCCGCGAGGAGAGTCCCGTAGGTCTTTCCGAGTTGGCGCTTGCAGGTCGGGCAGTCCGAGTCAGGGCCCAGCTTCCCGACCTCTTTCATGTGCGTCTCGGTCCCGGCCGCGTCCGCCAGGAGCTGCCTGATGCCGGCTTTGAGGTCTGCCATCCCTGTTCGGATGGAGTCGCGCTCCGCCGCAGCCTCCTTTCTCTTCCCGAGCACTGATTCCAACTCCTCCGCGAACTTTGCGGCCCTGGGCTCCAGCTGGCTGAATTCCGCTTCCTTGGGTTCGTGCTTCTTCAGCTCGGCGGCCAGTTCCTTCCTCTGGCTGTCAAGGACAGAGCATTCCCTCCTGTGGGCTGCGGCTGCGGAGTCGAGAGAGTTCTTCTCCTTCGCCAGCTTCTCGAGCTTGGCCATCTCCTTTTTCAGTTTCCCTTGGACAGTCTCCTTGTCCGCTATCTCCCTTTCCAGCGCTGCCCTGGATTTGGCGAGCTCCCTGCTGTCGGCCGAGACTGTGGCGATGTCGGCCTCGGCCTTCTTTACCGCGGAGGTGCCGTCCGGAGCCCTCAGCTCCGCCCTGGCGCTCTCGACCGAGGTCTTCGCCAACCTGGAATCCTCGCGTATCTGCTTGATGGCTTCGTCCACGCTCTCTATGTCGAGCAACCTGAGCACAAGTTTCTTCCTGTCCCCCTTGGGCTGGGAAGTGAGCGCGTTGAGCTCTGTCTGGCGCGCGAAAACCGAGATGAAGAAGGATTTGTGGTCCATGCCGAAGAGCTTGATCAGGGCCTCCGAGACATCGTCCGTGCCCCTGGCCATCAGTGTCCCGCCTGCATGCATCTCGGCGCTCATGGTGAGGTTCTTGCCCTTCATCGACCTTTCCACCGTGTAGGCCGTGTCCTCGTAGTCGAATTCGATCCTCACGGAACAGGGCTCGGTGTGAGCGGCCTCCTGGCGCTTTATGCTCTCCTTTCCGGTCCTGACAGTCTCGGTCTGGTTGCCGAACAGGGCCCATGCGAAGGCCTCCAGCAATGTGGATTTACCCGAGCCGTTCGTTCCAATTATCGATACCATGCCGTCCGGAAGTTCCAGGTCGACTGACCTGTACCGCCTGTAGTTCCTCAGGCTGATCGAGCGGAGCCTCATTCCCCGCCTCCGGATTCGAGGTATCTCAGTCCCTCCGATTCCAGCTTTTCCGCGTCCATGCCGTCCAGGGCCAGCTTGGCGAGGAAGGACATGAATTCCCTCTCGACCGAGTCGAATGCCGCATCGGCTGCGGCGACCTTCTGGTCAGCGTCAACCGTTTTGGGGCGGAGCTCGAAATGAAGCGCGTCCGAGGCCGCCTTCCTTATCGCCTGGGTGTCGAGAAGCCCGAGCTGGCGCCTGTCCGCGTCAGAAAGCCTCTGCCGCACAATCGCGCCTTCCAGCCCGGCCGATTCGATGCTGTCCATGACAGCGGCGTATACATCCTTGGCCTGGAGGCCATTGCAATCGATTGTCTCCAGGTCAAGCATGGGCCTGCACTCCGTCTCCCTGAACTTCCATTTCCATGTTTCGGTGTCGAGCTCGACGAACCCTTTGGATTGGCCAACCTCCCCGAACCCCAACCTCTCCGTCGAGCCCGAGTAAACTCCGGTCCTGGTGGCCTCGCAGTGCCGATGGTAATGCCCGAGCGCGACATAGTCGAAGCCCCTGTCCAGCTGGTTCCCGCCGGCCATGAGCTCGTTGAACTCGTTCATCCTGAAGACGTCCATGCCCTCCACTCCGCAGTGCAGCATGGCCATGTTGCCCCCGAAATCCTTGTCCGGCCTCAGCGATGCAATCTCCGAATCGAAAAGGTCCTTGTCGGCGGAATGGGGAAGGGCATGAATCAGAAGGTCGCCGAACTCGAACCTCTCCAGTTTGCCGGTGTACGCCAGATTCAGGTCCTTCACATGCTCGAAGACCTTGAAGACGCTGCCTGTCTCCCTCAGCCTCGGCGTCGAGTGGTTTCCCGAGATTATGACCGTGGGAATGCCCGCGTCAGAGACTCTGAGAAGCTGGCCCACGACGAAGGATATGGCCCTGTTGCTCGGCCTGACAGTGTCGAACAGGTCGCCGGAATGGAGGATGAGGTCCGGGGACTCCTTCAGCGCCAGGTCGATGATACGCCCGAATGCCGCATTGATGTCCATCTCGCGTTGGTTGTACCCGTCCGGGTCCAGTGCGCTGTAGGCCGAATAGCCGATATGCGTGTCAGCCAGATGGAATATCTTCATTCGCCTCTCCTAGAAGAAGCCCTTGTCCACGGGCTTTCTCTTTTTACCTGGCTTGGACTGATGCCTTGCCAGGTAATTCTCGTAAAGGTCCACCTTGAGGGGCAGTGCGAACGGCGTCTTGGGGCCGGTGACGAGGCCTTCGCCGGTCATCAGGGTCTGTATCTCGTAATCCAGCCTGGAGATGTCCTGCCTGGCCGAACCCGACAGCCTCTCCCGGTCCTGCCTGTCCGCAAGCCCCAGTATCACGAGGGTGTTGAACTGGGATATTACCTCCTGGTCTATGAGTTTTGGCTGCTGGCTTATGGCGCACAGCCCTGTCTTGAATTTCCTCCCTTCCCTGGCGATCTGCGGGAATATGCCGCCCCAGGCCCTGTTGAACACGCGCTGCGCCTCCTCCAGCGCTATCACGCATGTGGATATGGATGCGAAGGCCTTCTTGTCCTTGAAAAGGGCCTGGTTGGCCTGGAACACGGCACGGGCCAACACGCTGCTTATCAGCAGCTCTTCCTTCTCGTTCGCGCCCGCAAGGTCAACGAGCACGACACGTCCTCCCTGAAGCTGGGAAGTTATCGTCCTGGTCATGGAGATGCGCTGGTCGCGCACTATGAAGCCTGAGCGCTCGAGCGACGCAGCCCTGCGCTTCACCACGTTTATCGTGCCCTCGTGGAACTGCTCCCTGAAGTCCGCGAATATGGACTGGGTGTCCGAATCCAGAAGGTAAGGGAGCCAATCCTCCCTGTGCCTTCCCCAGGCCGCATTCATCAGCTCCTTCTGCGGCTCGGCGAAAGGGTAAAGGTTCTCCATGTCCTGGACCTGTATCTCGGCAGAGGAGATCCTCACGCTCGAGGCATTGAAATCTGTCTCCCCGGTCACATAGACGTCAAGGTTCTCGGATTTCGGATGATGGCACAGCCCCCTGAGGCCTTCCTTGCCGCCGTCGATGTATTCGCCGTGCGGGTCCAGTATCAGGAGGCCTATGCTTCCCGTGTCCATGACCGCGCCGGCGAGGCGCTTCATCATGTTGCTCTTGCCCATGCCGGTCGTGGCGAACACGCCCATGTGCTGGCACATGACCTCTGAATCCAGGCCCACCGGAACTTTGTCGATGACCAGCTCGCCGCTGCGCAGGCTGCCCAGCCTCAGGTCGCCCAGGTACCGCTCGAGGAACCTGTAGTCCGAGTCCCCGGCCCTTCTCACCCTTGAGAAATGGGACGGTATAGTCTTGGGGCTGCGGAACTCGGCTTCGCTGCCGTCGCCAACAAGGTAGCCCAGCGGCGCGCAGACAACGACATTGTACAGCCTCCTGTCAGCGTCGTAGACATGGTATTCTTCCTCCCTGGCGTCGCCGTCCATGAAAGCGCCCGCAGTCCTCGGGGCCCAGCCCGTTTCGCCGGCCTCGTTCCCGTGCAGGATGTTGATGACCCTCAGAACGAATCTGCGTTTGCTGTCCGCGCACTCGCCGATGAGCATCTCGCCCAGAAAAACGTCCTGGTCCCTGTATGCCCTGAATACTATCTCTGTAACATCCTTCCCGGTTATCCGCCCGAGACCCACATCCGCAGCAATGTCCGCCATTCAGTCACCTTCCCGTGTCCAGCACGTCATGGAAATCCTGGAAAGTTATCTGCCACTCCTTCGGGTCCATGCCCTTCCTCAGGGCTTCGGACCTGAGCATGTTCCTGAGATCCCCGACCTCGGAGCGGGAGAACGCCACATCGTTGTGAACCCTGGCCAGCGGATAGGGGTATCCCGCATAGGCAGGGTCGTTTGCATAGTAGGCGAGCTTGCCCAGGGCCTCACCCGGGGACGTTCCCTTCGGAAGGCTCAGGTCTGTCCTGAAGACGTACCGTGACCGCGGGTGCAGCTTGGCCACGTGGACACGGCCGAAGAGCTTCTCGCCGTAGCCGGAAACCTGCACCGGGTACAGCCAAGCCCTGTCAGGCAGCGCTGCCTCGCCGGCCATCTGTATCAGCGGGATGAGCGGCTTCGAGCCCTGTGTCAGCATGCACCTCTTGCTTATGCCGCAGAGTATGATGCCACGTTCACTGGCTTTGTCCACTACCCTGGACAGCATCGGGCCTATGCCCTTTATCCCGGCCCAGAGCGCTCCGTCAAAGGCCAGCACTGAACCGGGGGGCAGTTCCCCGCCAAGCGCGCTTTCCACTGTTTTCCATTCCAGCAGCGCCCTTATCCGGCCGACCGCCTCCTCTAGGCCCCTGGGCGTGTCGGGGGGCTCGCCTCCGACCGTCTTGGAGAATATTATCGAATAGGCTGATTCCAGATCCGCAGCAGAGAGGTAGAGCAGATGCGTCTCCGGCTCCGGGCAGGCTGACATGGTCCTGCAGGAGAAAGCCGCGCTTCCCACCCTGATTGCCGCCACTATGAAAGAGCCCGCGTCCAGAAGGACTGCGCTGCCGCCGTCAGCAGCCGCCATGGCACTGTCACCGGCCGGGCCGAATGCCTCGAAACCCGCATCCGACACTTTGCCTCCGACCTCGATGACGCCGGATTCGGGATGCGGAGCCGGGCCCGACCTGGCGTCCTGCGCCATTTGGGTGATGACGTTCTCTATCTCCACGCTGTCGAGGCCTTTCATGCAGCGGGGTAAATCCCTTTTTCATTACTTAAGGGTTGAGGGGAGATGCCCGAAACTACCCCGATTTTGAAGCTGAAACGAAACTATAATATCGGGTAAGCCGTATTTGCCGCGATGAGACTTCCCGAACCTCTGGAGAAACTCCAGGAGATGAAGCACGCCAAGATACTGGGCATATTGGTCACTTTCATCCTCGATTTCATACTTGTTCTGCTGGTCCTCTATGTGATCACGGATTACTACACTGGGTCGTATCTCATGATGTTCGGCATGACCGGCATAACCTTCGTGGTCCCCTACCTTTTCGGGTGGCGTGATGCGAAGAAGATGGTTGTCATCGGCATAGCCATGTTCTTCCTTGTCGGAGCCATCAGCGGCCCCCTCGCTCTGCATTACATTTACTCGTCCGAGCCCGGCGAACCTGCATCCTCGCTGAGCCATGACTATTGGTACACGCAGGATTTCGAGAAGCTGGAAAACGGAACCTACAACAACGACACAGGAGTGAGATACAGCCTGGCCGAAGGCAATGTGGACATATACAAGGGCGACCCGGGGGCGACATACACTTTCACCGTGACAGTGTTCTCGAGCGAGAACTTCACCTACCTTGACAAGCCGTTCAGGGTCGAGATGGGGTACCAAATCGAGATCTGGGGCTATGACGGGGATTCCTTCGAGATGGCCCAATCAGACCCGAATGATAACAATTACTGGGACGGGAAGCAATTTTACATCGCAGTCCCGATAGAGGACAAGGGAGTGTACAGCCATTGGTACGCGATAGTGTTCGGCTCGGGGAGAGAGACACACAGCGTGAACACCTCGTTCGCACACCAGGGCCCTCTGGTCGGATCCATGGCAGACAACCTGCCACTCTACATTGCCATGGGCGGCGTGAGCATGTTCTGCAGCGTGGGGCTGCTGTTCCTCATCATTGTCCTCCTTTACTGGTGGCTCAGGGTGGCCAAGGAGAAGCGCACCACATGGGAGAAGGCGCTCCGGGAGAAGGAGGACGAGGCAGTCGCCGAGACAACTGTCGCAGACGCGAAGGACGACGCGCTGGAAGAGAAGAAGCCGTTCACCTGCGACCAGTGCGGCGCCGGAGTGGGCGAGGAGGACAATTTCTGCCCCAAGTGCGGGGAGAGGTTCGACGGGGAGGCCGCCGAGCCGGAAAAGGCGAAGGAAGGAGCCGGAGAGAAGCCTGCCGAGTGAGAGAATGAGAAGCAAGGTTTTCAGAGCCTACAACGTATGGCCGGATTTCCCGTCGATATCCATTTCGGGTGAAGCCTGCGCCCTGAACTGCAGGCACTGCGGCCGCATGTATCTCCACGACATGGTCCCTGCGGACACGCCCGATATACTGGTCAAGACCTGCGAACAGTTGGCCGCCGAAGGCGCGCGCGGAGTGCTGCTCAGCGGCGGATGCGACCGGCAGGGCAGGATGCTCAATCTGGACAGGATGCTGCCAGCAGTGCGGAAGATCCATGACATGGGACTGATTATCAAGCTGCACACTGGCTTCGTGGACAGGCGGACAGCCGGAAAGATAGCGGAAGCGGGCGTCGACATCGCCTCGATGGAGATGGTCGGCGACAAGTCCACGGCGAAGAGGATTTTCGGCCTGGATGCGACCGCGGAGGACTACCTGGACACATTCGTGAACCTATGGGACGCAGGCATACCGCATATTTGCCCCCATATCTGCGTGGGCCTGCACGACGGGAAGCTCAAGGGCGAGATGACGGCACTGAACCTGCTGAAGACCCGGATCAAACCGAGCACCATCGCGATAATAGTGCTCAGGCCGACCAAGGGCACAAAGCTGGCAAATGCAAAGCCGCCCAAAGGCGAGGACGTCGAGGCAGTCACGGGCCATGCGAGGAAGCTGTTCCCGAAGACCAAGATAATCCTGGGCGCGCTCAGGCCCAGGGGCTCGGAAATCAAGGGCGGCATGGAGCAGCGGCTGGATATAGAGATCGGAGCCCTGGACGGCGGCATTGACGGTGCCGAGGTCCCGTCGAAGGAGATGCTGGCAGAAGCCATTGCACGCGGCTTCAACATCAAAAGGATACAGGCCTACGGCGTCCTTCCCCTGGAATACGAGGACAGGGTGAGAACGGATCAGACCTGATAATCGGGACAGTCCTCGCCCTTGCATTCGAACTTCTTGTGTTTCCTGCAGTATCCGTCCGCCCGGCCCCACTTGCAACCGGCCGTCCTGGGACCTCTTGTCGGGTCCAGGCACTTGTCGCCTATGCACCCGAAACCGCCGTACCTGCCCTGGCACTTCCCGTCATCGCCGAGATGCTTGCAGTCCGAATGGCTCACTTCAATTTCTCCATGTGCTCGGAGAGCGCCCTTTCATAATCCTGGGCAGTGGCGCAGCATCCTGACTTGCAGCCGTCGGCGCCGCCGGTGCAGAAGAACCGCTGGTAGTGCGGGCAGTAAACGCCCATCCACTGGCTTAGGGAATCGTCGGGCTTCTCCTCGAAAACCTGGGTCTTGGGAATCTCGATTTCCTGTTTGGGCGCGACCTTAGCTGCGGCAGTGTCAATGGCCGCCGACACCTTCCCGTTCAAAAACCCGCACTTGTCCTCGCCGACACAGAACGGCTTGTCCATCCTGCTGTTCGCGCAAAGACCGCCTCTATAGTAATACTTGCATGACATCCGGCATCCCAATCCCGTGCCCCGAAGGGCAATACTATATGGCAAATTATATATTTAAGGATTCCCCCGGGAAAAAAGGGAATAGCAAAAAAAAACCCTGGCACCGGCCAATCACATCATGCCCCGGCTGATTGATGGCATTTTACAATACAAGGCCGGGGTCGTACCATCGAATTCTGAAGATTCGATGATGTGACAAATGCCGATTTCATAAATCCCTTAAAGCCCTGCCTGTACGAGCATCGTAGCTCAGTGGCATTCTATTTGCATCGATGCGAGCGAGACGAATTGTCTTCATGCATTTTCGCTGGCAATTCGTTGCGAGGGCAGGGATGTGAGGCCCAACCGATTTCACTGTGGCCTCCGGTGTATTGGCTCTCGCATGGGATCGATTTTTCAAACTTAATTAAAGCCAGAGAGAGACATTTCCATGCCAGGGCCGATAATTTAATTTCGCCTGGCTCGTATCAGCCAGACAGGGCATGCTGCTCTGTTCAGATAACATTTGCAGCATACCATGCAAACGTCCGTTTTAACCACTAAATGAACAGTTTTGCCCACCACCTATATGAACCCTGTCCGCGCCTATTTGTTCCGGTGATAAAAAATGCAAAGGAAACTTGCAGGAATAGAGAGCATAGTGGCAGGGATAAGGAAAGCATTCGGGAGAATGAAGGGCGGCGCGGGAGCGGTCGCGGCTGCGATCGCAGTGTGCCTGGTTCTGGGCTGCGTGATCTGCCCGGCCGCGGGAAACGAGACGAACGCCAGCAACCCGTACGACGAGATTCCGACCGACCCGATCCCCGATTTCGGCGACGAGCCTTTCTCGAAGCCGCCGGCGGACAAGGTGAACTACAACGGCGCGTTGCCCTCAAGGCTGCCCTGCTGAAACAGCGGGGCGGCATTATCTTTCAACCGAGCAGGGGAGGAGGTTCGAATCCGTCATGTCCATCTCAATCTTTCCTTATCCTGACCTTGCCGTTCACAATGTCGATTCCCACCAGCGTCTTGACCTTGATGCCGAACTCCTCCTCGACCTTGGCGCGGCCCGTGCCCTTGTCTATGACTATTATCACATCAACGACCCTGACGCCTATCTGGCTCAGCGCCTTGAGTATGCCTGTCAGCGTGCCGCCGGTGCTGATCAGGTCGTCCACAAGGACCACCCTGTCCCCTTTCGCAAGTCCGTTTATGTACATTTTCCTTGAGGAGTATCCTGTCGCCTGGTCGAATTCCAGTTCGCCGGGCAGCCCGTACTTCCGCTTCCTGATTATGGTGAAGGGTTTGCCAGTCCTCAGTGACAGGCCGGCAGCCAGGTGGATCCCCATGGCTTCCGCAGCCACTATCTTGTCATACTCGCCCTCTATCTTTGAGTCGATGGCGTCGATGACCTCTCCGAGAAGTTCTGTGCTCACAGAGGGTATGCCGTCGGCTATCGGGAAGACAAAATATTCGTAATCGCGCATTCTCACGGCCGGGGCGTTTTCGAGGCTGGCCTTCAGGAGTTCGAGCATGGTGTCCCTCAATATGTGATGAGGCTGTCCACCTTGCCCTCCGGAAGCTTCGCGCGACCGTGAAGGAAACCCAGCTCGATGACGAACGCGCAGCTCACGACCTCGGCGCCCAGCTTCTCGACCAGCTCGATGCTCGCGGCTGTCGTTCCGCCCGTGGCAAGCAGGTCGTCCACTATGACAACGCGCTGGCCCTTCTCCAGGGCGTCCGTGTGAATCTCTATGGTGGCCTCGCCGTACTCAAGCTTGTAGCTCACGCGAATCTTGTCATAGGGAAGTTTGCCAACCTTCCTGATGGGAACGAATGGAATGCCCATGCTGAGGGCCAGCGGGGCGCCGATGATGAATCCGCGGCTCTCTATCCCGACGATGGCGTCAATCTTCTTGTCCTTGTACATCCTGTCGAAGCGGTCAATGATCTCGCCAAGGGCCTTCGGGTCCTTGAGAACCGGCGTTATGTCCTTGAACACTATGCCCTTCATCGGGAAATCTGGCACATCCCTGATGAGGCCTCTCACTCTGTCCATGTGGCCAAGTATACGCTGCTTGTATAAATATCTGAATAATAGGAAAGCATAATAACGAGGCGGGTTTTTGGGGGAACGATGAATCAGGACGAGAGATACGGCATTCTCACCAGGGGCATAACCGAGGTCATAACCGAGGCAGACGCCGCTGACCTGCTCGCCAAGGGCGGCGAGCCGAAGGCCTACTGGGGCATTGAGCCCTCCGGCCTGTTCCACATCGGCCAGGCGCTTATCGGTGCCCGAAAGGCGAAGGACCTCGCAGGGCTGGGGTTCCAAGTCAACATTCTTCTCGCGGACTGGCATGCCCTGATAAACGACAAACTTGATGGCACGTTCGACAGCATCCAGACCTGCGGTTTGTATTTGGAGGACTGTCTCAGGGGACTGGGCGCCGATTCTTCAAACATACATTACATCGTGGGTTCGGACCTTGTGGACGGGAAGGAGTACTGGGAGAGGGTCATCAGGATATCCAAAGCATCAAGCGTTGCCCGCATCAAGCGCGCCATGACAATCATGGGCCGCTCCGAGGAGGACGCGGACTCCGACGCCTCCAAGCTCATATACCCGGCAATGCAGGCGGCCGACATATTCCACCAGGATCTGGACCTTGCCATCGGCGGCATGGACCAGAGGCATGCCCACATGCTCGCGAGGGATGTCGCACCGAAGCTCAACTGCAAGAAGCCTGTGGCGCTGCACTGGCCTTTGCTCATGGGCCTCCAGGGCGGCGGAAGGATGGACGCGACCGAGTCGAAGATGAGCAAGTCCAATCCGGACTCGGCCGTGTTCCTGCACGATAAAGCGGACACAGTCCAGGCCAAATTGAAGAAGGCGTTCTGCCCCCAGGGCCAGGTCGGGGACAACCCGGTACTGGAACATGCAAGGCTCGTGATATTCCCGGAGCTCGGGCGCATGGACATAAAACGGCCAGAGAAGTTCGGCGGGGACATGCACTTCGCGACATACGAGGAGCTGGCCGCGGCATTCGGAACGGGAAAGCTTCACCCCATGGACCTCAAGTCCGCAGTCGCCGCCCACATCTCCGAGATCCTGGTGCCTGTGCAGAGATACCTGGATGAGAACCCTTCCAATTTCAACAAGTTGAAAGAGGTATTGGAGGGAAACAGATGAGAAGAGGAAGCAGAAGGCGCAGCCAGAACGAAAAGGCAGGGATTGTGGGAATAATCGGCGGCATATTGATGCTGATCGCAGGGGTCACGGGCGCTGCAACATGGGCCTCGATCGGGGAACAGGCCGAATCCATCACTGGAATCGCGGCGCTCGGGACTGTTTTCCAGGTGCTCGTGGCGCTCGGCAGCCTTGGCGGGCTGCTGGTAATCCTGGGCTGCCTGTTCATAGGCTGGCAGATAATAAGGATAAGAACCAAGAACAGGGTCAAGGCCGGCAAGGTCCTGATATCCATAGGCGCGGGGTTCGGCCTCCTCGGATTGATAATATTCATCGTGCTGACAGCCCTGGGCGACGACCCGTTCGGCAACTTCCTGGGGGCCATAGGGATAGGCTTTGTCGGGCTGCTGTGCTCGATATATGCCAGGCAGAAGGCGCAGTAATAAGGAAACTGGGATTCAGACCTTCCGCTTCAGGCGCCCCGGCACGAAGCACGCGAATGACGCTATCATGAAGAATATTGTCTTGGGCAGAGTGATCGCCGGGGGCCGGGGCGTGATTATGCCGTCCGCGGGCTGGAGTTCGGTTATGATGACCGTTATTGCATCTGCCGGTTCTGAGGCTATCATGTCGCCTGTGAGCGAATCCGTTCCCACCGCATATGCCCCTTCATTGATTATGTATGTGCCAGGGGAGGTGAACTCCTGCTTGCCGGCAGGGTTCGGGCGCGTGCAGACCCTGAGGTACAGAGTCTCGGACTGGCCAGGCTCGAGGCCTTCCAGTATCCATGATATGTGAGTGGACCTGATCGGGTATATCTGTTCGGACGGAAGCGCCGCACGAGTGCCCGGCGCCTCGGTGGTGGCATTGCCGGCGCTCGGTATCATTTCAAGAAGTTCCAGTTCCGCGGGCAGGACATCTTTGACAAGTATATCCGTGGCGGAATATCCGCCCGCATTGGTGATTGTTATCTGAAGTTCCCACTCGTAGTAGGTTTGGATTATTCCCTCTTCGGGTCCGGAGAGCCTGACCTTCGTCACTTCCAGAACGGCCGGTTCGGGTTCGCCCGCGACCGTTACCGGAGCGGAAGCTACGTTGTTGGAAAGGTCTGAATCTGTCGGGTCGACGTTTGAGACGACGACTATGATCTCGTGTTCACCCTCAACGGCGGTCCATTCGATGCTGACAGGCGTCTCGCCGCCGGCAGGGACGAATACGTTCTCGACCGAGCCTATCAGGTTGGCCGGGTCCTCGCTGTCCAGGTAGAAGGAGACAGTGCAGGTCGCGTCCTCTCCCGGGGGACCCATCTCGGCCAGGAAGATATAGCTCGTGGAACCTGAATCCCCGGAATAATACATGTAAGAACTGCCGGACTCGCGCAATAGCGAAAGAGTGTAGAGCGCCCGACTATCCTGGGCGCCTGGAGTTACGTCAAGGTCAATGACTGGAGTTTCCCAATTGATGCCGTCGCTCGAACTGGTTTTTAATATCTTCCCCGTGGTGAACCACATATCATAGGAACCATTGCCGGCAGGCAGGACGAACGGGCACTCCATAGCGGCGTAACCTACTGGCGTGTCCATGACAGACCCATACTTTGTCCAGGTGACTCCGTCCGGGGAAGTGGCCAGACCGAAACGGGAAACCGTTCCCGAATCGTAAGCCTTGTAGTACATCTTGTACATACCATCATCCATGAACACGTATCCCTGGCAGGCGTAAACAGAATCGAAGCTGCCCACTGGTCCGATCGGCAGTACCTTCCCAACCTGGGTCCAGGAAATGCCATCGGCGGATGTCGCATAGTATATCTCAGAGTTCCAATTGTAATTCTGGCAGGAATACCACATCTTGTAGGTGCCGTCCGCCTCCTTTAACACGGATGGCGCAGCTGCGTAAGTGGTCCCGGTGGGATGAGTCAGAACCTTCCCATAATTAGCCCAATTCACCTTATCGGTCGATGTGGCGTAATAGATGTCATAGGTGCTTCCATATCCGGTGTACCACATCTTGTAGATTGAACCATCCTTAATCACATAAGGGTACTGGGCGGAAATTCCTGGGCTCAGGACGACGCCCTGCTTCACCCAGGCACTTTCGCTCCCGCCGAGGTTGTGAATTGACGCACTTATCGTAACCTGTTCACCCTGTACGATTTGCGATGGCAATACTATATCATCGTCATAGACCGTGAGGTCAACGCCTGTTCCGATGACCGAAACCTGGGTGCTGGCAGTATTGTTGGATAGGTCATTGTCCGTCGGGTTCACATCGGAAACAACCACGATAATCTCGTGCTCGCCTGCGACTGCGGTCCAGTCGAGGCTGACTGGTGTCTCGCTGTCCGCGGGAACAAAGACGTTCCCGACCGAGCCTATCAGGTTGGCCGGGTCCTCGCTGTCCAGGTAGAAGGAGACAGTGCAGGTCGCGTCCTGGCCGGGAACCTCTGTCTGAGTTCCAGAAACAGAATAGACATTCACATCGTCCCAGTATGAATCGCCCCAGCAGCCATTGACGCCACCTTCATCACCGATGAGGAGATGGTGTATGAGCGTGGATGCAGCCCTCTGGCCACTGGCAACGACTATGTCCCCGACCCTTACGAGATATCCCGAGGGGGTTATTTCGAGCGAGATTTCATGCCATGTCGCCGGCGCAAGTTCGCAGACATCCATGGCCACACAGCCATAGTTCCAGACCCCGTTTGCGTCCTTGACGTATTCGAATAAATCAATGCTGTAATCATCATCTCTAAGCTGCACATAGAATTCATAGTTGGTTGTGCTGAAAACAGTCCCCGTTGATGAGCCAACGCGAATTATATCCCATTTGTCTATCGACTGGGTCTTCACCGGCAGATAGAGCTTGGTTTTCACGATTGAATGGGCATAATTGTCAGGGAGGAACTTCATGATATACGGCCCCGAATTTGTGTTGGGGTTGGACTGGGCATGGAAGCTGTACTGAGGGGAACAGGATTGCGCTGTTGTCACTTCTAGCACGGAGCCGGAATACCATGTTGATTTTATCCAGTTGTTGAGATTTCCCGAGTCGAAGCTGTCTGAGAACACCAGCGTCTCTTCCGAGGAGTTTGCCCAGGTTGAAGGATCCCCGTGAACTGTAGCTATTATTGCCACCGGGTTGCCCGAGGCCTGCGCTTCTTCGGAAAGGGAAAGGTCGCTGATTGAGAGGTCAACCGACTCTGTCACTGGAGTTGCTGTGGTTGCAAAGAAAATTCGAACATTCAAGCCGTCATAGCCAGAGTACCACATATTGTAGACGCCATTCTCGACAATCACGGAGGGAAAGTCCGTCATGGAACTCTCGCCGGGCAAAGACCTTTCAAGCGCGATTCCGGTTTTGGTCCATGAAAGGCCGTCTGAGGAATAGGCATGGCAAATCCTGCCAGGATACTGGTCGGGTGAACGGCCGCCGTAGAACATGTCGTACCCGCTCATGGTGGGAATTATGTAAGCGGCCCATGCCACATTGTTATCATACTCTGCATCATTGAGAAGAACTATCCCGTCCTTGACCCAACTATCGGAAAAGGTGGCCTTATGCGCGTGGCATGTCCATATGCGGAGGGGGTTCCATTTGACTCCGCTGTACCACATATGCCATTGTGTGCCGTCAAAATGAACACGCGGATGCGCGACACCGTCAACATCTGAGGCTGAGCCATAAGCCAACTCTGCGCCAAGTTTGGTCCAGACATTGCCATCAACTGAAGTTGCGTGCAGGATCCGGGTGTTCTTCAGGCCATTATATCCAGCATACCACATATGGAACAATCCCGATGAGTCAACCATGACGAAGGGGTATTGAACGCCAACTTCCGCAGAAGCCTCGCCATAATCAATTGCCAAACCGGCCCGGGTCCATGATATGCCGTCGCCTGAAACCGCTTTCATGATGCGCTGATGTCCGTCAAGTCCCAATGCCTGGTACCACATGGCATAGGTTCCGTCCTGCATTTTTATGACCGACGGAGTCATGACTTGTTTTTCCTCGTTGGGCAGACCGGTATCCAGCACAACACCGCTCTTGATAAACTCAGTTCCGGGGACGAAGGATGATGCCGTCTGAATCGGTAAGGATGTCTCATGCGGGACGCTCCCGACCGTCAGCATGGCTCCGGAGAATACGAATGCGAGAACTACTGATAAAGAGAATATCTTAACCCACACTTTTGTACTTGAAGGTGTCATCTGCTCCCTCGGTTTATTATAACTAATATAGTCTTCCAAACTATATATAGTTTCCTATTTGTTCATTACTTAATTGATTATTAAGGCTCTGACGCTAAACTCATTT
>DAKD01000001.1:0-27370 GCA_002499085.1 Methanomassiliicoccales archaeon UBA280
GTCCACGAAAAGGGGTGCAGTCCAAATTTATTATCTTCTGACCAATCAGTTGTGAATTTAATCATTCCATGAACATTAGATCCATTTTTTGGATTTGTTATTGGAGTATAATAATACCAAGTAAAAATTAAACAACAAATTATAACGATTGAAATGATGCTGGTGAGTAGTATTTTAGTTTTCTTTTCCATTCTAACTTTCCCCTACGCCAAGTGAATGCGAAAGCCCCATAATAAGGCTTTCGCTGTCGCTCCCCGTCCTTCGGTTGGACCTCAGATTGCTCAGGTGCGGAGTTTGCAGAAACCCTTCGCAACCGTGCGCTTTGTTGGTTGTCGTCGTTAAGAGGACACAAAGCTCCGGCGGGGCATCCACGCCGCTCGCGTCGATTAGAAATCGGTGTCGCGGGGGACTTCGGCTTCTCGCCCCAAGTCCTGCAGTTCGGGTATGGCCAGGAGTGCCTGTCCTCCCCCTCCTGCCTCCTTAGGGCGGGGTTCGAAGCCTCGTCCTAAGTGAATGCACAGGTGTGTATATAAATCCTGCGCCGTGGTCGCCTGGATTTATGTCACCTGTGTTCCTTCTCCCCGCCCTTTCGTTGTACTCAGGGCTGCTTCGCTGTAACGTTTGGANNTTCTCCGGCGAGGCATCACGGGGGCTTCCCGGCGTAACAACAAAAGATTGTTTTCAGCCCAGCTTCGCTACGGAGTGGCTGGTTCAATATAATCTAAATCTACTTCAATAACATCTCCAGTAGTTGCATTAATTTCAATCATGGCGGTTTGATTATTGTAATTCCAGAAAATATGCCATACAGGAAAATCTGCTGTTCCATTTAAAACAAATAAAGTTACTTCTGGTTTATAGTCCATGATACTTGATATTTGTTCATTTTTCAATGCAAGTTTATATGCTTTGTCACTGTTAATTTCCCAATTTTCAATAGAATAATCTTCGCCAGTACCAGATAGTTTTGTTATGTTGTATCTTTCAAGAGAATATGGGTGAGTAAATGGAATAAAATTGTACATATCATTTTCCATCATTATATACATCTGGCCAGTTTGAGGCATTTCACTAAAATTAGATGAAACATAGATGAATTGTAAATTTTTAAATCGACCTGGCTCAACCATTACATCTCCAGATATTAAATTAGTAGTTTGAACAGATATGAGTCTAAAATTATCTAGATTCTGACCTTGTTTCAAAATTGCATCTTGAGAATCATCATAAGCCGCTTTTGCTGTGAATCCATCAGGTCTTGGATATAAAACAATAGCCAATATTATTGCAACAATAACGATTATTGAAACGATTATATTCCGTTTATTAATTTTTACAGTTTCCACCAGCCACTCCTCCGCTACGCCAAGTGAAGCATTAATGTTTTATCATGCTTATATAACTAACGTATATAAGCACCGTGATTTCATTAATGTTCGTCCTCCCCGTCCTTCGGTTGGACCTCAGATTGCTCAGGTGCGGAGTTTGCAGAAACCCTTCGCAACCGTGCGCTTTGTTGGTTGTCGTCGTTAAGAGGACACAAAGCTCCGGCGGGGCATCCACGCCGCTCGCGTCGATTAGAAATCGGTGTCGCGGGGGACTTCGGCTTCTCGCCCCAAGTCCTGCAGTTCGGGTATGGCCAGGAGTGCCTGTCCTCCCCCTCCTGCCTCCTTAGGGCGGGGTTCGAAGCCTCGTCCTAAGTCACGCTCTCCCATTATCTCATATCAGCTATATATATGCTACTATCAGCTAATATCAGCTAACATACCCCGTCCTCACAGACGAGGCTTGTTGCTTAATATTGCTCCGAGTCTGTGAGAAGTATGTTAGCTTTCGTTGCGTGTACGCGACCAGCTAAGCCTCGTCTAGCTCGCATCCGGGCTGTGCCCGGAATCACCGGGAAACCGAATCCAGTGCTCGTACAGACGAGGCTTGTAGCTTATTATTGCTCCGAGTCTGTGAGAAGTATGTTAGCTTTCGTCGCATGCACGCGAGCATTCAGCCTCGTCTGTGTCCGGGAGAGCGTGACCGATGCCCCGCCGAACAACCGTCCAGAGCACGCTGGTATGCCGTCCTACGAAATCCACTGCGTCCCAATGTCCCGCAGGACTTGGGATACCGCTAAAATCCCGCAGGACTTGGGATACCGCAAAAATACCCCGCCGGCCAACCTCCCAAAGAATGTAGGGATGCCGTCCAACCCGAAGAATATATGCGATTCCTCAGCAAGTTGAATCGTTTGGTTTCATGTAGACCGGAGATTCGACGATGGCCTGGCTTTCATCCTATCAGCTTAATCCAGGCCATGAATTCCCGGCAATTGAAAGCAATCGGTGAATTCGATAGCTGAATCATGTAATTTTGAGAATTCGCCATGAATCGGCGATCTCACAACAATCCGAATCATCAATTGGCCGGTAATCAGCAATCTGGAAACGATGAGATTACCGGCGGAAGTATTATATGTAATAACCGTCATTACATCACTTACATGCCTGACATCAAATACAGCCTCCACGCCAGGAAGCGGATGGTCGAGCGCGGGATTTCGGCCAGGGAGGTGAGGGACACCATACTGAAAGGGAGCAAGCGGACTCAGGGCGCGAAGATAGTGTCGGTTCACAAGCACCTGGAAGTGGTGTTCAGAAATGTCGGCGGTGACTGGTATGTCATAACAGTGATGCTGAGGTGGTAAGAAAATGACGAAATGTCCGATGTGCGAAAAAGGAACCCTGAAGAAAGGGATGGTCGAGGAAGAAATGTTCGGCGTCAGCCTCGGCAAGTTCGAGGCCGAGATATGCGACAAGTGCGGAGAATCCTTCCTGGACGAAGCCGCGATGGAGAAAATCGAGGCAAAGGCCAAGGAACTCGGAGTCTGGGGGCTGTCCAAGAAGATCAAAGTCGTGAAATCCGGCAATTCCCTCAGTTTGCGTATTCCTGCAAAGATGGCCCAGTATCTTGACCTGAGCGAAGGCAAGAACGTATTCCTTTACCCGGACGGCAAGAACCGCATAGTCGTGGAAGTTGCCTGAGTAGTCTCCCAATGTCCGCAGGACTTGGGATAGAGCCGAATACTTTCACCCACCCCCCGTTCCGGTTTATATACCTCCCCGGACATAGCACCAACTGATGCAAGCCCCGTCCCGGAATCAAGGCCATTCGCGGATTAAGACAAGAACTGACCGCCACACCTCATCTGTGCTGGCGCTGCACCTTGTCCTCACTCCGAAGTTTCGGGCCAAGGTTCTGGTAGGCGGGGTCGCCATCGATTGCGAGCGGATTATTCGCTGGACCTGCAAATGCCTAGACGTCGACATTATCGAGATGGCCGTCGCAGAGGACCACGTGCATCTTTTCCTCCAATACCCACCGAGCCTAGCCCCCAGCCGTATCATGGAGGCTGTGAAATCCAACTCCTCCAAGCAGCTGAGGGAACGACATCCCCAGCTGGTGAAGTGGTGCAAGACCGCGCTCTGGGCTCCCGGGGGGTTTCACGGAAGTGTCGGCCAGGGGTTCGATGTGGTGGAACGGTACATTGCAGGGCAGAAACGTGCCCCGAGATACAACAGGTGTTGAATGCAACACCCAGCGTTTTGAAACAGCGCATTCGACCATGGCCCGGCAACATTTTCCAGCTAAATCCAGGGGCCATACGGCTCGCAACATCATGTCAACAATCGGTGAATGCGAGAGCTAAATGATACATCAAAGAGCATTCGCCATGAATCAGCATTATGAAAATAATGAGATTCACAACGTCTGCCGGTAATCGGCAATCTAGAAACGATGAGATTACCGGACCATGTCCACCTATTTGTCCAATACCCCCCGGAAATAAGCCCCAGCAAGATGGCGGAGAAGGTGAAAAGCAACGCCTCCAGGCATCTGCGGGAGAAACACCCGCAGCTCGTGAGGTGGTGCAAAACCGGGCTGTGGGCGCCCGGGTGCTTCCACGGTTCTGTGGGGCACGGGTTCGATGTTGTTGAGCAATACATCAAAGGCCAGAAATTCCAGACCCATTAGTGAATGGAACGTAAGGTGAATGCGCCTTGCCGCAAAGGCCAGCAAAGCGTTCGCCCATGGCCCGGCAACATTTTCCAGCTGGATTCAGGGGCCATGCGGCTCACAACAATATGTTTGCAATCGGTGCATTCGATTCTGAATCATGGCATACACGAGAATGCGCCATGGCGGTTCCACACAAATATGAACGGAGCAAGAAATTCGGTAATTCCACCACTTTGATGGCAATGAATTACCGGGTTACCGATGCTCGAACGCCTTCTGCGGGCAGGTGCTGGCCGCAGCCGAGCCCATTCGGACGCCGGCAATGGCGCAGTCGCCCTTCTCCGCGTCCTTCGGTTTGTAATGCCTGCAGTCCCGGCAGAACTTGTCAGTGAGCGCGTCATCGACCTTGTGCACGCCTTTCTTTCCCAGATCCACCGCGCCATGGCCGACGGTCTTGCCCGCGTCGACCGTCTTTCCTCCCAGCTCCTTTGTCTTGTTCCAGATTCCCATTTTTTCACCCGCTCCGTAATGTGAACGAGGGTATATAAATCACACGAATTCAGTTCCAGCTAATTGTATAGACGAACGTCCCGCCGTTCCCGAACTCCCTGACCAGCTTGACTGAGCCCTTCCTGCCCATCAGGTCGAGTATGCCCTCCAGCCTGCCCTTGTAGAACTCGGCCCACAGGTCCTGGTAGGCGCGGCCCTCCGGCCACATTGTCATCCTGATGGACACGCGTCCGTCAGTTACCTCCAGAGGCTCGTAGTCAGCCAGCTGCTGCCTGCCCTCCTGCCGCTGCGTGGAACTGAACACGTTCTTGGGGTCCATGCGGGTGAAGAGGGACTTCCATTTTATCTCTTGGTTCATCAGGTCCCTGGATATCTTGGTTATGTAATTGTCGTCATCCGTGGAGACGAGCTTTATCTTGGTGAGAAGCTCTCCGAAAAGCGCGAAATCGTATTTCTCGTCCGGTTTGAAATCTGAAACCTGCATGCCGAGCAGCTCGAAGCTCGTGAGGCTCCTGTGCTGCTTAACGTAATGCAGTACCTGGCGGAAGAAGATCCCGCGTACCCACGATTCTCTCATTGCCCCACGCCATTGTCAAGAATGTATAATATGATTTTCCCGGGCAGGCCATCAAATCCGGGATATCCTGCAGGCGCGGAGCCTGTCCTCCGACATGCAAATTATGGGAAAGATATTATCTACCCAAATAGATACCGCCGACGGGATAGAATGACTGACAACGAAACGAAATTCAGGAAACTGAAGAGATTCAACCTGGCCATGGGATTCCTGCACCTTGTCCAGGGGCTGCTGATGCTGGTTCTGAGCAACGATTTCACGCTGCCCGTGACCCGGAGCTATCTCGAGGCTTCCGGCGGCTCGGTTTCCGGCGGTATGCCTCTGCTGGTCCAGGCGACCGAAGTACTGTTCGAGGTCTGGATAGGCCCGCTCGTGGCGCTGTTCCTCTTCATCTCAGCGGCCGCTCACATACTCATCTCCACGGTCCTGTACGGGAAATACAAAGCCGGCCTCCTCAGGGGCCAGAACAGGTACAGGTGGTACGAGTACGCGCTCAGCTCCTCGGTCATGATAGTCCTCATCAGCATGCTCGTGGGCATAACTGACATAGGCACGCTCATGCTGGCCTTCTTCATCAACATGATGATGATACTCTTCGGCCTCATAATGGAGGTCATGAACGAACGCAGGAAGAGGCTTGACTGGTCGCCTTTCTGGTTCGGCTGCATTGCCGGTGCGATACCCTGGGCCGTGATAGCGATATGGCTATTCGGGGCGGGCGGCGATGCCGGCGGGCCGCCGACCTTCGTCTATTACATATTCCTGAGCATGGGCATATTCTTCAACTCGTTCGCGGTCAACATGTGGCTACAGTACAAGAAGAAGGGAAAATGGGCCGATTACCTGTACGGCGAGCGGATGTACATTGTCCTGAGCCTGGTGGCCAAGTCCCTGTTGGCATGGCAAGTCTTTGCGGGCACCCTCAGGCCAGCTTGAGAATTAAAATACCGTGTTGAATGCAGCCTTTGGCAAATGGCAGCGAAGCATTCGACTATGGTGCGGGAACAATATCATGCTGAATCCAGCACCATGAATTCCCGACATTTGGAGAACAAGCGGTGAATGCGACAGCTGAATCGTTCCGAGCGCCGAAGGCCTCGGATGGAGAAAAAAGCATTCGCCCCGAATCGACATTCTGCCAACATCTTGATTCGAAGTGTTGGCCGGTAATCGGCATGTTGAAATCCATGGGATTACCGGCAGTCAGGTGTTTGCGGGCACCCTCAGGCCCGCGTGATCACGGGAATCCCGGGCCGGCCCATGGCTAGAGGTACTCGGCAAGGTTCGTCTTTCCCAGAGATGAGCCCGGATTCTGCGCGATTATTGCCCGGGCAATGAGTGCCAACAGTTTTTTCACTGCCTCGGTCTTTTCCACATCCTGCGACGGATGAAGCCTCACGACAAGGCCGTCGTCCCTCTGTCCGACAAGCACCAGGAAGCCGAGCGGCCTGCCTGCCTCCACTGCGGTTGCCTCTATCAGGATGGCGCGGCCGTCTTTCTCTAGATAGCTGGCTCCGGTTTTCAGGACTGCGGTTCCGCTCCTCTCCGAAATCTTCCCGAGCCTGCGGAACACTTCGCCCGGCTCGAGGTTCCCTGTTATGACGGCATGGGGCAAATCAGCTGCCTCCTGAAGGTGCCAGCCCGAAACTCGCCGACACGATCCTGGCTTCCTTCTCCAGGCCTGCCATGCCCATGCGCTCAGCCTCGCGCAAAGCCTGCCCGACCAGTTCTGCGCCTTCGGCCCTGTCTCCGCGCCTGAGCAGGTCCCTTCCGGCTGCAAGGTCCACCCTGGCCGCGCTCGGGCTCATGCCCTGCCGGTGGAATTCCTGCCCGGCTTCGGCAAAATGCATTTGGGCGGCTGCGTCCCCGGCCGCGCTGAGTATCTCACCCATGGCCAATTTGGCCCTGGCCAGGTAGATGTTCGCGCCCGAGTCCCCCGCATCGGCCAGGGCTTCGGCGCAGACCTGCATTGCCTCTTCGCGCTTTCCGCAGGCCAGCAGGCAGCCTGACAATTCTATCTTCGCCTCTATGGTTCCTTCCATGTCCCCCAAGGCCAATCCTTCCTCCAGGCATTTGCGCATGACCGATTCGGCCCCTTCAAGGTCGCCCATGTCCTTCATTATTCCCCCCATGGCGAGGTTTGTGCCCAGCATCCTCTGCCTGTTGTTCATCTCAGTGTACTGAGCCAGGACCTCGCGGAAAAGTTGCATAGCCTCTGCGTTGCGGCCCATCTCCCTCAGAATTCCGGCGCGCATGTACCTGGAGAACGTGACAGTGTGGAAATCCCCCACCTTCTCGGCTATGGCCTTGGCTCTCTCGGCTGTTTCAAGTGCCTCGGAGAACTCCCCGATGTCGTTCAGCGCAATCGAGTAGTTGCAGAGCGAGAGGGACACGCCGTTCCTGTCCCCGATCTTTTCGTATATCTCCAAGCCTTTGAGCATGTGCTTCTTGAAATTCGCGTAATCGCCGTTGCGCTGGTAAGCCACGCTGAGCGAACCGTGGGCGGAGGCCAGACCTACCTGTTCTCCTGTTTTCCCGTACATCTCCAGGGCCTCGGAGATGAATTCCACCGATTTTGAGATATCCCCGAGGTCCAACATGACAATTCCCTTGTTCACCAGCATCCTTGCCCTTCCGGTCATGTCCCCGGAAGCCTCCAGAGACCTCTCCCCGGCCTCGAAGCTTTCCAATGCCCCGCGATAGTCTCCGCTGTACCACAAAGCCAGACCCAGCATCCTGGAGGCGGCTGCAATGTCCCTGTGGCTGTTCCTGTCCAGTTCGGCAAGAACGCCCCTCGATATGTCAATGGCAGCGGAGAAATTCCCCTGCCTTGTATGCACATGGGCAATTTGCAATTTGGCGCGCATGGACTCGATTTGCGAGGGGCCTGCGATTTCCTCGCAAACCTGTGACTCGGATACCGAGCCATCATAGTCGCTGAGGTTGAACAGGCAGCTCGATATCTTCCGGTGGAGCCTGGCTTTCGTCTCCCTCTCCTCCGCGGATTCAAGCGCGGCCCTGTAGTCGGCGACAGAATCGCCGCTCCTGCCGATGAGGGCCTTGGCGTCAGCCGTCCCCTCGAGTATCCTGACTTTCCAGCCCGGCGTTTCCGCCGTCACGGGCTGCAGCGAAATCGCACCCAGCGCGGTTCCGTAGTACCCGATGGCGTCCTCCATCGCATAGGACTGCTCGGCCTTCTCGGCGGCCATTATCGAGTATTTCAGGGACTTGGAATGCGCCCTTGTCAGCGAGAAATGCCTTGCCAGCTCATAGGCGGCTTCCGCGGGGTTCTGCGGGTGCGCAGACTCGTAATGCCCGCCCAGGGACATGTGATGTGCGGCTCTCCATCTTGGGGATATGCCCTCGTAGATGACTGCCTGGAACAGCGCATGGCTGAATTCAAGAAAGTCTCCGGCGCTCCTTATGATGCCCGAGACCTCCAGCCGCTCCAGAGCCCTTTTCGGCTCCCGGATGCTGCCGATAGAGCCTGCAGCGCCATGATCGGACCTGAGGCCGATGCAGGAGAGGTATTCAGCCATGGCAAGGCATTCCGGCTCGAGCGAGTCCAGCCTTTTCCTGATAATATCGCCCACAGACGCAGGTATCTGGAAATCCTCCCTTGCGAGGCGGTGGGTTCCTCCTTCCGAGACAACGGTGCCGTCCGCGGCCATCTGGCGCAGAAGCTCGCCCACGAAGAAGGGGTTGCCCGCGCAATGGCTCCGGAGCCTCTCTGCCATGTCTGCGGGGAAGGAGTTCGGTGAGTACATCGAGGCAATCATCCGGCCCACACCTTCGGCGTCAAGGCCCTCGAGATGTATCTCAATGGCACCGGAATCCTCGCCCAGGACTTCGGTAATGGGCCTCACTTTTCCGTCGTCCGCGGGCCTGGTCGTGCATGCCAGCATTATGGGCCTGTTGCATATGTTCCTTGCGAGAAATCTGAGTGCGAAGGCAGATGATTCGTCCGACCAGTGAAAGTCCTCCAGGACAAGCAGCACAGGCTTTTCCGCGGACATAGCGGCGAGCGTCCCCAGCACCGAATCGGCTATCCTTATCCTCTCGGACTCGATTCTGACATCGTCCAGGTTCTTCCGGACAAGGAACTTCGTTCCGATTTTCGCCCTGAGCGCCTCCTCCACCGGCGCAACCTGGCTCGTCGATCCGGCCCACGAGGCAAGTGTCTGCCCGTGCTCCCTCTCCAGTCCGTCCAGCATGTCCCTGAGAGTCCTGGCCATATCCGGGTGCTCCCTGCCCTCCAGAATGGCGACCAGGAACATGTGCCTGCTGTGCTCGATCAGGATCTTCATGTTCCCGTACTCCAGCCTGCCCAATCCGGCCGATTCCGCGCCTGACCTGTCGAAGCTGTCGCTGACGAAGCTCTGGACGGCCGTAAGCATTCCGGCGAATATGTCGGCATCCGTCTCCCCGTCGGACTCCGAGGCCTTGGCCACCAGCATTCCAGAGGGCGTTATGCAGAGCATCTGCGAGAAAGAAACATACTCCTGGTCCTCGAACAGCGGCCCTTCGATGTGCCCGTCGAAAGCACTTGAAATCAGAAGGAAGGGCTGGGACTTGCCTGTGACTGCGGCGCCCCGGAGAACTGTGGCACGAGACTCGGCAGTCCTGCACAGCCAATCCACGAGCGCGGTCTTTCCTATTCCTGCCTGGCCGCTGATAAGGACAGATGCGCCCCTGCCCGAGCAGGCGCTGTCCAGCAAACCCGAGAGCGTCTCCCTCTCCGCCTCCCTGCCGATCAATGCAGCCCGAGCCATCAGGGGTCAATCCGCCCGGGAGTACAATATCATTTCTGTTCTTCGGGCCTGAACTCCAGGGCGAGGGAATTGATGCAGTACCTCAGGCCTGTCGGCTCCGGCCCGTCCGTGAACACATGGCCGAGATGGCCGCCGCATTTCGGGCAGTGCACTTCGGTCCTGACCATGCAATGGCTTGTGTCGGTCTTGGTCTCAACCGCATCCTGAGAAACAGGCCTGTAGAAACTAGGCCAGCCGCAGGCTGGCTCGAATTTCGCCTCCGACGGGAAAAGCTCGCTCCCGCATCCGGCGCACAGGAAGACTCCGGGCCTGGATTCTTTCAGGTGCCTTCCCGAGAACGGCGGTTCGGTGCCTCTCTCCCAGAGTATCCTGCACTGCTCGTGGCTCAGCTTCCTGGGGGGCTCAGACACGGCAATCACATCCTTTGGTTTTGAGAATCTGGCTCTGTTCGGGCGGGAGGTCGATGAACGCATCCTGGGTCTCCAGGCCTTTTGCAAGGGTCCCGTCGAGGGGGCTGGCATGGGTATATCCCCTTGCTTCCATCTCCATTACAAGGGCTCCGTGCCTTCGGTAAAGCGCGGCCAGCTTTCCGCGCCACCTGAGTGTCTCCGGGTGCCTGGAATAACCTCTCCTGCCTTCTGTGAGGACGGTCCAGATGCAGTGCAGTTCCCTGTGTTCCCCGAGGAGATGGCTCCGGCACAGAAGGGCCGGGTCAATGTCCCATATCCTCACAGGCGGCACCCCCGTTCCGGATGCTTCCGGAAATACCTCTGGTGGTATTCCTCTGCCCTCCAAAATCTGCCGGCCGGAGAGATCTCGGTCACGATGGCCTTGCCGCTGTGCGACGCCAGCCTTCTCATCGAGTCCATGGCCCTGTCCCTCTGGTCCGGCGTGAAGTAGAATATCGCGGACCTGTACTGGGTGCCGACGTCCGGCCCTTGGCGGTTGGGCGTCGTGGGGTCGTGTATGTGCCAGAAATGGCCCAGCAGTTGGTTGTAACTCACCTTCTCGGGGTCGAATATCACGCGCACTGTCTCTGCGTGGCCTGTCTCCCCGGTGCAGACCTCGTCGTAAGTTGGCTCGGAGGTCTTTCCGCCTGAATACCCCGATTCCGCGTCAAGAACCCCGGGTATGCGCCTGAAGAAATCTTCCACGCCCCAGAAGCAGCCCGCAGCGAACATTGCCTGTTCCATGCAGAAGTCTAGGCTGGGTATGTACTTAAGGGATTTCCCGAAAGGGTTCGTGCTTCCGGAATTGTTGAACAAGTGAGACGCGTTAAATAGGCTTTTAACCCTATATGCCCATGCCGAGGAAGGATTGCATGGCCAAAGACTTCGACTTCGATTCCTGGAAGGCTAAGATGGTGGCCCTGGAGATAGCCAACGAGGCCGGGCGCGCCATACTCAAGTGCCTGTCCGCAGGGCCGAAAACTGCGAGCCAGGTGTCGTCGGAGCTCAGCATACCGCTGCCCACAATACTGTTCCACATATCCAGGCTCGAAGAGGCCGGTATCGTGGTTTCGGTGAAGAAGCTGGGCAAGAGGCTGCGCGAAGTGAAGCTGTACAGCCTTTCCTCGACGGACATAGTGTTCAGGATAGGAGGCGGAAAAGATGGACAGGAAGGAAACGGAGAAACTGGAAAGGGAACGGGCAAGGCTTGAAGAAGCGAGGGCCAGGCTAGAGGCTGAAAGGCAGAGGTTCGAGGACGAGCGCCAGAGGCTTGAGGATGAGAAGGAGCGCATGGAGGACGAGCGTGAGCGCCTCCGGGAAGAGGCCGAGGAGATGAAGGAGGAAGGCCGCGAGGCTTCCAGGGAGAAAGCCGAAAGCCGCATTGAGGAACTGAGGGAGAGGGCCGAGCAGATGTCAGAGGCCCGGCGCGAGCGCCTGGAACGGATGGGAGAGCAGATAGAGAAGGCCATGGAGGGTGTCCAGGAGCAGATAGAGAACAGCATTTCCGGCATAGACTTCGAGGAGGTCGGACGGAAGCTGGACAGGGCAGCGAAGGACATAGAGATTCATGTCTCCGGGTTCTCGAAGAACGTGGGCGTGCTCAACCTAAAGGACATCACCGCGGAAGAGCTGGAGAAGATGGGCGAGATACGCAATGCCGGGATAATAATCGCGCCGGAGGAGCTCATCGGCCGCGTGTCTTCCAAAATAACGAAGAACCTGGGAACCGTCGTGCCTTACAAGAAAGGATGGCGCATCTACTCTGGCAGCACCGAGCTCTCCAGGGAGATGCTCGAGGCCCTGGATGAGCCCATCGACTTCGTCCAGACGGGTTACATGAATGTGCCGGGGGATGTGCCCGCGGACCTCATCAAGGCCAAGGTCAGGTCTTTCCACAACTACGGCCAGATATCCGCAACCGAGGCCACGTACGGCATACTGATGGCAAGGTGCCTGGAGAATTACGGCGGCATAACGAAGAACGGCCACTTCGGTGACGATGACGAAATACCCGAGCCGCCGCAGCCGCCAAGGCCCCCGAGAGCGCCAAGAGATTGACCGCAGATTGCAGAAAAAGCTAGTCCTTGTAGGCTGCCAGCTTCAGGCTCATCACCGGCAATCCGCCGTACTGGGTCTTGCCTATCTCCCTGTCCTCGTGCATTGTCTCTGTGCGGAACCCGGCCTTCTTCACGATGGCCAGGTAATCGTCCCTGAGCAAAGCCCCGCCCACGCATGAGGCAACCAGTTCGGGGTCGTTCCTCTGCTCCTTGGTGAGCTCTTCGAGCAGAACGATATCGGAGACGAACATGCGGCCGCCGCTCTTCAGGACCCGGTATGCGTCCCTGTACACCGCAAGCTTGTCCGGGGCCAGGTTTATCACGCAGTTGGAGATTATAACGTCCACAGTGGAATCATCCAAAGGAAGCTCGTGGATGTATCCCCTGCGGAACTCCACATTCCCGAAGCCGTGCTTCAGGGCATTGGTCCGGGCCTTTTCCAGCATTGCGTCGGTCATGTCCACGCCTATGACCCTGCCGCCGGGGCCTACCTTCCTTGCGGCCAGAAAGCAGTCGAACCCGGCTCCCGAGCCCAGGTCCAGGACTGTCTCGCCCTGTTTAATGCTCGCGAGTGCCAGCGGGTTGCCGCATCCCAGCCCGAGGTTTGCCTCGGGCACGTTGGCCAGGTCATCGTCCGAATAACCGAGCATCCTGCTTATCTCCTCGGGCGATTGTTCGCAACCGCAGGACGTGCAGCATGGCTTTTCCTGCCTGGCCACGGCTGAGTAATGCTTTTTCACGGCCAGTGTTATCTCCTCGTCCTTCATGCTATCGCAATGCCCTAGCGGCAGAAAGTATTAAAGATATATCCCATTCTGCAGCCGATGAACGCGCTTTACATAGGGGGCATGATAGGCTTCGGGCCCGCGCTTTTCCTGATATGGTTCAGCCTGAGGAAATACGCATTCCCCTACGTCAAGGAGGGCTCGCTCTTCGAGGACAGGAGGGTCTTCTTCCTGCTGGCGGTCGGCATGGTGATAGGCACGTTTCTCTTCGTATTCGAGCAGTTGCTGGCTCCGCTGTACACCTTCGAGGAGGGCATAGATTTCGTCATGTTCATACTCATCTTCGTTCTGGCATTTCCCCTGCTGGAGGATCTCGCGAAGTTCATGGTTCTCAACTTCAAGGGCTACCAGGGCAGGTTCGACAGCACCTTCTACGGCATATCTCTCGGCGCTGGATACGCCGCCACCGCAACCCTGGGCTATGTCTACATACTCATGTCCCGGGCCGCCGAAGACAATCTCACTGTCCCGCCCGATATGTGGCTCGGCGTGATACTGTTCGGGATATCGACCGCCTTCCTGCACTGCTCCATCGGAGCCAGCCTCGGAAGCGCAACCGGGAAGAAGATGGGCCTGAGGGGTTTGCCCAGCGCCATAATTCCGCATTTCATCTTCAACCTGCTCCTCTTCCCATGGTTTGTTTACGGTGAGATATGGTTCAGCATAATCCTCGTGCTCCCTGTATCGGCGCTCATGTATTATGACGCATACACCCACACGCTTCCTGAGTGCCTGCCAAAGGAGCTTCACAAGGAGATAAGGAAGGACAGCCGCAGGAAGCTGAAATGAGCCCAGTGTTCAATGCGGCAGCCTGCAACTCGTAAATGTTCAGTGTTTTGAAGTTCGGGACTCGGGAAAGGGGAACCGTACGGAATGGCTGTATCACCAGCCATTGATTCCGTCGCCGCTTCCCGCTTCCCGATATTACAATAAGCCAGCAGGTTCCCGCTTCCCGACCTGGCAATCTACAATAGTCACACCTTCATTTCACTGAATGCTTACTGCAACTCGAAAAGTATTTTAAACGGGGGCTTTATGGGACATGCATGTTCACGGACATTGCCCGGGTGATGAGCCAGGAGTTCAGCGGCAAAGAGGTCAGCGTACGCGGCTGGATATGGCGCACCAGGGGGAGCGGCAAGATAGTCTTCCCGACAGTCAGGGACCATTCCGGGGTAATTCAGGTGACCGTGAAGAAGGGCAACGTGCCCGACGGCCAGTTCGAGGGCGCGCTGAAGGCGCTGATCGAGAGCTCGGTCGAGATAACAGGGACGCTGAAGGCCGACGACCGGGCGCCGGGCGGCTTCGAGATACAGGCCACGGGCTTCAGGGTCGTCGGATTCGCGGATGCCTATCCCATCCAGAAGGACCAGAGCGAGGAATGGCTCAGGGAGAACAGGCATCTCTGGATACGCTCCAGGAGGATGGTGGCGATAATGAAGGTGCGGCACACTGTCGTCGGCGCCATACATCGGTTCTTCAGGGAGAACGGGTACTACGAATTCGACCCGCCGATACTGCAGCCCAACCAGTGCGAGGGCGGCTCCACCCTGTTCGAAGTCAAGTATTACGACATGCAGACATACCTTAGCCAAACGTGGCAGCTGTACGCCGAGGCAGGGATATTCGCCCTCGGCAAGATATATGACATGGCCCCGACCTTCAGGGCAGAGAAGTCTAAGACGTCGCGCCATCTCTGCGAGTTCTGGATGGCCGAGATGGAAGCGGCCTGGATGGAGCTTCCCGAGGTCACGGAGGTCGCCAAGGCCGAGGTCAAGTTCATTATTTCCGAAGTCCTGAAGAACAACAGGGAGGACCTGGCCCTTCTGGAACGGGACGTTTCGAAGCTCGAGATATGCCTCGAGAAGCCGTTCCCCACCATCACCTACACCGAGGGCCTGGAGCTCCTGAAGAAGGACGGCATGATGGTCGAGTGGGGCAAGGACCTCAGGACGCTCGAGGAAGAGGGCATAATGAAGCATTTCGACACTCCCGTGGTGGTGACGCATTACCCGAAGGAGATAATGGCCTTCTACAAACCCGTGGACGAGAAAGCTGCCGCGCCCGGACCCGTTGCCAAGTGCTTCGACATGCTGGCTCCCGAATGCGGCATCGAGATTGTCGGCGGCTCCGAGAGGGACACGAGCATCGCAGAGCTCACGAAGTACCTTGAGAAGGACGGCGAGAACCCGGCCAACTACCAGTTCTACATGGACCTGAGGAAGTACGGGTCCGTGCCCCATTCCGGTTACGGCGTGGGCGTCGAGAGGCTCATCCAGTGGATTTGCGGCCTGGAGAACATAAAGGACGCCATCGCATTCCCGAGGACCAGCACCAGGATAACGCCTTAGGGGTGGCCCATGGAACCCCTGGAACTTGTGAACCTTGCCGGCCTCATCCTTCTGGGCGCTGGATTCTTCTGGAGGGACAGGAGGGCGCATGCGCTCCGCGCGGCAGGATGGTTAATTCTGGGGATTTACTGGCTAACGAGGGCGCCCGGGTACCTCGCCGAGGATGACCAGTTCAACGCCCTGGGCGCGGCGATTGCCCTGCCTGTGTTCGGGTTCGTGGCCTACCACGAGTCGCTGTCCTTCAAGTGGAACGATGAATACCCACCCCTCAGATTCATCGCCGGAGCTATGTTCGCGGCCGGTTTGGGGTATTTCCTGATAGACAACATTCCCGCGCTGAGCCGGTTCCTCGTCGAGACCGTGGCGCATCAGAGCGTCTGGCTTGCCAATCTGGGGGGATATGATTTCGGGGTTGGCGCTATCACGGAATACGGAGCCCAGCTGACAGGGGTTCCGATAATCATTGTGCTGGAATGCACCGCGGTCCAGGCCTATTTCGTCGCCGGCTCGTTCCTGTTCGGGTGCCGCGGAGACCCGCGGAAAAGGGGCCTGGTGTTCGCCATAATCATGCCTGTAATATGGTTCGTGAACCTTGCGAGGAATGCCATGGTCATAATACTGGTGTACGAGAACGGCGCGGATTACTTCGACTTCGCGCACAACATACTGGGCAAGGGGCTCAGCCTTGTCGCGCTCATACTCCTGATACTCGTGGCCTTCATCCAGGTTCCTGAGCTATACGAGGATATAAACGGGCTGTTCGAGCTGCCCTGGCGCAAAGGCCCGAAACATGACTACATGAAATTTGTAGGAAGGCTTTACCGGGATAAATCCGGAAAAGAATAATATGCCCTGGCGCGTTGGGGGTTTATGAAGCCCAGGGTCATAGTCAACTGCGCAATGTCCGCGGACGGAAAGATTGCCAGCCGCCTCAGGAAGCAGGTGAGGATTTCGGACGAGGCCGACATGGCCAGGGTTCACAGGCTCAGGAACCTGTGCGACGCGATCCTGGTGGGCGCTGACACCGTTGTATCGGACGACCCGTCCCTGCTGGTCAAGGACAAGTACGTGGACCATGTGAAACAGCCTGTACGCGTGGTTCTGGACTCGAAATGCAAGATCCCGGCCGGCTCGAAGGTCCTGGACGGAACCGCGGAGACACTGGTTTTCGTGACCCGGGGACACGAGAGAGAGCTGGAGGGCGCGGAGGTCATTGCCTGCGGCCTGGATGCGATAGACCTCGGGGGCATGCTGGAAGTACTCGGCGGAAAGGGCGTTAGAACACTGCTGGTCGAGGGCGGCGGAAAGACCATCTGGTCATTCGTCAAGGCAGGGCTGGTCGACGAGTTCAAGGTTTTCATAGGCAGCAGGATAATAGGCGGAGAGAGCGCCCCGACGCCGGTCGACGGCGAGGGCTTCGCGGACGAGGCCGAGTTCAGGGAACTTAAGCTGGTGAGGACCACGCTCAGCGAATCCGGCATACTGCTGGAGTTCGAGGTCTGATGCGTTTCATCGCAGACACGATGCTCGGCACACTGGCGAAATGGCTCAGAGCGATGGGGTTCGATGTCGTCTACGCCCGGGACATGGCCGACGATGAGATTCTGCGGTTCGCCGCCGCCGAGGACCGCATCGTAATCTCCAGGGACAGGCAGCTCTGCGCCTCCAGGGAAGGGTCGGTGCTGCTCTCTTCCATAGACCTGGATTCCCAGATCCTCTCGGTGCTGAAGCTATTCCCCGCGGACGAGAAGTTGTTTCTTTCAAGGTGCCTGGTATGCAATTTCCAGCTGGCGGAAGCCGCAAGAACCGAGGCCTACGACAAGGTTCCGGAAAACGTCCTGGAGAGGCATGACCGGTTCTGGAGATGTCCGGGCTGCGGAAAATTCTACTGGGCCGGGACGCATTACGAGGCCATGATGAGAAAGGCCAGGGAGCTCAGCGCTTCTCGTAATAATCTTCGCTGATTATCTTTCCCGTTATGCCGTCGAACACCTTTGTGATTGGTTCGTGTTCGACTTATAACTGGCAAACGTTGCAGTTCATTGCTTGTCATAATAATCTTCGCTAATAATTTTGCCAGTAATGCCGTCCAGTATCATCACGCCGTGCTTGCCCTCGACGCACCACACCGGAACCATGACAAGCCTCTGCGCCTCGATGGAGATCTCCCCGGGCTCGGGCCTGAAGGTCGCTTTCTCGATGATGGTGGCATGGTCCCGTTCCGTGATTATCTCCTTGAACTCGGTGTTAAGATGCGCCACGGCATGGACTGCGATTTTCACGGCATTCTCCGAGTCTATCTTGGGCTCGAGCTGGACCTGATGCGAGGCCCCGGTCTCGGCCTCCGCCTCCCCGTTCCAGGCCGCGTATCTCCCGGTGAGCGCGTTGACGGAGACCAGCCCCTTTCGGCTCACGATTTCGCCGTCCTTGCCCCCGTATGCGCAGGAATACTGGAATATGTAATAGGGTACAAGTTCGAGATCATGCTTGAAGCCCTGGATGGTGTTCTTGGAGAGCTCCTTGATGTCGTCGAGTGTCAGCCTGGATCTGAGGACGACAGGCTGGCCCTCGGTGCCGAGGGATTCTATCGTCACGGGCCCGGTTTCCTGTCTCGGCGCTGAATCCACAAGCGTTCCGAGCATAGCTCCCGGGATGGTCTCGATATGGGCCTGCATCGCCCTGCCTATCTCGGCCTCGATGTCGGATTTCTTCCAGAGGGTGAGGCCGAGCCTGATTGCCTCCTGTTCTGCATTGTCGCCTGCGGATAGAGCGCAGACAATGTGCCTCGAGGCAGAGCCGGAGACTGCCTTTGCATGCGCCTTCAGTTCCTGCACTGTCAAACTGTCATAGAGTCCGACGCTCACGATGTCCCCATCCCTTTGGCCGTAAAGCACGGAATCCTTCTCATAAACCTCGAAACCGTGCGCCTGGAGTATGTGCGTTATTATGTTCTTCAGAGAGACCAATCTTGCACCGCAAGGGTATTGCCTCTGGCGTATATAAGTTTTTCAAACTGCGGATGCGGAGATTGGTGTTGGGCGCGTTGGAAATCCAATCCCCGATTTCCATTATGTTTGACTCGTATTTGATAAAATAACTCTTCATACAGAAAGCTATTTATATATTCCTGATATTTCCAGCGAAACATGAGGTCTGTGCAAATGGATTGCTCATTAACAGACCGTTTTCGAAACCATTCGCAACGGAGGAGAACATTATGACGGAAAAGAACTCTGGTCTTCGGGCCAAGAATGCAGGGATGAGTGCAGCGATAATCATGGTAATGATAATCTCGGGATTTGCCATAATCGCCGCACCTGTGACTGTCGTCCAGGCCGAGGACATGGGCGGACCCTACGGGGGAGAGCTCCGTATCGCCCTGAAATCGCAACCCAGCTCCCTGAACCCGCTGGCAGCATCCCTGAACGAACCGGCAAACCAGCTCATTGACATACTGTATGAATCGCTTGGCAGGATCGACCCCTACACGCTCGAGAACAAACCGTGGCTGGCATCATCCTGGGCCGTGAACGCAACCCACAAGAACCTGGTCACCGTTGTCCTGAAGCAGGGCATAAAATGGCATGACGGCACCGACCTCACAACTGACGATGTCGTTTTCACCTTCGGAACGAACGGATATGATCCGGACTATGTCTCATCCATGACTGCCAATTCTGCATCCAGGACGATCGTGTTCAACCTGACCGCCCCGGACTCAAGATTCTACAGCGACCTGCTCCTGAAGAAGATAGTCCCGAACGGATTCACAGCCACCAGCACGCCCAAGGGCTGCGGGCCTTTCATGCTGGTTTCCACGAATGCGACAACCACGATAGTCGACGCATTCGATGACCATTTCAATGCCAGGCCGTTCATAGACAGGATGATTTACACCTACTATCCCTGGAACGAGAACTACGATGCTGCAGCATACCCGTACAACCAGAACTTCCCCGGCGGGATCGACCCGAGGTTCGACGGATTCTACCGCGCTGCCTATGACCTGATAACGAACAAGGTGGATTACATCGGCTGGGATCTGACAACGAATCAGACCACAGCCAATATCGAGGTCGGCGGGAACAACACCCAGCTGCTGTTCAACGACAACTCGACGCTTGTGAGGAGCAGCGGCCTCAAGCAGTGGTATCTCGGGTTCAACAACGCGCCAGGACACTTACTGAATGACCCAGTTCTGCGCAAGGCGATATCTCACGGCGTCAACAAGGAGGCTCTCACAGTGTATGACCTGAGCGGAGGCCTCGAGAAATCCGATTCGATCATCAGCAAGTACAATCTGCCCTGGTACAACAGCAGTATAGTCCAGCACGGATACAGCGAGGCTATGGCGAGAAACATTCTTGACTCTGCCGGCTACATGGATTACGATTCCGATGGCTATGTGGACAAGCCGGGGCCAGTAACACCCTCGGTCGGCTTCGAGCAGATATCCCTGACTCTCTTCGGACCCCCGAAAGAGGATATTACTCCATACACGATGTCCCTCAACATCATCACATGGTTCGAGATACTCGGTATAAAGGTCAATCTCATCTCGAACACGACAAATGTGCACCTGCCGAATATAGTGTCGGACAACTTTGACATGTACCTCTGGATGGAAGAGGCTATAACATTGGACCCCCAGTTCATGAACGGCCTCTACCACTCAAGCTCTGTTGCGACCAACAAGAACCTGGTCAACTTCCAGGGCGTGTACAATGTGAACAATTACAGTCTGATGTCAAAGATAAACAGCACAATTTGGACTGCCCAGCTCGAACACACATGCCTGACAAATCCCATTTCCGTTTACATACACAACAACTCGGATTGGACGGACTATGTCCAGCTGGGTGCCGCCCAATATTCAGTCAACCTTGACACCGGCGAGTTCACCCTTGCCCATACTGTGGTAATAGACTATGCGAACGAGACCCTGAACATCTCCTACAGCTACAAGCCATTCGATCATTTTGCCAAACTGGCCAATTCGGAGATGGACCCGTCAGCAAGGGCAAAATTCATCAAGGATGCCCAGGCTGTCCTCGCGGACCTTGAGCCCTCGATACCGCTGTTCTCTTACAAGGTGAGCCACGCCTACAGGCCGGGAATGTACACCGGCTGGGTCCAGACCCTCGGCGGAATCAACAACTACTGGTCATTCGCGAACATCCAGAACCCGATGGTGGGCGACTCGACAGTGACACTGTCCAGCGTGAAGAACTACATCAACGACGGGGAGCAGATGAACCTTTTCGTGAAGGTGCAGGACCTGAACGGCGGCGCAGTCGAGGATTCAGAGTTCATATTCACCGGCGAGGGAACTTTCGGAACTCCGGTATACGATTCGACAGGCCAGCAGTACACAGTGAGTTACACTGCGCCGGCAACGACGACCTCCAGGACAATCACCCTGACAGTCAATGCCTACACGGTGGGATACACGACAAGTTCGGACACGCTGGACATAACTGTGCACCCCAAGGTGAACACATTCTCCATAGACATCACCAGAGGGGCAACATCCCTTGATTCGGGCAACACAACGAGCATATCGGTACAGGTGCTCAACAACGCAGACAGCTCGGCCGTGAGCGGCGCGACCGTCGTTCTGACGATGACGCCCACAGGCCTCGGCGGCTATCTCGAGGAGATGACGGGCACAACCAACTCGGCCGGCGAATTCGTCACGACATTCGGCTCTGCCAATGTCACTGTGGACACGACCTTCCGCATAACGGCCTATGTATCGGCAGATGGCTTTGTTGACGCAATCCAGACCACATCGATCAGCGTTTCCCGCGACCCGACGATAGAGTCCTCCACGGACAGGGGATTCATGGGACTTCCCGCACCGTCTTTCGTGACAACGCTGTTGCTCCTTTCGGGAATGGCAATAGCCTTCTCGGTATACCGCAGGAAGAGGAAGTAAAACAATCGGAATGCTGGCCTCTTCAGAGGCCAGCCATTTTCAATTCATTGTTTTCAGTTTTGATTAATAAGAATGCTCACAATGGTGCCCGGGATTATGCCTTTCTCCTCACATGTACCCCTATTCAGCTCGACCGCCCATTTCGCCGGCCCCGAGCTCCGGTACATAGTGAGTTCCGAATCCGGCACTCCCGGCTCCGGCTCGGCCTGACATATGTTGAGGACATGACTGCCGGCGTCGACGAAAATTATGTCCAGCGGTACAAGGGTATTCTTCATCCAGAATGTCAGGTTCTGCGGTTCTTCATACACGAACAGCATTCCCTCGTCAGCCGGAAGGCTTTCCCTGTGCATCAGGCCGAGGGCCCTTTCGGAAGACGAGTCCGCAACCTCGCACCGAAACTCGAAGTCATCATCGCCGACTGAGAATGTCACCGTGCTCGCGGCTGTAGCCGGCCAGAGAGCAAGGACCAGCAGCAAAGATAATATGACCGCGCATGCTGCTACGAAAATCATGATAGGTAACTTTCTCTCGGACATTGGGGACTCATCGTACCGGCGATACTAAAGGTTTGTCCCTCCCTAAATCACCATGAAGAACATTATGACGAAATATATGCTGAAAGAGACGAAATACTGTGCAATCATCCACCTGTTGGTCCTACCCTGGCCCATCCACAGCTTCTCTATCTCGTGCCCGTACTCCCTCACAGCCAGAAGCTTTCTGAATATAGGTATAAAAGAAATGCACAGGATGAGGATTATGATGTAATACAGGGGGATGCCCCAGCCAATGACCTCATAGGTAATCAGGAGGGTTGCCGAGGTCACAAAGAGACACAGATATATCGAGAATACCAGCCATATGGCTTTTTTCTGGCCCAAAACAACCACGGTATTCTTCTCGACCTGCCTGTCAATGTTGTAGTCGCGTATCTCCTGAAGCAGCTGTGCCATCGCGCTTCTCATCATTATCGCTCCGAGCAGGAAAATCGTCCCCACATGGAAGTCCTGAAGCACGACAAGGCAGAAGAAGTAGGGGAATGTGTTGACGAATATCCCGTGGCTGAGCACGTCGAGGACGGGCTTGTTCTTCAGCCTCAGCGGGGGTGCGGTATAGAAATAGAACACGAACATGGACACTGCGGTGAATGCGAAAGGGATGAGACCGAAGTAGAGCGAGGCTGCCAGCGGGATGATGCCCGTGATCAAAAGTAGCACCCTGACTCCGGGCAGGGTCACTGTCCCGTTCGAGACCGGATTCCTGGCCTTCTTCTTGGGATCCAGCGCGTCAACGTGCCTGTCAAAGTAATCGTTGCTGGCGAAAAGGAATATCTGGGCGCTGAACACCACCAGCAATGCAAGGTAAAGGTCAGGCAGGCCAAGCAAGCTGTCGAAGAACTTCGGCGAGAAATCGCCTCCGCTGTGCCCGTAATGGAAGGGAACGTAGGCGAAGAGGACCAGCCCTACGGACAGAACCCACCATTCGTTGATCCTGGACAGGTCGTATGCGACATTCCTGACACCGTTTGTTTTTCCCTTCATTGTTTCTGCGCCTGTCCAGCAATTCCATTGCATACAATAAGGTTGCGCCCTGAATAGTAAAGGCTTTTACGCGCGGAACCGATACACTAGCTCATGAAATCTGCTTCCGGATTGGTTTACACCGAAGGAAGATTCATCGAGGGAAGCGTGTCCATGTCAAAGGGCAGGCTGAAGCTTAGCCCGAAACAGAACGGCGACGCGGACACCCATGGCATCATCCTGCCCAAGTCTGTGAACTGCCACACGCATCTCGGGGATGCATTCATGGAAAAACCCAAAAAGTGCACCGTGGAGGAGCTGGTTGCCCCCCCCAATGGCCTCAAGCACCGCATGCTCAGGAAAGTGAGCGAGGACACACAGGTCAGAGCAATGGCCGGAGCAACCTCGGCTATGTTCCTGTCGGGAACTTCCCATTTCATAGATTTCAGGGAATCCGGGCTCGAGGGGGCCAGGAGGCTGCTTATGGCATCTCTCGGAAGCGGGGTAACGCCCGTGATTCTCGGAAGACCGGATTCAGACAACGTGGATGAAGTATCTGCACTGCTGAACGTGTGCGACGGAATAGGATTCAGCGCGCTTTCGGACCTGGATTACCGCACCCTGGAAAGGATATCGGACCAGACAAGGGCGCAGGACAGGGTTTTCGCGCTTCATGCCAGTGAGGCCAAGCGGGAGGATTTCGGCATGATACTGAACCTTAAGCCTGATTTGCTGGTCCATATGGTCAGGGCAACAGCGGATGATTTGGAAGCCTGCGCGCAGGCAAAGGTGCCCGTGGCCGTCTGCCCCACCTCCAACGCTTTCTTCGGCCTTGTTCCGCCCGTCAGGGAGATGCTGGACGCAGGCATCACCGTCTGCCTTGGGACTGACAATGCCATGCTTGCCCCGCCATGCATCCTTGACGAAGCCAGAAGCCTGAGGGCAATGTTCGGCGAGGCCGAGCTTTCCGACGGGGAAATCGTCAGCATTGCATTCGAGGGGGGCCGCAAAGTTTTAAATTCACTCCCAGGATTAAGGGGCGCCTATTTGGAGCATGGGGACTTCTTCGTACTGGAATCGCCTCTCGACGACCCGTTCAAAAGGGTGTTGGAGGCCAAGGCGGAGAATGTCCGGCTGTTCGACAGGGGTGAAACACCATGAAGATGAAGGACATAATGGTCAAGAAGGCCGTGTGCGCCGAGCTTCCGGGAAACAGGACAGATATAATCAAGCTCATGGTAAAGAACAACAAGACAGGGTTGCCGGTGGTGAAGTCTGACGGCACGTTCGCGGGATTCATCACAAGGCAGGACATCTACAACAAGCCGGACGAAGAGCAACTGGCCCTGCTTATGCGCAAGGACTATCCCTATCTGGAGCAGAACGATTCCATCGAAGAGGGCGCAAGGCTGATGCTCGACAACGAGCTGCACCACCTCCCGATCGTCCAGAAGAAGAAGCTGGTGGGAATCGTGACTCCGGCTGACTATCTCGGCGTAATCGAGAAACTTGACATCGGCGAGCCGATCGAGAATTTTGCAAGGACGCCCTGCGTTCCCGTGTACGAAGGCTCGCCCCTGACAGTTGTGGACACTCTATTCAGGGTCGCCCATGTGGTTGCCGCTCCGGTTCTTGACAAGAACGGCAAGCTTGTCGGCATTGTCACGGACAGGGACATATTCAGGCATTCCAGCGTGGACGGTCACACAGCCGTCGCTGACCTGGGCATAGGCGAGGACGAGGATTCCTGGACCTGGGAGGGCCTGAGGAACGTCATGAAGCTCTATTACGAAGTGAAGAACCTGAAGCTTCCCAACAAGCCTGTCAAAGACGTCATGGTCAAGGACCCGCTGACTATCTTCGGGAAGACCAGCGTATCCGAGACAGCCAGGATAATGAAGAAGCATGACTTCGGCCAGATTCCTATCAGAGATTCCAAGGACAAGCTTGTCGCAATGATATATGAGCTGGACATGCTTGCCGCGATCTTAAGGTAATCCCATGACCGCAGACGTCCAGTCACTCGCCAAGAGAAGGGGTTTCATCTGGCAGTCTGCCGAGATATACGGGGCAATGGCTGGGTTCTACGACTACGGAGCGATGGGCGCGATACTCAAGCGCAGGTGGGAGGATGCCTGGCTGAAATATTTCATGGGACTGAATGAGAATTATTACCTCATCGACCCGGCCAACATCATGCCCGAGGCCGCGCTGAAGGCCTCAGGCCATGTGGACAGTTTCACAGACCCCCTGGTGGAATGCTCCAAATGCCATACGGCCGTAAGGGCGGACCAGCTCATCGAGGAGGCCACGGAACAGCCGGCCGAGGACCTCTCGCTGGAACAGATTGACGCCAGGATAGCCGAACTCGGGCTCGCATGCCAGAAATGTAAGGCCCCCTTCCAGAAGGCCAGGACTTTCAACATGATGTTTCAGGTGGATGTCGGGCCGACCGGCCAGGACAAGGCATACCTCAGGCCGGAGACAGCGCAGGGCGCCTATCTCAATTTCAAGAGGCATTTCGAGATAATGCGCAGGAAACTTCCCCTCGGGCTCATTGTCATAGGCAAAGCCTACAGGAACGAGATCGCCCCCCGCCAGGGCGTGTACAGGATGAGGGAGCTCATCCAGGCCGAGCTGCAGATTTTCATGGACCCGGAGACCTTCGCCACAGAATTGAACCTTACAGAAATGGACGGGAAGGAGATTAACGTCCAGCTAGTAGACATGAGGGGCCGGGAGGATTTCAAACCGATCCATTGCAAGGAACTCATCGAGAAACACTGCCTGCCTGATTTCTACGTATGGCACATGCTGAAAATCCAGGAGTTCTACCTGAAGGTCATAAGGATACCCAAGGAGAAATTCAGGTTCTACGAGAAATCCGAGAAGGAGAGAGCCTTTTACAACAAGGTGCATTTCGACATAGAGGTCAATTTGGCAACCCTCGGCGGATTCAGGGAGGTGGCAGGCCTGCATTACCGGGGAGACTACGACCTCACCAGGCACGAGAAGGGCTCCGGCGAGAAGATGGAAGTGTCCCTGGACGGAAAGAGGGTCATGCCCCATGTCCTGGAGCTGAGCTTCGGAGTGGACAGGAATGTCTGGACGCTGCTGGACATCCATCTCACCGAGGAAAGGACAGGCGTGCTCAAGCTCCCTCCGGTTCTGGCGCCTTATGCTTTTGCTGTATTCCCCCTCATGAAGAAGGATGAACTGGTTCCGGTCGCAGAAAGCATAGCCACGATGCTGAGACGGGATTATCAGGTCTGCTGCGACCAGTCAGGTTCCATAGGGAAGAGATATGCCAGGATGGACGAGATAGGGACTCCGTTCTGCATCACTGTTGACTTCGACGGGTTGGCCGACGGCACCGTGACCATAAGGGACACTGACACTGCCGGGCAGAAGCGCGTTAAGGTAAGTGACCTGCAGGATATAGCCAGAAGCCTGATGGCCGGAACCGGGGCCTTCGGGGACCTGCAATGATACCATGACTGAAACGGCCGAATGTCTTGCAGCCGAGATCCGCAGAGTCGTTGGCGAAGAGCTGGAAGGCCTGGACAGGGTCGGAATAATGTTCTCGGGCGGCCTGGATTCCTCTGTCCTCGCGATACTGGCCAGGAAGCACTGCGACGTCATGCTTTACACACTGGGCAATGAAAAGTCACATGATTCGGTTTGGTCGGCGGAATGCGCCCACATGATCGACCTGCCGCTGACTTTGATAAGGTACTCAGAGAAGGATGTCCGGGACTCCCTAGGCAACGTGATTCTGAAACATGGCATGACGAGAGCCAGATGGGTCTCGACATTTGTGGCCTTTGACCTTGCCCTGAGGAATATCCGCGAGGGAAACGTGATATGCGGCCAGGGCGCGGACGAGGCATTCGGTGGGTACAGGAAATACACGGAGAGCCCGGACCCCAGGGCGCAGATGGATTCAGACATTTCCGCGCTTGTTGAGGAGGAGATGCCCGAGTACAGGAAGATGGCAGGGCATTATGGCAAGAGCCTCATCGCGCCTTTCCTGGAGCCCGGGATCCTCGGCCTTGCCGCTGCCGTTCCGGCGAATCAGTCGCTCGGCCCCGAAGGCAACAAGCTTGTTCTCAGGGAGGCAGCGGAAATTATAGGCGTCCCGGGCATGATGGCCACCAGGCCGAAGAAGGCAATGCAGTACGGCTCGGGCGTTTCTGCCGCCATAAAGCGCATTTTGAAGGATTCCGGAACGGACTTGGACAGCTTCATTAACAGCCTTGTGCAAATGGGAGCTTGTCAAGGATTCAGTGATATTGGGACAAATTGCTAGGGTCTAGGGTCTGCGTTCTCAAAATGGGATAAAGGGTCTAGGGTCTAGGGGGGCTGGCTTGTCCGAACCAAGCCAGTCGAATGCATTACTA
>DAKD01000001.1:27375-32924 GCA_002499085.1 Methanomassiliicoccales archaeon UBA280
CTAGACCCTATGACCCTAGCCCCTGGACCCAAGCATTCACTAAGAAGTGGACAGACTCGCAAATGGGAAAGTAATATTAGCAAGGTTTGCATTACTACTTTAAAGCGGTTGGCGCACATGGAAGTCAAGCAAGTGAAAAGGAAGGTTCTCCTCATCGGGGACGGGGCTGTCGGGAAGACCAGCCTGATAAAGAAATTCGTGATGGACAAGTTCGACGACAAGTACATCACCACCATCGGGACGAAGATAACCAAGAAGGACCTGAGATTCAAGGAGGACGGCAGGGACACAGTGCTCACGCTCATGATATGGGACATACTGGGTCAGAAAGGGTACTCGAGTATTCAGGCCTCGAGCTTCAGGGGCGCGGAAGGCGCAATGATAGTCTGCGACCTCACAAGGAAGGAGACCCTGGCCAATGCCCGGGAGTACTGGATACCGGAGCTCAGGAAAACCGCAAGCTCCATCCCCCTGGTTTTCGTCGGCAACAAATGCGACCTGCTGGAACAGCGCCAGATATCGGAGGACGAGCTTAAGGCGGAGGCAGCTGCCCATTCAGCGGCCAGCTTTGTCTCCAGCGCCAAGACAGGGGAGAATGTCGAGTCGATATTCACCAAGCTCGGCGAGGTCGTGCTTGCCGGCGAGACCAGAGAGGCGCCGGCCAGCGCCGCGAAGGGGGAAAGAGTCATTTCCAACCTTACCGACGTGACTGACGTGATAATCAGCGAATTCTGCGAGGGATTCGGGGACCATGAGACAGCAATGGCCGCAGTCAGACAGCAGTTCTCGCTGGCCGGTGTGGATGTGAAGAAGCCAACCAAGGAAACCCTTCTGAAAGCCGTTGAAAAGCTGGCCGATGTCGAGAAAGGCTTCAAGGACGATTTCGCAGTGAAGAGCACACTGGCCAAGAGAAAGCGCATGATCGAGCAACACGGGTAGGTTAGCCATGCTGCCGAAGAAGCTGATGAAGAAGGTTTGCCTGCTGGGCGACGGAGCTGTCGGCAAGACATCCCTGATAAGGAAATTCGTTTTCGACACGTTCGACGACAAGTACATCATGACATTCGGCACAAAGGTCTCGAAGAAGGACGTGACCATAGTGAGGAACGGCCAGGAGTTCAACATGACCTTCATAATCTGGGACATACTCGGCCAGAGGGTTCACGATAACATTCATTCAGCATATTACCAGGGCGCGTCCGGAGCTTTCATTGTATGCGATACCACGAGGCTGGAAACGCTCGAGCATCTGGAGGAATGGATCCGGGTTTTCCGCAATGTGAACATGAATTCCCCGGTTGTGCTGCTGGCAAATAAATTCGATTTGATCAAGGAAATGCAGTTCGGGGAGGATGAGATGCGGGAGATAGCTGCAAAGTACGGCATGAAATACCACCTTACAAGCGCCAAAACCGGAGCGCATGTCGAGGAATCCTTCATAGAACTGGGCAACGAGGTAATCGACCAGCACCTGAAAAAGGGAGGCGCCTGATAATGACGGCCGAGGAAACCAGCGTCAGCTTCTTCGTGATGAGCGGGGACGCGCTGCGAAGCCTGCATGACGAGCTCCAGATCCTGCAGGGGGATAAGGGCGCCAGCGCGCTTCTGGAACGTTACGGTTTCAGATGCGGCGAGAGCCTGGTCCAGAGCGTCGGGTATGCATGCGAGAACATCGAGGAGCTGAAGGACATCCTCCCCGGGATACTCATCGAAACAGGCCTGGGCAGGGCTGCCACCAGGAAAATAACCGAGGACGAGATAATCATCGAGTTCGACGAGGCCGTAGAGGCCAATCATCTGGGAAAGAAGGAGGGCGCAAGCTGCAACTTCACTAGGGGATACATTGCAGGTGTGATATCCAGCATGTTCGACGCGCATTTTGACGGCACGGAGGACACATGCAAGTGCCGCGGCGACGCGGCATGCGTCCACAGGATTGTAAGGGACCGGCTGTATGTCAAGCCCGAAGCGGAGAGCGCCGAAGGCGATGTGCAGAACGAGCTGGACATTTGCACGGGCTATCTGGTGAAGGAGGAAGTCCCGGACAGGAGCTACGAGATATTCAAGGACTGGGTCACGCACGGCCACCAGGGACTTTGCATAACGAGGGACTTCCCCGCGAAGATCCGCAAGAAGTACGGGCTCGAGAAAACCCCGATCATATGGCTGTCAACCTCGGACACCGAGAACACGATACCGCCCCAGAACCTCTCGGCGCTTTTCTACCACATCGAGAATTTCCTCAAGAAGAGCCACAACGGCATACTGCTCCTCTCGGGCCTGGAATACCTCATAACCCATAACTCGTTCCAGTCCGTGCTGAAGTTCATACAGCTTCTCAACGAGCAGATAGCGATAAGGGAAGCGGTCCTGATAGTTCCTGTGAGCCCCCTTACGATGGAGGAGAAGGACCTCAAGCTGTTCGAGAGGGAGCTCACGAAGCTCGGGTAGTCCCCGGGAATTCCGAAGAATCCCTTATATATCCCGGAACCGATTCCTAACCATGAACAACTTCACAAAGCTGGTCATAGGCATGATAGCCGTGTGCGGCGCACTCGAGCTGCTGCTCTGGCCGGGCATGTTCCTCATTGCCGGGATTGCGATACTTTTCATACTTTGGGGCCTCCAGGGCGGCATGACTGAGGGCAATCCGTACAAGCGCATGCATTACTCGGGGCTGCCGGATTTCGTCGAAGTGAAGGATTACATGAGGAAGGAGGACATCGAAAAGAGGGATAACGCCGACACGCAGACCACATTGGCATTCGCCCTGCTTGGCGCCGGACTCATCGGCATCGACCTGGCGATAATGTGGCACCTTGGCTGGTTCTGAGTATTCAGAGGACCTTCCATCTGGGCCCGTCTGCCGAATCTTCGAGCACTATGCCCAAAGCCTTCAGCTTGTCCCGTATCTCATCGGCAAGCCTGAAGTCCCTGTCCGCCCTGGCCTTCTGCCGGATGTCTATTATAATGTCCATCAGCGGGGCGAGCATGTGTTCCTGGGTGCCTTTCTCGAGCCTGAAAACCGACAGAATCCCATCGTAAACCCTGAATGCCTCCATCGCCGCCTCCAGGCCTGATCTTGTTGGGCCTGATTCTATGTACTTGTTCAGCTCCTTGGAGAAGTCAAATGCCGATGCTATCGCGTCCCTTGTGTTGAAGTCTTCATCCATGGCTCCGTCGAATTTCCTGATGGCTTCGGCAGCCTTTTCCGCGAAATCATCTGTTCCTTCAGGAGCGGTCTTGAGCGCAGCAATTGCCGAGTCCAGTGCATTCTGCATCCTGCCAAGCGCCTGTGCGGCCTCGGCCAGTGCCTTCTGGTTGAAGTCTATCGGCTTGCGGTAATGCGTGTTGAGAAGGAAGAACCTCACGACCAGCGGATCGTATTCCTTCAGCACGTCCTTGATAGTGAAGAAATTGTTCAGGGACTTGGACATCTTCTCCGAGCCCACGTTCATGAGCCCGCCGTGCAGCCAGTACTTCACGAAAGGCTTGCCGGAAAGCGCCTCGGACTGCATTATCTCGTTCTCGTGATGCGGGAAAACAAGTTCGGTTCCGCCGCCGTGAACCTCGAAGCTCTCGCCCAGGTATTTCATGGACATCACTGAGCACTCTATGTGCCATCCCGGCCTTCCCTCGCTCCAGGGAGATTCCCAGAACGGTTCGCCCTCTTTCTTGTTCTTCCACAGGACGAAGTCCAGGGGTCCACGCTTCCTCTCGTCCACGGCTATCCTGGCGCCGGCCAGCATCTCGTCTCTCTTCCGGTGGCTGAGCTTGCCGAACTCGGCGACAGCCATGACATCGAAGTAAACCTCGCCCCCGGATTCGTACGCGAAGCCTTTGTCGATCAGCTTTTGGATTGCCTGGATTATCTCCTTCATGTGATGGCTTGCGACCGGGTAGATGTCTGCGCGCTTCACGCCCAGCGCGCCCATGTCCCTGTGATACTCGCCGATGTACTTCTCAGTGAGCTGTTCCAGCGGGATTCCGAGCTTGATCGTCCTCTCGATGCAATGGTCCTCGATGTCAGTGAAATTGATGACATAAGTGACCTGGTAACCCTTCCTGACCAGGTATCTCCGTATCACATCGAAAGTCACGGCTGACTTGGCATGGCCCATGTGGCTGTCGTCGTAGGTGTTTATACCGCAGACATACATTCCGACCTTATTTCCTTCGAGCGGACTGAATTCCTCCATCTGGCCGGTCATTGTGTTGTGGACTCTGAGGGTCATTATTATTCTCCTGGGGGTTTCATGGGGAAAGGGTATAAAAAAGTAGGGGCTGCCATGCCATTATAACCCGAAAGCCCGTTTCCGGCCCTATGGCATGCCTCGAGGAACTGTTCAGGCCCATATGCGCGGAAGTAGAGAAGGAACTCAAGAAAGTCCTGAGGGGAATTCTCACCGGGCCGATAGCCAAGGGATACCTTCCGCAGGCCTGGGTATTCGAAACAGGAGAAGAGACCATTACATTTCATGTGGATAAAAAGGGCAATGCCAGTACTGATTCAGTCGCTGATCCGAAGCCCGATGTCATAATCAGGATAGACCATGATTATCTTGCCAAGGCCCTCGGGACAAGATCCAGACCCGATTTCGAGCCGAAGGTTCTGGAGTATATATTCCACACCGGGAAGGGCGAGACTGCGTTCGGGTACATGAGGAAGAGGCTGGGGCTTTGATACGCATCTGAACTGCAGATTCGGAAAGGTTGGTCTTGGTCTGGGAAGTTGCATTCTGAGGACTCTGGCATGAATAGGATTCTTCAAACTTTTTTCGGAATATGCAATGCGAAGGATGAGAGAGACGAAACAGTGCTAGAGCCGAGTGTTTCGCCCCGCTCGTGAAGGCGGGGCGAGTACCCGACCCCCCCACCCTCACAGGCGGGGCCCCTGAAAACAGAGCTGGGAGAATGCCCCAGATTGCCCTGTCACTTGCCATGAAAATGCTCGCAGTACCCCGCCCTCCAGCTAATTAATGCTGAGATTCAGGCGGGGCATGCTGCTTGGATAGACGACAAAATGCTCATTTTGTCCACTTGAATTCGTCAATAGGCAATGCCACGGATGTCTTGCATGTGACTGACGACGCTATCAAACACACGAACTCCACAGCCTTCTTTTCATCAGGAGCCTCGAAAACGATTATCGCGTCCGGTTCGCCGAAAAGGCCCAGGAACTCGCGGACTTTGATTCCGTCCGGCACCTTCAGCCTCTTCAGGGCCCTGATCGTGTCCTCGAACTTCCCCTCTTTCGCCTGTATCGTGGTTACCATCAGCATGTTTTCACCTTGTCGTAATATCGCGTAGGTGGTATTTAACCTTGATGAAATGCCCGAGTCTGTCAACTTTTTGCTGAATATTGAGTTCAGGGGCTAGGGCCATAGGGGCTAGGGTCATAGGGTCTAGGGTCATAGGGGCTAGGAGCGACAAATATGTCGCGACTAAGCCGAATCTCCGATTCGGCGATAGGGACTAGGGTGCATAGTAATGCATTCGACTGGCTTGGTACGAACAAGCCAGCAACCTAGACCCTAGACCCTTTATCC
>DAKD01000016.1:0-51925 GCA_002499085.1 Methanomassiliicoccales archaeon UBA280
TTCCCGCTTCCCGCTTCCCGACTCTGCAATCTACAGCAATCACACCTTCATTTCACTGAATGCTTACGTTCATTCAGGAGCGGGGTTTCCCATTTTTCCCATGAACAGGATCTGGCCTGTTTCCTCGTGCCGGATGAAGAAGATGAACGGGTGGTCCGCGTCGAACAGGACTGGCTCCGGAGCAGAAGGCCCGGCGCTCGTGTATCCCATCCCAACCGCAGTGGCGGCAGCCGCCACAGTCCCCTCTTCATTGACCTCTACAAAGGATTGATGGATCACCCAATCGATTTTCAGGGATACCGAATCAGTCATTCCGGAGAAATCCGCGCCGCCGCTGAAGGCCGTGGGCATTCCCATGTCAATCAACATCTGGTGGAGCCTATATTTCTGCTCGAACCTGAACTTGGGCAGGTAGAGGTTCACTTCCTCCGGAGAAAGTCCGTCCGTCAGCGAGCCCAGATAGTCGCTGTCCAGCTTCGATTCCAGCGCGCCTATATCATTGTCCTTCGGCAGAAGTATGTACATTGACAGAGCCCCGTCCTTGTAGGGGAGCTGGAGCAGCTGGACGTCGCCGTTCTCAGAATAATTCAGCGCTATCTCGGTGTCATGCATGTGCATAGTCTCGGCATCTATATCCTGGCCGCCTTCAAGGTGGAATGTCCTGTTCTCTGTTGCGGTTTCGTTGAACTGGTATTTCCAGTCCGACTTGAAGTAAACCGCATTTGTCAGAATCAGGTATGTATATTCAGTGATCAGCGACGGATCGACCAGGTCCTTGATTTTTCCGTCGGTCTGTCCCTCCACCCAGGCGTTTATCGTTTCCGCGGAGCCCTCAGGGTCCCCGAGGAAATCCAGTTCCTCCCCGTGAGCCAGGTAATATGACTCGATCGCAACCCTGTATGCCTCCAGGAGGTTCCCGCCCTGCCTGAGCCAATACGAATTGGCTGTCGACAGGTTGTAAGAATCGCTCGCTTCGTTGAAATGGGTCTGGTATGCCTGCATCATGTCCCATCTCGTCCGATTGTCTGTTGGAAAGTTCAGGACCCGGGCCATCTCCTCGGCCGTCTGGCCCCGCGCGCCCTCGAAGCACATGCCCAGGGCCGTTGTTATGCTGTAGGGGGAGAAGAACAGATTCTCATCGCCCTCAGCGGCCAGCATGGAGTACATCTCGAACGAAAAATCGTTGCTGCAGTTCACCAGCTCGGTGACGGTCGTGGGCGGGGAATCGGACGAGACCCCATCTGACCCGTGAATAAGCCAGTTCACGGAAACAACCGAAACGGAAATCAGAATCAGGGCCACGATTACGCTCAGAATTGCCTTTTTCATTACTTCACCGGAATCGATTAGCTCTTTCTGGCTATAAATAATTATTGATACAAACGTTGGATTCGGCAGAACATATCGGATGGGCTGTCGGGCACTTTCGGCGACCCCCATCCAGCCTCTTTATACCCAAGCCACACTTAGATGAGACAATGAGGAAGGGGGAAGACTTGGGCGATAAAGCAGGAACAGAGGAGGCACTGGGATCGGTAGAACTGGCGGACATCCAGGACCGGATATACACGATTCGGAGTGTCCAGGTGATGCTGGACAGGGACCTCGCCCGATTCTATGAGGTCAAGCCCATAAGGTTGAGGGAGCAGGTGAAAAGGAACATCAATCGTTTTCCCCCGGATATCATGTTCAGGCTGACAGAAAATGAAGTGGAACTCATGGTGTCGCAAAATGCGATACCTTCTCGCCAACATCTTGGAAGCGAACCATGGGATATCCTGGCCATTCCATGGAAAAGTTTATTAAGGCATAAGCATATATGCTTTATTGATAGGCATGAGAACAACAATTGAGATACGCGACGATATTTATCACAGCATCGTCAAGACTTATGGCAAGCGTAAAATTTCGTTGACAGTAAATGAGATACTGGCAAATCATTTCAGGAAGAAACGAAAGAAGAGCATGTTCGGGGCAGATCCATGGCTTCGAAAAGTTCGCACAGACGATCTAAGGGATGAACATGAACGTAACGTTTGATTCCAGCGCCTGGATAGAATATTTTTCCGGCTCGGAGTTGGGGCAAATTGCCAGAAGCTATGTCGATGGCGAGCATGAGATTTACACAAGCTCGATATCATTAATGGAAATCAAGTCGAAATACCAACGCGAGAACATGCCCTGGAACGACAGGATCAAGTTCATTATCGAACGTTCATCAATCGTTGAAATCGATGACACGCTCGCGCTTGCTGCCGCGGATTTCAGAACATCATCGGGATTGCATTCCATAGACGCAATCATATTCGCGACATCGACCCTCACAAAATCCAGGCTGGTCACCAAAGATGGGCATTTCAAGGACATGAAAAACGTGATTATGCTGGGGTAGGAGGGGCGCAAAGCGAGGGGCGGGAACGCAAGGCTTATTACCGGGCTTTCGCATTCACTTGGGGCAAGCGCAGTGCCTGGGTAAGAAAGAGATGCCCCCAACAGTTGAAGGAATTGACATGACTGAATGGGAAAACCGTTATTATGATTCCGAGAAAATCAAGAATACCTTCGAGAGACTTGACGAATGGAAGCGCTTTGAAGGGTCGGGATACAATAAATTCGTCCTCGAATTGCATTTGCGGGAAGTCAGAAGACATGTCAAGAAGGGGCAGAGAGTGTTGGACCTGGGATGCGGTCCCGGACGATTCTCGATGGAGATGCTCAAGCTCGGTGCAAGAGTGATGCTGGCAGACATTTCTCCAAAGCAGTTGGGCATTGCAAAAAGAAAGATTGAGAAGGCAAAACTCGGGAAGGGCGTGGAAGGCTATCACGTTCTGGATGCCACGAATATGCCTGAAATTGACGATAGCCAGTACGATTTAGTTGTAGCTTATGGCGGTTTGCTCAGTTTTGTCGCGAATAAAAGGCATGATGCCATCAAGGAGATTCGCAGAGTGCTGAAACCGCGTGGGCATTTGTTGGCGGAAGTCATGTGCCAGTACGGGGTTTTTCGAGAGGTGCTTGTGGAGGCGCCGGAAATGTTCAAGGAACCCGCTAAATACAATTTCTGGGAAGTGTTGGAGACAGGCGAGCAGCCATGGAGCAAGTTCTGGGCTTTGCACTTTTATACCGCAGATGAATTCAACGTTTTTCTGGCAGATAACGAGTTCGCTGTGAAAGAGCTGTTTTCCATGCCCTCCATTTTCTATGCCCACAAAGAACCTTTCGGCAAGATAATCCGCTCGAAAAAGGCAATGGAATCCGTGTATCGGATTGAGGAGCATGTCCGAGATAAACCGGGTATTATCGATGCGGGCCAGTACCTTATCGCATATGCGCGGAAGAATTAATCGCCTCTCTACAAAATCTTTTTACCCCGGCCCCCGCATATACTTGACCGAGGAAAATGATAGGCCTTATTGTGTTGGCCATAGTAATTGTGCTCTACTTCATGGGCATGGTCGGAGCATTGTCCATAGCCGGGGCACTGGTCCTGGCGGTCGGGAGTTTCGGAACTCTCGTTTATGATGGGCGCAGGGAAAAGTGGAAACGCGCTGCTTTCATCATACTCTCCATTGCCGGAATTGCCATGATGGTTTATGATGTGGTGGTTGAATGATTGGAACAATCTTCTACCACATCACGTTCAAATCCTGCATTGACTCCATTCTTAAATTAGGATTGCTCCCTGCCATTGAGCTGAAGAAAATGGGGTTCGAGCAGCCATACCCGTCCGATGACCGATATGTGTACTTGTTCAATGATATCAGGATGAGAAGGAACATCGAGAGGGTTCTCGGCCAGCCTGACAGAACCTGGCTGAAGGACAAGGAAGTGCTCGAGGTGATGCTGCCCGTGACACACCCGATAGAGCGCGAATACGAACAGGCAGCGATCGCATTGAGGCTGACTGGCGAGGCGCGGGAATGGTTCCTCGGAGGCCAGAAACAATCCTCCGGCGATATTGTCGGCTCGGCAGAGGACTATGTCCGCTATTATTTCAGAAAGACCCATGACATTGATTACGCTGGTAGATTCACAATAAAAGATGTCTGCGATTTTATCGACGTCCATATCACGGATGACCAATGGGCGCGGAGCGACGTGTCCTATCGAACACGGGTTCCGGTGCCGCTGGAATGCCTACGGGTTGTGCCGGTCGATGGATTGATGAGTTAACAAAGTATAATAAACAGATAATCCATTATGCATATCAAGGTGTATTAAAATGGCGGAAAATCCAAACGTAATCTGGACAACAACATCCAAAGAGGGTATCAAAATTGAATTGACTAAAGGTGAACTAACTATTGACATGGTTCCAGGAGAGTTAGATAAAATTGACCAAAAGGGAAGAAAAATCGCAGAATGGTTCGTTGATGCTTTGTTGCCTCACAAGGTGGCAATTAAAGATGTTCGAAAGGTGGAGAGAAATTCAAGGAAAATAGTATTGATCTCCAAAGGCATTCTGAAACGATGCAGCATTGGTCTGCCAAAATCGGAGTTAGACCAACTGGAAGCCGAATTGAACAAGCTTATTAAGTAACTCCACAATGAAGCGCTTTATCGCAACGGCTGGGTGTCAAGATGGATAAAGAAAAGATAGTACAAGATGCTTACAACAAGATTGGAAAGAGATATCAAGAATCTGGTGGAAATCGCGATATTAGTGAACTCAAAGAAATTATAAATCTTCTGCCACCAAAAGCAAGAATTTTAGATGCTGGCTGCGGAACAGGAATTCCAGATACAAAATACCTACATGATTCTGGCTTTGATGTAATTGGTGTAGATTTTTCAGATGGGATGTTGGAAATAGCAAGGGAAAATCTACCTAATGTGACTTTCATTAAGCAAAATATAACCGAGCTGGATTTCCCAGATGATTCTTTTGATGGCCTGATTTCTTTTAGTGTAATAATTCATATTCCAAGGGAGAAGCACAAACCAATGTTTCAACAGTTTCATAAATTGCTGAAGCCCGATGGTATTATTTTAGTGTCAATGGCATGGAGCGAATGGGAAGAAATCGGTGAATTCTGCGGAGAGAAGATGTTTTGGAGTCATTTCAAGCCAGAAACATCACTTCAAATAATTAGAGATTCTGGATTTAGCATCATTAAAGATTGGTTTGTGACGACACCAGATTATTATAATAAGGATTCTGAATCTGAGAAACATTATTACATTTTGGCTAAAAACTCAAAGTAATAGACAACCTGGCCAGCGGATAGGCGATGGGACAGAAAAACGTACGAAAGTCTTATTACCGGGCTTTCGCATTCTCTTGGGGTAGGGGGTATATGAGCACCAATCAATTTTGGCCGACATTAGATGATCTTGTTCTGAAACATCGGTTGATAATTGATAGACCTAAAGGCAGCCAACATCCAATTCATAAATCCATCATTTACCCATTTGATTATGGATATCTTGAAGGAACCAAATCAGGTGATGGAGATGGCGTTGATGTTTGGATTGGTTCCCTATCAACCAAGACGGTGAATGCAATCATATGCACTATTGATGTTGATGATAGTGATTTTGAAATGAAGATACTTGTTGGTTGTACCCATAGTGATTGTATAAAAATACTAGAAATTCATAATGATGGCCCACAATTTGGACTATTAATTGAACGACCACATGAACAACCAATGTAATGACGAGAGGCAGCGCGGAAAAACGTCCTTGAAACGACGTTAGCCAGATTTTCGCACGGTTCCGAGCCACTGTATTTCTAACGTTTCAGCGAAGGAATCCCGAGTCCAACGAGGGGACGGGGAGAAGGAACGAAAGGTATTTACAGCACCTTTCACATTCACTTAGGGCCAGGGGTGGACTACATGAAAATAATTGAAGCTGAAGAGAGACATGTTCCGGAAATTGTTGATTTATGGGTTGATCTGATGAATTTTCATAAGGAATTAAATCAATTCCATATCTTAAGAGATGGAGCAGAAACGCATTGGGAAAAATATCTGCGAAAATGTATGATCTCGGAAACAGATAAAGTATTTATTGCCACAGATGAGAACGATGTAATCGGTTACATAATTGTCAGGATTAAAGAATATCCCCCCTTATTCAGATTGGATTATTTTGGATTCATTTCGGATATGTATGTTGATTCTGGACATAGAAGAAAAGGTATAGGTGAAAAATTACTCAATAAGGCTTATGAATGGTTTGATTCCCACAAAATTGAAAGGGTTGAATTAAGAGTAGAACCAAAAAATGAGATCGGTTATTCATTTTGGCGAAAACATGGGTATGAGGAACATGTCCGTGTATTATCACTGGATAAATAATTTGTAATACACTCCATAGCACCCGAGCAACCTCTAATCCAACGAAGGGACGGGAAGCAGGAACGAAAGCCTTAATACCGGGTTTTTACATTCACTTGACAAAGATGTGGCCCCTAAAAGGTGATGTTTCTGACCATGAAAAAGAATTGTGAATTTTGCAATTTTACAGATGCACCAGTAATAATCCATGACGATGATTTATGTTATGCAGTAATCAGTATATATCCAATCAATAAACATCATGTAATGGTTATTCCTATAAAACATTATGAGAATTTCATCGACCTCCCAGATGAATTAGTTTCCCACATTTTTATTGTAGCAAAACGAATCTCAGAAGCCGTTAGAAAAGCATGCAAGCCAGATGCGATTACGCATGTATCTGAGGATGATGTTACTTTGAGCGGATACAATGGAATGGCTCACTACAAATTTCACATCATTCCTAGATTTAAAAAAGATATAAAACAGATTGATTGGGGGCCATTAAGAGTTAATGCTAACCATAATGAACGGTCTATCTATACTTCTGAAATTAAAAAACATCTCTGATTATCTAAGGAACGGTTGACTGTTTGTCAAATCTCTTTTTGTATAATTGGCGAGAAACCCGACCTGATGCCTCGCCAAAAACCTTAATATCGGGCTTTCATATTCACTTGTCCCAGAGTGTAATCGTAGGGGAATCGCACATATGAAAAATCAAACCAGCAAATTTTACAATGGATTTGCAGACAAATATGATATTATGATCTCGGATAAAAGGTATAATGCAGAAATGCCATTCTTTGAGAAGATTTTTAAAGATAATAAAGTAAAATCAATCCTGGACTGCGCCTGCGGAACCGGATGGCATGCAATAAAATTCAAGGAGTTGGGTTTTGAAGCTACGGGTTGTGACATTAGTGACGATATGATAAAAATAGCCAAATCCAATTCGTCGTCCGTAGATTTTTTTCAAGCCGATTTTAAGAAGCTAGATAAGTCTATCGATAAAAAATTTGACTGTGTGATATGCTGGGGCAACTCTCTTAGCCATGAACTTGAGGAAAAGGATATCTTATCGGCTCTGAAGAACATGTACAATGTTCTAAACAAGAAGGGAATTGTTGTGGTCCAGATAAGAAATCTTCCTAAACTGATAAAGGAGAATAAACGGATTTTTCCGATGCATTATCATAAAGAACCGAATGGGGACGTGAACCTTTTTATTTACGTGCTGGACTTCTATAAAACAAAGACAACCTACAATGTTATTTCTGTGATTGAATCAGATGGTGTTCCAAAATTCGAGGTGAATTCATCGGATTACAGGATTGTAACTTTTGAGGAAATAAAATCATTGATGTGCAAAGCTGGATTTAAGAATCTGAAAGCTTATGGTGATTTTCAGTTCACCAAATTTAACAAAAAGAGTGATGATATCATCCTTGTTGGAAGCAAGTGATTGCCTCCTGAGCAAATGAGCTAGCCAGAGATTTGTGTCCGGGGATTGTGATTTATCCAAAAAAGCGCATGGTTGCGAGGAGCCGATTAATTGGCAACACTCGGACATTTCTGTGTCCAACGAAAGGGTGGGGGTGTGGTGACGAAAGTTCTGTTATGGGGCTTTCGCATTCACTCGGCAACGAGCGACTGGCTGCTTAGATTATGTGCCAAATTTAACTTTGAGATATATTGATCTGCAAGTTCTATCCACTTGATCTTTTCATCTCTTGATATCACTCGCTGCTTGCGAAGTTTTAATGAATAATGCACAATGTGATTTTCTTTGGTTTTGAATGCCGCAGCTATTCCAGAATAACTGTTGGCCGGCTCGAAATTGTCCATCAGCTGCAGTTCAAGTCTGGCAATGTAGAAAATTAACTTGATGAAGTCTCTGAAAGTGAAATCCCGGCCAATTAGGTCTTCTTCTTTAAACGCATCTTTGTGTTCATAAAATGTGTTGATGTAATATTCAAATTCTTCTCTTGAGGATGCTAGCTTGATTGGAAAGTCATCAAAATTCAAATGTTTTCCATGTATCAACCTCGCTTTTTTAAGAAAATTTATGAATACCGGCAAATTGATGTTTTCCATTATGCTTCCTTTGGATTCCCCGCCGAAAAATTCATCATAACTCATCATGCCAATGTCAATCCTGTGAGATGAAGGTATTTTTTCGTTCAGGATTTCGTTCAATTTTTCTTCATCATCATAATTATAACTGGACTTCATAATACCGACAAAATCAATATCGCTGCTTTCTATCATGTCTTCAGTAAGAAAAGAACCAATAACATATAGCGAGATTAAATTGTCCCCAGTATGTTCTAATATCACGAATTTGATTTTGTCTATGAGTTGTTCATTAATCATTAATGGCGAAAAGAAATCTATGTTATATATTTGTCTGCTGGCGAAAAGTACACAAGAGAACATGACGAAAGCCTTATTACCAAACATGCGAATTCGCAGGGAGATGAAACCCATCAGAGAGTATCAAGGCATAGGCCAATTCGGGCCTGCGTATCGCGTCATGTTCGAGAACGATTCCCACGCTCCCGGTTCGGTGGACCGGGTGTTGATGGTCAAAATGATACGGTTGAACACCGAGACAGCCGGCTACCTGTACTCGGATTGCACGCCGGTTGTGATTTCACATGAAAGAGGGTCTCGGCCAATCCTGGAAAACATTATCGGAAAGATGAGCCAGAATCACGGCTCCGGGGAGGCGCTGATAGGAAAAATTGCCAAATTCACCAGCCGATTGCAGGAGAAATGCGCCAATGATTCGGATTTGTTCGAGGTCGGCGGCACAGAGGAGTTCATCATAGAACACGGTTCAGATTGGTGCACCGATGTGGCCAGGGCCGGGTGTGCGCTGTTCCAGGTTGCTGGTTTTCCAGCGAGGCTCGCATATCTCGTCAACATGGACAAAGCATATTCGGGTCATGTTATTGTGGAGGTTTTCAGGACGGGGGTCTGGGGCGCAATCGATGCTTCAACCGATGTCGTGTACCATGACAATTACGCAAAGCCAGCATCGGTTTGGGTCCTGATGAATACGCCCGCCCCTATCGAAGCGCACTCGAAGGGCGATTCTACGCCATACACAAACGCAGCCCAGTTCGGGGCTGCGGCCATATCAAACTATTTCGTTCGAGACCGGGAAAAATTCAATTACACCAGAAGCGGAATCAATGAGTATTACAAATCTATCCTCGCCATGTCGGAGAAGGGCTGGCCAGGCGAATTGAGGTGGATTCATGGGGAACCCGGCTAAAAGTATTGCGATTCGCTGGTGATGGGGGACGAAAGCCTTATTAGCCAGCTCGCGCATTCACTCGGGGCGAACAGGTTGAGCATGGACGTTAAGATTATTGAATGTAAACCGTCGGATAGTGAAATTGCGTTTCTAAAAAAGAAATATGGTGAACCAGTCATCAGAAAAATGGATCGTAAGGATGTCAACAATATCCATTTACCAGCAAATACCGACTATCTGAATTGCATTGGGGAAGGTGTAGGAATAATTCTGAATGAAAATAATCAATTTTTGCTAGTGAAGAAAGCTGGTAAAGAATCATGGTATTTTCCATCCGGACGTATTATGAACGGAGAATCTATTGAATCTGGCACGATAAGAGAAGTTCATGAAGAAACAGGTTTAGATATTCACCTAAAATCCCTTTCATCGATTCAGATTGTTGATTTTCATTTTGCCAACTGCATTTTAAGGCTCTGGCATTTCAATTTCATTATCAAAGAATACTCTGGAACAATGAACATACAAGATAAAAGTGAAATCGGCGATTGCAGATTCTTTTCAGAACCGCCAGTAGCCAATGTTGATTATGAAAAATACTGGATCAGGACCACTTTAGAGGATGCATCGATCAAAATCAAAACCGAAGCCCCTCAGTAGAGCCAAAGCAGGGATGGGGAGGGGTGACGAAAGCCTTATTACCGGGCTTTTCCATTCCTTTATGGGAAACTGGATGACCGTTAAATCAGAAGAGTGCAGGATTCGCTTCGCGCGAAAAGCCGACCTCGAATACATCGCGGAATTGAAATTCAGAGGGGATGAATACCATTCGCAGTTCGACCTGTGGCCGCCCGAGTGCGAGATGGGAGAGGCAAGGCGAACGATGCGGAAGCATCTGGGGAACAGAAAATCGAAGATTTTTGTTGCTGTTGATGGGTCGGGCCATATCAACGGCTTTGTTCTGATACACCTGAAGAAACGGGATACGCGCCACGCCGATTACAAACATGTGGGCGAGATTGGTTTGATTTATGTTAAACAGGATTATTGGCGAAAAGGCATCGGGACCCGGTTGGTGAGGCGCGCCATCGAATACTTCGAATCCAAAGGCATCGAACAGGTCACCCAGCGGGTGGTCGCGCCCAATGCCCGGGGCATCGGGTTCTGGGACTCTCTCTCCTTCGAAACGAAAGTCCTTGCGAAGACCGCGACGGTCGACAATGTGAAAAAGCGGTTGAAAAAATCGACTGGACAATGATGGAAATGGCTGTGACAGATCTCTGAACGCAAATCTTATTACGGAGCATTCGCATCCACTTGACATAGCGGAGAAGCGCCCGATTAGTAGCGGAGAAAGAGGGATAGCCAGTGGTAAAAACGAGGTGGAAGTGATGAGAAAAGCAGATTATGGCAATATCGCAAATACATATGATTTATCACGCCCAATTTCGGAAGAAAGATTAGAAACATGGATGAATCTTATTTCAGAAAGGATTGATTCTGACCGGAAAATAGAGCTTCTTGACCTGGGGTGTGGCACAGGACGCTTTTCAATTCCCATCGCAAACAGATTGGGATATATTGTTACAGGTGCTGACAATTCAGAAGAAATGGTTCTCAAAGCAAGGAAGAAAGATGAAGCAAATCTGGTTGAATGGGACATACAGGATGCAACTTCATTATCTTACCCAGATGCATCATTTGATGCTGTTTTCATGTCACATCTTCTTCATCATGTTGATAATCCCTCGGATATCATAGAGGAGTGTTATCGTGTTTTGAGACCGGGGGGAACAATTCTGAACCGTTATGGTTCTATGGAAAATATTCGTGAGGACCCAGAACACAGATTCTTCCCGGAAACAATTGAAATCGATGAGGCACGCACCCCGACCCAGGAACAGGTCGAAAATATATTCAGGATTGCAGGATTCCAAATGGTTTCCTCCAAAGTACTGGCAGAACAGCCCTACCCATCTCCGGAAGTTAGGTTGAGAGGGGCTGAATTGAAATTCACTTCTGTTCTCACTCTTATCAGTCAATCAGCATTTGAGAACGGGTTGGAGAATTTCAGAAAATATATCTTAGAGAAACCGAATGACCACTGGCTCCTTGAAGACAAGATGACTTTGACTTCCGGGAAAAAAGTATAGCGCCCCGAATAAGTAGGGGATGGCCAGCGAAAGCCTTATTATCTGGCTTTCGCATTCACTTAGAGTGAGACAATGGCTTTGAAGATTGTGCACGAAATCAGGCTGATGAAAGACGATGACATGCCTTTTTTGGAAAGGGGCATGCTTGATACCAACTGGCAAGATATTCCAGAAGATCAACGAATCCTGGTCAAACGTGAAGATTGTGATATTGCTATGCTTGAGGATTACCAATCTTGCAAGAATAATGAAAAATTGAAATTTAAAATGCTTGTGGCAACAGATGCTGACGATAAGCTATTGGGCTTTATTTCCGTGGGTGTGTCTCAGCTTCCTACTGTGAAATTACCATATGGGTTAATTTTAGATTTTTATGTCGATGAGATAGAAAGAAATAAAGGGATTGGCCAAGAATTATTGGATTATGTTTTGGAGTATTTTCACAAACAGGGATATAGTCATGCTGGCTTGTATGTATCAAAGATGAATGAGGCAGCCCTTCATTTATACAGGAAAAATGGTTTTGACATTGACAGGATATTGATGATGAAGAGATTGTGATCTCAAGTTGGGGTGGGATGGTGTGGAATGCATCGATGAAGGGGCCACGGCGCCGTCCTGGCTAATCATGCCCCGCCTGTGAGGGCGGGGTGATAATGCCAGATTTTCAAAATCTGGCTGTTGTGATGCACAGCGCACATGAATCCCTTCAAACCCTGGGTGTAAGCCCCGGGTATGAGGCCTTACCCAACGTTCACAGTGGCCTCCGATGTAGGTGCTCTTGCACAGAAAGCTATTCTTCATCCTTTTGTGTGTGAACGCGTGGGGCACCCCGCCAAGGCACCTGGAACCAGCTCCGGCACCGGGATGAGATTCGATTTAAACACCTCCCCGGGGCAAGCCCCGAGGCATCCAAAGAATGAGCTTAATCGGTCAACAGGCCAGATTCGTCCAATCTGGCCCACAACCCCGCCCGCATGCAGCGATAAGATGCGAGTTAGGCGGGGCATGATGGGGTTGGCCGGTGCCGGGGCGCGGTCCACGGGTTGGTCCGGGAGGGTATCCGGGGGATGTGGATGTCCGGTATGTGGGGTGCTGGCGAGGGCGGGGGAGGATGGGTGACGAAAGGCTTTTACGACGCTCGTGAATTATCTGACCAATCGCATCCATGCCTTGGAGGTATTTAAAATCCCGAATAACCCAAAATCCCTGCACTACGACGGCCGCCACTACGATCTCCAGTACGGCCATATTGATGACGATGTGGGATTCTACCTGAGCCATATAGAAAAGCACGGCGGCCCCGTTCTGGAACTGGCCTGCGGCACCGGTCGGGTGACCATACCCATAGCCCGAAAGGGGGTAGAAATTGTGGGCCTGGACAATTCCGGGAACATGCTGGCCCGCGCCAGGGAGAAAGCCGTGAAAGAGAAACTGAACATTCAATGGGTTGAGGCCGATTGCCGGGATTTCGACCTGGGGAGAAAATTCAGAGCCATCATATTTCCGTGGAACTCGCTGGCCCATCTCCTTGACCGTGAAAGCGTTAATGCGTGTTTTTCCAGAGTGCGGGAGCATCTGGCGGATGACGGAAAATTCATCCTTGAGATATGGAACCCGAGACCCGACTTCCTGGCTTCGAACCCGGAGGCGAGGCGCCTCTCGACCGAGTATGATGACCCGGACGGAAGGGGAAAGGTGACGGTCACGGAGACCAGTGCCTACGAGGCCATAACCCAGATAATGAATATCAAGTGGTTCTACAAGGTCGGGAAAGAGCCAAACGAAATTGTCGAGAAAATGAATGTACGAATGTATTTCCCGGAAGAACTGGATGACATCCTTCGGAACAATGGTTTCGAGATCGAATCAAAATTCGGGAATTATGACGAATCCCCGTTCACAGAGGCATCGCCCAGGCAATTGGTTGTCTGCGTGAAGAAGGGTGCGTGATTGAAGATGTCTGCCGGTCCTGAGATTCACATTGATGGGGGTCAGAAGTTTTGTGAAATTCTAAGAACTTTGAAGCGGGAAAAATATATTACGCCGGAAATGTGGAATGAACTGTTCAAATTCGAATCTTATCAAAAAAGCTTTGAAATCATGGAAAGAGAGATGGGAATCTCCAGAAAAAATTTCATAAAATGGGTTACAAAAGGAGTTACTGGCAAATCTCCGAAATCGGATAGCATGATTCAATGGTTCACCAATAAAGGAAGAACTAAAGGTTTTACTCATTATGCCGCAGAACATCTGGATGAAATAGAACTGTTTCTCAAAGCAATTACAGATTCTGAGCCCGACATGATGCAGTGGGTAGAAGAAAGATTGCGGAATTATCTTCCTTCCAATATTTTGATTCCCCCAACAAAACTTTATCTGGTATTCGGTTCAGGAGACGGGAGAATATTTTACGATGAGGCAACTTTTGATGTAACTCTTGCATATGTAATGGGTCTTGAAAATACCAAAGGAATGATTGCACATGAATTACATCACATGGCAAGGAATAAAGAATATGGTAACTGGACTGATTATAAAGGGCTGAAATTTATTCTTTCAACATTGGAAGCAGAAGGGATCGCCGACATGGTGTTTTCCATCCATTCCTCCACTTTGGCCCGTAATGATTTGCCAATCGTAACCATGATGATGCAATCAAAAGCATACGACTGTGTTGATGAAATACTGAAGGAAATGGACGAACTGGTTTCAAAATCATATCCCAGAGAACCAAAGCAAAACAAGTTATATCGATTATTTTCGAAAAACGCGTTCCATCCGGTCGGTCATGTAATGGCGCGGAGGATCGAGAATTGCCTGGGAAGGGAAAGGCTTGTTGATTGTATTGGCGAACCTGTGAAATTCATCAAAACATATCAAACATCAGCGGAGAGAGACGGGGGACATGTATTTTCGAATAAAGCCATGGATATGATTGGGCAAGCATTCTCCGGGGAGCCCTGATATGCCGGGAAAATACAAGAATACAATAGACTGGGACCGGTTCTGGGAGAGCGAGACTGTGAGCGAGAACATGCTCATGGGCGGAAGGAACATGGCCGGGCGGCTCGCCCGGTTCATAGAACAGTATGGCCTCAGGAGAATCGCGGATTTCGGATGCGGGCCCGGAATCACAATGTTCATCCTTGCGGAGAAATATCCGGAGTGCGAATTCGTGGGGTTCGACCCCTCGATGCCGGTGATCGAAAAGAACCGGGCCAGGGCAGAAAATTCCGGGCTTTCGAACATGCGGTTCGAACAGGATATGCTGCCCCGGATAAGGACAAACGAAAAATTCGACCTGGTTTACTGCATTGCCACACTCCATTATGTGAAAGACATTCGGGGCGCGATACGGAATCTCTATGCCAGGGTGAATGACAGTGGTTTCCTGATCTTCAACTACCCGAACAGATTCTCGCTGCACGCTTACAGAAATCAGATACGGCCTGATGATGCCGAGAACCGGAAGCGATTCTCGCTGATATTGAACGAAAAGAACCTCCTGACCCTGAAGGACATAGATAGCGCCCTCGGAAGATGTCCGAAGAATTTCTGGAAAGCCGTGGGCGAGGGACCCAATCGGGAGAATAACTGCGTGTATGTGAGGAGGAATGCGGCAGCGGGGGCAAAATAAGACCGCGACATACACTATTCATATTTTGCACCGACACCATTTTTATCAACATCTGGCGTACACTCGCCAGATTTGCGATTGCGTATTATTTGCATCATGCCCCGTCTGTGAGGGCGGGGTGCTGAGATTGATGTACTGGCAAGTGACAGACACAAATTGTATGAAATCCCTTAAGGCCCTGCCCCTAAGGGCAGGGATGTGGGGCCGCGCAAATGTCAAAGGGCCTCGTACGATACCTCCCCCCCTAAACGATTTTCTGGTTCACACTAACCAGAAAATAAAAAAAAGGGGGGAGGTAATCGTGAGTTGTGATTTCAGGAAATCGGGGGGGTCCCATCCCACTTAGGTGCGCGTGCATCCATCTGCCTTTCGGCATCCCGTTTTCCCTTACTTTTTGACCAGCTCTCTTTCGAGGGCCTCCGCATTTGCGACTGCTATCTCCGCGTCCTGCATCTTCCTCAGCTTGTCAGGCACCATGTCCATCCTGTGATAGACCATGTCCCTGATTGCCGCGCGGATCGCCTCCGACCTCGATGGGAAGTCGTCGGCCTTCACCAGAAAGTCGATGGACCTGAGATACCGTTTGGGTATTCGTATCGTGACCTTCTCTGTGTCGGTTTCCATCATATCATCCTCTTTTGTACCTCTTTTGTCTTACCTGTGTCCGACAAAGGTGTATTATCGTTATCATATATAAAGCTTGAGGTAATATATAATAAACAGAATATTTATTGCGCTGGATACGTCTGCAGTGCCTGAATATATTAAATGGAAACAAAACAGCCAGATAAAGATGGAAGCGACCGGGAGAGAGGCGGCCGCTTCAGTGGGTATATGATAACGGGCAGTCAGGCAATAACCGCTCAGGACAGCATAGCCGCGAACTTGGCTACAGCCGCCCTGAGGAATGCCAGCCTATTCGGGCTGCGGCGTCCGTCCGTCGTCTGAACACGGGCAGCCTCGGCGGCAATCCATGACTCGCAGCCCGGCCCGAACTCATGCACTGAGATTGCAGTCCTGCGCGCCGGAACATTCCTGAATGTTTCCGAAGGGAAACCAGTGCCTAGCAAGCCGACCACACTCCTTCGTCGCACGCGAGGCTGACTGACCACTCAGGCTCTGCGCCGATCCTGGCCAGCCTCACTGTGCAAGTGTTGAAGTCTAGGACAATCCTGTAACTCCTCGTCCCTATCGTAACCGTCAACCCTCTGTTTTCTGTATCACATTTCATGTTTGTATCACCCAAACCTCTGTTTGGTAATGGACTTTGTAGTTAATAAAACTTTCGTTTGGTTAAGCGAAACCTTTATATTGATGTTCAAACATATACTATCTGGTGATAAACTGCAGACCGTGAAAGTGATATCCGACCCCGAGGCATTTCAGCAACTTGCGGATGAGACACGCAGGAAGATGATATACCTGCTCAGGGTGAAGGACATGACCGTGAGCCAGATCGCGGAGCAGCTCGGGCTCACCACCCAGGCGATATACCATCACATACGCAAGCTTAAGGATGTTGGCATGATTGAGATAGCCCGCGAGGAGCGTGTCGGCCACTTCATCGAGACCTATTATCGTGCCACAGCCGAGGTGTTCCACATCACTCACGGCGAAAGCGGGACCCAGAAGGATTACGAGATGGGCATAAAGGCCGCCCTGGAAGGCCTGAGAAAGCTCGGGATGGAAGTGGATTGCAGCCCGGCAAAGGTCAAGGAGCTTGTGAGGGTCCAGAAAAAGATGAAGGAAGGCTGCGCCATGAAGGAGTGGGAGGACAAGGTCTCTAACCTTGGCCTGGATTTCCTGACCCAGCAGGCAGTGATAGAGTACGCTTCCCAGATATCAATGGCCGAGAAGGAGTTCGATGAGCTCCAGGCCAATGAGAAGACAGTTTGGCAGCTACTCAGGGCGTGCGTGGAAGCCCCACAAGTAAAGAAAAATGAAAAGAAGAAATATGTAAAGAAGAAGTAGCCGGGTAATCGGCTACTTCGATTTTCATTATCGGTCTATTGCCTAGGTTTGCTCAGCCCAGCCTGTCATACGGTGTCTGGCTCTCAACGTATGTGACTGCGCCGTCCTCGGCTATGTTCTCCTTCGGCTCGACCTTGTTGGCATCCGAAGGATCGGTTTTGAAGTTTGGCGGCTCTTCATCCGATTCCGCGGGCAGTGGGTCGAACTTCTCCGGGCTCGGTTTCTTGGGCCAGAACCACCATGCTGCCCCGGCAATGCACGCGATGACCAGTATTATGATAATATACAGCCAGATGTTTGAGCCGGGACCGTCGGAAAACGGCGTGTTCGGGTCATCATCCAGCACCAGGCCGGTCGTGGAATCCTCTGCTGTGTAGCCCGGATTCCAGGCATCCGGCATTCCGTCGCCGTCGGTATCAACCGAGGCAGCGGGGTCGGTCGGGAACGCATCCTCCGAATCGGGAACACCGTCGCCGTCCGTGTCCGCAGGAGGCATTTCCGCGCCTATGTCAGGGTCCAGCGGGTCAAGGTCGTCCGCATCCGGCACGCCGTCACCATCGTCGTCCGTATCTGTTGTGTCGGGTATTCCGTCTCCGTCCGTGTCCAACAATACAGTCAGCGTGAAATTGCTCCAGTCATAGCCGCCGTGCCCGTCAGACACGCGCACGCTGACCGAGTATATGCCGGCATCGGAATTCTCCGGCGTACCTGAAAGGGCACCGCTCGCGTTTATGGACAGCCATGTGGCGTTGGTCGTCCGGGACCATGTGAGCGCGTCCCCGTCTATGTCTGTCGCGGTATAATTCACAAGGTAGGGGCTGCCTGTAAGGGTCTCGACAACATCTGCGCTGGTTATGGCCGGCGGGTCGTTCACATTGAGCACGGTCAGGGTTCCGTACCCCCAGCCGCCCGGTGCCGTTGAGATATGTATGGCATAGCTGAAGTTGACAGTCCCGTAGAAATTCTCCGTCGGGGTGAATGTCAGGGTTGTTCCCCCGCCCGAGATCGCCAATGTTCCATGCCACCATGAGGAAAGGCTCGCTTCCAGTATGGTTATGGCGTCGCCTTCCTCGTCCCCGACATCGTTCGCCAGCACATCCAGCACATTGGCGCCGCTGTCCTCCTGTATCACGAAAGTGTCATTGTGGGCAATGGGATAACCTTCCTGACCGTCCACCCGAATGGTAATGGCGGCCGAGGCTGTTCCGCCCCTTCCGTCGCTTATCACATAATTGAACGTGTCGTACACGGTTTCGCCGCCGTGCAGGGCCTGGAGTGCCGCCGAGACTGTCGGGTTGTAGGTCATGCTTCCGTCCGCGAGTATAGTTACCGCGGCGCCGTAGTCGCTGGGTTCGTGGGATATCACCGTGAGAGCGTCCAAGTCAGGGTCCAGGTCATTGCCCAACACGCCGGGCGCGATAATGGTCAGAATATAATCCTCGGTGGTCTGGTAGGCGTTATTAGCAGCAGACGGGCCTCTGTTCACGCCAGTCGCCTCAACCGACACATTGGGATAGACTCCCGGGTCGTCTGTTGTTGACGATATTGTCGCGGTGCATGTCACGGTCGAAGCGGTGAACGAATCCACCGAGAGGTTCAAGAAGGTGCCTCCTGTCTCGCCGCTCATCAGAATGCCTATGTCTGCCGTCAGGTATGTGACATGGTCATCCATAGGTGCGCTCGAGTTGAGGAAGGACGTGCCGGGCGGCAGTGTGATGTTGATGAAAACGTCCAGCGCATTGCCGGGCCCGTGGTTCTGCACCATGACCCTGTAACCTATCACGCTTCCCAGCTGCACTGGGTCGGCAAGGTCGTCAATTGTTATCTCCAAATCCGCCTCAGGCTCCGGCGGCATGCCGAAAGCCCGCAGGAACGGGTAGGTGTTTGCCTCGTATATCCCCCAGAGGGTTGAGAAGTCCCAGCCGGCGAACGTGGCCTGGGACATCATCTCGGCCGTGTTTCTCGGGGCGCCGCCCTGGCTCGGCACAGTCCCGGAATTCTCCAGGTCCCAGTAGCTGCCGACGACCGGAATTCCGGTTTCGTTGAACCCGATGAAGCCGCCGCAGTTGCCTCCGGTCGCACTGGCGTTTCCTACGCTGTAGGCATTCTGGATGATTTGGTGGTTGTCCCCGATGAAGCCGCCCACGAACCAATGCCCGCTGGCGCTGCCCCAGGCATAGCAGTTAAGGATTCCGCCATAATTCTGGCCGATGAAGCCGCCGGCATAGTTGCCTGTGGTGGTTGCGGAGCCCGTTGAAAAGCATTGCTGGATCGAACCCAAGTTCCAACCTATGAAACCTCCTGCGCAATTCAGCATTCCGCTGTCAGCGTTTCCGTGAGAGCAACTCTGGTATACTGCGCCGGTATTGTGGCCGATAAGGCCGCCTGTATAATCCCCGAAACTGGTGGCGTTTCCATGCGCCTGGCAGTTCGAGATCAGTCCTGCGTTGTTGCGGCCGATCAGACCTCCTACGTGACTGTCAGTTATAGAAGGGTTTGTCACTTCCCCGTAAGCCGTGCAGTTCAAAACCTTGGCGTCAATGGAGTCCCCGTTGTAGCCGACCAGGCCGCCTGTGTATGTGCGGCCGGTCACTGTTCCGTATGCAGTGCAGCTCTCAAGCCTGGCTCCGTTGAACCCTGCAAAACCTCCGACGCAACTCGAAGTGGAGTTCACCGGACCGAAGCTGTTGCTGAATTCTATGGGAACCTCGTTGTAGCCCACGAAGCCGCCAATGTATGGGCTCACACCGCGGACATAGCCAAAGGAGTTGGAATTGTTGATCATACCGCCCAGGTGAGCCCATCCCACCAGGCCGCCCGCATAGCCCGGGAAAGAGGTCACGTCACCGGCCGCGTATGATTCAGTGATTGCGCCGCCGTCGAATGTTCCCACCAGGCCGCCCACCGTGCCCTGGCCCGTGACATCGCCTATGGCGAAGCAATCTGATATCAAGCCGGAATCGAAATTCCCCACAAGCCCGCCGACCCTTGTGCTAGAGCCTGTCACACCGCCACGGGCATTGCAGCGGACGATGTTCCCGCTTGCATGCAGGCCCACAAGCCCTCCCACGCTGCCCGTACCGTCCACATCACCGCTGCTGTTCGAGAACAGGATGTCAGCCCCGTTCCATCCCACAAGGCCTCCAGTGGGTATGTTGGTGCCTGTCACATGGCCGGATGCGCTGGAGTTGCTTATTGGCGATGCCGAACCGCTCGTGCCGACCAGGCCGCCTGTCGAGGTGACGCCGGACACATCTCCGTATGCATGGCACCGAGTGATGGGCCTCTCGCTCCAACCTATCAGGCCTCCGACGTTCGTGCCGCCGCTCACTTCGGAGTATGAGAAGCAGTTTTCCACGTATCCGGAATTGAGCATGTCGCCGATGAGGCCGCCCACCCAAGCGGCGCCGTGCACAGACCCGCTCGAGCCGGAATCAGTCACTTCTCCTGTGCTCCTGCCTATGAGGCCCCCAGCATAATTGGCCGTGCTGTACACAGTCCCGTCAAATGCACATTGGTCAAGTGAGCCGAAGACATTGTAACCGATCAGCCCGCCCGTGAACAGGTTGCTGCCTTTAATCAAGCCGGCCCCGGAGCAGCCCCTTAGTGTGCCGCTGTAGAGGTAACCGGCCAGGGCCCCTGTGTTCTGGCCGCCGCTCACATTCACATTATTTAGGGTCACGTTCATTATCGCGGCCGGTTCGTAAACCCAACCGAGCAGGCTCTGGTTCGCCTGCGAGGACCGGTTGATGTAAAGCCCGGATATCTCGTATCCATTACCTTCCAGGCTGCCTGTGAAGCGTTTTGTTGCGTTCCCCGCCGGCACGAACCCGCCGCCCTGCGTGAGGGTCGTCCCCCACATCTGGCTCGACCCGACGATGTCGCTCATGTCAATGTCGTTCGCGAGCGTGTAGTTCTCGGCCGGGTCCATCTGCATCATCTGCAGCTGGTGGCTGTTGCGTATCTCCTGGCCCCATTCCATCCTGAGGAACGGCCTGGTACTGGAATTCACGCTCCACCATACGGTGTTGAAATTAAAGCCTGTATAAGTAGACTGTTGGAGCAGCTGGGCTGTTGAGTTCCCGGTTATTCCTGCGTCATCTCCCGCTTCTTCTGGATGGCCCACGGCAATCGTGGTCCCGGATGTCTCGTTGTCCCAGCGGTTGTTCAGGAACGCACAGGCGAAATTGAAGCCAGCCCATCCTGCGAAGCCGCCGACGTCAGAGGTTCCGGTGACATTGCCCGTGGAGTAGCAGCGCTCGATGGGGCCGTCCCATTCTGAACCCACGAAGCCGCCGACCTGCCAATTTCCGCTGACATTTCCGAGGGCATAGCAGTCGTATGTCATGACTGGACCGTTGGTATTGGTACCAACGAAACCGCCCACCGATCCCAATGCGCTCACATCCCCAGTAGCATAGCATCTCTGTATTATGGATGTCCCGTCGCCTGTCCACAGATGGTTTCCGACGAAGCCGCCGGCACCGTTGTTGCTGGCCACTGAAACATCGCCTGTGGCGTAGCTGTCAAAGGTGTCCGCTCCATTGTTGATTCGACCGGCAAATCCTCCGCCCACGTCGTTGGCCGTCACGTCGCCGGTGGCGAAGCATCCCGTGATTATGGTCCCGTCGCCGGTTTGAACGCCGATGAAGCCCCCTATCACGTTCTGGCCCTGAACATCGCCCTTGCTCCAGGAGTTGGATATTGTGGAACCGCTGTCGGCCTGTCCCACAAGGCCCCCGATGTTGTTGCCGGTGGTGGAAGATACCGCGCAGGTGGAGGAGCAGTTGTCCAGAAGGCCGCCTATCATTCTTCCCACGATTCCGCCCGCATTACTGCTGGCATACGCAATGGTCCCGGAACTGGTGCAGTTCCTGATGGTTCCACCATTATTGTCGCCTGCGATGGCTCCCCTGAATTGCAAGGCATTGATGTAGACATTTTCCATGAAGATGTTCTGGACTTTTACCGTTGAGGAAATCTGACCGAACAGTCCCTGATAATTTCCGTCCCTGCTGATGAATAGTGATGAAATGATGTATAGATTGCCATTCAAGGAGCCCGTGAAAGGGGCCGTGCTGTTGCCTATTGGCACAAACCCCTCCCCACTGTTCCAACCCACGGTCGCAGAGGCGTCGATGTCATTGCCCAACGAATAGTTGGCGCCCAGACCGCTCTGCATCGCCTGCAGGTCCAGCACATCCTCGATGATGTACGGATTCCCTGCGGAGCCGTCCCCGCCCCCGAAGGTGCCGCCCGCAAACGGGGCATGCTGCCCAACATCCGCGGAGGATGCAATTTCAGAGATAACGCCCAGTGGCGTCGCGATCATGAGCATGGCCAGGAGAATCGCTGTCAGTTGTTTCATTGTACTTCCCTCTTTGTTGTAGGTAGGAATGGTTCTCATGTTATAAATAAACTAACTTTTCCGCCTGTACTTGTACTCTATACTGCATCCCCCTTCGAAACTCACCATGCACGGCCCCACCGGACTCGCTGGCGTGCAGGCCTTCCCGAACAGCGGGCAGTCCTGGGGGTCCATCTCGCCCCGCAGCACGTCGCCGCACTTGCACCCGGGCGGCTCCTCATATTCTCTGGTGTATACCGGGGCCAGGATGTCTGAATATTTCTTCCGCGCGTCCCATTGCGCGAATTCCTTCCTCAGTTTCAGCCCGGTGCCTGGCAATACGGGAAATCCGCGCCACTTCACATCGCATGGCTCGAAGACCTTCATCATGGCGGCCTGAGCCTTCAGATTTCCCTCCGGGGAAACAGCCCTGGTGTAGGCATTCTCCACCTTTGCCTCGCCGTTCTTTATCTGCCGAGCCAGCAGGAACACGCCCATCAGCACGTCCAGCGGTTCGAATCCGGCAATGGCCTGGGGGATTTTGTAGTCCCTGGAAAGAAATTCATACATGTCGGAACCTGTTATCACGCTCACGTGGCCCGGCTCAAGCAGCCCCTGTATCTCGACCTTGCCCGAAGTCACCAGTATCCTCAGGGCCTCGGGAATCGTGCGGTGGCAGCAAAGCACCGAGAAATTCTTCGGAGGCTTGCCCAGAAGTATGCTGGCAGTTGCCGGGGCTGTGGTTTCGAACCCCACCGCGATGAAAACAACTTCATTGTCAATCTTATGTGCGAGTTCCACGGCTTCGTTGATGCCGTAGACGATGCGCACGTCCGCGCCCTCGCCCTTGGCCTTCAGTAGCGAACCGGATTCCGAGGGAACCTTCAGCATGTCCCCGAATATGGCGACGGTCTTTCCGGCCCTTGCAAGGGCCAGCGTCTCCTCGATCTCCTGCGGTGTGGTCACGCACACGGGGCAGCCCGGGCCCTGGCGCACTTCGACGCCGGCATTGGCCAGCATGTCGATGAGGCCGTGCTTCACCAGCGTGTCCTGATGGGTGCCGCAGACATGCATTATTCGGATGCGCTGGTCCAGGTCCCTGATCCTGGATATTATTTTCTCGGCCATGGCCCTGTCTCGGAGTTCGAACATCAGGGAACCTCCATGCGTATGTTCCTGACGGTGCACTCCCTGCCTTTCAGCACGTCGATGGGGCCGGAGCATTCAGGGCACTGGAACAATGGCACGCCGATATGATATGCCTCATCGTCCTCGGCCTTCATTGCCCCGCTGTATCCGCATTTTTTGCATCTGACCTCGGCCGGGACCGAGATTATCCTGAGCGCATCGGAATTGATTTTCGGCTCGCCCTCGGCCAGAGCCTTGAATCCGAACCGGAGCGCTTCATGCGACAGGAACGAGAGCTCGCCCACCTCGAGATGAACCTCCAGGACCTTCTCGGCTCTCGCCTTCTCCATCTCGGTTCTTACAAGTTCGATTATCGAGGATATGACTGAGAATTCATGCATCCGGGTATCCCCCGGTTCCGAGCATCTCGTTCCACAGAGCAATTGTCTCCATGGCCTCTTTCTCGGAAAGAACCTGTATGGCGAAGCCGGCATGGACCAGGACGTAATCCCCTAACTTGACGTCAACCAGCGAGACATTGGCCGTGTTGGTCACGCCCTCGCCGTACTGGACTTTGGCCCTGTCCCCGGCTATCTCGACAATCCTACCCGGTATTGCCAGACACATCGAATCCGCCTCCTGCAAGCTGACCGAAGCTTATGCCCCCGTCACCGTTTGGTACGCGGCTGTGGGTTATGAGTTTTGCCCCTCTTTCATGCAGTTTCTCCGAGAGAATGTCATTGACCGCCAGGTTGTATGAAACGCCTCCCGTGAAACCGAGCGCCTCTCCCGGATCCGCAGCTTCGACCAGCCCCCCGAAGAGTGCGTCCGCGAAGGACCTGGCAATGTCGGCCTTTTCTCTGCCGGACAATGTTTTGCCCGGGGGCAGGACACCGGCAAGTTGCCCGAACAGGGCCAATGTGTCCACGACCCCGCTCTTCACCGGCGCGGAGAACTCATGCACAGCCCTCCCTTTCCGGATGTAAGGCTCCAGCGTCATGGCCGGTTCTCCGTCATATGTCATGATTTCGCATATACCGAGCCAGCATGACAGCGCGTCCAGAACGCGGCCGGTGCTGCTCGTCTTGACGCTGTTCTTCATCATGCCGTGAAGAACGTCCATCTCATTGCCGGAGAAATACGGCTGGTCAATGCCCAGCATGTCGGTTATTGCGAACACCATCCTGCGCGGGTCCTCGACAGCCCTGTCGCCGCCCAGAAGCGGTATGTACGCCAGATGCCCTTTCCTCTCCCATTTTCCATTGCTCACATCCAGTACCTCGCCGCCCCAGACCTGGCCGTCCGTGCCGTACCCGGTGCCGTCGCAGGCAAGGACCTTCAGCCCTTCCAAGCCGTGCTCCGCAGCCAGTCCGAATGCATGCGCCGCATGATGCTGCACCTCGATTGCCGGGACGCCCCATTCACCGGCCAGGCGATTGCCCACGCCCCGACTGGAATACTTGGGATGCATGTCCGTAATCACAGCTTCCGGCTTCTCCATGCCGTGCAGTTTCATGAGATGTTTTATGGCGCTCTCCAGAAAGAGCGCGCTCTCGTACCGGCCGATGTCGCCGATGTGCTGGGTCATTACAGCCTTGCCGCCAACGCATATCCCGCCGGTGTTGTTCATGTCCGCGCCGACAGCGACCAGCGCATGGCCGTGAGGCAGCGGCAGAGGCTCCGGGACGAATCCCCTGGACTTGCGGACGAACATCTGGCCGCTCCCGTGGGGTATCACGACCGAATCATCGGTGCGATTGATTATCCTGCGGTCGTGGGTGAGAAATACATCGGCTGCCAGCTTCATTATCTCATCATCGGCTATGGCCATCGGCTCGCCCGGCACGTTGCCGGATGTCATTATCATCGCATCAGAGCCCAGCTTGCCGAAAAGGAGGTGATGCAGTCCGCTGTAGGGCAGGTAGAGGCCTATCCTGTCAAGGCCCGGAGCGGTGTCCTCCAGGTCATTGCCCAGGCGTTCCAGGAGCACTATTGGCCTGGCAGGGTGGGCGAGCAACCGTTCCTCATCGGCAGAGACGCGGGCGTACTTCCTGGCTGATTGGATATCCCGTACCATCACGGCCAGAGGCTTCCGGGGCCGGTTGAAGCGCTCCCTGAGGTGCGCGACACGGGAATGGATACACACGATGTGGGTGCCGCCCCAGCTTTTGACCGCGCCAATTTTGCCGGCATCGATTGCAATGGCAAACAATCCCACAGGGTCATTGGTTGGAACTCCCTCAAGGCGATAATGCGGGCCGCAGTCCGGGCAGGACGTCGTTTGTGCGTGGAATCTTCTGTCCATCGGGTCGGAATATTCACGGGCGCAGGAGGGGCACATATGGAAATCGGACATGGAAGTGAAAGGCCGGTCGTAAGGCAAATCGGAGATAACCGAGAACCTGGCATCGCAGTTTGTGCAATTGATGAAAGGGAAATTGAATCTCCGGTTACCTGGCTGGAAAAGCTCTTCCAGGCATTCCGGGCAAATGGCCGAGTCCGGGGGCAGTGGGGAATTTCGGCTTCCCGTGCAGCTGGGAATTATTTGAAATTCAGAATCCGGCTCTGCACAATCTTCAATCGCAAAATCATCTATTTTTGCCAATGGAGGCAATGCTTCTTTCAATGCGTTCATGAAAATATCCGGATTGCCATCAATAACGACTTCAACATTGGAACCGGTATTCAGAACATGGCCTTTGAGCCCAAGGGCTTTCGCCACCCGATACACCGTGGGGCGGAAGCCGACGCCCTGGACTATTCCCTGGATGATGATTCTCATTGGTTCTGCAATTCCGGGTTGGTATAGAATTGTTTTGGCGATTTCGTCCCCTTCGCACCAAAGGCGGTTCAATTTATCGAGCGAGCAGGCCAGGCGATTTTTCTTGTTAGGCTTCTTCTTCTTTTTGGAGCCTGGCCAGCGCAGCGAGATGCAAAAAGAAGAAATTGCGGCGGAAGCCGACGCCCTGAACTGTTCCCTGGATGATGATTCGCATTGGTTCTGCAATTCCGGGTTGGTATAGAATTGTTTTGGCTCTTTTCGGCATCCAAAGTCCTATGGGACATTTGGAACGAGGGCTAGTGTGTTAACTAATGGAGACAAGTAAGAGTTTGCCTGGCGCGTCAAAAGCGCCAGCAATAAGCGAGTGAGCAGGGTCACCTGAGTTTTTCTTGTTATCCTTCTTATTCTTTTTGGAAGGTGACCCAGCGCAGCGAGCGTTAAAAAGAAGAAATTGGAAGCCGACGCCCTGGACAACCCCGCGCACAGTGATCTTGGCCATGGGCCCTCACAGTCCCATCAGGGAAAGAAGCTCGTCAATCCCTGTGCCCAGCTTTGCATCCGTTAGAACGACAGGCATGTGCGGGTTGATGTGCTTCGCATCTTTCTTCAGAATCTCCGGGTCGACCTCCATGACTTCGGCAAGGCCGATCTTGTTTATCACCAGTATATCTGAGCCGCCCATCAATATCGGATGCTTGCGCACCATGTCGTCGCCTTCGGTCACGGAGACCATTGTGATCCGCGTCCCGCTGCCCAGCGGAAAGTCGGCCGGGCATACCAGGTTGCCCACGTTCTCTATGAACAGCACGTCTATCGCGTCCAAGTCCAGCTTCTCGAGCGCATGGTCGACCATGTGTGCGTCCAGGTGGCATTCCTTCCCGGTGTTGACATTCACCACGGGCATGCCGTGTTTCTTGAGCCTCTGATAGTCATCGTCGCCGGCCACATCGCCGGCGATTGCGGCGCAACCGATGCCCTTGGACCGGAGCCTGTCAGCAAGTTTCTCGATGAGCAATGTCTTGCCCGAGCCTATGGCGCCTAAGAAATCGAATGATTTTATTCCGTGCCTGTTCAGCAGCGCGGCATTGTCCTCCGCAATCCTGCGGTTCGCGGCCAGTATGTCCGCTCCGAGCTCCACGTCGCATACCTTGTGCATGTTACCGGAATATCAATCCGGGGTGAATATTTAACCTTTTACCCTCGCACAAGCTGCTCCGCCAGTATAATGAAGGAAAATGGGGCGGCTCAAGGCCGCCCATCTACTGCTCGGGCTGCTGCTTCGGCGGCTCCTGGGCGTCAGTGTCGCATTTCACGTCCTTGGGCGTGCCCCTGTACCGCCTGCCCCTGACCTTCGGGCTCCTGCCCACGGCCCGCTTGCTCACGATCAGGGCATATGCCAGGGCGAAGACCATCAATCCGATTCCGACGAGCACGGCTATGAACATGAAGGGGTCATCCTCGAAGTCAATGGCTCCGATGTTGAACCTCACGACAACAGGCACTATCAGCACGGCAACGAGGTTGATGACCTTCACCATCGGGTTCAGTGCGGGTCCGGCCGTGTCCTTCAGCGGGTCGCCAACAGTGTCGCCGACAATGCTAGCTTTGTGGGCTTCCGAGCCCTTGCCGCCGTGATGCCCGTCCTCGATATGCTTCTTCGCATTGTCCCATGCGCCGCCCGCGTTTGACATGAATACGGCCATCAGCTGGGCTGAGAGAATCGCGCCTCCCAGGAATGCGCCCAGGGCGACCTCGTTGAATATCAGGCCCACTATAATCGGGCTGAGCACGCCCAGCAATCCGAGTCCGACCAGCTCCTTCTGGGCTGCCTTGGTGCAAATGTCCACCGGCGTAGCGTAGTCAGGCTTTGCTGTACCCTCCCATAGGCCCTTTATCTCCCTGAACTGGCGCCTCACTTCGTAGACGATGAGGCTTGCGGCCTTCTCGACAGCCCTGATGCACATCGAGCTGAACAGGAAGGGTATCGCGCCGCCTATTAGCAGCGCTGCGAAGAATATGGGCGTGCTGATGATGACATGGTCGGTTATCTGAGAGCCTTCCACTGTCAGCAGGTCGCTGCCAGCGTCGCTCGCCCTCACGATATAGTCCATGAACAGGCTCACGGCGGCTATCACGGCCGAACCTATTGCTATGCCCTTGGTTATGGCCTTTGTCGTGTTCCCGACAGCGTCCATGTCGGCCATTCTCTGCCTTGCTTCCGGCTCCAGGCAGCACATCTCCCCGATGCCGTTCGCATTGTCCGCTATCGGCCCGAACGTGTCCATGGAAATCGTGTTTCCAGTCAGGGTGAGCATGCCGATGCCGCACAGCGAGACGCCGTATGCGACAAGGAACGGCTGGTCAGTGGGGAATATTATTGCCGAGGCAATCATCGCTCCCACAATTACAAACAGCGCCCAGACACTGCTCTCCATGCCCCATGCGAGGCCGCTGAGGATGGTGGTCGCGGAGCCGGTTTTGGTGGATTCCGCAATCTCCTGGACAGGTTTATGGTGCGTTGAAGTGAAGTATTCAGTGAGGTAGTTCAGAACCAGCGCCATTACGATACCGGCACCCGTGGCCATTGCGAGCCTGACGCCGATATTGCTGACACCATGGTATCCCACATCCTCGCTGGCTCCCTGCACCCAGAGGAGCGCCAGGGCGATGAACCCGCCGATTGAGATTGCCGCGGATAGCCCATAACCCCGGTGGATGGACTTCATAACGTCCTCTTTCTCGGTCTTGGAACGGACTGCGTATGTTCCGGCAATGGACGCAAGTACCCCAACAGCCCTGACCAGCAGCGGGAACACGACTGCTATGTACTGCATGTCCCGGTTGCCGGCGAAAGCAGCCAGGCCGAGTATCATCGCCGAGACCATCGTGACCTCGTACGATTCGAATATGTCCGCGGCCATTCCGGCGCAGTCCCCCACATTGTCTCCGACGTTATCGGCTATCACGGCCGCGTTCCTCGGATCATCTTCCGGAATGTTCTTCTCCACCTTTCCCACAAGGTCCGCGCCCACGTCCGCAGCCTTGGTGAATATGCCACCGCCCACCCTCATGAACAGGGCTATGAGCGTGCCTCCGAAGCCGAAGCCGAGAAGGACTTCGGGCGCGTGTACGTCGTAAATCATGAATATGACAACGCCGCCCAGCAGTCCCAGTCCGTCAGTCAGCATCCCGACGATGGTGCCAGTCCTGTAACCGATTGTCACGGCTTCCCTGAGGCTCCTCCTCGACGCCTGTGCGACCCTGACGTTCGCGCGCACCGCCATGCGCATACCGAAGTATCCGACGCTCGCCGAGAAGCTCGCGCCCATGAGGAATGCCATCATCCTGCCGACAGATATCAGCATCCATTCATTGTCCGTGCCAGTGAAGTTATCCGGTCTACCCCCGTAAGCCGTGAGGAAAAGCGCGACCGAGAGAATGACAATAACCACAGCCACGGTCTTGAGCTGCCTTTTCAGATAGGTCTCCGCACCGGTCTGAATAGCTTTCGAAACTTCCTGCATCTTCTCCGTACCGACGTCCTGCTTCATCACGAATCTCTTGAGCAGGAAAGCATAAACCAGTCCGGCTATGGCGACGAAGAACGTCACCCACAGAGCTATCACTTCAAAGTCCGAAGCACCTTCTAGGAACATGTTTCAACCATCCCTGTTTTCCAGGCGCACCTGGTTGCACGGGTAATGGATTATCGATATTAAAAAGTGAGGTCAGAAGGAGCTTGTCAATAATTTAGTGATATTGAGATTATTGCTAGGGTCTAGGGTCTTTGCCATCAATATGGGATAAAGGGTCTGGGGTCTAGGGGGCTGGCTTGCTCGTACCAAGCCAGCAAATGCGATTTGGAAGCACCCTAGACCCTAGACCCTAGCCCCTGAACACAAATATTCACTAAGAAGTTGACAGACTCATCAGAAGGAATGTCGCGACCGCGCAGGGCAGCGACATCCATGTACATTCATGGCGAGAACTGCCTTGGCTATGAACAGATATTAATAGCCGCGCGGACATTCAGGTATCAGTGATATCATGAAGAAGATAAAGACCTACATCGACGGATTCGACGATGTGCTGGGCGGAGGCATTCCCGAGGGGCATGTCGTGTTGATGTGCGGCACTCCCGGAACAATGAAGACCTCTATCACGTACAGCATAATGTACGAGAACGCCAAGAGGAACGGGCTCAAGGGCCTCTACATCTCACTGGAGGAGAGCTACGAGGGCCTCAAGGGTGCGATGCTGGACCTGGAGATGAAGGACATCGACCAGCTGCCTGTCTTCATGATAGACGTCGGCAGGATACGAAAGGCGCATCCGGAGCAGGAAATAAACAAGGGTTGGATGGAAATACTCACCCAGTACATACAGAAGAGAGTCGAGGCCGACGAGTTCGACATAGTGGTGATTGACTCCCTGGCAGCCCTTTACTCCCTGTCGCCGCTCAAGAATCCCAGGGCCGAGCTGTTCCATTTCATAAGGTTCCTCAAGGAACTGGAGCCCACGGTGTTTCTCATATCCGAGATTTCGCACGGCTCGGTCGGCCTCGTCTCCAACGACGAGGACTTCCTGGCTGACGGCATAATTCACCTGAAGATGCACGAGGCGGGAGACAGCGACGTCCAGATAAGGATCAACTGCATCAAGATGAGGCGCACCAAGCATCAGAGGGGCTGGTACAGGCTCATGCACACGGGCAAGAAGTTCACGGCCACACCGATAATCTCCGACTGATCAAGAAGTCTTCTTCTTGGCCGGTCTCTTCGCTGCGGTCTTGGGGCCTTTAGGCTTGCTCTCTTTCTCAATCTGAGAGCTTGCTGCTTTTTCCCGGGAAGGCCCATGGCCTTTCTTCGCGGGCGCAGTCGGGGCTGTTCTCGCCGCTTTAGCCTTTCCGTATTTCTTCAGTCTGTCCTTGTTGGCCTTGCAGTTGATGTCCAGGCAGACATCGACAGGCTTGCGCCTGTTCATCGCCATCTTCACCTGCGGCCCGCCGCATTTCTTGCACGGGCTCTCGTGCACCAGGATTGTCCCGAACTGGGGCAGCGGGTATGTGTTCTCGCAGGCAGGATATGCGTTGCATGCAATGAATCTCTTACCGCGCTTTGACCTTCTCATGACCAGGTATCCGGTTTTGCATTTGGGGCAAACGCCCATCTGGTTCTGGTTCCTCAGCGCCTCGTTGACCTCTTTGTTGATGCTCTCCCTGTGTTCCATGAGTATCTCAAGGCACTTGGCCAGCAATTCCTGGGATTCGGCCACGACAGACTCCTGGTCCTTCTCGCCCTCGGCGATCTTGGTCATGTCCTCCTCCAGGCGGCTTGTCATCTCAGTCCTGGCAATCTGTTCCGCGTTGTCCTCGAGCGCAATGATGATTGCCCTTCCCGAGGCTGTTGGTCTTATCTGGCTTCCCTGGACATAGCCCCGGTCGAACAGCTTCTGCACGATCTCGTGCCTCGTGGACTTGGTTCCCAGGCCCAGCTTCTCCATGTCCCTGATGAGTATGCCCTGCGTGTACCGCTTGGGCGGCTCTGTCTTTCCCTCGCGGCCCCTCATTCCCACAACGTTGATTGTCTCCCCGGCCGCAAGCTCGGGAATGAAAACGTCTGTGAATTTGATGTAAGGGTAATATGCCTGCCACCCTCTGTCGAGAGTCTCGTGGCCGTGGGCCAGGAACTTTTCGCCGTTGATGTCGAAGGCGGCCTCTGACCTGAGCACCCTTGCGGCCGGCGCAAGCGTTGCGAGGAATCTCCTGACAACGAGCTCGTAAATCCTCCACTGGTCCCCTTTCAGCTGCTCTCTGGTCGCTGCATCCACCGGGTGAACGGGCGGGTGATCGGTTGTCTGCCTGGAGCCCCTTGACGGGTGCAATTTTTCCTGGGTCAGTATTTCGCGGACCTCCTTTGCGAATTCAGATTTCTCCAGCTTGGCCAGGATGGATTTCAGCGGCAGGGTGGGCGGATAGACAGTGTTGTCTGTTCTCGGGTAGCTGATGAGACCGTCGTTGTACAGACCCTCCGCAACGGACATGGCCCTTGCGGCGGAGATGCCGATGCGGCTGGCCTCGGCCAGGAACAGGGTCGTGCTGAAAGGCGGCGGCGGGCGCTCGAAGCCCTCCTCCTTCTTCGCGTCAGTGACCATGGAGAACTTCGCATCCCTCACCTTCTCGTAGACCGTGTCGGCCTCTGCCTTGTCCCAGAACAGCCCGTGCGAATGCCTGGCGAAGAAATGCCTCTTCTTCTCCAGATCCGCGACTATTTCCCAGAATGGCTGGGGCTGGAAAGTCTCAATCTCCTTCTCCCTGTCCACCACGAGCGCCAGGGTCGGGCTCTGAACCCTGCCAACGGAGAGGAAATCCGCGCCCAGTTTTCCTGTGGAAGTGGACATGAATCTTGTCAGCACGGCGCCCCATGCAAGGTCCACGATCTGGCGTGTCTCGGCGGCCTTGGCCAGGTTGTGGTCCAGCTCGATGAGGTTCTCGAATGCCCTGTATATTTCCGGGCCGGTGAGAGCGCTGAACCTTGCCCTCTTGACAACGATCTCCGGTCTGAGGTTCATGACCGAAACGGCTTCGGCCCCGATGAGCTCCCCCTCCCTGTCAAAGTCGGTTGCCACGATGACAGTGTCGACCTGCTTGGCAAGGTCCCTGATGGCATTGAGTATCCACGGTGCCGTGGATATCTTGAGCGGCTGGGTGGTCACCATGGCCCTGAGGTCGTCGATGTTCCAGCTCTTGAATGTGTTCGGATAGTCAAGGTTCAGTATATGACCTCTCAGCCCCACGACAAGGCATTCGGTCCCTTCCCAGGGAAACCTGAAGACCTGAACGCGGTTGAGATAGGTTCTGGAATACTTGCCCTTTGAGAGGAATGTGGCTACCCTCTGGGCCGCATTGTTCTTTTCGCATATGACCAAGGTGGCCATGTTTCCCGTGCATGATGGGGTCTTATAAAAAATCTTGGGTTCGCACGCGTGTGCACATGGATTGTTAACGATATGGAATAAAACAATCCAGTAAATGTTGAATGCAACTCGAAACATATTCGGCGATGCATTCGACGATGGCCCGGCAACTTCAAGAAGGCTGAATCAGGGCCATAAAACATAAGCTCATGCTGGCAAGCGGTGAACGCCGATGCTGAATCGTTCCGAACGTCCGAAGGACTTCGGGTGGAAAACAAAGGCGTTCGCCATGATTTCGTGCTTCACTCTCAATATTTTGTCGGTAATAGCCCGAAATTGGTCCAGCTCACGACTATTTCATATGAAAAACTAGTGAGCTAGATCAGAATCAGCATCCTTAAGGCAAACTGATTCATGAAATTCCCGGTAATCGGCAAACTGTATGCGATGTGATTACCGGGTTACAGCTCCATTACCTGCCCCTCTTTCGGGACATGGACCTTGAACCCGTCTTCCCTGAGGTCGTCGGCCAGGGCCATGCGGTTTTCGCCGTGGCAGAGGACGACCTCTTCGGGTTCGCATCTCTTTGTGAATTTTATCAGCTCGTTGTGGTCGGCATGCGCCGAGAAGTCGTAGAATCCCAGCTCGCACTGTATCTTTGTCTTCTCCTTGCCGAGCATGAGCTCGCCCGACTCCATCAGCATCCTGCCGTTTGTGCCCTCGACCTGGTACCCGGTGAGCAGCACGGCGCTGTTCCTGTCATTCTTCTTCTCGGAGATGAAATCCAGCACTGGACCGCCGTCCACCATGCCGCTTGTGGTGATCACGACCTCCGCCTCCTTGGCCAGCGCCCTCCTTTCGCCCGGGTTCCGAATCACCCTTGTCTGGGACATGGCATCTCTGAGGCGCTCGGGCGCCCTGAGGTAACCGGGCATGTTCATGTAATGCCTGTTCACCGCCCAACCCATTCCGTCCAGGACTATGTTCAGGCCGGCGTTCATCAGGGTCATCATCATCTCCTGCGTCCTTCCCACGGCGAATGCAGGCACTATGGCCAATCCCCCCCTCTCGACGACTTCCTTGGTCTTGTTGAGGAAATGCCTTTCAGTCTCGGACCTGGGCGGGTGGTCCCTGCCCGAGTATGTGCTCTCAATCACAAGTATGTCGCATTTCACCGGGGCCGCGCCGTTCACGAGATGCGAATCCAAGGTGTTGATGTCGCCCGTGATGAGCAGGTCCCTGCTCGCCTTGACGCTGAACATCGCGGCGCCCGGGATGTGCCCGGCCGGGTGCAGACCTACTTCTATGTTTCCTATGTCGAGCGAATCTCCGAATCCGGCCTCCTGGAAGTGCTTCTTCAGAACCTTGACATCCCCCTTGTCATAAGGCGCGGGATAGCCTTCCAGGGAGGAAACCTTGACGCTGTCCTCCAGCAGCATTGTGCCGACGACGATTGTCGGGGGCGTCGCCACGACATCCGTACCGAAATTGGCGCAGAGCCAGGGAATCATGCCAGAGTGATCGATATGGGCATGGCTGAGGAAGGCCAGGTCCACGGCGGGCGGCCTCATCGGATATTTCGGAGGCTTTGACGGTGTCAGGCCGCAGTCGAACAGCAGCCGCAAGCCCCCCTCTTCGACATGGGCCGAAAGGCTACCCACCTCGCTCGCGCCTCCCAGCAATGTAAGCTTCATAATGGGGGTGAAAGCGGCAACGTTTTTATAATTATGCAGGATGCTTGCCGCTTTCTGAAACCGTCAAGTTGAATGCAACTCGCAACATTTCCCAGCAAAGCATTCGACAATGGCCCGGTAACATTTATCAGCTGAATGAGGGCCATGAAACATAAGCATGTGATGGCAAGCGGTGAACGCCGGAGCTGAATCGTTCCGAATGTCCGGCAGGACTTCGGATGGAAAATAAAGGCGTTCGCCATGATTTCGGGCTTCACTCTCAATATTCTATCGACAATAGCCCGAAATTGGTCCAGCTCACGTCTATTTCTTATGAAAACTTAGTGAGCTAGACCAGAATCAGCAATAAATGAGCAACCTGATTCAACTCGTTTTGCCGTAATCGGCAATCTGTAAGCAATGAGATTACGGCGTGGCAAACTTATTTAGTCTCGGAAGCCATCATGTACAACATGGCTGGCGGCATACTATCGTTCATCAGTGCCATTCCCCTCCAAAGCGACACGGACACGGAGGGCAATGACATGGTATGCACCTACCTAATCATCCTGGGCTTTCTCCTTCTGGTATTGTACATAAGCCTGTTCATCTACAACCGCTGGGTTGTGGGAAAGAAGGTCCGCCAGCATCCGTGCAAGTACTGCGGCCACATGGTTAACGCGGTGTCCCAGTGCTGCTCCGCCCCGGTCGAGGAGAGGTTCATGGCCGGGAGATGCAGCAAGTGCGGCAAGCCGACCAGGACTGTGTGCGCGACCTGCAAGCGCGAGCTGTACTAGTAATGCACCGGCCCGGAATCGGCCGCTTTCAGGTCAGGCCGCGTCATGTTCTGCACCTCAAGCATCATGACCGGGTGATATCTCTGCTTCGCTGTGCGCAGTCCTTCAATGCCCAGGTCAGACTGCCTGTTGATGTACATATGCCTCTCGGCCAGGACCTTCGCGCTCTCGTTGTTGATGGCCTGATACAGGCCCTCGAAGCTGGGCATGGCCTTCTCGAAATGAACGACCCCGGTGTCCTGGCAGAGCGACTCGAACATGGTTACGGCCTCGATGTCCCCGTTGATGCGTACCGCAAGGCCCTCCAATCCCAGCTCGAAACAGTGTTCAACCGTATACATGATTGCCAACCTCTCGTTGTCCAACATGGGGTCGGACTCGCAGTCCTTCCACAGGCACCATCGTTTTAGGAACTTCCTTATCTCCTCTATGTTCTGCCTGCACATGCGCTCGACCGTGTAACCCGCGTTCTGCTTCCTGAACCTGTTCAGCTTGCTCCTTATCTTCAGGTATTTCTTCCCCTCCAGATCGGCGAGGTCGGGTGCCAGATAGATGTAGTCGAAGTAGTCTGGATGCTTGGCGAACTCGGCCTTCGGGAACAAGCTTTCCAGCCATGCCCTCGAATCATTGTCGATCAAGACCAGGGAGAATGCAGACCCATGCTCCGCAGATATCTCGGCCAGCCGCCTGACAATCTCAGGTCTTCGCTCCCCGAGAGGCATCCTGAACCTGGGTTTCCCCTCCACTTTGGTCATAATCATGAGGTTATCATCCCTAAGCAGGAAGTAAGGCTTCACGAAATGGCTCCAGCTGATAAGGGTCGTGAAGACGTTCTCGCTGTGCCTTGGGGGGTATTTCGAATAATGCTCACTGAAAAGGGGCCTGTGCTCCAGCTTCAGCGGCTGGAAGTCGTCCAAATCAAACACCGGACTTCCTCCTGAACACCATGGGTTCCCCGGGCAGCCTCTCGAATCCAAGAGGCCCGTAAAACCCGGCGGACCCGGGTTCGGCCACCAGCCCGACCCATACCAAGCCCTTTGACAGGCAATGCTCCAGCAGCTTTTGGGCTATTGCCCTGCCTATCCCCCTGCGCCTGTATCCATTCAGTACAACTATGTCCTGCAGCCAGGCATCAGAGGTGCCGTCCGATATGGCGCGACCCATGCCCACTGCCCTTCCGCTTGATACCTCCACAGCCACAGCGAAGGCGAAGCTTCCCTTTATCAGCATGTCCAGACCGTCGGCCGAATAATGCTCCAGCCACCAGTTTCCCGCCCTGTAGAGTTCTACAATCTGGTCGGCAGGCCAGGAATCGACAATCCGAATATCATAATCGTCGGACAAGGTGCACCTTTACTTCAGAACCTCGTAGAATTCCTCGACAGGCATCTCAGCGAGTTCTTCGCACAGCGAGTCGTACACCTTCTTGAACTCCGGGTCCCTGTGCGAGCGCTCGTGCGCCTCCTTGGATTCCCAGAACGTGACCAGTATCATCTTGGCCGGTTTGATTTCCAGTTCTGTTAGATCGGCGTCGATGAAGCTGCCTATCCCGGACATTCCCGATATCCGGAGTGCCTTGGAACCCAGGAACCCGTCCATGTGCTCTGTCGCCCTGCACAGCTCCATTGCCTTCTCCATGAACTCGGCCTCATGTCCAGACCTGATGCGCACATAGTTCTGGGCGCATATTATGGTGCCGCTCACCCAATCGCGCCCATCCTGCTCGGCAAGCGTGAGGTACTTCGAGCCAAGCCCCATCTTGGCCAGCCTGTCCTGGGCTATGGCAGACCTCCGCTCGGTGTTGCAGTATATCGTGATGTCTTTGCCGGACAGGAAATCCCTGTAATACTTGAGGTCGTAATGCGGTATGCATATCGCGCCTTTGATGTGGTCCTTGACGAATTCCTCCCTTGTCCTCACATCTATCAGTATTTTCTCCATCAGATCACCTACATGAATCTCTCGAACCTGTCCTTCGTCGCCTTGCAGACGGGACATATGGACGGGGGCTCGTCCCTGGCGGCCAGGTATCCGCACACCCTGCATCTCCACACCGGGTGCGACAATCCGGAAGGCGCCTCGGCATGGGGCCGGTCCTTGAACTGGGGCCTCTCCTCCCTTTTGACGGGCCTCCTCTCCGGAATCGGCTGGGCACTGGCCTTGCCCTCGGCTATTTCCCTGGAGACATACAGCGCGCAGTAACAGGCCCCGAAATCTTCGAGGTCCGCATCCCTGTAATCGCAGGGGCATATGATGTCCAGGTCTTCCTTCCTGTCGCCTGCCGCGAGCCTGCAGGGGCATGCCTGGTATCCGAACCTTTTCTCGTTGGCCACAAGCCCCTCCATGAGTTCCATCGTGAAATCCGAGTCAGGGTTCAGGAAGTAGCCGTTCCTTCTGGCATCCGAGTCAAGCTTCGCGAAAAGCTTATCGGCCTCATCAGTCACTTCAGGGCCTCCCTTATCTCGTCCTCCTTGAAGCCGATTATGCATTTACTGTCGCCGATGACCATGGTGGGGAACGAGCATCTGGGGTTCCATTTCTCGATGTCCTTCATGACAGCGTCGCGTTCGTCGCCCTTGAGCATGTCGACGAATATGTACTGGAACTTCACGCCCAGATTGGCCAGGAACTGTTTGGTGCGTTTGCACCACACGCAGGTGCTCAGCGCGTAAAGGACAATCTTTCCCTTGTCAATGCCCTCGACCTTTTCGAACTCCATATCAACACATCCTTCCGGCCTCATGGGCCATGGTTATGAATATCTTTCCATGTACACGAATTCAGGATACCTGAGTCGTACTGGCCTTGCGCTGTCCACGTTCCATTGTTCGTCCGTGACATTGGCAGTCCTGCCGTAAGATTTCCTGCCGATGGCCATGACAGTTATGACTGCCACATCTTCCGGTATGCCCAGTATCTCCCTGGTCTTCTTCGGGCTGAAGCCCGCGACCGGGTGGGCTACCAGCCCCATCTCGGTTGCCATGAGCATCAGCAGGCCCATCGCGATCCCCGTGTCGAACTGGTAATATTCCCTTTCCCGTATGATGCAGTCGAATTCCCTCTTTGAAAGCACGACCAGGAGCATCGAGGCGTCCCTCATCCATTCATTTCCCTTTGAAAGCGCGGAGTGCATGCTTGCAAGCATCTCCGGGGACCGGATGAACACAAGCCTCCAGGGCTGGTTGTTGAAGCATGACGGCGCCATGGAGGCAGCCCATGCCAGCTCCTTCACCTGGGCGTCGGTGATTACCGTCGGCTCCAGCGCCCGATAGGAGCGCCTTTTTTCGATTGCGTCCCTGACCTCCAGAACAGCGCCCCCTACGGGCCCAGGTGCATTCCCGGGTTGAAGTCGTCATATGCCTCGAACTGCTCCGCGCTCTCGAGCTCCCGCTTCAGAAGCTCGTAATGCCCCTCCTCCATTTTGGCGAAGTACATCAGTGTCAGCGCGAAGTCCTTGTTGGCCTTGATGATGTACTTCGAGAAATTGATGTAGAAGTCCTGTGCGGCCTTCTCCGCGGCCATTGCCTGCCTGATGAGCTCGCTGATGGGCATGTTCTCCCCGCTGACCTTTATTTCGGGCATGGGCACAGGGCTCACCTCGGGTAGCCCAAGACTCTTTCCCGGCACCTGCCTGCGGAACTCCTCTTCCAGAAACGCCCTGTGCTTCTCCTCCTCGCCGGCAAGGAACATGAACCTGTCCCTCAGGAACGCGTTCTTTGTTATTCCGGCCATTATGGAATAGGCTTCCTTGCTGTCTATTTCGGCCTTGATGGCCGTGAAGAACAGATCTTCCAGTTTGTACTTGCTAAGGTCCATGAGATCACCAGCTTACTCCGCCTGCACTGGGAATGTGAACAGCGGAACCCTTGTGGCCAAATCCTTGTCTATCATGAAAAGACCGTTGCCCCTGTCGCCGGCAAGCTTCAGTTTCTGGACTATGGCTTCGGCTGTGGACTCTTCCTCCACCTGTTCCTTGACGAACCAATGCAGCATCTCGACGGTCGCGTGGTCCTTCTCCTTTATCGCCAGGTCCATCATCGAGTTTATCAGGGCCGTGACATGCCGCTCGTGCTTCGAGACATGCTCCATCACGGCCAGCGGCGTCTTCCATTTTGTCTGCGGGCCGTCTATTGCCGTCAGCAGGGCCCTGCCGCCGCGCTCCGCCAGGTATTCGTAGAATTTCATAGCGTGCATGAGTTCCTCCTGGGCCTGGGATTTCATCCAGTGGGAAAAGCCCTGAAGGCCTCTCTCCTCCATGTCCGATGCCATTGACAGGTACAGGTATGAAGAGTACAGCTCCGCATTTATCTGGTCGTTGATGGATTTCTCGACATTCTTGTTTATCATGGGCTCACTCCTTCTTCCAGAGCCCGTGTATGTTGCAGTATTCCTTCGCCGAGAGTTTTTGGGCCTTGCAGATGAATACGGCCTCGGGCTTCTCGCCGGGCTTCAGGAACTTCCTGTATGTCCTTCCGTCTGCCACAAGGTCTATCCATTCGATGTAGTGCTTCTCCTCCATCGGGTGAGCGACAGAGCCGACCTTCACAGTCACAATATCCCCGTTTCTCTCGATGACTGGCACGTGTTTCTCCAGGGCCGCATCCACCGTGTTCTCCTTCACAAGTCTCATTGGCTCGCCGCAGCAAACCAGTTCACCGGCGCCACTGTGCAGCACCTCGACTATGTTGCCGCATATGTCGCATTTGTATATCTCCATATTTTTCGTCATGTGTTTCAACCTCCCTTTTCATTCCATGCCGGCCTCTGCATGTTTCTTGGCTATTGCGTCAGCCAGCGCATCTATCTTCCTGTAATCTTCATCGGTCGGCATGCCTTTTATCATAACAGGCTCGATGACCTCGACCTTTAGATTGCCTATCATGCCGGCAAGCTGCTCTACTGTCTTGCCGCCCCAGCCGTAGGAGCCTATTATCGAGACGAATTTGGTCTTTGGCCTGAGCGCATTGGCCAAGTAAGCTGCGTAGACTGCGAGCGGATGCGCCCCTCCCAGGACCGTCGGTGTGCCGATGACGACTGTCGAAGCATCAACAAGCTCCATCGCCAGCTCTCCGATGTCAGTGCGGCTGAGATTGAACGGTTTGACAGGAATCCCGCGTCTCATGAGCGCATCGACAAGACGGTCGGCCATCAGCTGGGTGCTGCCGTGCATCGAGACATAGGCGAGCACGACCTCCTTCTTGGCCTTCTCAGATGTCCAGTCCCTGTAGGCATCGAAGATCAGGGCCGGCCTCTGATATACGGGACCGTGGCTCGGGCATATCATCCGGATGTCATAATTGGCCAGGCGTTCCAGGTGTTTCACGATATGGGACCGGAACGGCATCATTATCTCAGCGAAGTAGCGTTTGGCCGAGCGGTAAACCCTTGGCTCGTCGTCAGCATAAAGGCCGCTCTGCGCAAGATGGGACCCCAGGAAGTCGCAGGGAAACAGTATCTTGTCCTCGCGAAGGTATGTGAGCATGGTCTCGGGCCAGTGCACCCACTGGGCATGGATGAATTCCAGGGTTCTGCCGCCGAGGTCCAGGGTCTCGCCGTCCGCCACAGTCCGTATCCTGTCGTCTGCGACATGCAGCAGAATCTTGATCTGTTCCTTGCACTTGGGCGTGCAGACCACCTTTGCCATCGGGTACATCTCAAGGATCTTCGGTATTGTTCCGGAATGGTCCTGTTCGGCATGGTGAGTGACCAGATAGTCTATTTTATCCACGCCCAGCTCCCGCAGGTTGTCAAGAAGGATCTTCTCCTTGGTCGGGTCGACTGTGTCGATTAGCGCGATACTGTCTTTTCCCTTCACCAGGTACGAGTTGTAGGTCGTGCCGTCCGGAAGCGGTATGAGCTCGTCGAACAGCCTCCTGTCCCAGTCGATAGCGCCGACCCAGTGTATTCCAGGCTTGATATCAATGGCCGGCATATTCATGCCTCCGGCTCGAACTCGCCCTTGCCGACGCCGCAGACCGGGCATACCCAGTCAGCCGGTACATCGGCCCATTCAGTGCCGGGAGCGACACCGCTGTCCGGGTCGCCTGCGGCCGGGTCGTACACATATCCGCAGACCTTGCAAACGTACTTTGTCATGTTATCACCAGTTCTCCGCCAGGATCTCGAAGTACTCCTTTGGGTGGGCGCAGGCAGGGCATTTCTCGGGAGCCTCCGGACCCTCATAGATGAAGCCGCAATTGTTGCACTTCCATTTCACAGTTTTGTCCTTCTTGAAGACCTTGCCTTCCTCGATGTTCTTCAGGAGCCCGAGGTATCTGGACTCGTGGAAATTCTCAGCCATGGCGATGTTCCTGAAGACAGTTGCAATCTCCTTGAATCCCTCCTTGTCCGCTATATTGGCAAAATCCTGATACATAGATGTCCATTCATAATGCTCGCCCGCCGCCGCTTCCTTCAGGTTCTCGGCTGTGGTGCCTATTTTGCCGGCCGGGTATGCTGCAGTTATTTCAACCTCCCCGCCCTCCAGGAACTTGAACATGCGCTTTGCATGCTCCTTCTCGTGGTTCGCGGTCTCCTCGAAGATGTTCTGTATCTGGACAAAACCCTCCTTCTTGGCCTGTTTGGCGAAGTAGGTGTACCGGTTCCGGGCTTGGGACTCCCCAGCGAACGCCGTGAGTAGGTTCTTCTCGGTCTGAGTCCCTTTCAGGCTCGGCATTGTATCACTCCATTGCAATGGCTTTCACAGGGCATGCGGCCTCGCAGGCGCCGCATTCTATGCAGGCCTCGGGATTCACCACATTGGCCTTTCCGTCCTTTATCTCGAAGACCTTGGGGTCTGCTGGGCATACATCGTAGCAGTCCCCGTGGCCCGCGCACTTGTTCCTGTCAACTTTCGGTGGCATGTTTCATTCCTCCTTCACTTCAAATCTTTCTTGCAGAAGTACCAGTCCTTGCACTCGTACCCCTCTTTCACCCTCTTCTCGGCAGCATCCTGTGTCCTCGGCGGCGGCACAATGACCTGGTCGCCAGGCCTCCAGTTGGCCGGTGTCGCGACCTTGTGCTTGACATGTGTCTGCAGAGCGTCGATCAGTCTCATTATCTCGTCCATGTTTCTGCCGGTGGTCAGCGGATAGTAAATCATGGCCCTCATTATCCCCTCAGGATCTATCACGAACACGCATCTTGAGGTCTCGGTGTCGCTCTCCCCAGGCATGACCATGCCGAATTTTGTGGCGACGTCCTTGTTCAGGTCAGCGATGACAGGGAACGTAATCTTGACTCCGAAGTTCTGTTCGATGTTCCTGACCCACGCAATGTGCGAGTATGTGCTGTCTATGCTCAGGCCCATCAGCTTGACATTCTTCTTTCCAAGTTCCGCGGCAATCTCCTGGAATGCCACGAACTCTGTTGTGCACACGGGCGTGAAGTCGGCCGGGTGGCTGAATAAAATCAACCAGCTTCCCTTGTAATCGCTCAGCTTCTTCATTCCGTGCGTTGTCTCGGCCTCGAACTCGGGCGCGGGTTCGCCCAGCCTGGGCATTCCGTGACATTCGCATCTCTCATCAATTTCTATATGTTTTTCCATGTTCTATCCCTCCTTTATACCGTATTCTTTGAATATCAAGGCTTCACCCTCTCGAACCACTTCTTCATGGCCCCGCAGAGCGGGCAGCGCCAATCATCGGAAAAATCCTCGAAGGCAGTTCCTGCTTTCACATTGCCGTCAGGGTCTCCGGCCGAAGGGTCGTAGATGTACCCGCATATGGTGCATTTCCATCTGTCCATGTCACTTCCCTCCCTTTCTCAGACAGTCCTTGCAGACTCCCCTGAAATAACCGTGAACCTCGTCTATCCTGTGCCCCCCCGTTATCTTTTCCTTCGTGAACGGGCATTCGACCTCAATGTCTATTATTTTGCCGCATTCACTGCACAGCAAATGGTGATGATGATTAATAACACTATCGAATCTCGCCTCATGGGTTGAGAAAACTATACTTATCAGAAGACCGTGATCCATCAGTGACTGGATGGTGTTGTAAACCGTGGTCTTGGAAAGGGACGGATTCCTCTTCTTCAGTTCGTGGAAAATGTCCTCGGCCGAAGGATGGGTGTGGTGGGTGTCCAGGAACCGGAGTATCTCCAGGCGCTGGGGCGTCACCTTGATGCCGTGCTCTCTCAGGATTTGCAGATATTTTTCCATTGTACCCGGCCTCATTTTGTAATATTTACAATCTGATAATAGATACAATATACTATAAAAACCTTGCGCCTTAAGAGGTCGGGGATCTACTTGAAAATCTCTCCTGTCTCCCGGCACCACAGCAGCATGTCCAGATGGTCCATGGGTATCTTGATGTCCCGGCAGAAGACTCTCATGTTCTCTTCTATCTCCAGATACCTTCTTGGAGTAATGGACATCACGATGTTTTCTATCACATTGAACCGCAGGAGATTCTTCAGTATATGTCGGTCCAATATGGCCAGGTCCCTGCCCTTTCCGATGTTTCTCAGGAAATGGCTCGCCTCCTTGTAGCTCATTCCGTTGACATTCTTAACCAGCCATTCCCTCGCATCAATAGAGCTTCCGAATGCTGCCAATCTGGATTTAATGCCCGGAAGGAACCTTCTCGCATCGACCACACGCCTCGCCTTGGTGTGATGGAACCTCACGCCCTTCAGCTCGGCGGTTATCCTCTCGGCCGAGCCTTCGTTGAGTAGATTGCATTCATGCAGCCGCTCCACCGCGGCCCAGCAGGAACGGGCTTTTGACTGAGGCGTGAGAAGGCAGAAGACCAGCTCTCTGAATATTGAGTCGTCGGAGCCGCATTCCCACACGGCCCTGAACTCATCCAGGCGCGCTTCGATGTCCGGTCTGAGACTGCCGTAGTCGCCCTTGAGCATCTCCAGTTCCGAATCGTCCATGGTCACATCCCGATGATAGGCCGCAGCTTTCTCATACTGCCTTCTCTTTGATCTGGAGTATTCTCTCAAGCTGCTCGATGTTCTCCAGCTTTGATTTTAGGTTCTCGCTTCCGACCTCGCTGTCCACACGCCTGAAATCGTCAAGTATCCTGAACACATCCTGTTCTGTGAGATACCGCTGGCTGAAAGGCAGGAAAACATCCTCCTCCCTGGCTGCATGGAACCTTATCAGAGGCAGATACCTGATCAACACATCCCTGAGTCTGAGAACGCTTTCTCTGTTGTCGATATTGTATGATTTTGCCGCACTCTGCATCTCCAGCAACAGCTTCTTGATGAGATCATGCTCCTTCACTATCTTGGTGAGGGAGGAGCGGGTGTAGAGCTGGGCAGTCTTTCCGTGTATCTCCTGCGCCCTTTCTATGAAAAGGTCGATGTAGAACAGCTCCTTCTCCTCGTGAAGCTTCCAGTTGATTGTGAGTGCCGAAGATGTCCCCCAGTCCAAGAGCTTTTTCGGCAGTGGCATGCCCTCCCCGAGCATGTTGGAAACCACTTCGAGAACGCCTGTCATTCTGTGTATGAGCACATGTTCCCGGTTCAGTATGGCAATCGGCTCTATCACTCTGTCCTTCAAATGACCAACCTTGGGAATCTTGTTGTATTTCGTTTCCAGGACCCTGCTGGCCACATGCACCCGGGAAAGAATGACGCTCTCCGAGTACGGTTTCATGACGAAATCATCCACACCAGCATCAAGGCCCTCAACCATGTCATGTTTCTTGGATTTTGCGGAGGCGAGGATCAGGTATGACACCTGGCCTGTCTTGAGGTTGTAGTCCCTTATCCTCAGGCAAAGTTCCGTGCCGCTCATCCTCGGCATTGTCCAATCTATGAATGCCAAGTCTATCTTGTTGTCCTCGTAAGCATGGAAACCCTCTATGCCGTCCGAAGCGGCGATGACCTCGTGTCCGGCCTTGACCAGTATCTTCCTCAGTTTCTCCCTTGAATTTTTATTGTCGTCCACCACAAGCACTTTCATATCTCATGCCTCCCTGCATGAACCTCATGTGCCTCGGGATATAATATAAACATCCCTGATTGAACATGTTCTCGCCGAATCCGCTTCGCGGACTCGTCTATTTCCTCGGTGAGTTCCTCACCTGCGGTCTCGCCCGCATACCGCGACTTTTAAGTCTGCGGATAAGGGCGTTTTTTATGCAATTCCAATGCGAGAAATTGTTCAATTAAAGTGCTCCCCACGATGTCAGTATGCTCCAAACATTTTCGAATCTGCCTGAATGAGTAACTGGCGGTAAGTAATCACGAAATTCAGGGTGAAGACAATTAATGGATACCCCATGCTTTAGCTTGGGGAGCACTCATTTGATAAGCGAACGGTGCATGTCCGTTCCGGGCATGCGTTGTCCTGCACTGCAGGAGCCAGTCAGGGTCGTGCCAAGAAGGCGCAAACCTCCTTGACGAACCGCTCCCTCTGCATGAAGGGAAAGGCATGGCCCCCATTAAAAGCGACTAACTTCGAGCCGGATATGCCCGCATGCATCTCCTCGGCCAGCCTGAAAGGCGCAATCTTATCCTTCATGCCGTGCAGTATCAGGGTGGGAGCCTGTATCTCGCCAAGCCTGGCTGCGCAGACGAATCCGCGGGACGCCTCGAGCTGGCGCATGAAGGCGTAATAGGGCTGGGTCTTCTTTCTGAATGCATGGGTCCAGGATGTAGCCAGCTTGATTGCATGATAGCTACGTGGAAGCTTCTTCTCGGGCTGGCTCGCGAATGTTGAGGTCAGAATCAGCCTGTTGACACGGTCAGGATGCCGCAATGCCAGTGCCATCGCGATACGCCCCCCCAGGGATATGCCCAGCACGCTGGCCCGCTCAATGCCGGCAGAGGCCATGAGTGCAGCGGTGTCATCGGCCATCATCTCGATTGTGTAAGGAATGTCCGGCTTGTCCGAGAGCCCTGCGCCCCGGTTGTCGAATACAAGGACCCTGTGCGTCTCCGAGAACTCGCGCATCATCTTCCTGTACATGGATATGTCCGTTCCAAGCCCCCCTATCAGAACCAGGGGCTCGCCCTCGCCATGTGTCTCGTAATTCATCGCAATGTCGTTTACCCTGACTTTCGGCATCGCCGGGGCATGAGGCTCCATTTATAAAAATAGCTTCATTCACCCTTCTTCCACAGGCTGACAGTGTTTCCCCGGACATCCACGAGTTCGGCATTGCAGCGCTCGGCCAGTTCCCCTGCAATCTGCTTTGTCTCTTCCCTGCGTGTGCCGAGCAGCTTGACCTTGACCATACCCCTCTTCCTGATCTGGCCCTTTATCTCCTCAACGAGGGCCGCTGTCACACCGGCCTTTCCCATCCTCACTGTGGCTTCCAGCTTGCCGGCAAGGCTTCTTTTTTCTCTCAGAGACTTGTCCATGTCATTTCACCCTTGGCTTCAGGGGCATCCTGTACACACCGCCGCACCCCAGGCACCGGCGGCTGATCCTTCCCGCGGAAGTCCTGAACCTGGCGTTCTTTCCGGGGACAAGGTAGCGGAGGCATCTCCTGCAGAACCTCAGGTTGAACCCCCTGGGCATTCTGAGGCTGTGCCTCATTCCGATCTTTCTGGCGAGCTGTGCATACCTGTCAGCAAGCTCTATGTCGCCGGCCAGGGCCCTTTCCTCGGCCATGCTCAGCAGGCCAGCCACGCGCTCCTTGGCTATGTTTTCGCGCTTTGCCTTTGCCTTCTCGAACCTGCCCGGACGCATGCCTCCCCCATGGGTTCGCCCTAATTAATATTACTCAGTTAACAGGTCTGCATACGCCTTGAGGAGAACCTTTTCCATGGCCTGCCAGTTGTATTTTTCCTCGAACGCTTTTCTTCCCGCCTTGGCAGTTTTTCCGTACAGGGATTTGTCCGCAAGAAGCCCGGATGCAGCCGCCAGGACATGCGCCGCTTTGTATTCCGCAGCCACGCCGCAACCTGTCTCGGCGACCACTTCGGCTGCGTAAGTCCCTTTCGATACGACAATGGGTCTCGAGGCGATCATGGCCTCGAACAGCTTGTTCGGGGCTCCGAGCCTGTTGTTCCTCAGCTTGGGATCATAGGCTGCCAGGAGAATGTCCGCGGCCCTGTTGTATGAAGGAACGTCCGAGGGCTTTATTCTGCCGATGAATTTGACGCGACCCTTGCTTTGTCCCGCGATGGCCCTCAATCGATCCTCCAACGTGCCGTAGCCGCCTATGGCCAAAATAAAATCCTCGCTGCCTTTTGAATGGGCCTCGGCAAGTTCCGGCAGGAGCCGGTTCGGCTCCAGCACGCCGATGTAGAGCAACACAGGCTTGCCTTCGGGCGAAATCCCGGCCCTGATCTTCCCGGCCACGGCCGGATCCACGGCAATGTCTGGCTGGCAGTTCATCACGACCCTGACATCCTTTGCCCCGAAGCCCCTGAATATCTCAGCTATCGGTTCATTGACAGTGACCATTATCTTCGGTTTCCGAACCATCTTCGCCTCGTACCTGGCCAAGTAACTGAGCAGAAAGCCCGAGATGTTCTCGCCGGCCATCTCGTGGTAAATCTCATGGCTGTCGTATATCAGTGGTATCTTTTTTCTTTCAGCGATTCTCAAACCCGGTGAAAGCGTGTCCAGATCATGGGCGTGCACTATGTCGCAATCAAGGTCTGCTGCCGCTTTTCTCAGGTTCTTCCAGAATTTCGGAAGCGCCCTGATGAATCCGCCCGACTCTCCCCATCCCGCCTGCGGTCCGACCCTTATCAGGTGTATCCCGTCAGATGTCTCTGTTACAGGGTGCTTCATGTCCCTGTCCCAGCACAGTACAGTCACTTCGTACCCGTTCCGGATGAGGCTCGTCGCTTCCCTGTGCACCCTGGGGTCGGGTCTGAAAGGGTTGCTCAGCAGCATCAGCGCGCGTTTCTTCTCTGCCATTGCCCAGCCATTCCCCTACCGCATAATAATATTTTGCATCATATCCTTTAAAAACCGGCAGGCATTCCTCATGCCGATGTATGTCGCACTCACAGGTACGCCGGGCACGGGCAAGACCAGCGCTGCGAGAATACTGGGCAAACGCGGCCGACTCACGGTAACTGTCGAGGAGCTGGCGAGCCGGTACGGCGCTCTCGAGTCCGGAAGCGGCGAGAAGGAAGTGGACACTGAGAAGCTGTCCGCCGCAGCACTGGAACCGGAGGAAACGGTCATCGTGGTCGGCCACCTGGCGCATTATGTTCCGAACACTGTCTGCATCATACTCAGATGCCATCCCGCAGCGATAAAGGAAAGACTGTCCTCCAGAGGCTACACCAGGGAAAAGTTGCTGGAGAACATGGAGGCCGAGGCTGTTGATATAATTCTCTCGGAAGCCATCGAGGCCTGGGAGAATGTCTTCGAGGTCGACACAACCGATCTGGAGCCTGAATGCGTTGCCGATGCCATAGAAAAGATTATCAATGGCGATGCTGATGAGTACTCACCAGGCAAGATAGACTGGAGCGGAGCGGTGATGGATTGGTACTAGACAAGCACAGGAAATCTGCGGACAGGGTCCTCGTGCCCATGGCAAAGCGCCTGGTCAATGTCAACCCGGACCACATCTCCGCGCTCGCCATAATCCTGGCCGCGCTCACCGGATTGCTTTTCTATCTCTCGGGAACATGGTACTGGCTACTGATAGTATCATCGGCTGTGCTCATGTCCAGCGCCCTCATGGACGCTCTGGACGGCAAAGTGGCCAAGATGACAGGCAAGGCCAGCATCCGGGGGGATTTCCTCGACCATGTGCTTGACAGGTACGCGGACATATTCCTGATCCTGGGAATAATGGTCTCGGGATACTGCAACTCGCTCATAGGTGTACTCGGGCTCACAGGCGTGCTCATGACAAGCTATCTGGGCACACAGGCCCAGGCCGTGGGCGTGGAGAGGGATTACAGCGGGATCCTGGGACGCGCCGACAGGCTGGTACTCATGATACTCGCGCCGCTGGTCCTATGGGGGATGCTGTTCTTCTGGCAGACATCCACGGTCAATCTGCCCTATCTCGGTTTCGGGCTGACGCCTTTCGACCTGCTTCTTCTCTGGTTCGCGATCGCAGGCCATTTCACTGCCCTCCAGCGCGGCATCAGGGTGTGGCGCGTCCTCACTGTCCGTCAGAAGAAGTAACAACTTTCTTTCCCGCAGGCTTCTCCCGCTTCTTGCCCTTGACCCTGTAATAGTTCAGCGGATGATGCAGCCATTTCTTGCGGCACAACGAGTCAGGGTCGAAGCATATGCCCTGGGTCTTCATCGTGGCGCATTCGGGCGGGAGATATTCCACGCCCGAACTCTTGCCGGTGATATGGTCGATCTGATACCTGGCCAGCTGCTCCTTGAAGTCGGGCGAGGATGAAAAGACCGCGACAATCTCGTCATTGCTCATGCCTATCGTGTGCAGGAAGGACGTGAGCGCGAACCTTCCCACATGCGGCACGTTCTCGCCTTTCTTCATCATCCCCATGAGCCTCTTCATGCACGGCGGCAATCTGAGGAAGCTGACCTTGCCGTAGGTCTCCTTCTCGAACTTGGCCTTCCTGCGCTCGACCTCCTCCCGTACAAGGTCGATGGAGTTCCTGAATGACTCTATTATGGCGTCATTTACCGGGAGAGGCAGCTCCGACGCGATCCTGTCGTCCACAGCATGCCTCAGGAGCCTGGCCAGGTCCTTCCCCGAAACAGAGACGCGGCCCCTGTCGAGATCCTTATTCACCAGCTTCCACTCGTTCGCCCTCATCTGGCTGCTGTGTCTCAGGTAGTCCGCGAAATGGACACTCGCTTTTCCATCATCCGGCCGAACATCCATGCCCATGAAAAGTGCCATCTCGATGATGAAATCCAGGTTCTCGCCGTTCAGCCGGTTCTCAGTGGCAACTGCCTCGGCCAGCGCATATCTCTGGATGAGATGCTCGTCCGCATTGCAGGACACGATTATCCTGGCAACGGCGTAAGACAGAAGCTCCACAAGGCAGTCCACATCCCCTGTTACTGCCCTCTCGTGAATCACGCCTTCCGCAAGCGCCTCCAGGACCCTGCGTCTGCCCGCATGCCTTGCCGGCTCGTATACCGCGGAGCTGACCAGGGACTCGAGCGTAATCCCCTGCTGCTTGAGATAGGCGGATGACTCGGGCAGGAACGGATACCTTGCCAGGGTTTCCAGCTTCATAGCCCTTGGAAGTCAGTGTCGGATTAAAGCCTTTTCCATGGCAGTTTTTTATAGCCCTGAATTGTTGTTGGCCCGGAGATGCGAACATGACATTCATCATGATGGAGGGAAAACGGATTGAGGCCGGCAAGCTCATTTGCCTGCTCCGCAGCTACCGCGCCCATGCCGAGGAGATGGGCTCGTCCGTGCCAGAGAAACCGGAATTCTTCCTCAAGCCCAGGTCCGCCATAATCCATGACGGCGGCGAGATAATCATTCCGCCGGAGTCCTCTGACGTGCATCACGAGGTCGAGCTGGCCGTCATAATAGGCAAGGCCGGGGCCAGGATACCGGTCGGGAATGCCATGGAGCATGTGCTCGGATATGCCGTCATGATCGACGTCACTGCCAGGGACATTCAGGCAAAGGCCAAGAAGGCGGGCAAACCCTGGACAGCCTCCAAGGGCTATGACACATTCGCCCCCATATCGGACGCAGTACCCGCCTCCAAGGTGGAGAACCCACAGGGCCTTGAGATATGGCTGAAGGTAAACGGCCAGTACAGGCAGAAGTCATGCACCGGTTTGCTGATGTTCTCGATTTCCGAGATAATCTCCCATGTCTCGGCGGTGATGGCCCTGGAGCCGGGCGACATAATAGCCACAGGCACGCCGGAAGGCGTGAGCCAGATGGTGAGCGGCGACACGGTGGAAGCCGGGATAGGGGGCATAGGCATCCTGAGGGTGCGCGTGAGGAGCTTGTCACGAATTCAGTGATATTGAAAATATTGCTAGGGTCTAGGGTCTGCGATTTCAAAATGGGATAAAGGGTCTAGGGTCTAGGTTGCTGGCTTGTCCGGACCAAGCCAGTCGAATGCATTA
>DAKD01000016.1:51931-154591 GCA_002499085.1 Methanomassiliicoccales archaeon UBA280
GTCGCTCCTAGCCCCTAGCCCCTAGACCCTAGAACCCAGATATCCACTAAGAAGTTGACAGACTCCGCGTGAGATAATTATATTATAATGAACCTGCATATTGAACAGAGGATTCTGAAATGCCGCCGGGGGAACTTAAGAAATTGATGAGCGCGCTTCTTCAGCAGAAGTCCAAGCGCATAGTCACCGGAGTTGTCAGGACAGGCAGGCGCACAGACATAATGACAGTGGGCAGCCAGGGCCGGTACCTCAAGTCCAGGTCCCCGAAGACCTCGGGCTCCGTTGACATTGCGATCCTTCCCACGATAAAGTCTGCCATCATGCACTCGCAGGGCGGCAAGATCGAAGTCAAGAAAAGGGATTACAAGGAGAAGGTCCGCCGCCGCAAGATATCCACGCTCATCTGCCTTGTGCTCGACGCATCCAGCTCGATGGTCATGGATGCCAAGATGAAGGGAATCAAGGACGCGCTGGGGGAGCTCATGCTCGACGCCTACCAGAAGAGGGACCGCATATCTCTGGTATCATGTTTCGGGCGCAGCGCCGAGGTGGTTCTGCCATTCACTTCGAGCATCGAGAAGGGCCAGCAGTACATCGAGAAGCTGGAGTTCGGCGGAACCACGCCTCTGGCCGCAGGCCTGCGCCAGGGCCTTGACAACCTCCGCGCCAAGCTTCGGATAGAGAAGGATACCAACCCATTGATGATACTTGTGACGGACGGCACAGCCAACATGCCCATCGTGCCGGGCGAGGACATCGAGACCGAGATAAGGAAGACATGCGACTCCATACACAGAGCCCACATCCCCACACTGGTCATTGACGTGTCCAAGGCAGGCTCGAAGTTGGCATGCGAGATAGCCGACCTCTGCGGCGGCGTCTACTACCATCTGGAGCACGAGGAAGCCGCAGCCACAACGGTACGCATCGACGACGTGATGGCGTTCGACAGGATACTTGAATATGTCTCCATCGGTTTGGTGGACCCGAATTTCAAGGGCGTGGTGTTCCAGGCAGGAAGGAAGAAGGCTGTGCGCGAAGTCCTTGAGTTCGTTGACTCGCTGTCCCTGGAGTTCAGGGCGATAGCCGATTGCCCTGTGGGCTGCGACCCGGCTGACAAGGAGGCCTACTGCTACTACTGCCGGATGAAATACCTCGACGCGGACGAACCTCCGGAAGTGAGGACCGCGCTCCGCACATTCCCGATTGTCCAGCTCGACAGGGAAAATACCAGTTCTGACATGATGGGGGACATATACATCCGTTTCCTCGCCACCACCAGCAAACTCAAGGAGGCCAACAGGGGCATGCTGTTCGTCGAGAACCTGGACACGCTGAAGGCTGATGTGGCCAAGGTAATCGCAAGGACACTCAGGGACAGGACGTACACGTTGGAAAAAGGCGGCAGAACCATGACATTTCCCTGCAAGTTCTCCCTCGTGGGAACGCTCAGCAGCGACGGCGCGGCCATACAGAAGGACCTGCAGGACCAGGTAACCCTTTTCGTTCACGCCAAGCCCGAGCAGGACCTCCAGTTCAAAACCAAATTCATACAGTACGGCAAGGAGTATGACGCCGATCCTGCCAATTTCCAGACCAAGCTGGACAGGTACAGGAAGGAATGGATGCTCAACTACCTCAAGGCAAGAAAGGTGATGCACGACATCACGATCCCCGAAACCCTGGACAAAGCCCTGGAGAGATACTCGACAGAGCTCAGCGGCGAGGCATGCTTCCCGGACAAGATGAAAGGGCTGGCCAAGGTGCTTGCCGCCAGGAATTTCAACACCCAGGTCACGGAAAGGGAGGCAGCCGAGGCAGTCGCAATAATGCGGAAGCATTTCAGGTCCGAGGGCGAGAGGGAGATGGACATCCCCCCGGTGCTCAAGCCGTTCCTGGGCATAGCCCAGGCCGTGGCCGAGGCCGAGGTCCTGAAGGACAAGCTGCTTCTCCTGCTCGTGTCCATGGACGACCTGGGCGGCGCTCTGGTCCGAGGCTTCGACCCTGACTCCGTCCGAAGCGCCCTGAGGTACCTCCAGGAGATGGAATTCACAATAGATGTCGTGAAGGGATGCACCGTGAGCTGCGACCCGACCAGGCCCGAGGAGTTCTGCCCGAGATGCAGGCTGGACTACGAGTACGGCCGCATGGAAGTTGAGAAGCAGAAGCTTCCCGTGGTCTTCCTGCCGCAAAACGTGACACTGGAGGGCCTCAAGGGCAGCGTGTTCGTCAACTATGTCGTGAGGCCGAACCTCCTGACAAGGGCGCACAGGGGCATACTCTTCGTCGAGAACATCGACGGCCTGAAACATGACGTGGAAACGGCCCTGGCCAGCGCCCTTGCCACCGGCAGGAACTCGGTCGAGAGGGACGGCAACGTGATAGAGCAGCCCTGCCGCACGCTTCTGATTGCGACCAAGGAGGACAGGGAAGCCGAAATTCACCCGCTTATCTCTGACAAGCTGGGCGTGCTTCTTGAGGCCACGCCGGAGGACAGGATCCTGATCAGGATGAAGGCTCTGTGCTACCTGGAGGAATTTGGGTCAAGGCCGGAGCTCTTCAATACTAAAATTCTTGCCGGCAAGGAGCAGGCAATGACAAGCGTCACTGGTGGGCAGAGGATATTGCAGGAGGTCCAGATAACGGACGCTCAGCTCGACCTCATAGCCAGGATGTGCGCGGAATTCAATGTCGAGGGCAACAGCAGCGAGTTCAGGATAGAGAGCGTGGCCAAGAGCCTGTGCGCGCTCAGGAACGAGCGCAGGGTGAACGACGACGACATAGTCAGGGCGGCACAGATGGTAATCCCGCTGACGATTTCAGCGGACGAGGGCACCAGGGAGGAACTCGCCGAATCCATCAGGAACCTGGTGTTGCAGTACGCATGAGGGTGTGACAGATGAACGCCGACGACCTTGACATTACGGATTTCACCGACCTCTCAAAGTTCGTGAAGAAGGGCGAGGCCCCTCCATTCCCGCTCGTGGGGATAGTCGGCCAGCAGGTGATGAAGAAAACCCTGCTTCTCGTCGCATCGAATCCCTCCATAGGAAACATCATCCTCATGGGCGAGGCAGGCACTGGCAAGTCAACATCGGCCCGCGGCCTCAGGGACATACTTCCGGAGGTCGAGACTGTCACGGGTTGTTTCTACAACTGCGACCCCCGTGACAAGAAGGCCCTGTGCGCGGAGTGCAGGTCTTCCGTTGCCGAGTTGGTTTCTTTCACCAAGAAGTTGCCGCTTCTCGAAATACCTGTCGGCGCCTCCCAGACCAGGATATTCGGGGGATTTGACAGCCAGCAAAGGCTGAAACCGGGATATGTGGGCCAGGCGAACAGGGGCTTCCTCATCCTGGCCAGGGCCAACCTGCTCAGCCCCGAGACATTGGCCAGATTGCTCGATATTTCTGAGTCAGGCACGCACCGCAGTGTATCGGAGCACGGCGATTTCTCGCATCCGGCAAAGTTCAACATCATCGCAACCATGAACCCGGAGGACGGGGAATTGGACACCGAGATCCTGGAGCGGTTCAGCATGGCCGTGAAGGTCCAATCGATAAAGGACATCGAGGAAAGGATAGAGATTGTCAGGCGCGTGGAGGCCTACAGGCAGGACCCGGTCGATTTCGCGGCTCGCAACCGCAGGGAGATGGAGGCATTCAGCCAGCGCGTGAAACGTTCCAGGGACCTGGTCGCCAGGGTGGACGTGCCCAAGAAGGTCGAGGTGACCATGGACAAGGTCCTGAAGGAGGTGGGCCAGGACAGCGACCGGGTGAGGGCCGCGCTCGTCCAGGCAGCCCAGGCCAATGCAGCGTTCGGCGACCGGGTGTGGGTGACGGTGGAAGATGTGGCGGAAGTCGCGGAACTGGTTCTGGGGCACAGAGGGAGATAGGCGTTTTCACGTGTGTTGAATGCAACTTTTCACAATCTGCGGCAGCGCATTCGACCATGGCATGGCAACAAAGAGGAGCGGATCGAATGCCATATGGCTCACAACATGTTTCCGGCAATCGGTGAACGCCGAGGCAGATTGCCGGTGTTTGGAAGGCGTTCGCCATGGTTGTTCTTTAATAATTCACACAACCAAAATGGCCCGTAATCAGCAAGCTATCGGCGATGGGATTACGGGCGGAAGTCGCGGAGCTGGTTCTGGGGCACCGGGCAAACTGAAATCCCTCCAAGAGAGTCTGTCAACTTCTTAGTGATTATTTGGTCAGGGTCTAGGGTCATAGGGTCTAGGGTGCTTCAAATCGCATTTGCTGGCTTGGCCCGGACAAGCCAGCCCCCTAGACCCTTTATCCCATTTTGAAAACGCAGACCCTAGACCCTGGCAATAATCTCAATATCACTAAATTCTTGACAAGCTCCTCCAGGACAAAAGAATATATCCCACATCCACAATCCTGCTGACGCTAACATGAAAAGTCAAATTTTGGCTATGGCCTGCATTCTTATTTTACTGATTTCCTCCGGCGCGCTCGGCACAGCCGACCGCGACTCGACAGACGCTACCCTGTCTGTGAGCCTGGCAGCACTCAATCCGACCAGCTATGCCTGGTTCGAGGATGTTCTGGTTACAGCCACGGTAACGCTTTCAGGCTCGCCTGCCCTCGGATGCGATGTCGTTGCGACCAGCGCCCTCAACCCGGCAGAGTCATCATCCCTGAAGGACGATGGCATCTCGCCGGATGCATTGGCCGACAACGGCATCTACACAGGATACTTCCGCATAGGCGGTGCAAACGGAAGTGCAATGGTGGCCAAGACAGGCAACAGGATAACGGTAACCGCGACACGACCGGGCGACTCGGGCAGTGCGCAGTCCGGGACCTTCACGACATTCGCGGCAGAGCGGTGGACCGGCGTCACAACCACAGGCCTCGGTACCGAGCCGGACAACCATGACCTGTACACAAATTTCGTGGCTGAAAGAAACAGCGTGGGCTGGCATCACAGGATAGCGGACTTCGGGGTCAGGTCATCCGCAAACAAAAACGGGGCTCTGATACGTGTGCCTATATTCCCCAGAGTGAATTCCGTCTCCAACCTCACAGTGGTCAACGGCACAGACGCCGCGGTGATGGGCAATGTCATCCAGTTCAGGGGCAATCTGATCAACGGCGGAACCTCGAGATTCACAATCGAATTTGACTCGCCGAGCGATCTTGCGGCAACCTACATCGACAGGTACAACACCGCCCACATCGGGCTGCGCCAATTCAGAAACGGATATGTGGTGTGGAACGCCCATGTCTCCCAGGCTATTTTCGGTTCGCCCAATCTCGCCACAACGCATGGCGTCGGCGTGAGCTGCGGCATGCAGGCGCTCGAGAAGAGTTCCGGCAAGATGCGCAGCATCGACTGCATGGAACGCGTGGGCATTGTTTGTGACGGCGCATTGTACAACTCAGGCGGCAGCTACCCCTACAACATCAAGTGGCAGGACCAGATCGACAATAGCTGGCTTATATCCGCCGACCTCACGCAGATGAGCTTCAGGACAGAATCCCTCGGGACTTATTGCGGAGGCATGCTGACGGTCGGCAAAACCCTCCAATTCCACGCAGACGAGCATTACATCAGGCAGAATTACACCATCGAGAATGCGGACAGCGTCCCTCACTCCGCAACGATTGTTTGGGGAAGGGAGCAGTGGATGTACGGCGACACGACGATGCTCGATGACAATGACAGAGGATACATCGGAACCGACCACACCCTTTACGGAAGCGGGTACAGGGTGCAGGGCTCTGCCATGGCAGAGAGGTTCTTCGGAGCGGTCGACATCGGGACCCATTACAGCCTTGCAATGATATTCGGCTCCGAACAGTACCTCCCGACCTATGTGTATTTCCTGCTGACACCGCCGCTCAGGCCTGACAGCGGCACATATCCAGTCGATTACAGCGGCACCGGAACCGACGAGGGCAGCACATTCTTCGAGAAGCAGTTCGGAACCCTCGGCCCCGGTGAAAGAGCTTACAGCGAATTCTACATGTGGGGGGGCTACGGCACAGGGGTGGCCGACCTGCAAAGCATGGTAGCGGCAGATACCCAGGAAATATCGTCGAAGCCAACGCACAGCATCCCGATTCAGGCCGGCTGGAACCTTGTCTCCATCCCTCTTGAAACCACAGACACAATTCCCGATTTGTTATCCGGGATATCCGGCAAATGGGATTCCGTGAAATACTATGACTGTACCGACGCAGCAGATCCCTGGAAGACGAACAGGCCCGGAGGCCAATTCAACGACCTTGCCGTGATTGACAGGGGCATGGGCATCTGGCTTCATGCCACCGAAAACTGCGTCCTTACAGTTAGCGGAATTCAGCCAGCATCCACGGGAATAATCCTGAAGTCCGGCTGGAACCTTGTCGGTTACCCGTCGGGCACGAACAGGACGGTGGCAGATGCGCTTGCGGGAACGAATTACGATCGCGTGGAGATATTCGACGGAGCATCCCCCTGCCTGATTGCCGAGGCTGCGCCCTCATACATAATGAAACCGGGCGAAGGGTACTGGATATTGGTCCCTTCTGACACTGTCTGGACCGTCGATTGGTGAGTTCCCGCGGCCATGTAAGTCGGTTCGCGTTCTACGCCGAATAGTAGTTCGCGTCGTACGGTTCGGGCTTGAGTCCCTTCCTGGTCCTGATGCTGCCGACAACGCTGTCCAGCAACTCCCTCGGAATCTTCTCGAACCCGCAGTTCTCAGTGCTCCAGAGCGCGCGGCCTGCGGTGGCTCCTCTCATCGAGTTGGAGAATCCGAACATCTCTGCGACTGGCGCTTTCGCCTTGATTACAACCATGTCTCCTTCCTGTTCCATGTCCTCGATGACAGAGCGCCTCTGCTGCATCTCGCGGGTTGCCGCTCCCATCACCTCCTGCGGGACATTGATCTGGACTTTCTGCTTCGGCTCCAGCAGCGTGCGTCCCGAGAGACACATCGCGCCATATATTGCCAGCCTCATTGCCGGTATGGCCTGCGCAGGCCCTCTGTGGATGGTGTCCTCGTGGAGTTTCGCATCCATCAGCTTGACCTTGACGCCCATGACCCTCTCCTCCGCGAGCGGCCCCCTCTTCATGACCTCTAGGAAGGCATCCTTGCACAGCTCCATGGTCTCGTGGAGGTTCTGGATTCCCTTGGTCATGTCCAGGAATATGTTCGGGCCGTATATCGCCACGACGCTCTTCGCCTCGTCCTTCTCCATGCCCAGGTCCTGAAGCTGCTTCTGCAGGCCCTTGGAATCCTTTATCCTTCCGCCCTCCGACTGAATCTTGCCGGATTTTATCTCCTCGACTATGTTGAGGGCAAGCGGCTCCGTGGTCACATAGAACTTGTTGTGCTTGTTCGGGGACTTGCCCTCGAACTCCCTGGGTGTCAGGGTCTCCACGGATTCCCTGTATACTACTATTGGCTGCGAGGCTTTGATGTCCACCTTGTGCTCGTTAACGATTCTGTATTGGGTGATCTCAAGGTGAAGCTCTCCCATGCCGGACATCAGGTGTTCGCCAGTTTCCTGGTTGATCTCAACCTGGATGGACGGGTCCGACTTCGCGACCGACCTGAGAACCTCGACGAGCTTCGGCAGGTCCTTCATGTGCTTCGCCTCGATGGCCACGGTGACGACGGGCTCTGAGTAGTGGACCATCTTCTCGAATGCCTCCATGTCCGCGTCCGTGGATACTGTCGAACCGGCGATAGCATCCTTCAGCCCGGTGATGGCGACGATGTTTCCGGCGTCTATCTCTTCGACAGAGATCCTGTCGGCGCCGACAGCCAGCGATACCTGCTGGACCCTGTTTCTGTTGGGCATCCCGCTTATGGCCAGATCCATTCCCCTCGATACCTTTCCGGAAAACAGCCTGCCGATTGCGACCTCGCCCGCATGCGGGTCCATGACAATCTTGGTCACCATCATGGCCACCGGCCCGTTCGGGTCGCAGTTAGCCATGGCCTTTCCCACGGGAGAGGCAGGGTCTCCCTTCCATATCTGGGGCACCCTGATCTTCTGCGCGTCTAGAGGATTGGGCATATGCTCGATGACGATGTCCAGGATGACCTCATGTATCGGCGCCTTCTTCGCCAGCTCCTTCTGCTTGCCATCCGCGCAGAACTGGTAGATGTCCTTGAATGTGATTCCGGTCTTCTTCATGAAAGGCACGCTTATTGCCCAGTTATGGTAAGCGGAGCCGAATGCGACAGTGCCCTTGCTGACATCCAGCGCCCATGCCTGTTTCAGGTCGTCCGGTAGGAGCTTCAGGATCTTTCCGTTCACCTCCGTGATGATACTGGTCAGCTTGGCCTGCATCTGTTCCGGTGTGACCTTGAGCTCGTTGATCATCCTGTCAACCTTGTTGATGAACAGGATGGGCCTCACTTTCTCCTTTATGGCCTGCCTGATGACCGTCTCGGTCTGCGGCATGACGCCTTCGACCGCGCATGCCAGTATGAAGCAGCCGTCAATGGCTCTCATGGCCCTTGTGACGTCACCTCCGAAGTCCACGTGCCCGGGCGTGTCGATCAGGTTGATGAGGTATTCCTGGCCCTTGTACGTGTGCACCATGGATGCGTTCGCCGCGTTTATCGTGATGCCTCGCGCCTGCTCCTGCTCGTCAAAGTCAAGCATCAGCTGTTTGCCAGCCAGTTCCTCCGACATCATGCCGGCTCCGGCAATGAGATTGTCGCTGAAGGTTGTCTTGCCGTGGTCGATGTGCGCTGCAGTTCCGATATTGCGGATCTGCTTCGGTTTGGTCATCAGTGCCTGTGCCCTTTTGATATTGTCTTCCTTGCGTCCCAATATAACACCTTCCGAATAATGTCAATGATTGCCAGGATCACCTTGCCGAACCGGCCACGCGCTCGCTCTCCTCCTTCTTGGCCACGGCGAAGCTGCCCATGTCGCCCTTCGCGGCCAGAATTATCTCATTGGCCAGGCATATCTCGATGGGTTTCGTGCTCTTGAAAGAGGCAGCCTGTGCCCCCTTGCAGATGTTGCGTATCGCGATATCGAGCCTTCTGGACGAGCTCACGTCGACGGCTTTAGGCACAGATACGCCTCCGTATCTCAGCCTTGTGACTTCCTCGCGGGGTGTGGTGTTCTCCAGCGCGTCTATGAAAACCTGGGCCGGGTTCTTCTTCGTCTTGGTTTCGATTATCTCGAATGCCTCCATGACAACCCTGTAGGTCTTGGTCTTCTTGCCGGTGTAAACCTCTGTCCTCATCATGTTGTTCACCAGGCGCTCGACTATGTTCATCTTGCTTTTGGCGAACGGCCGGTTTGCATGCCTGGCGCCCGTGTGGGGCACGATGACCGGGTCCAGATTTATGTACCTGGCAAGACCCGCATCAGTGACTATGATGTTGGAAAGGTCATATCTGTCGAAGAGCTTCAGCTTGTCCGGCGGTACGCCAAGTATCTTCTTCGGTACCAGGGCCTTTCCGATTTCCTTGGCCGGCTCCTCCTTCTGGGGCCTGGGTCCGTCGTCTGCTGCGGCCACCTGGGGCTTCTCCGGCACTGCTTCCGGGGCTTTCTCCTGGGCGGGCGCCTCTGCGGGCGCGTCAGCTGGCTTCTGTTCTTCCGGTTTCTTGTTTTCCTGGGTAGTTTCGTCGGCCATATGCTCACCTCACCGGTTTCTCCTTCCTGCCCCTGACCATCTCGTCCAGGGAGACGTTGTTGACCTTTATCACTTTGAATCTGACACCCGGAATATCTCCGTATGAACGGCCCATCCTTCCGCCGATGCCCTCCACGAGCACCTCGTCGTGCTCGTCAATGAAGTTTATGGCCCCGTCGCCTACCGCGAAAGCCGTTATCTGGCGGCCGTTCTTGATGAGCTGGACCTTGACACACTTCCTCAGTCCCGAGTTGGGCTGTTTTGCCTCAACGGCCACTTTCTCAAGGACTATGCCCCTGGCCTGGGCTGAACCTTCCAGAGGGTCGGCCTTCTCCTTTAGCTTGAGTATCCGCTTCTTGTAATAGCGGTCGTTCCATCTGAATTGCTGCCTGCTCTTCTGTAGCTTTGTTGCCGTGTACAATCCTCGTGCCAAGTTAACACCTGCTCGGTTTGGGGGCGAGGGATTAAGAAATATTGTATTTATAGTTTATTACATTGTTATATATGGTGGAAAAGGGCCAATCATCCGCCGACAATCCTGACTTTGCCCTTCGCCGAGAGAAGTTTGGCGAACTGGCCGGGAAGCGTGACCATGTCGTCCTTTTTCAGATTGTAGGTATTCTTCAGGCTCACGAAGGCCGGTATGTCCTCAAGCACATGAACAACAATGTTTTCCTCGGGTTCGGCCCCGCCCGGCGGTTCCGTATCTGTCACCGTGGTCTGCAGGATTTTTTCTGGCTCGGGCATGGGCTCGGATGCGGTCGGCGGCGGCTGGCATTCATGAGATTCCGAGAGGTTCCTGAAGGCGGACAGGGTCTCGACGAGTCTGTCATAGAGCGCCTTGTCCCTTTTGGTCATGTTGTCGGGCTGGGGTGCTCCTACCATCCTGTCGAGGGCCGCAAGTGCGATCTTCCTCTCCCTGATATCGTATATGTGCTGCAGCCTCTTGTCCAGCTTGGATATCTGGTCCCAGAGCATCATGCTGCCCGGGTTGTTGGGGATGAGGATGGCGGCGCAGTGCTCCTCCCTGAGCTTCTGGAGATGCTCATCGGCCTTGGAATAAAAGTTAACAGGCAGTCTAGTCAGTGTCTTGCTCTGCCGCTCGTTCCTGTAGACATCGGAAATCTCGCTGAAACCTATTCCGTCCCCGGTCATCCGGCCGGCAATCTGGTTTCTGCTATTATAATTTTCCGCGGTCGGAGTCTGTCAACTTCTTGGTGAATGCCTGGGTCTAGGGGCTAGGGTCATAGGGGCTAGGAGCGACACATGTGTCGCGACTAAGCCGAATCTCTGATTCGGCGATAGGGTCATAGGGTGCTTCCAAATCGCATTTGCTGGCTTGGTCCGAACAAGCCAGCTCCCTAGACCCTAGACCCTTTATCCCATTTTGAAAACGCAGACCCTAGACCCTTGAATATTCTCAACACCACTGAATCCTTGACAAGCTCTGCGGTCACGGAAAACACAATAACCCCGAACGTATATAGGGTTCCGGTGAACGAGATGCAGGTCTGCCCACTGGATTTCAGGTACGGACGGGAAGCGATGAAGCGCATTTTCGATGAGGAAAGGCGGCTGCAGTGCATGTTGGAAGTCGAAGCCGCCCTTGCCAAAGCGCACGCCGCGGTCGGCAATATCCCCGGGGAGCATGCAAAGCTGATATCGGACCGTGCAGACACCGGGCATGTGAAAATAGACAGGGTCCGCGAGATTGAGAAGAGCACGAACCACGACATAATGGCCATGGTCAAGGCACTCACGGAACAGGCAGGCGCGGCCGGCGATCACGTCCATCTCGGGGCGACCTCGAATGACATTGTCGACACTGTCACAGCCATTCAGCTGAAGAACGCCCTCCAGATAATAGAGGATGACCTCATTCTTCTCCAGGGCACGGTAGCCGAGCTTGCGGAGAAACACAAGGGCACAATCATGGTGGGGCGCACCCACGGCCAATTTGCCGTGCCCCTTACATTCGGGATGAAGATGGCAGTCTATGCCAGAGAACTTCAGCGCCATCTGGACAGGCTAAGGGAGGCCAGGCCCCGCATCTGCGTGGGGAAGATGAGCGGCGCGGTAGGAACAGGCGCTGCCCTGGGCCCGCATGCCTCGGAGATACAGGCGCAAGTGATGAAATCATTGGGCCTGGGCGTAGAGGAAGCCAGCCTTCAGCTCGTGGGCCGCGACAGGTATGTCGAGTACATCTCGCTCCTCGCCAATATCTCCTGCTCGCTCGAGAAGTTCGCGGTCGAGATTCGCAACCTGCAGAGATCCGAAATCGGCGAGGTGGCCGAAGCCTTCGACAGGGAAAAGCAGGTCGGAAGTTCCACGATGGCGCACAAGCGCAACCCCATAACCTGCGAGAACGTGTGCAGCCTGGCCAGGGTAACCAGGGGCTTCATCATCCCAACTTACGAGAATGTCCCTCTTTGGCATGAGCGCGACCTCACGAATTCTGCGGCCGAGCGGTTCACCATATCGCATGCCAGCATACTCACGGACGATATGCTGGTGAAAATGGCCAAGGTTTTCTCCAATCTGGAAGTGTATCCCGAGAGGATGAAGGCGAACCTGGAATCCGCAAAAGGCCTGATAATGGCCGAGGCAGTGATGATGGCGATGGTCCGCAAGGGCGTGGGCAGGCAGGATGCCCACGAGATGATGCGCCGCATATCGATGAAAGCCGCGGACACGGGAACCCATCTCAGGGACCAGATGATGGCTGACAAAGCAGTCTCGGCATTGTTCAAACCCGAGGAGATAGATGCGGTCCTGGATCCTAAAAGCTATATCGGAGAAGCCGAGAAGACAGTCGAGAGAACACTGAAGGAATTGCGTTAGGCCAGGTCTTTCAGAGCAGCTTTGGTCCTGTCAATCATCTTCGCGCTGCTGATATCGGTGAAAATCCTGAGCGCGCGTTCCAGGTACTTTCTGGCGGCCGCCTTGTCGCCCTTCTTTGCCAGCATCAGCCCGCACTCGTAGCACGCATCCGCAAGCCTGTAGGGCATGGCCAGCTCCTCTCTGAGCTTGATCGACTTGCGGAAATACTCGAGCGATTGGGCATAGTCCTCCTTGAGCCTGTAGGCTATGGCGAATGACATGTAGGCGCCTGACATTCCGAGCCTGTCTTTCATCTTTTTGAAAACCGCCAGCGAATCCTCGCAGTATTTCATGGACATTTCAAAGTCTCCGAGCTTCGCGTAGTCCTCGCCGGCATTGAACATGGCCCAGGCTTGCATAAGGACATAGTTGGACTTGCCGGAAACCTCGATGCATCTCTCATAATACTGAACCGACTCGGTGTAATTCTCCATTCTGGCATAGGCCACCCCGATGTTGTTCAGAACCGTGGCAACGCTGTTCAGGTTCTCGGCTTTTTCAAAGTGTTCAAGGCTCTGCTTCGCATAATCTATGCCTTTCTCGTATTCGCCCTTCTCGTCGTAGACATTCGCCATTGCCATGTAAACCTGGGCGATAGCGTCGTCATCCCTGATGTTCCTGGCCTTTCTGAGGGCGTCCTTGAGGAACCCGAGGGCTATGTCATACGTCCCCTTGCGCCAGCAACCGTTGCCCATGCTTCTCAGGGATTCGACGATCTCCCTGTCGTTCTTGAGCTCCTGGGCGATGATGAGGTTCTCCCCAAAATGCCCCTCCGCGACCCTGTACTCGCCGTTTCTCAGGGCCAGATTTCCCAAAGCCCTGTGTATCCTCGCAGCTTTTTCCCTTTCCCTCAGGTCCCCGGCCAGCTTCAGGGCTTCGGTGTAGTCGGTCTTTGCCGCTTCCCACTCCCCGGCATTCATTCTGGCCGATGCCAGATGCGTGAGGTCATCCAGTTTTTTCCCTGAGTCCGTCTGCAATTCGACAATCCGGTCCAGGTCATTCAGCTTCAGTATCTTGCCGTAGACATTCTTGGCCTTCTCGGTGCCGAAGAGCTTCATGGAGGCGGAGAGAGAATCGGCAAGCCTGGGAAGGTCCGATGCCTGGATATTATGAAAATCTATGCTCAGGTCCTTGCAGTGCTTCTTTATCACGAACTTGCCCATGTCCCCGAGCTCGGAGACCATGATGTCAGTGAGACTTTCAGATAGCGATGCGGGCATTTCTCTCCCGGGCATACTATGGTGAAGGACAATATATAAATTATGTATATCCCTGCGAAAGAGACCCTGCTCTCGTTCCGATGCAATGCCTGCGGAACGGGTCTATACCGAGCTGATGCTAAGACAATGCAATTCGGAGTTAGACTGGAAACGATTCGGTGAAAGAAATAACAACGCAAAACAGATTCAGTTTCTATTTGTTTACTGCATACATGCCGAGAACGCTCACTCCTTCAGGTGTGAGATGAATCGGCATAAGCAGTCGTAAATCTACCGTTGCATGCCGTGAATATTTGTTCAAGTGAAATCAAAGCTCACAGGCTTTGATAAATAGGCATGCTCCATTTTGAGATTTCAAAATGGGTTTGCCGAATCTTTGATTCGGCATATAACTGGCCTATGGTAAACTTCCAGCCCCAAATCAAATAGTAAAAGATGCAAGCGTGAACGCCTGCCTCTTCAGGCTTCCGAAGGAAGACTGGAGATAGGGCGAATTTCACCGACTATAATGAATTCGCCACTACCTTTAGGGGCTGGTAGTTTACATTCGCTAGTTTTGCGATACGGGCTAATTTCCTAAGCTGCATATTGTTATCATCCGGAAATTGGCCCTATACCGAGCTGATGCTGACAAAAGTTTATATCCAATACGCTTTTCACCGCTTCAGTTCATATGGGCCTATAGATCAGCTCGGTAGATCGCCTGCTTTGCATGGTTTGGGCGGTGAAATGCCCGAACCCAAACCAGCAGGAGGCCACGGGTTCAAACCGAAGGCCAGCGAAAAATCCGAATCGTTGGCAGAGTTGGCCGAGATGCCAGCACTTCGTTGAAAATCCCGTTGGGTCCATTCTCACTTTTTATCTGGCTATATATACTCAGAAACGGTCTATCAGGGCACTTATTGCACCTGGCACAATCTGCGGGGGGTGAGTGTCACGCCCCTTTTTTCTTTTATTTCAAGAGAGATGATGAATCTGGGAGTTGCAGCAGATTATATATAACCGTTCTCGAATTATGAGAGATAGGCCTTGGTTGAGATATATGCGTGAAAATACAAAGAAATTCCGTCGTTTGGCAAAACGCAGTTACCACATAATGTTACTATCTGTGATGCTGCCAGTTATTGCTTACATCATAATTATAGTAGGCGTAATCCAGTGGAATACACCCGTAGTACTGGCTACCGATACAGCCATCTCGTTAATGAGCACCATCATCGGTGTCCAAGGCGTGCTTTTGGGTTTCATCATCGTTGCCTATTATTTCGCCTTGGAAAGGATATACAACATTCGTTTATCTGGCTCAAATCTTGTCTTTTACATGAAAGAAATGAAAAGAAAATATGGTGACGGTGTTCCTGGACTGAGTACAATTTTCAACGAAGAGAAATCAAATATCGAATCAGGAAAATATTTCACAAAGTCCGCACAAGTTTTGATACTGGGAATTTTCATGGTCATATCGACTTCTATGCTAATGTCCATTATTTTATTCATGCGCATAGACAGCACAATGGAGTACCTAACTCTCGAAAACACATCTCTTACTTATCTTTCTATTGTTATGCTGGTTATTTCAATTATTTTTGTGGGGCTTTCATTCTTTGGCATTGATATTTTGCTGAAGCAGAACCTTGATATGATGACAAAAGAAAACACATCCCAATTCATTTTGAATGAATCACCCAAATAACACTACATTTCCTTTTTACACAGGGAAACACATCAGCATAGTATCCTATTGAATAGGAACTTTGATTTACCTTTATTTCTTCTGCTATTCATGGTCTTCGATATTACTTGGGAACTCGGTACAAAGTACCGAGAATATATTAAAAGTTCACATAAACAATTGTATAATACACAAACGATGACATTGGGTAGAATACATTGGTATATCCAAAAAGCAGAAACAGAATACATCAAAAAAGCGTATAAAAAAAAAGAAGAAATCAAGGATGGAGAATACCCATATGAACGCACACCATTTTATGAAGAAGTAAGCGAAGATGAAATTAATTGGTGGCTGTATAAAGATAATAATTATGCCGAGTTAAAAATTGAAACGGAGAAAGCACTTGACCATATGCAAAACCTCAAAAACTCCCTTTATAATTTTATGATGAAATATCCTTATAATGACACCAAAGATTATCCCGATTTCATAAGTAAGTACAATAATTTTATTACGCAAAATATTGACGATGTTGATGTTTTTTATAACTATGTGAAATGGCTGCACAATAATCATGTGATGGCACCATTAATTTTATGGACTGATTTATGGGGAACATCAAGAAGAAATCAAAGAAGGATTATAATTGAAACGGACAATATTGAGGGTGATATGCAGGTACTTATGGATTGTACGGAGAGAGTTCTTGCAGTATTTTGGTTTTACTCATATCAGCATTGTGCCGATTATCCACTTATCGCAAATTTACACAACCTAAATAGTTATGATAGTGACTACTCAATTGAAGCTATTGACACACTAATTTTAGTTCAGACTATCAATTTCTGTCTGCATGAATTTTATGATTATATAATTCACCTGAGAGATTCATTACGTTTAATTATTAAAAAGATTGATGAGTTTGAAATCAAAAATAATCGGGCTAATCAATTACTAAATTCAGATACTTTTTGGAAGAGAACAATTCAAAATTTACAAGACGCTATCGTTGAAAATCAACTCTTTGATTTTAAAACAACTATTGAATACTGGCATACAAAAGGGAATGAAAAAGAGAAGGCTGGTGTGGATGTATGTACCCAGGTTGCCGCATTCGCGAATTCAAGGGGCGGTGTAATAATAGTAGGCATCGGAGATAAACGACCTCGAAGAATTGTTGGGGTAGATGATTTAGAAAACAAAATGAAAAATTTAAGTTCACTACTCAATAATTACTTGAGTGAATTGGATATTGTCACTATAAAACCTATTGAATTTTCTGAGGAAGACAGCGTTAAGAAACAATGTATTTTAATAATAATTCCACAGACAAAAAAGGTCATATCCGTTAAGAATGATTTAAACCAACCTTGGTATTGCTATCCAATTAGATCTACAACTGGATTGGACAAATCAAATTATTTCACAATACATAAGAATAAAGAATCAGTCATGCAAACGAATGTTAACTTTCTATCTGATATTTCATTGATTTCAGGACGATGATTAATAACTGGCTCCCCCCTCCGCCCCTTCCTGTGTCGAATCCCCCACCAAATAGTTTTTATAGTGCATCACCCATTTAAGTCTGGGTATTGGTGGGGCAGGAGTGTCGACAATGTCGAAACACAAACTCACCGATGTCGAGATTTATCGCCTATGGGACATGCATAAGTTGGGGATTCCCAAGACCAAAATCGCTGCAGAGCTCTTGGTCTCGGAAAGGACGGTTCGCTACCATCTGGCAAAGCCGGAACCCGAGAATGGGGGTTCGAGCTCTACTTCTCTCAATATTTCTGAGCAGAAGCGGAAGGACACGGTTGTCGATATCCTGGATAGATTGATTGTCGAGTTGTCGAATCAGCTACGCGGTGCCAAGGATATCAAGATTACCAGACCGTCTGAATTTCTCAAGGTAACCGAGGCATTGACCAATGCGATAGAGATGCACAACAGGATGTCATCCAATGAGAATGCCCGTGCCAGGACCCAGAACGAGACCATTGACTTTGATGAGTTAGATAGTTGGAAGGAGGTGTCTGAAGATGTCCGAAGAAGCATCATCAAGGAATCCAAGTCCAAGAATTGACAAGCGAACCTTGCTCATCAATCTCTACGCCCTGGACCCGGTAGCCTTCGTAGAGGAGGAACTCGGGGAGACGCCATCCCCGGACCAGGCAGAGTTCCTCCGGGCCATGGCTGACTTTAAGCAACTGCACTTCATCATATCTGCCGGGCGAGGTTCCGGGAAGACCATGGCCCTCGCATGGGTTGTGTGTTGGTCTGTGGCCTGTTTACCGCGGTACTTTGGGCAATACAATGTCTGTGTCGTCGGGGGTTCCCTTGAGCAGGCTAAGGCCCTTTACAATTACTTTAAACAATACATCTTCCGCACCCCGCTTCTCTCAGACAAGCTCCTCAGTGAACCCACCATGACCAAGACAGAGTTCTCGGATTCCTGGGTTCGCTGCCTGGCCGCATCTGAGAAGCAGGTGCGTTCCCCCCACCCCGAGATGTTGATATTCGACGAGGTCTGCCAGGCAGAGGAAAACATCGTGGAAAGCGCCTTGCCCATGACAGGATCATCCAGGCATGGCCGTCAAATACTCAGCTCCACACCCAACCAGATGTTCCATCTCTTTAAACGATATTGGGACAACGCTGAGAGTTACAAGTTTACCAAGTTCGGGCCCTGGGGCTTGGTGAACTGCCCTTGGGTGAATAGTGATGTCATCGACCATGCCAAGACCACGTACTCAGAGAGCCGGTATTCCACGGAGATCCTCGGGCAGTTCGCCAAGGAGGAAAGTGCTTTGTTCGATCCTGAAGACATTGAAACGGCTTCCAAGTATAACTTTGAGGAATTTCCTCAATATGCTGAAGTTACAGGTGGCTTGGATTGGGGCCAGACACATTCTACTGTACTGACCTTGGTTCAACAGGAAGGCGATGGCGTTCGGGTTCTTTATCAGGAAGCCTGGAATGGTATGAGGTACTCTGATGTACAAGACAGGATCGTCAAGGTCTGTGACAATCTGAGACACGCCAACATTTACGCGGACTCCTCCCACCCCGGGGAAAATGAAAGGCTGATGCAGAAAGGCGTTAATGTGCAGCCAGTATACTTCTCGGAGGACAAGGACCAGATGGTGGAAAATCTCCTCTATCTCATCGAAAACCACAAGTTAAAGATTGATTCCAGGAACACCGCCCTCAAGCACCAGCTCTCCACCTATCGCAGGGTGAGGAACAAGACCGGGCGGTCTTCTTACTCCAAGCAGAACGATGACCGGGTAGATTCCCTGATGCTGGCGCTTTGGGGGTTGAAGCAGGAGTGGAGGGAGGAAGGACAGTCTGAGTGGCTGTGGGAACTGTGTCAGTAGACTCTAAATATCAGGAAGTGAGTCATATCTCGATGAAAGGGAAGTTGACAGAGGAAGAAATTATTGGTATTATCAAGGACTATCCAGAACAGTCAAAGTTTGATTGGAAAATGAGCTTAGATTTATCTTCAAATCGGAACAAGTCTGAACTCGTCAAGGATGTAGTGGCAATCGCTAACGCCCATGGAAATTATGAAGGATACATTATTTATGGTGTCAACCCAAGAGAAACGGATCCCATTATTGGAAATGCGCAATCATTTGATGATGCTATGCTGCAGCAGATAGTTAACTCCAAGATAAGTAAACCAATCAATTTTCTATACACTGAGAGTTTTATTCGAGGTAAAACTGTTGGTGTTCTGTGTATTGATTCAATCCAAGAACGCCCGATTATGATTAATGTTGATTATGAAGTGCTACGACGGGGAACGATCCCTATTCGTCGCGGTTCCTCATCAGATTTTGCAAGTGCTGAGGACCTTCAGAGAATGCTCCAAGACCCATATAAAGCTGAAGTGATGAAGCAAAAAGCACTATACATTCAGAAGGCAATATATGAAAAAGCACCCCTTTCCCATATAGTTGGGGAGTACCTTGAATTAATGCAAGCGAAAAACGATGCAAATGAAATAACATGGGCTATCTCAGAGCTGAAGGGTTTTAGTATGGATATCCGGGAGAAAGTTGAAGAATTGAATGTTGAATATCGTAGGGTCCGAGGATATGTCTCAATAGCTAAGATTGAAGATCCGGGTTGGTCTACTCTTGACCAAATTCGATTAGGCGAACCAAAATATTTTTGGGAATTTCGAATGCTTATGACTCTTTCAATATTTCAACTGGAACCGTTGGTTGCCAGACGCTCATCTTTCCTTCAAATGTCATTCCCATCTAAAGCATTAGTTGAGCAGGGATTTTCTGAGAATATAGAAACTTTTAAAACATTATATTTTTATTTTCAACCAATTGAAATTGAACGGATATTCATAGGCATTAAAGAAAGAATATTAAGAAAATTAATTTAGAATTGGGAAATCACTCTTCAACATTGAAAGTAGATTTACACTCTGGACACTGATAATTCTTCGGAAGCATAGGGATTTGCTTTGGTTTGCATTTCTGACAATATATTGGTTGTATTGAAACAGCACAATCTAACTTGCCATATTTTGTTCTTGAGTTCTTTATTGAAATTAATGCCATTACAAAGCCCAATCCCAGAAGTATATTTGGATTCAAAGGGAGAACACACCAGCCAATGTTATGAGCAATCACTGCCACTAAGATTAGGGCGATTTGCACAAAGGAACCATATATAGTCCAACGATATTTGCGTGGATTGATTATTTCTCCCCATTTATCATCCATCAATTCCACCTCAACCGCGTATGGCATTTGGGACACGAGGTGAACTCGCTTTTCCCTTTCGTTACCGTTGTATTACAGACCGGGCATGTGGCCTTCGATGAAACTGCCTTGCTCAGCAAATAGGCAACTGCAGCACCGCCCAGAATCCCCAAGGCAATTCCAACTGCTGCATCTGATCCCTTACTCATGTATGAACACCCACGATGAAACAATCCTTATGGATAGTGGTCTTTCTCTAAGCATCATCCCCCCCAACATCCTGCACCCATATTACCATTTCGTCCTCCCACCGCCCCCGTTCCTCTTACCTAATACCATAGATTGAAGAAAATCCAGATATCGTTCTTCAAGATGGACATTGACTGCGTGAATTTACTGATGCTGACACTGTGGGCATGAGATCTGAAAGAGGGAGGTCGAAACGAATTTGCTGTTCGGAATGTGGGTACAGATAATCAACTGCTGTTCCGCAGCCGAGTTACCAGCACAGAACCGATGCCTAAATGTAATCCAAATCAATATAAGTAATTCCAACAATCAAGAATGAGTATAGCATGAGTCAAGAAAAATTGTTTACGGATGAGTACCATAATCTGGTAGATGAGTTCCTGAAAACAAAAGATAGTACCAAATTGAAATCATACATAGACGAAACCGTAAATGAAGCGGGAGTACCTGGAATCGATGCAATTATTACTGAAGTAATGAAAAGGGTAGATGCACAATTGATAAATGTTAAAAGTAATCCACAATTCGAACAGCAATTAGCAATGAATATGCTCTGTTTAATGATTGATGCTCAAAAGGAGGATAGAGATGGATTCGACACGATATCTATGTCTAATATCGATGAGGCGAAGTTTGTTAGTACTATGATGAAAATCAACGATCAACTTATGAGCATGCCTGACAAAATAAAAACCGATGGTGAGATACGGGCAATTCTCAGCCATATTGGCTCCATTTATAATTGCTTACGATTACAATATAATGTTTTGGTTTGGTGTGGTCAGAAGATTAAAAATGAATCCAGGGCAAAGGCGGTAAAATATCCAGACGAATTAAGAAAATTTCGAAATACTGAGTATCATAATAATGTAATTCCAAATATTACTGATGAAACCGTGTTCTTAGAAGATAAGGGTCCCCCATATTGGTCAGAAACCTATACCTTTCAGCAAGTGTGGGAGAAGTTCGATTTGGCAATGGCGTATTTTTCTGCTTTTACGTTAGCTCAATTACTGGCCACCGTTCACAAAATGCTTCAATCTGCTGCTTTCATAAAAATGAAAAGTGCCCAAGTCCATGGCCAATTACAATAGTTATGAAAATCTTTGAATGCTGCTACCCACACATCACTATTACTTCCCCACTTTGGGCAGGATCATTCTCTCTCCAACTTGGGCAGCAATGCCCATGGTCCTGCCTTATTTTTTCCTGGGTCACTGTTCCGCTTTACTTTGCTACCTGTTAGAGAAATCATTTTAACCCCTGAACATAATAACACCCTTGCAACAACGTTTCGTCAAGGTGCAGTACCACCGAGGAGATAGTTAACTCTCCGTCTTGACGGGGCGTTGTTGCAGCTGTCTCTTCGGTGCTGAGACACGCTTCACGGAAAAGGAAGTGATGACGTGAAAGCTGCATACCATGACAAGGCCAGATGTTTATTGAACGTAGTTCTTATTGGAACAATTGTTGGGATGTTTTTTCTTAGCGTGGCAAACACAGGGGTGGCTCAAGAAGTCCCTTTAGCCCCATTAGCGTTTTATGGCAATTCCTACTACAATTGGCCTATAAATTACATTTACCTTAATTGTGAAGTTGATGCCTCGTGTACAACTATTTTGATATACCGTGGGGAAACACAAAACAATCTAACATTAATCGCTGCACTTGACGCACCATTTGGTGTTGTAGTCTCAGGGGTTCCAGATAGCGATTATTATCCTTCAGGTGATTATATCTATGTCGATAGAGATGTTGAGATTGGCCATACTTATTTTTATCAAGTAAGCGCCGGTGGCCTATCAGACATTATTGAGGTTTATCACGCATCCCCCGCGCCTGGCGCAACAGCACCTTCTCCCCCCCAGAATGTGATTGCCTCGGGTGGCAATGGTCAAATCACAATTGCCTGGGATGCCCCAGAGGATGGGGGCTCAATGATTACTGAATTCATCTTGTATCGAAGAATTCTACCTGCGTTAACACCCAACTCGAATGTGAACATGAAATCAGTATCTTTAGGACAAACATCAACAAGCTATGTGGACACAGATATTGAAAATCAGCAAATATATTATTATATGATCTGTGCTAAGAATGCTATGGGCTATGGCAACACCTCTGTTGAAGTAAGTACCATGGCCAGTGATGCTTACGCCCTTCCTTCTGCCCCGAGGAGCCTTCAAGTAATAATCGGAGAAAACCACAATGATATCACCTGGAATGCGCCGGCAGATAATGGTGGTTCCACAATCCTCTATTACAACATATATCGGGGAACCGCGGAAGGGCAAGAAGTATTCTACCAGAAAGTAAGAAACGTACAAAACTTTACAGATACTAACATAGTTGCCGGGCAGGACTACTTCTACACAGTCAGCGCAATTAATGGTGTTGGCGAAGGGCCACAATCAAAAGTTACAGATGCTAATGGCATACCTGGTTTCACATATGGGATTATGATTATCGCAACTCTTCTTGCATTATTAATGGTTGGGGCAACAAAGAAATTGAGAAACTGAAGGCAAACCATCAAGTGCGGTTCCGCTGCTGGGTTACCAACGCGGAGCCGCTAACTTGAAGGTGTGCCCTAAAAACGATGACTGCGTGGATTCGTTGATGATGGCACTGTGGGGCATGGCAGAGAAGTAGCGAAGTAGTGGTGATTATTTTTCTTCCTATTAATCAAGATAACTAAGGAATTTATTAACGATATCACACAAGTCCTTGTACTCGCTTTCATCCAGGGCTCTTGTATTATGTGCCAGCAGTTTCCTATAATTATTCAATGTTTCGAACCACTGACTAAGATTATCCTCTGCGTTCTCAAGGTATTTAATAAAAACAGATTCCCATCTCTCATCAATAATATATTTGCATTGGAACAAATCAAAATAGAATGCCAATGACACATTTCGAGAGTGTTCTGTCGTGTCTGCTCTCTGGCGCCATTCTGCTTCCTGTCGGTTTTTACGAGAGATGCCCCGTTTCCACCAATCTTCCTTATACTTCTTTTGGAGACAAGACACGATGAATAGTTTCAGCTTAGTTTCAAAATGAGAAAATGTGGCCCATTGCTCGCTGATTTTCTTTGAGGATTGTTCAATTTCGAGGATGGCAGGGGGTGCTTCATGGTATCGATGGCCATGGTCAATTTGGGTTTCAATCAACATTGGAAGAAGCATATCTCTGGCAAGTGGAAAATTAGTTTGCCATATGCAGATGAACATTAATCCAGCTTTTATTTTATCTTTGAGGTGATTAACATATAACATAAAAAGTAGAAGTTGTGAGGATTGATACATAAGGGTATCATCAAGATCAATTTCGATTGGGATGTCCAACTCTGGCTTTTTAATTTTCATAATGCTGAATGGAGGAATGTCATCTATTGTTTCGTTTGTTATTTTATTAATAGCATAGAGTGGTTTAGTATCTGTCAAACTATGCTTAATATTTAAAATCATGTCCTCCGGGGTTAAGTCATACTTACACTCTATAGCATCAATAACTGTAAATAAATTCCTTTCTACCTCTTCATATTTTTGATACATCTTATACATATGTAAAGACCCCCAGAAAGCCATCTCACAATCTTCTGGGTTGTGTTCCATCCAATAATTCATACGCTTATCAAATTCCTCATAATTGAGGGAATCGTTTAACCGCATGAGATCCTTGTAGGTTTGTTTTGCGTCAGCGTCTCCTTTTGGTAAATATTTGACAGCTGTTGTAAGTTCTTTGAGCGCAGCCATATAATTTTCATCTTCAGACGAATAGATTTTAATCTTCTTCATATAGGATTTTGCTAAGTAAACCCTGGCAGTTCCCTCCTCTGGGTAGATGTCAATGGCTTTTTTGAATGACTCAATTGAATCGTCTACCTTTTCATCCCTGCACTCGTCAATACCCTTTTGGAACCATTGGATGAACTCCTCATCTTTGGACATATCTATCATGATTTCAGTTCCTCATTGCGTCCTTGCCTAATTAGGTTTCGTCCTCCCCGCCTCCTGCCCCCTGTCTGTCTCCCACCTTCTCTCCCAGGGAATCTGGTGAGAAAAGTTGGTTCTCCAGAACAGCGACACCTGCGCCTCGGGTGTCAAGGAAGCAGAGGCGAGATCGAACGAAATACTGGACATAGTCCACGAGCACGACACGTACGTGCACTGCAAGAAGTGCGGGTCGGCCGGGGCTCGCATCCACTCTGAGACCTGGTCTGACGGGCTGGTGTACGTGGATTACGGCTGTCCTGCCTGCGGTTGGTCGGAGGTGTACGAATGAGGTCGCAAGTCCCTCACTGGCTCAGGACCTTGCAGTACCTGAAGCAGCACTGCAATGGCGACCTCGACTTCGTAGCACCTCCGGAGCTGACCCAGGACGGCATTGCAGCCGCCCTGGGCATCACCCGCCCCCATGCGAGTCTCGTGTTAAAGAAGCTCGTCTCGGACGGCTTCGTGGAAGCAAGGATTCTGCACATCAGGGGCGGGCGCAGGCGGAGGACAGCCTACATACTCAGCCCGTCGGGGTTTCAGGTGGTGCGAGCCGCCTGAACCTTCCCCGCACTTCTTTCTTCGTAGCCTATGCCTATTCCCCGACTGCTCGGGCGACACCAATATACGCTGTCTTTGCTGACAGGGACGAACGCAAAGCCAGGCGAATAAAGGTGTCGCCGTCGCTCTTATAATCGACACTTTGCATAATTTAATAATAATCATCGTTGTTATAGTATCGAGGGAAACGAATGACTGACCAAAAACATGAATACGTTACTCACGAAATAATCTCATTGAAAGAACACTCTGTACTTAATGAAAAATGGCTACAGAAAGTGATTGCAGATGATCCAACTATATTGGGGCTGGGAGAACTCATTTTAAAAGATAAAGAAAGAACTCAGCCACGGGCCGGTAGGCTGGACATGCTGTTCCAGGATGCTGAATCCATAACTCGGTATGAAGTTGAAATACAGTTGGGTAAATCGGATGAAAGTCATCTCATGAGGACTCTTGAATACTGGGACATTGAAAGAAAGAGGTATCCTCAATATGAGCACGTGGCCGTTCTGATTGCTGAGGATATCACCAGCCGATTCTTAAATGTCATTTCACTGTTCAACGGAGTAATACCAATTATAGCAATCCAGGCACATACAATAAAAATCGGAGATAAATTTACACTTGTGTTTACTCGTGTGCTGGATCAGATGAGATTGGGGTTGGTTGATGAGGACGAAACGCCTGAAACAACAGACCGGACATATTGGGAAAAGAGAGCGACCAGTGCCACACTCAAGTTGGTAGATGAAGTCTATGAAATGATAAAAGAAGTTGACCCCGAGCTTGGTCTGAACTACAATAAATATTACATCGGACTTACAAAGGATGGCAGAACAAACAATTTTATTGACTTCCGACCCAAGAAACAATTTATGCATATGGACCCAAAAATCGAAAAGGATAGCGCACTTGAGGAGAAGATGGAAGAGAGCGGAATGGACTTCAATTATAATTCCAGAGGCGGTAGATACAGAATTACGCTGCACAAAGGTGATGTTCAGAAACACAGCGTAATCATAAAAGAACTAATAAACCAAGCCCATACAAAATAATGTTAAGTGTGAAAAACATGAAAACAAAATTCATATGTATTCTACCTTTTTCAATTAGAGTCCCCCCAGGTTCTTATCCAGTTAAACTCAAACAAATCGCCATTATTAGCGTTAAACAAATAATGAAAGCACGTATCGACGGTGAAGAAGTCGATTTAGAATATGATAGTAAAGGAGTTATGTCAAATAGCCATATTACAATCACATTTCCATGGAAAATAGAGTGTGTAGATGAGGATGAAATTAACTCTGTAAAAATCGAGGCCATAAAATATTTAAATAGATTCATTGAAGTGTATCGTCATTATTCTGATGATTGCGGAGTTACTCCTATTTGTTATTCCGACATTCCAAACTATGTCTATCAATACCTTGATGACACGAATAAAATAATTGAGGAAAATCCACGCCATTTTGACACTGGCGGAATGTTATATGCACCAGAATACTTTTCTTCCAATGACATGATTAAATGTTTAATAACAAATCAAAATATCAGTTTTGTTAAGCAGTTATTATTAAACTCTGAAAAATATCTACGTGAAGAAAATTACAGATTATCCATCCTTGAAGCAGTAACGGCGCTTGAAGTAAGTATTACAGAGTTCACAATCAATAAATTTTCAACTTATAAAATTCCTAAAGATACCCTTACCGATTTTGTTAAAAAAACGGGATTAACTCTTCAATTAAAAGTCCTGTTAAATTTATACAATGAAGGTGCTGGTAAAAAGATATCACAATCTATAGTGAGTGAAGTGATAAGTGCAATAACCGCACGAAATCATATTGTCCATTACGCAGCAACCAATCAAAAATATTCTCGAAAAACAGTTAACAAAATGCTTAAAAACATAAAATTGCTAATAAATCATATAGATAGTATGGAGTGAAAAAATGAACATAGCCTGTCAGAACAAATGTGGTCTTGTTTTTCAAGACATGAGGCCGCCACCGAACGTAAAAATGATTTCGTGTAAATTTACACCACCACAGAAAATTAACATCAAGTGCCCTAAATGTGGTTATGTAAATAAATTTGAAGCATCTGCTACGGATGGAAAAGGAAATTGGGTGATAGATAATGTTCATCCAGTAACTGTAAAAATCCCTAAGAAAAAAACTAAGGAAACTAAGGAAACAAAGACCACGAAAGAGCAACTTAAACCCACCATAAATCATCAAGAGATAGAAAAATTACTTGAAATGGCGGTGGACAAAATAACTAATGGGAATGAGAAAGAAGCAAAAAACATTTTTAATAAAATTTTATCGTTAGATCCTGACAATATGGTTGCTGTTGAATATTTAAAAACGTTAAAATAACTCCCATCACCATCGACTCTTCATCCTTTGGGGATCTCCTCACCCCCCCATCCTGGGGGCTGTAACATGTCCCTGGTTCGTTATGCACCCGCGACAGTCCCAAGACCCCCGCCCGCATTCTTCCACCCACAGTTCACTTCCCTTTCTTCTCCCGGTAATCACTACCGGGTTTCGTGGCGGTTCCGGGGCTTCTTCATTGGGTTAATGTTCGGCAGGATCCTGCGAGACCTCACCGCCCCGGGGCCCTAACAAAACCCGTTTGCGGCCTCGTTTTGTTCGAAGGCACTCGCCGCACCGGAACTGTGTATGGCGTGTGGGGGATTGGGTATGCCGGTGTTGGGGCGTGGGCATGCGCTCGACCGGTCATGGCGTAACCACGACCGACCTCGCGCATTGGTTTCATAGCAGTAAGGAATCAACCCGCATTCTCGCCACATCTCAATTGGTAATTTAATTGAGGTTAATTTCAGAAGGAGATTCTCCAACATATTTTTCAATCACAGTTAGACATCCATATATACTAAAAAATGAGATAAAAATTACACATAAAAGGGGAATGATTTTATCTGTAAAAAGGAGAGCATTAGCATAATTAAAAGATGTAATAAACCCCACCATAGCGATGTTTATTACATATGGTTCAAGTTTTATTTTCTCTCCATTTTTATCAAGAGGTCTTTCTTTTTTACCAATTATATCTCTACAAAAAAGAAACAAAAAATAATATAAAAATTTCAATCCGATTAGTAAACACGGAGAAATGATTAAACTCAAAAGAATTACATCTCTCACCGTCCTTGGAGTGTAAATCAAAACTAACCAATTAGACAAAAAAATAATTATGATTGAAACTAAGGTAAATAACAACAATTGTGATGTTTTTATTTTTGTAACATATTCCATAGTAATGTAATTATTTGTTCGTTATATAAATGTTCCTTGGGTAGTCCTATGCATTTAAGTAAAATGATTTCAAGCTAACGTCATGATACTTTGAAAATTATTCTCTACGCATTTTTTCATTTTGTTAATTTGACGACAGGTTATGGAAACGTTGGCCCCCCCCCTCTCCCGCAATGCGCCGGAACTCCTCTGCCCCCAGGCTTTCGTTCATGCCCTGCTTCCGTCCAGCCACCCTTTCTCCCGTGAATCCGGTGAGAAAAGTTGTCTCAAAACATCGGCACCTGTGCCTCGGGTGTAAAGGAAGCAGAGGCGAGCACGAACGACCAGCCAACTTGGTTTGGCTATTCCCGCGAGCATCGGGAATGGAAGACCTGGAACGAGTCGGCAGAGGAGCTGGTCTGAATGGCAATGGAGCCCATTGATCAGTTCGATGTTGATTGGCCGGGGAGGGTTCCATGGCCATTCCCGCCGGCAGAGGTTCAGGTGGTGAAGACTTGCCAGGCCAAGTGAGTCTTGGCCAGCTCGCAGATGTTACGCGGGGGAGCATTGACATCTCCCTGCAGGATGAGGACATCCTGATCCCGCGAGTGTCCGGCTCCATCGAGAAACTGGGAACGCCGATAATTATCGGCGGGAGCCAGACCTCTTGGCCAGGAAACCCGGACACCTTCATTCATATCAGAGTGTCCCGAGTCGATGTACTGTTCCCCCGCTATCTGTACTATCTTCTCATGCACCTGAACCAGAGCGGCCAATTCCAGCGCATTGCCCAGGGTTCGGTCCAGCAGTTCATCCGGGTTCGGGACGTCGAGGCGATCGCGCTGAGGCTGGCGTGACCGACTACTCGGGCGACACCAATATACGCTGTCTTTGCTGAGAAAACAACGCAAAGCCAGACGAATAAAGGTGTCGCCTTCGTCACAGATTATGGGGCTATCTCGATTCCCCTTTGCAGACGGTCTGATAGCCCCCCCCTTGTCCCTGCCCTGGAGCCGTGAGCTATGCAATTTGTGAGCTGTGAACCACTGGGCTCGCCCGTGTCGGCGGGCAAGCCGCCGCCCCGACCTCGCCCTGCGAGCTGTGCAATCGGGTAGTTGGTGAGCTTCTGACCCACAAGGATGTACTCTCAGGATCACCCGACCCGGTCGGGCAAGCCATCGTGCATCCTTGGGGGATGTCTGACGACAATGCGTCCTGGGGGGCTGCGCTCGTCCTTGCTGAGCAGCAACGTGCCGCACTGCCCCCCAGACCCCCCAACCGCCTTCGGCGAATGATTAATGAGGCAGCCAGGGTCACTGACCTAAAGGTCAGGGCTGCCCGACCAGGACATCCCCGCGAAGGGGCTGATGACTACTTTCTACAAACAAATTTCATGAGTTTCAAAACAAGAAATATGTCCATGATAACCAAAACAATAAGACACGCATCCGCAATACCAATATATTCTTCAGGAATGTATTGGGCGATGAAACGAAGAACTGCAAGCGCAATGGTACTAAGAACCAGTATGATAGTTACCCTCAATACTTTATCCATACTGTCACAGAACTCATCCGTCATTTCTTTCTCCCCTTCTCCCCCTTAATCCTCTCCAGCAGCACGCTCGCCGGCTCATCGCTCGGGTCCTGCGCCACCAGCTCCCCCCTGAACGCCTTGGCCAGTATGGCCTGTTCCATGCGGTCTGTGCGCTTCTTGGCCGCTTCGGCCTGCTGCTCTATCTGGTCCGCGATTGCGAACAGTTCCTCTATCTTGGCTACGATGCGGCGCTGCTCGGGGAGGGGGGGGAGCGGGACTGGCATAACTCTAAGCTTAGTTGAATTCACATTAGATTGACCGACCTGTTGTGTTCTTACCTGTTCGATATATCTATGGCCGCCAGCAGAGTTAATAAATAAGTTGGCCAGTATGGGCAGAAATGCCCTATCATTCGATATAATCCGTATTAGGTATGATGCAAATACTACATTTTTAAAAGGTGATTTAGAACTCCGAAATATTGCAGTCTTACCAACTAACTCTGGACTGTTCGTTCTATTAAAAAGGAGATCACCATCATTTAATAAAAATTGAGAATAATCTATTGAATCGTCAAGGAACTTCATATTCGAATAATCCAGCTCCCCATCTTGGATATTATTCATTCTTAACACAGGAAGTGCTGTCTCTTTATCGCCAGCTTTATCAGACGTTCCATATTGAATACCGTGAATCACGTTGTCTAATGGGGTCCACTCCCACCCCGCTGGCAGCTCCGGCAGACCTGCCGCATCCACCGCCTCCAGCTCCTTGTACTTCTTGCCCTGCGCCTTCCGTCTCTCGGTCTTGATTCTCTCCAGCAGAACGCTCGCCGGCTCGTCCTCCGGGTTCTGCGGGACGAGCTCGCCCCTGAAGGCCTTGGCCAATACCGACTGCCTGAAGCTCTTTAGCATCGGCTGGATTCTGCTGAGGGATTCTCTGGCCGTCTTGACTTCTTGGAACAGGGATTCTATCTTGGCTACGATGCGGCGCTGCTCGGGGAGGGGGGGGAGCGGAAGAGGATATTCCTCCATGAAGGATTTAGGCACTCTTAGTTGTCCAGCAGTTCCGGTCATATTCATTTGAGCATCATCTCTGAATGATGGTTGACGAATGAAATGAAAGATATATTCTGGAATCATTCCTGATGAAGGGCGGAGTACATGAAATTCGGTTGAGCCAGTTCCAAGTTTATTAGTTAATCCTCGGGCGATTGCTGCCTTACCATTCTCCATGCAAGGTGTAATCCTTGCAAAGAGGACGTCGCCCTCCGCGAATCGTTTATAACCATTCCAGATGTCTCTTATTGGTCTATTATCAAATCTCTTGATCGTTCCCGAATATTCATCTACAGCAGACATTGGAATGAAACTAATACAAGTATCCTCTGTAAGTGTATCTGGCAGGCCAATCAAAGGGTTAACTTCACAGACATCATTAATTCTCACACATTTCCACCCTGTCGGCAGCTCAGGCAACTCCTCGCCATTGTTCGGGCTCATTTACCGTTCTCTCCATTACCATTGTTCAACTTCCGGGCCAGCTCGTTCATGGCCTCCATAGCCGCCTCCAGATGGGTCGTGGCTTCCGAGACCAGGTCCAGTGGGTCAGGTAAATTGCCCGGGTCGTCAAGGTTTTCGTCCTTCAGCCAGAATATGTCAAGGTTGTAATCCCGCTCCTCTGCTATCTGCTTGATTGTGAACCTCTTGAACCTCTCCGTTTCCTGCCTTGCCGGCTTCGGGTGGCCGTTGGGGTCCCCGCCATAGCACTTCTCGAAGTCCGCGAAGTATTTTTCTGTCAGGGCATGGCCCTTGTTGACCTTCTCGACATTGGTCCTCAGGTCGTATATCCAGACTTCCTTGGTTTCCACGCCCTTCCTGAAGAACACGATGTTGGCCTTCACTCCTGTGCTGTATGGCGCGAATGTGCCAACCGGTAATCTGATGATCGTGTGCAGGTCGCAGTCGTGCAGCAGTATCTCGCGGACCTTCTTGCCTGCATGCTCCTCGAATAATACATTGTCTGGGAGCACCATAGCGGCCCTGCCGCCAGGCTTCAGGATACTGATTACATGCTGCACGAAATTCAACTGTTTATTGCTGGTGGATATGCTGAAGTCCTCTCGGCTTGGGGTCTCACCCGCGCCCTTGGTGCCAAAGGGGGGGTTGGTCAGGATGACGTCATACCTTGCGCTGCCAGGCGGCTCAGCGATCGAATCGCCGTACATGATGTTGCTCACAATTCCGTGCAGGTAAAGGTTCATCAGGGAAAGACGCCGGGTCTCCTGGACTATCTCCTTGCCGGAGAACACTTCCTTCTCCAGTCGCTTGCTCTCGTCCCGGCTGAGGTCGGCTCCCTCATTGGTGGCTTTCATTATCCATTCATAGGCCCCAATCAGGAAACCTGCCGTGCCCACTGCCGGGTCGTGTATGGTGAAGTCCGACTTTTCCCTGAAGTCCGGTTTCATGCATCGGACGACCGCGCGTATTGCCTCCCTGGGCGTGAAATACTGGCCCGCGCCCTTCTGCTCAGCGGCATATTTCTGCAGTAATCCTTCGTAACAATCCGCTTTCAGGTCCACGTCAAGAGCGCCCCAGTAGGTCTCGTCAATCATGGATATGAGCTTCTTCAGGTTGACTGGCGTTCTGAACCTGGACTGCGCCCCTGCGAATATGCCGCCCAGGAGCCCGGGCTCCTTGCCCAGCTTCCGCAGAATATCGATGTAATAGTCAGAGAGTTCTGTGCCGGACTTCGCCTTCAGGTCGCCCCAGGAGCAGCCCTCCGGGACCTTGACCGATTTCTCGTCCGCCAGCTTCAGGAACAGCAGGTAAGTGAGCTGCTCGATGTAATCCCCGTAATTGATGCCGTCATGTCTCAGGGTGTTGCAGAACCCCCATAGCTTGCCTACTGCGTCCGTCATGCCAAAACCGCCTCATTAATCTCGTCAAGTATCTCTTGGAGCTTGCCCTCGAATACTTCATTGGCCTTATGTTCGCCGCCATATCTGGAGAACGGCGTGGTCTTGAAGTCGTCCTTGTCCAGGATTATTCTGGTTACCAGCGAATCCTCAATCATATCAAGCCACTTCTCCTGCGCCGATGTGAACGCTTTGCCCTGCCTGAAGGCTTCCACGGCCCGATGCGCCCGTTCCTTCGGGTCCTCAATATTAACGCCCTTGGCGGCATGCTTGACCATGGAGATGATGTCTGCAAGCTCCTTGTTGTAGGCCTTCCTCAACCTGGGCTCGGTGAATTTCTCCGGTCTCTGCTCCAGCTTATATCGAAGCTCGCCCAGCTCCTCAGTGTGAAAGTCCTTCGGCCTCCTGAGCAGAATCTCCAGTGCTTCAATCTGCTCCGGGTTCTCCTTGATGAATCTCTCGAACTGTGATATATAATCCTCTGTCTTCAGGAGGGTGCCGTCCTTCGCCTTGAACAATATCTCCGATGAAACAGAATCCACCACATCCATGCCCTCCAGGAACACGCGGTTACTGGGGTAGTTCGACATGTGGTCTATGAACTCATGGCTGCGCAGCACCGGCATGATATTGCTCCAGTCATTGTCAATCCTGTCCTTCAAACCCCTGGCAAAAGCCGCCAGGTCCTGGGTGCCGATAATCTCTTGGAACCTATCACGGCCATCCTGGGATACAGACTTGTGGGCACGCAGCAGCCGCCTGGTGAGTATCCTGATATTGTAATCCCTGTCCCTGTTCTCGGCGATGTTCTTCACCACCTCGGCCACACTCATGCTGGGCTTGTCAGGCGGGTCCGCGACTATGTCCACGGTGCCCTTGAACGCCTCCACACACCCGAACACATCGAAGACCGTGAAATGGTCCTTGGTCGGGTTGAGGTCCTTGCACAGCCTGGTCCCCCTTCCGATTATCTGCTCGAACAGTATTCTGGAGCCTATGGGCCTGATAAGGATGATGTTCTCCAGGGGCGGGATGTCCACACCAGTTGAAAGCATGTCCACCGTAACTACCACAGCCGGTTCCGGGCGGTTCCTGAACCTCCGGATATATTCCAGCGGCCTATCGGATTTGCCGGTAATCTTCCTGCAGAACCCATGGCCCCGGTTGAACTCCTCGTTGATCATGTCGACAAGCATGTCGGCATGGGAAGTATGCTCCAGGTCGCTGACCGCAAACACGAGCGTTTTCGGAAACCGGCCAAGCTCCTTCTCCTGGGCCAATGCGTATTTCTTGAACTCCTGCACTATCTTTCTGTTCCGGTCCGGGGCTGTGGCCTCCCTCTCTATCTTGGCAACATCGATATGGCGCTCGTCTTCCAGCCGGTCATACCACTTCTCGCCGGTCCCGGTGTCAATCATCTTGACCTCCTGGCCGGCTGCGAGGGTCATGCCTTCCATGGATATTTCAGAGTGAATTCTCACGGCATCATAGTCCACAAGGAAACCGTCGTCCACTGCCTCCTTGTAGGAATACCGGTAAGCCAGCTCCTTGAAGAAAGAGGTGGTGTGCGCCGCCGGTGTAGCAGTCAGCCCGACCTTGACGCCATCGAAATGCTCCAGAACCTCGCGCCACTTGCTGTCCTCCTTCGAGGTATAACCGCGATGACACTCGTCGGCAATAATCAAATCGAAGGCATGAATCGGAATATCGAGTGTGTTGCCGTCCTCCTCCTCGTCAATATCTCCTGCGCCGTAGGCACCCTCAGGAGGGCCGAAGAGGTTGTTCCTCATGCGCTGGATGGTGCAGACATACACGAAGCTGTGGCCAGGGTCCGGGTCCGTGAGGTACTTCTCGGGCAGAACCTTGGGGTCGAACTTAGTATCCTCGTCCTCGAACTCGCCCCTCTTGAAACGATTGCTGTAGACCTCGTAGATCTCCGCGAATTTTTTTTGGGGTTCGGCTTCAAAAGCATTGAGGGCCGAGACCGCCTGCGCTGCCAGGGAACGCCGGTCCACCAGGAACAGGACCCGCTTGACCATGCCCGACCACATGAGCCGGTAAATCAGGGAAACGGTTGTGAAGGTCTTGCCCGTGCCTGTCGCCATGGCCAGCAGCATCTCGCGCTTGCCGTCGCATATACGCTCCTCCGCTGCCTTTATGGCCTCTTTCTGGAATGGACGAAGATTGTCATGATGGTTGGGGGTGGAATTGAGCTTGGAGCAGGCAGACCCCGAGTCGAAGGCCAGCATCTCCCGGAGGGCTTGGGGCGTATGGAACCGGGCAACCTCCCGCCTCAGATTGGAAGGCTTGCGAAGGTCAAGGAACCCATGGCGCACACCGTTGGACGAATACCCGAAAGGAACGCCGAACTCCCCGCCATAAACAGAATCGCCATGATGCCCCCGGGAATAGCGCTCCGCCTGGTCAAGAGCCGCTATCGGGCCCCGGCTCACCTTCTTTGCTTCAACGAACGCCAGCAACTTGCCGTCATGGAACAGGGCATAATCTGCAGGCCCGTTGTCTGTGGGATACTCTCGGACAGCCGCCGTATCGTATGCCGTGGCATCGTCATAGTCAAGGATCTGCTGCCATCCACAATCGAGCAGCAGTTTGTCTATGTAGCGGCGGCGGGTCTCCCATTCGCTTATCCCCTGGTCAACCTCGGTCATTGCTGTATGGTAATGCTTCATGTAAATTAAAGTTGCAGTCAAATAACAATCAACACCCTTCCTCGATTCGTAGTTTAAATCATGAGTACATTTGGCTGTTTGTCCACATACTCATTTGTGGTGTTTCCGCCCGAAATCGCGCTTGAGAATTGTGCATGTCGGTTAGTTGATGAATGTTATTGCAACAGAAGTTTATCTGTAATCTGACCTTCAATAACATCAACAACCTTGCCATGAGCGATACCTTCGAAATGAAGGTCGATTTTCACCTCTTCCAGTCCGACGATTGTTTTACCCCGGTTAATATTCATTATTCTTCCTTTCTTTCGTCAATTATCTATAATTGCTTGGTTTTCTGCATAAAGTAATTTTGAACGTATTCAGAATTATCTTGATATACTTTTAACTCTGTTCCAGTATCCTCAATTAAAAAAAACGCATTGTCGTCTAATAAGCCGAATTCTAATGCTGTATTTTGAAATACCTCTGCCTCGTCGGATAGGACTTGTCCATGCTTTTCGAATGCTTTGCGCATAGCATCATTCACAGGTCCATTAGAGAGATTCCTCCTTTCCTTTATATTCAAACTGAACAAATGCAATTTTCTTGTTTCCATACGTTTAATCGCTTCATCGATGGCTTGGATTATTGGCAACATAGCATCCGTTGTGTTTTCCCTCAATTGAAATCCTTTGTTGAGTTGGTTAAAAATTAATGTGTCTTTATGCTGGTTGGCTGTAAATAGGTATTCTACCTTCTGGTCAGAAAACTCAGATTCCTTCAACTCGTTCCGAAGCAGTTTATTGCCTTCCTCTATAATTCGGAGAGCCAACTGAACTCGAGCATTTTCTTCGAGAAGTTTCCGATTATGGACATTGTGAAATAATAGAGAAGTTCCAACCCCCCTAACGAAATCACAAGACTTCATAGTGTTGCGTACATCTCTCTTCATTTTGTCAAGATGTTTTTGATATTTCTCCCCCTGCAAAAAATCTGTATTTACGAAATATACTCGATCCATGTTGATGCTATATTTTTTTCCTTTTTTATTCAATACTTGGCAGGCTACAAGATTTGGTAAATCTCTATATATTCTCTCCCTATATCGAAGTGTAGGTTCTATGTCTGGTTTGATTGCTTCCCCTTTCTCATCATACCATACGATTTTCTCTTTGGCAGATTTTACTAAATCCCTCTCCATGTCAAAACACGACTTTGGTCCGTGTTTTCGTAAATAATCATAGATTGCCCAGAAATCTTCTCTTCCCCCCTGTTTCTTCCTCATGTACCATTCGTAGAACTTAGTATTAGGTCGGGGCTCCCGTTCTGCGATTAAAAAATTAGGTAACTGGGTAGACATTTGAAATCACTTTTTTCAGTGGGATGTCATGTCAGTACTTCTTAATAAAGATATTCGTAGTTATAGGGTTTGAAAAGGAATTGGAACAAAACAATCTGTGTCCAGTACCTTCAATGGAGATGACCTACATGATATTAAAAGTAACGCAGACCGGGAATTGCCCCGCGGTAATCATACCAAAGCAAGTGTGCCAGAACTTAGGGATCGAAGTTGGCGACCATGTCGTTGTCCATATCGTTGGAAAAATAGATGAATCCCGGACGGTAGCCTGATGCAAAAAACCGAAGCATCAGACATCGTTCCTTGCCAAACGACCCTTTTCAATAACTCGGTACTTGAACGTGTGAAAGCCTTCATGAAAAACAATGCGAATACAGAATATAACTCTTGGACGCTTGACAAGAAGCTTTGCATCAAGGATAGCACGGCCCGTTCTTGTCTTTCTAAACTCTCTTCCAGTGGGCATGTCGTGAGGACTCGAAAGGGATTCTATCGGGCTGCAATCGAATTCGACAACATACCTGCCTGGCTCCGGGACAATCTTTACATATCTGGCATAAAAATTCAAGCAAATTTTCCGGAATTACACGACAACGGAATAAACGGTCTTAAACATCACCCCAAAACCACTCAGAAAGATGGCCAAATATACAACATTCAGTTTGAATCTGGGAATGCGACAATATTCGTGCACTGGAATGCAGATGTCGATATACATTACCAGCGCCCGAACCACCCACTCAGCTACTTGGATTATGCAAAATTTATCGCATTTCTTCATGGCATTTTCCCGAGCTTCAACAAGATGAATCCTTTCCTGGTCAGTATTGAACTGGGGGCTGCTGTGAAACTTCTGCCACGAGATGAGGAACGTGCTGCCAATCTCGAAGCCATTGATAGGGTCTGGAATCGCGCTATGCTCTGCCGAGACCGTCGAGCCAAGGAGCAAGGCGATGTGTGTGTTCAGATTCGGGAATTGCAAACTTATTTGGAAGTAGTAAAGAACTGAATAAATGAAGGTAGAACCATGAACAACATCCGGCAGAACCCCAGGAAAGCAGGCGAGTCGTCGCTCCCCAGTACCCACCTTTCCGAGCCCGGAAAAGGACACGATGATGATGCGCTTGCCTGCCCCGAGAACGTTCTGCTGGACGTCACCCCGAATGTCTTGGAAAATATTGCAAAACCTTGCAGTAAGATTACCGAAGTTGAAAAATGTAAAAGCGCCCTTAGAGAACGATACCCTGATACCGTAACAGCCGAGCAATTGTCCCGAGCTACAGGGGTGAGCAAGAGCAACATTTATTCCTATGCAACGAGATGCCCCGAAATTAAAAAATTAGGCAATGGCCTATATCAATGGCAGGACCCAAACCAGATTAAAAACGACCTTTATGACAGCCCTACACCCTATCACAACATTCATTTTGTTAGAAAAGGGGGTAGCCCCCCCAATCTAACAGGCCTGCAACCGGGGGAGAACGTCATCTTGAATCATTACGGGCGCAAGATATGGTTTCTCGTACATCCTGACACTATTGAATTGAGAATCGGCTGTACAGATAATCCCTATCCCGACATCGAGTTGGTATGCCTTTTCGAGTTGTTCAAAGTTCAATATGGTTTGAACCTCTTTGATGGGGCCTGGGAAGGTACTTTGGAAGCGGGGGGCGATTCGGATAAGCTTCGGTTGGACGGGCTGACCTGCGCAACACTCACCCCCATCCTGGAGAGTTGGAGAGTCAAGGCTTACAATCATGCCGGAAGGGCGAGGCTGGAGATTACCAATATCAAGACCGGAAACATCGTCGATTTAATTCTGGAAAAATCAAGGTTGATGTTTGAACGAAAAATGGCGCAGTTGATGAAGGAACAGAATAGGATCCTAAAGATATTACAGACTCGGTTAGATGAACATTTACTTCTTTCGCATTCTCAGGAAAAAGATGAGTCAGAGCCCGTCAAGGAACCTAAACCTAAAGTCGAGTCAAAAACAAAGCCGGAGGTTGGGAAGGTAGAACCAGGTTCCAAAGAAGACCTATGCCCACAATGTTCGATGCAGATAGAAAGGGGCGCATCTGGTGAAATTCAATGCAATTGTGGCTATCAATTCTTGCCCCAGTATCAGGGTGAGGTTGCATTTCAACGTGCAGAACCCTCAGGAAACGAATGTAAATCACAAGACCAGCATCTTGGAATCAAAGAGGGGGAATCCGATCAATGACCGTCCTTGGAAATCTGGACAGGAAAGGAACCGGTTTGGCACAATTCCACCAATCCCCACTGGCCAGCAGGCCAGGAAATGCCAGGCCGCTTCCCCTGAATTCGGCTTTCCCAGACACAACCCGGGGGTGCTTGCTAACTGAGTAGCAACGCCCCCACCCACGCACCACGGCGAGTCGCCACGCTCTACACCAGCGAGCATGCAGGGCACGGACACAACGTCAAGGATCGGAACAGCCCCGATGGATGCTGCATGTACGGCCATGTCCTAAATACATCCTTTGATAATACCCCCCCGAGGCATGATAATGCCGAGGATGAACAGGATATTCTCCCTGAAATGGCTCCTTCGGGGAAAGCAACTGGACATCAAAAACACGAGCGCAAACGCAAGTACAAGCCACGAACCAGGGGTGCAAGGAGCTTGGGCCGATACCCATTCCACGCATACCTGAAACAATACATCCAGGACTGCAAGCACAGAAAGGCGGAGAATACGCTGTGGCAAGAGGAACGCACGCTGAGGCGCATACACGACCACTTCGCAGAACTGAAGGCACAAGGCAGGGTCTCCTCCTCAAACCCAAAGAAAATGACAGAGAAGGACGTCAAGGAGTTCCTGTACTACATACAGCAGCTCAACCTTCACATCAACACACAGGCCAAGTACAGCCAGTACCTCCAAAGTTTCCTGACCTTCTGCGAGAATCCCTGCATGAGCAGGCTCAAACTGAGGAAGGAACTGCCGAGAGCGAGACACGACCAGGAGATACGGGTGCTCAGCGAGGAGGAGATAGAGAGGCTCCTCAACATTGCGGACCAGCTGCCGGGATGGAAAGGGACGGTGATGTCGTTCGCTGTCCGTTTCTACTTCTACACAGGGCTGAGGGCAGGAGAGCTGCGTACAGCCCATCTCGTGGACATAGACACGTTCAAGTGGACTTTCTATGTCCGGCACCCGAAGGGCGAGAAGACATGGGGCAGCAAGGCGACTATACCAATCATACCGCATCTGAGGCCCTATGTCGTGGAATACCTGGAGAAGCGTGAGAAACGCCTGCAAGAGCGGGGCATCGAGAAGTGCGATGCGCTGCTGCCCAACCTGAACCTGAAGAAGGACAGGGGGCAGTTCTATATCGCACAGACGTTCCTCAAAATGAGGTACGAACTGATCGAGGCCTCGGGCGTGAACTTCGACTTCAGGGTGCTGAGGCGCTGCTGCGGTCAATTCCTACGCGACCGAGACGTGCCCATCGACGCAGTGTCGAAAATCCTTCGCCACCAAACAACACGAACCACCGAACTCTACTACGCTCGAATACGTGACACGAAAGCCTACGCAGAGATAGAGGACGCATGGAGCCGGCGACCTTTAGCAAGCCGAGGTGCAGAAAAGCCGTTGATAGAAATAGTGCCAGGCAAGTGAAAATATTTCCCGTTGGGTCCATTTTTCTTTCTATTATTGTTTTAAAAGCAATGAAAAATGGTAAGCCTAATCGCCCAACATTGAATCCTCGATTAGGCGCTACCAACAAACTAGCGACATTGACAAACAATCGCAGAGTCTGTTTGTTGTATTTCCTTGACTCGATTCTTTCACCTTTTTAGCATCAGCTAGAAAAAATTTTTTGGCAGGTCGAATCTCGCCAATAATCCAGGTTTCGACCGTGCCGACGAACTAGCGATTCTCAGCAATCAATAGCGAACAGCACCCTATTCGATGGACAGTTAGAATAGTTATGAAAACATTGGAGGTGGTGCATGACCAAGAATCGAGTGGTTTATACGAAGGGGTTCAAACTGGCGATTTTGTCACAAATTGAATCCGAACTCCCACTTGCCCAGGTAGCCCGCGAGAATGGCCTCCACCCGGCCTTGGTAAGCCGGTGGAAGAAGTATAGAAGAACGGTTCTCGCCTTCCAGGAATGGGGGGATATCGACTAATAAATTATACGCCTCAATCCCTCAACCATGTTTCTTGCACTTTCCGACGAGATGCCGTATTTATCAGCTCCGTCCCTGGACTCAGCAACTCGGTCCAACACCGGCTTTATGAATTCATGCTCCGAGAAGAACCGGCCGAGCTGGCCTATGTTCAGGTCCGTTCCGCCCCTGGCCGGATCAATGAGGGCCAGTATATCCGAGTAATCCTTGATTATCTTCGCCCATTCATGGGTCTGATTCATGCTGGCTCCATGGTCATATCTCCAGCGTCTGTCCCAGGCGGCCTTCGTCTTCATCATCAGGAGCACAGAGCGGCTCGGGACAGGTATTTCTTGGCCTGCTATCCGTTTCACCTGGACGTTGCCCGTGATTATTCCCAGGTCGAAAGAGCCGTGGGAGCCCTCGAAAACGTCAGAGCCTCGGGATGCAAAGTCTATCGATACCTTTCCGGCCGGCGTATCCTTGAACACGGATGCCGAAGCTGATAGCCCGTCCTGGTCTGGGTGGAACCCGTGATTGTCCAGAAGGTGCTTCCTCAGGCTCGCCTTCGTCCTGTTGTTCGTCACTAGGTCGATGTCCACAGAACCCCAATAGGGATTGTAAGCATATACGGCCCAACCGCCCACGAGAACGGTCGAGGACTCTGTGAGTTCATCCTCACGTCCGCGCACCCATTCGAAAATGGTCTGGAGCACTCTCAAGGATTCAACGGCGATGGGTTCCATATTGCTCCACTATGTTGTTCAATAAGTCCCGTCCAGAATAGCCGAGCCCGGCGACATCCAGAAGCGTCTGGGCTCTGGATGTGATTTTTACGCCGTCTGCAATCTCTGCGTCCGCGAACACATCCCTGTCGCTCAGCAACACGATAATCTTGATTCCCGAGTTCAGCCTGGCGTCATGAAATTCGTTCCTGAGTATCTCGCCAGTCTCCTTCGTCGAAATATAGCAATACACAAGGTCGCTCCGGATCCCATAACCGAACTGGTATGCCGCTGCGGTATAGACACCGAGGGCAATCTGCTTGTCCCAGCTTTCTGCGGCTCGGGTCAGGGTACGCGCCAGCTCGTGCGTGGACTCGACACCGGTCGTTATTTCATCTGTCTGAAGGGCCTTGAGCGGCCTCTCCCATGCGATGGCGCTGAACAGTGTCTCCAAATCGCCGAGTTCCACCGCGTTGCCTTTCTGGGAAATGATCCCCCTGGACTCCAGGTTCTTCACAGTCCTGTGGGTCCATGCATAGGACACTTTCTCTTCCTGGGAGATGCTCCTGATCGAGCATGGGCCTGTTCTGAGAAGGTGGGTGATGACCTTCCAGGCCTTCTCGGAGGTCAACTTTCCTCGGGGTGTGGTCCTTTCCTGGCTGACTGAAAACTCATATGGTAGGCGTATTAGTTTGATTCCGATTTCTGTGGCTGCGGAATGAATAACCTCAGGGATGACCTTTGCAGCCAGCGCAATCTCTACCCTCTCGTCGCTCAATCTCTGGAAGAGGAGAAGCTTGGAAACGGTTTCCCATGTCGCTGTATGGGTTATCTCGATAATGTAAAGTCTGTTACCATCCCGAATCAGTATATCTGGCCTGAGATTATATTTGTCATTCAGCAGATAATCGTGGACCAAGTTACCGTTCTCACTCACGTTGAGCTCTTGCCGAATGAAGCTCTCGAGGGCCTGGGAATTCTTCGGAGTTAGTTTCATAACTATATCGGCAGAATATAGATAGTATTTAAATGTATCAGTGATATATATCGCTAATTTGCGATATGGGAGAGGAGGTATCACTGATAGGGGCCGTTCCGCAATTGAGGTACATTTCTATCCTTGAAAAAAAGAAAAAAGGGGACGATTTTCACATTTCGAAAGGTATATAAACTACCCCTTCAACTAGAAAATGGCAAGCCGAATTGGAATTGCTGATTGAAACTTCAATTCAGCGCAGCCGACGAACTGGCGGCTGCCAGCATAAATAAGCATAGTATGTTCGTCGCTCTCATTGATTCGTTTCTCTCATCCTTTCAGAAATAACCGAATCCTTATGTACCGGGTAATATATGCCAGAAGCATGAAGCTCTTCGGCTCGTCCGGCATCCGGGGCAGGTTCGGCGACCTGATTACTCCCGAGTTCGCCTGCCGTGTCGGCCAGTCCGTAGGGGCCAAGTATGACCGCGTTGTCGTGGGCTGGGACACCAGGACAACCAGCCCCCTGCTGGCCGGGGCCGTGCTTTCCGGCCTTGCTTCCGCGGGTTGCAATGCCTGCTCTGCCGGTATGGTATCCACGCCGACCCTTGCCAATGCAGCGAGGGATTTCAAGGCCGGCATCATGATAACTGCCTCTCACAACCCGCCCGCAGACAACGGTGTCAAGCTCTGGAACCCGGACGGCTCGTCCTTCGGCATGGGGCAGATGGAAGAGACGGAGAGATTCCTTCTCGGGGAAAAGCCGGCATTGGCCAAGTGGGACAGGATCGGGCGTTTGGAATCCGTCGACAACGCCGTTGAAAGCCACATCCTGAGGATATCCAAGGAAATAGGCCAGCTGAAAGCCAAGGTGGTTGTGGACTGCGGCAACGGCGCCGGAACAACTATCACACCGGCGCTCCTGCGCAGGCTCGGCTGCGATGTAACCGTCATCAACGAACAGCCTGACGGCTCTTTCCCGGGCAGGGGTTCCGAGCCCACCGAGGAGAACACAAAGCCCCTGGCCAAGCTGGTTGCGGAACACGGCGCTGTCATAGGCCTTGCGCATGACGGGGACGGGGACAGGGTCGTCGCGGTGGATGAGAAAGGCAATTTCGCCGGAGGCGATGCCCTGCTTCCGCTTCTGTGCAAGCTTGAAGGCAGGTCCAAAGTGGTTGTCCCGGTCAACGCCAGCATGGCAGTGGAAAGGGCTGTGGGCAACGTTCAGGTGATAAGGTGCCGCGTCGGGGACGTCTATGTCTCCGAGAAGATCAAGGAGACAGGCGCGGATTTCGGCGGAGAGCCCTCCGGAACATGGGTATTCCCGAAGGTCTCATACTGTCCGGACGGCATATACGCGGCAGCAAGGCTGGTCCAGATCGCGTCGGAGAGGCCGCTCTCGGAGAGAATAGCCGAGATTCCCAAGTTCTTCACAGTCAGAAAGAGGCTGGACATGCCCCCTGGCATGCGGGAAAAAGCCATGTCACACGTGTCAACGGCCCTCAGGTCCCTCAATCCGAAAGAAACCTCGGACCTGGACGGGATACGGGCAGTGTTTGATGATGGCTGGATTCTGTTCCGCCCGTCAGGCACCGAACCGAAACTGAAGATTGTGGCGGAAGCCGAGTCCCGCGAGAGCGCGGACAGGCTTCTGCAGACAGCTTTGAAAATAGGAAAGGAGGCGCTCCAATGAAGGCATTCATAATGGCAGCGGGCGACGGCACCCGCATGAGGCCGCTCACGGCCAACATGCCGAAATCATTGCTACCGGTTGCGGGGAAGCCGCTAATCCAGCATATGCTGGAGACTCTGAAATCCTGCAGGCTCAAGGACATCACGATACTTGTCAACCCTGGAAGACGATACATCGACCAGGAGTTCGGGGACGGCTCCGACCTGGGCCTCGAGCTCTCTTATGTTGTGCAGAGGCAGCCGCTGGGCACGGCGAATGCTGTGGGCACTGCCGGGCTGGTCCTTGACGAGCCGTTCCTCTGCCTCAACGGGGATGTCATTGTGAACAAGCCCACAATCTCGGGAATACTGGCAGATTACAGGAAGAACGGCCTGAATGTTGTCACCGGCGTGAGCGTGGACAACCCCTCCGAATTCGGAATACTCGACATCAGCGGCGGAAAGCTGAGGCGCATGGTCGAGAAATCAAGAACCCCGCCGGGCAACCTTGCCAACGCCGGAATATACGTATTCACTCCCGAGATATTCAAATGGATCGAGAAAACCGGGAAATCCATTCGCGGCGAATACGAGATAACAGACTCGCTGACCATGATGGCAGAAACGAATCACATCCGCGTCCATGAGTTCGAGGGCGAGTGGGTGGACGTGGGCAGGCCGTGGGACCTTCTGAGGGCGAACAGGTTGTTCATGGAAAGCCTCAAATCAAAGATGGAAGGCGATGCCCAGCCAAATGCCACATTGGAGGGTCCTGTGGTTCTGGGCAAGGGAAGCCGCATACTCAACGGGGCCTATGTTATCGGCCCGGTCATAATCGGCGAAGACACTGTGATAGGGCCGAACTGCTTCATACGTCCGTCCACATTCATCGGGAACGGCTGCAAGGTGGGCAATGCCACCGAAGTCAAGAACTCCATACTCATGGACGGCGCCAAGGCCCCGCATCACAATTATGTCGGGGACAGCATACTGGGCAGGGAGACCAACCTGGGCTCGGGCACCAAGGTGGCCAACCTGCGACTGGACGGAAGGAACATCCGTGTAAGCCTTAGAGGCAAAACTGTGGACACAGGCCTGCGGAAGCTCGGAGTGATAACGGGCGACAATGTCAAGGTCGGGGTCAATGCCAGCATCAACCCCGGCACAATAATCTCCGAGGACTGCCTCATCGGGGCTGGAACGACAGTGGGCGGGACCATCGAGCCGGGTTCCAGAATCTATTGATGGATGTTGAATGCAAATCCGTGCGCAATATGATAGAGCCGGGTGCGGGGTTTTCTGAGAGTTTGTCACTAATTTAGTGATATTGAGATTATTGCCAGGGTCTAGGGTCTGCGTTTTCAAATTGGGATAAAGGGTCTAGGGTCTAGGGGGCTGGATTGGTCTGGACAAGCCAGCAAATGCGATTTGGAAGCACCCTATGACCCTATCGCCGAATCAGAGATTCGGCTTAGTCGCGACACATGTGTCGCTCCTAGCCCCTATGACCCTAGCCCCAAACATTCACCAAGAAGTTGACAGACTCTTTTCTGAGATAACTTATTTATCAAGCTGCGCATTGCCATGCAGGTGATTGCATGGCAAAGGGTTATGTGCTTGTCAACGTGGAACCCGGAAAGGAGCTGGAGGCTCTGCGCGGTTTCAAGAGGGTGAAAGGCGTGAAAGAGGTGACGCCGCTTCTGGGCGACATCGACTTCCTCCTGTTTATAGAGGCCAAGGACACGAACATAATCGCGGGCATTGTCATCGAACACGTCCGCAAGGTCATTGGCGTGGTAAGCACCAAGACACTTGTGGAGGACGAGTTCCTCAAGCATTTCGAGGATATATGCTGAGAGTGATAGGATGAAACTGATACTGTTGGGACCACCGGGGGCAGGAAAAGGAACGCAGGCGCAATTTCTCGTCGAGAAATACGGCATACCGCAGATAAGCACTGGCGACCTTCTGAGGAAAGCTGTTGCCGAAGGCACCGAGCTGGGCAAGATAGCCAAGAGTTACATGGATGCCGGCAAACTGGGACCGGACGACCTCATACTCGCCATGATCAAGGAGAGGATAGAAAAGCCCGACTGCAAGAAAGGGTACATCCTTGACGGGTACCCGCGCAACCTGGCCCAGGCCGAGGCCATGGAGAAGCTGGACCGCGTGGATGCCGTCATCAACCTGGTCCTGCCCATGAAGGAGCTGGTGAACAGGCTCACGTCCAGGAGGACTTGCCGAAAGTGCAATGCCGTTTACAACCTGACAGCGAGGCCGCCCAAGGTCACGGGGAAATGCGACTCGTGCGGCGGAGAGCTTTACCAGAGGGACGACGACAACGAGAAGACTGTCAGCAAGCGCCTTGACACATACACCGCGCAGACGGCCCCCCTGATTGAATATTACAGAAATAAGAACATTCTAAGGGACATAGACTCGACCAGGGGCATGGAGAACACCCTTGCAAGCATAGTCAAGGTCATAGACTCTCTATGAAACTCAAAGGCTCGATAGTCATCGCCTTCTCCGGCAGAAAATACCTGATGGTCAGGCACAGCCAACGCGCCTGGGAATTTCCCGGCGGCCGCATCGAGGGGGACGAATCCCCCCTGGAGACAGCCAAGCGCGAGTTCAGGGAGGAAACCGGTCTCAGGGGCGAAGATTGGAGGGACTGCGGCGTGGCCAGGCTGGAGAACGGGAACCTGGCATTGTTCAGATGCAGAGCCTCGGGCAAACCGGTTCCGGAAACGGGGGAGATAGCCGAAGCCAGGTATTTCACCGCACCGCCGTTCAATCTCTCCTTCGAAAGGAGCGAGTATTTCGAACTCTTGGGCATGGCCGGCTGGCGCGCCAAACCGAAAACAGATTACGACACAGCCTCCAGGGAATTTGACTGCCTAAGGGGGAAGACCGCAGGCGACGAGATATGGGCCGGGGCCATAGCCAAATGGGGGAAAGTCAACAAGTATGACAGGGTACTGGACATTGGATGCGGGACCGGCCGGCACTCGATAACCCTTGCGGAAACCTACGGGGCTGATGTTTGCGGCCTGGACTATTCGGGGGGCATGCTATCCAAGGCCAATGCCAAGCGCGGGGGCTGCTGGCTCAGGGCCGACGCCTCCACTCTCCCGGTGGCATCCGGCACATTCGACACGGCGCTGCTTATTCTGGTGCTCCAGCATGTGGACGACGAGCCTATGGCCATATCCGAGGCCAAGAGGGCGCTGCGGCCGGGGGGCAGGTTGCTGATAGCCACAGTCTCGCATTCGCGGATACGGCGTCACATCTCGAGACTTTTCCCAAGCCTTGTGAGGCTGGACACGGACAGGTTCATGTCGGTTCCGGAACTCAGATGGCATCTGGCAGACCATGGCTTCACAGGCATCAGGACCGGAATAATGAGGACAGACAAGAAAATCGAGCCTGTCGAAGGAATAGTCGAGAGGTTCAGGCGCAGGTTCATCTCCACACTGGCGCTTGTGCCGGAGAAGGATTTCGAAAGGAACATGGCGACATTCGAGAGAAGGCTCAGGAAGGAATACGGCGACTCGGTCGAGACGGATGTTGAGATAACCTTCATCGGGGCGCGCAAACAGGCCTAGATATCCGGGCTGTCCCTCTTCCTCAGATAATGCATCCCCTCATGCTCCTCGTAGCCCGCCTCTTTGAACAGCCTCAGGGATGCGTCATGGCCGTCCTCGATCAGAACCGCGAATATCCCCAGGCCCTTGGCCCTCAGGCGCCTCTCCATCTCCAGAACCATTGCCTTCCCGAACCCCTTGCCCTGATGTTCCGGAAGCACAGCCAACCTGTTGAGCCAGCCCTTCCGGCTCTCATGCGTGCCCACAAGCACGCCCACGAGTTTGCCGTCCTCGAAACACCCGAGCCACATGTCCGGGTCCAGTGCCATCTGTCTCCCGACCTCGGCTCGGCTGTCCCGTCCTTTGGGCCTGTAGGGTAGCCCTGCCCTCTCCCAGACGCTGACAATCCCGTCATAATGTTCCGGCGCCAGCGTCCTCAGTCCCAGGGCATCACTCCCAGTCAAGAATGAATTCGTCGTAGGGGTCTCCGCGGATCTGGCTCTTGTTGCGCCTCACTGAGCCCTTGGTCCGGGTTATCTCCATCATGCCCTCGAAGGCTCCTTCCCAGGCCATGCCGGATTCCTCGATGAAATTGCAGTCCTTCATGATGACGACCGCTCTTTTTCCGAACTCGTCGCTGAGAATCGACACGTCTCCGAAGTTGAAAGTCTCTGTGTAATTGTCCTTCGCGCGCTTGAGGAGATGCTTGATGTTGACAAAACGGACAAGGTGGGCCAAGCTTCCCAGGTTCTTCACAGTGTGATTTCCGCTCTTTCTGACGTACTCCGACCCTCTGGCGCTTATCCATTTCATGACCTTTTCGTCGGTCGCAAGCGGGTACATGGAATCGGGTTTCAGTTCCTCAGGTCTCAATCCAGTTTCCGAGAGGCATTGCTTGAGCCCGTCCTGTCCCCACTGATGCTTCACATAGTCAAGGTATCCCAGGATGACTCCGCCTTTCAGCTTGCGCTCTTTCATGCATGCCACAACCGCGAATGGCTAGTTATTACTTTCTCTTTCTGATGAACAGGGCCATCCCGATCATGATGACGGAGATTGCGAGAAGTGCAAGCAGATATCCGCTGCCGATTCCGTTCGGAACTGAGGCGACGCTCTCCCGCACCGGATCGTTCTGGTCCGGCACAGGCTCTGCAGCCTCGGTATCCTCCGGGACTGGCGTCTCGGCAACAGGCTCCTCATCCGCGGGGATCTCATCATCCTGCGGGACAGTATATTGGATGGGGTGTGTCGGAACTTCCGGCAGAACGGCTGTAATGGTGTCTCCCTCGTCCTCATCCTCAGGTTCTTCCACTGGCTCCTCTACGACGGCAACAGGTTCTATCACAATGCCTGCGGTCGTGTACTGGCCTTTCAGCGGGTAATTGTCCTGGGAACTCGCGTCTATCACATAGGGATTGTCAATCATTCCGTCAGCGCCGGGTATGTTCTGCAGGGGGCCGTTCTGTGTGTCCGGGCCTGTGAAGCCGCTCCAGTAGTTGCCGCCGGATGGGTAGCCGTCGTCCCATTGGTTGTCGTCCCTGTTGTCCAGGGCATGCACTCCGTTATTGATGAAATTGTTGTGGAACACCTTGTTGGTCATGGAGCTATCCAGTATCACGCCGAAATCGTTGTTCTTGACCTGGTTGGCCTCTATCATGTTGCCTAAGGGAACCACTCGCACATTATCCACGCGGTGATGGTTGGTCGACCCGCCCGTGCCGGCAGAGAAGCTCATTCCGCCGTGGGTCATGTCGAGCTGGCCGCTCCATTCCAGCAACGGGTTGTCCATGTCGTCAACGTAGACCGTGACGCTCCAGGGCGTGACTATGACCATCACGTTGTGCCATGTGGCGTCCTCGGTCCTGGGGTCGTTAACATTTGTCAGATGATTGTTGACATTGTTCTGTATCAGCGCGATGTGGTTTGCGCTGGGGTCAGATGCGCCGTTGTCCCAGTTATCGAACTCGATGGCATATCCCAGGGTTGTTTCGTCGGCATCCTGGGCGCCTATCGAACCGCCGCCGGCCGGGGTATAGGCCTCCTTGAAGAAGTTGAAGGCCATGCCATCAGCCCCGGTGCCGCCTCCGGCATAGAAGTCGAATGTGGCTATGAACGGCGTATGTATCGGTTCATTGTAGAGTATCTGGCCCACCAGGCTGCCGGCGTTGGTCGTAAGGCTGCAGTACCCGCCCACCCTTGCCGCGTTCCCGTAATAGGTCCAGAGCCCGGAATCGGCTGCGAAGTCGTCCTGGAAGGGCGCGAAGGTGTTGCCGGCAGCCAGTATGCCGGCGCCAACATTGTTCAGTATCTCATTGCCCTGTATGCGATTGCCTCCGGCATTGTTGAGCTGGATGCCATCACCGCAATTCCGGATGATGTTGTCATGTATCTCGCAGCCGGCCACGCCGTCCAGCAGTATGCCGACATCGTTGTTCTGGATGGTAAAGCCGTCTATGCTGACATAGTTAGCCCGGACATCGAATACAGAGGTTCTGGCCATGGGTGTTCCCATGGAGGATATCATGTTGATCCAAAGTTCGACGCCGTCCGCAATTCCGTCCGTGTCCGCATCCTGGCCGAACTGGCCGTCCAGGAAGCTCTTGAATATGGTTCTTCCGTCGTTGCCGGGCACGATTGCAGCCTCGCCGGCCGTGACGGCCGGTACATGTCCGGCAATCGCGTCGAATCCGGCAAGCGGGTTAACCTTGCACGCGTATGTCCCGTAGCCGACGTCGGCCGGCGTTGTGAGCTGGGGCACTGACTCAGGGCTGTTGAACAGCGGGTTGGACGTGTCCCACCAGTACACGGGGTCGGGCGGACTTCCGTCATCACTGGCATAGGCGACTCCCATTGTTGTCCAGAAGGCATGGGATGTCCAACTCATCTCCCAGGTATTGAATATCACACGGCCACCGCCCGCAATGTATGTATCAAGCGCATTGAGAATAGTTGTCAGGTCCGTGTTATAATTTTCATGTCCGAATATCACGAGATCCCAGGGCCCGCCTCCGGTAAGGTCCGCCTCAAAGCCTGCGAAGTCGGAGTCGTAATGGGCGGTATAGGTCAATCCCAGGTTGTTCAGGGCCTGGTCCACGTAGGTGTTGGGTGCCGGATGGAAGGCGTCGTCCGCGTAAATCAGTATGTTGTTCAGCGGCACGCCCCCGGTTGCGTCAACGGTGCCATCCACTATGGTAGTGTCCCTGTCCAATCCGTGGATTGTGACAGCTTTGTCAACGACGACGTTCTCCTGGTAGGTATCCGGGTATGCCCATAGCGTGTCGCCCGGGTCCGCGGCGTTAACTGCGGGCTGTATGGCCATGAACCATGTGTCCTGGTCGAGGTTGTGCACCCTGGCCGCTGTTGTCGTCAGGGTCATGGTATTGGAGACCCACGGTTCAAGTATGGATGTGACCGTGACGGTTACCGTGTCGCTCAGTCCAATAACGTCCGCCGGTATATCCACGGCCACAAAGAATGTATCGGTGTTTAAGGGGCCCTGTGGGCCGAGAGGGCTGATCAGTGTGTCCTGTGCAAAGACCGCCACATTATCGAAGTATATCCCGGTGTTGCCCCAGCTGTAAAGGGCTATGGCTCCGTGGTCCAGTGAACCGTCGTTCACGTCGAAAATAAGGTTGCCGTCAATCAGGACCTGTATGCGGTCGCCGAGCATTCTCATCTCAACATCGTACCATTGTGACAATGTATAAGGGATATTGTCCGAAGCCAGTACTTGCCAAACACCATCCACGCATACATCGAGGACCCTGCGCTGGAGCCCGGGCTCTGTCAGGTCCTTGTCCCAGCCAGCGTCCGCGCTCCAGTGGAACCGGTAATAATTGTGTGAATCAGTGTACCTCGCCATGAGCCCGATGCCGTCATTGTCGCTGGACATCAAGTCGGCCGTGAGAATGTAGTCTGACCATGCAGCGTTGCCGTTCCATAGATAGGTGCCGGGCAGCCATTGGCCGCTGTATGAATATATGTTATCTGTCTGCCGCAGCCGGCCCGCACCGTCGACGTACCAGTTGCTTGGCGGTCCGTCCGTCCATCCTTCGTCCACGACTGTCCAGCCGTTTCTGTTCAGGTCGTCGAAGTCATCCTTAAAGGCAGAAACCAATACTTCGGTGGGCCATGTGTTGCCTTCCAGGCTGACGGTGTATTCGTCGCAGTGCCTAGCGTAGTTCTCGACACTGATTTCATAAAGTGCGATGTCGCCCGGCCCTCTCATGTCGGACGTTGTCGGCGTCTGAAGCCCGAACCAGCTCTCGGGTGCCCCTATGAACACGTTGTCTATGTGCCAGTAATCGCTCCAAATCTCCCCGTTCACGGTCCTGAACCTCAGCTGGAACCTGGGGTTGAGCGCATCCTCGGGCAGTGTCCACAGCGGCGTGAGTATCTCGCCGGGCGTTCCGCCTCCAGGGAATCTGCCAAGTTCATGCCACTGGGCCCATTGTAGGTTGCCATCCGAATATTCGATTATCAGGTCCTCGCCGGCTTCCGGGTTGTCGCTGCCGAATGCAACGTCCCCTCTCCGGACGACGCAGCTGGCAATGCCATTGGGCATGTCCATGTCGATCTTGATGGTTGTCGCGGAGTTGTCTTCGCCGCCAGTGTACAGTGAGAACGTTCCCGTGTAAGAGGTGCCTCCCCAGACGCCCACGTCGTCCGTGTCCGTTCTCTGCCAGGCGCCGTGAATCCATCCCAGCACAGGGTCGTTATAAAGCCCGAACTCGCCCTGGTTTCCGGCCAGCTCGAATGTATCGTAGAACGGAGCGGGCATCGAGAGCCTCGTCCATATCTCGATTTCCTTAACGACTGAGCCCAGATTATCCGAGGTGATAAAAATCCTGGCTTGGTCAAATGCCCCAATTTCGTTCGTTGGGACAAAGACTTTGATAGCATATTCCTTGGTCTCGCCCGGCTGGACAGGGCCCCACCACCAGGTCTGGCTGCCGTCGTCGATGCCGTTGTAAATGCCCTGCGGGCGCAGGTCGACGGTGAAGAATTTGGTCCACCAGTCCGCATTCTGCGATGTGTCCATATTGTTGTAGAACATAGGTAGGTAGACGTCAGGTATCGTGCCGGTGTTGGTGATGCTCACCCTGTGCTCGACCCATTCCCCTACCCAGCCGAAGTTGGTCTGGCTATCGGGGCTGACAGTGAAATCGAATACGAGAGGGGAACCCAAGGACACGTCGTCAATGTACCATCCTCTAAAGCCATTGAAAATTTCGTCTCCAGTGTCGAAGTAAAAAGCGATATGCACAATCTGGTTGCTGAACGGGGAAACATCAAAAGACCTCTGCTGCCAAGCGTTCATCGCATTTTCATTAAGCTGTTCTACTGGAACCCAACCCGTCGAATCGGAATAAATGAAGACCCATCGCTGGTCAAACATAGGATACAACCCCTCGGTTTGATACCATTCCCAGAAGGATAGCGTGGTCGTGGATTGGCCAGTCAGGTCAACGGGTGGGGATATGATAACCCCCCAATTAGAATTGCCGTTGTCATAGTCGCCAGTTGCATCTTGGCCATACCACCAGCTCGTTGTCGGGCTGTGGCTGTTGGGATACGGACTCACTCCGTCCTGAACCATATGCCACATATCTCCCTCCACTGTCCAACCGGGTGACCCGCTCTCAAAGTTATCAAACCAACTTGGGATATATGTACATAACTGTACGGTATCGAGGACGGTATTATCCCCCCTCGATGACGCAGTGATATCCGCGACATCGAATTCGCCGGGCGATGCATCGGCTGGAATGTTGACCCTTACCGAGAAAAACGCAACATCGCCGAGAGCAAGCGGCCCGACAGATGTTATTGGGACCGACGTTTCTGTATAAGCAGTTACTTCGACATTGTCAATCTGCCACCAGTAGCACCAGTTCCAGTCATCATAATAATAGAACTCTATAAACGCATCGCCCAGGCCTATCCATGGTGTCAGGTCCAGGGTGACATGCTCGTTCGGGCCGTGGTCTTCGTCGTAATAATCGAGCAGGTCCCAGGAACCGCCGCCGTCCCAGCAAATCCAGACCTCTGCATAATCCCAGCTTCCCCAATTCTCATCCAGGTAGTACTGGTCGAATTCCAGGGTTGCGCTGGCATACCCATCAAGGTTGAAGATGGGCGTACAAAGGCCGGCATCAACGCCGCCGCTCCAGGTCCAATCCCATGATAGGTAATCGCTATTGGCCTCGGTGCATTGTCCAGTACCGGCATCATTCGAATAACCTGTGTAATCGTTACTGTGCCACTCCCCGCCTGGGTATCCCCATCCGAAGTAATCTACAGTAACCCAGCCGGGTGGCGGAAATGCCCCCTCGAACTGCTCGTTTATGAGCGATACACTCGAACTGCTCCAGAACTCGACAGGCCATTCATTATTTTTAGCCGAAAGGTCGAAAGTGTCCGTGTTAATCCCATTGTTGGTGACGCTCAGATCGTAAGAAACCGTATTTCCGGGTAATCCAATATTTGACTCGAAATCCGGATTGATTTCCACAGCATAGGCTGGCGGTGGCGGTCCATAAAACAGTATGGACGTGCCCGAGACAGGCGGTGGTGAACCCGAGCTGTAGTCCAGGCCGTCCGAGCTGATTTCATTTTCGATGCCCACGATTCCCCATGGATTTGTCATCGTCTGATAGTTGAACATTATATCTCCATCCCCATATAAAACTGCCTGGAAGGTTTGGTATTCGCTCGTGCTGTAGTGGGGGATATCATACCAGGTGACCACGAACATGTCCGGGGTGCCAGGCATGCATTGATAATATACCTCTCCCCATGCACCTGGGTTTATATCACACGAATAAGGGGATATTATCCCTTGGTAGTTTACATCATCCGGAATTGGGACATCCTGGAACCATGAATCTGCGTCCACGAAACTTATCCAGCCGTTCGACATGATGTACACATTATCGTAAATTTTCCCATAATAGTTAAAACTCATACCCATGTTTATCGGGCCTGCCCAGTCGTCGTCGGAAAGCATCAATGCCGTGCCTCCAGTGACGCCGTCAACCCATGTGTAAGGGATGGTGGGCGCGGGAGCATTGCTGTCCTCCCAGACATATCCAAACATATCCGGACCGCCTGACTGCTGCGGCTCTACCGGAATCACACCAGAATTCGTCGGCAATCCCGCCTCCTTAGATCCTGTAGCTGTTGGTTTGCTGGAATTCTCGGAATCCCTGAGCCTTGGCGGTATCAAGGCGCCCTCGGATGGTTCATTCTCCACAATGTTCAGGTTCCTCTGAGGTACTTCAGATGACCCTTTGAAAAAATTGGTGATAAGTGACGGTTCTTGGGTGTCTTGAATGATTACCTCTGGAACAGCATCATCCGCCAGCGATTCTTCTGATGCTTCCGCTGAAGCAGCGGGGCTAAGGCTCATCGCAACCATCACAGCTACCAGAAGTATAGCAGCCATTCCTTTCCATGACGCACCGGTCTTGACAGAGTCAGTATGTGTCATAACTTTCCCTTCCTTTATATTATTATAAGTCGGCTATAATAGTTTTAATATTTAATATTACCGCTTGCTATTATATATGAAACATCTGGCGAAATTGCAGATATTCGCCGACATTCCGGACCAAGGCTGCATGCGGGCTAATCTCAAGGAAACGCCGCTCACGCTGGCTTCAAATGGCGGCTGTCTTGGGCTTGCCGCTTCAGTCTGCCTGAGGCTCTTCGGGGGCCGGCTCGGCTCCGTCCTGCCCGCCGTCGGGATCGTCAGGCTCCTCCGGCCCGGACTTCTTCTTCTTTTTGAGCAGCATGAAGACCAGCAGGCCGGCGACCAGCAGGGCTATCAGCAGCACCGGGATTATCCAGCCCACGCTGCCGGACCCGCCGTCCTCTTCGAGCGCGAGGATTATGTCGTCGGCTGCTGTCGCTGTTCCCGCGGCAACGCTTGCGGTCGTGGAGCCGGACTGGTAGCCTTCCTTTGAAGCCTGTATCGTGTACGAGCCTGCAGGCACGCTGGCGAAGGCATAGTTGCCGTTCGCGTCCGTGGTCGCAGTCAGAGAAGTACCCTGCAATGACACGGTCGCTCCCTCTATTCCGGCGCCGCTTCCGTCCAGGACCCTGCCTCTCAGGCTGCCGGATGGCGTCTGAGGCTGGGCTTGCGTTGTGAAGGTCCGCGTCATGTCAGCGGCCATAAGGTTGCCCGCGATGTCAGTTATTCCGGAAGCAGTCAGGTTTACGGTGTACGTTGTTCCGTATGCCAGAGAGGTGCCCGGCACGAAGGTCATTACGGTTCCGGCCGTGTTCCAGACGAACGTACCTGTGACCGCTGGGAACAGGGAGAACGCGGCCTGTGCCGCGGTCTGGCCCACAGGCTCGCTGAAGGTGACGGTGATGTTCGTCCCGATCGAGATATTGGTGCCTGAGGGAACTACAGTGGCAGTGGGCGCCACCCTGTCGACTATTGTGGCAGTATCAGGCACTGTCCCGCCAATCGGAACCGTCCTGTGGTTTCCTGCCAGGTCAAACGCGACAATATAGAACCCAAAGGCTCCGTCGGAAGATGCCGTGAAGGATATGGGTGAAATGAGGTGATGTGTAGGTGTTGCCGTCCAAGTCGAGCCTCCGTCCGTCGTGTAGTAGAGGACATAGTATGCCAAACCGCCGGAGTCCGTCGCGGTGAAGGCGATGTTGAAAGTTGCTACCGTGGTATAGGCCGGCAATGCCGTGACAGTCACGGTCGGAGCGGTCGCGTCATAAGCCCAAGCAGCGTCGGCCGAGGAGGGCGCGGCCTCAACCTGTCCGTTCGAATCCGTTGCGGTGGTGTAGAACTGGTAGAATCCCTGGCCGCTTGCGAACCCGAAGCTCCATGACCAGGGCGCGGCAGTGTCAGTTCCGAAGCTATTCCATCCGCCCCATGTGGCGTTGTCAGTGGAGAATCTGTACCACAGCATCACGCTGGCGACAGTCCCCTCGGAGTCGCTCGCGGTCGCCTCAACGGTCAGCGGACCTGAAGCCAGCCAGTACGGCCCGGCCACGGTCACTGAGCTTGTCGGCGGGTTCGTATCGGCTCTGCGCCTGCATGAGTCATCCGCGGAGGCCGGCGGCAGCTCCCCGTTGTCGGCATTGTCGACCGCTATGGTGTAGAACTCATAGTATCCTGTCCCATTGGGCATGGTGAAAAGCCAGGACCAGGGCGCGGCATAATCTGTGCCGAAGGCCACCCATTCGCCCCAGGTTGCGTTATCGGCAGACCATCTGAACCAGAGCGTGACGTTCCTCACGCCGCCTACCGCGTCGGAAACCGTCGCATCCACAGTCCTGCTGACCTCGTACGAAGCATAGGCTCCGGGCACGGAGGCGGCGCTGTCCGGTGCGGTGATGTCATAGGCCCATGCCGCGTCGGCCGAGGCCGGCGCGGACTCGTAATTGCCGAGGCCGTCCGTCGACCTGCTGTAGAACTCGTAGAATCCCTCCCCGTCGGGCCAGTCAAAGGTGAAATCGAACGGAGCCAATGTGTCGGTCGCGAAGAGGGCCCATGCGGACCATGTTGCGTTATCGGACGAGAATCTGTACCAGAGTTCGATGCTGCCGAATCCGTTTAGCTGGGAGATGCCGGAGACAGTGGGTATCAGGGGCGATGTTGCGCGAGCATATGGGGCAACAAAGTTCACGTTCGTGGAGGGTGCGGTCGCGTCGTATCCGTAGCTCACTTCCGCAGGCTTCAGCGCCTCCTGGTTCCCGGCCCGGTCCACACCTCTGGTCTGGAACTGGTAGAAACCGTCAGCGCCGAACGCGAAGCTGAACGAATAGGGGGCTGTGGCGTCGCTCATCTGCAATGACCATGCGCTCCATGTTACGTTGTCTGCGGAATACCTCATCCAGAGATCCACATTAGATATGTTGCTCAGCGCGTCGCTTCCGGTTGCCGTGATGGTTATCGGGGATGTTATGCGCCAGTAGGCGCCGGTCACGTCGGCCGCTGTTGTCGGACTTGCAGTGTCGTACCCCACCCGTGCGTCAACGCCACTGTAGGTTTCCCAATTGCCAGCAAGGTCAACCCCTTCCGAGTATAACTCGTAGTAGCCGTCTCCATCAGGGAAGGTGAAGGTCCACTGGTATACCGGGACTGTGATGGTTGAGCCGTACTGCGTCCATGCACCCCATGTCACATTGTCTGCGGAATAACGATAGTACGCGTTCACGCCAGCCAACCCGCTCATCGCATCGCTCCCGAATGCTGTGATGGCCAGCAATCCATTATGCCAATAGAATGATCCCGCGGTCATGCTCGTGGCAGGTGCCGCCGTGTCATAGCCGTACGCCGCATCGGCCGTTCCGGGCATGGCTTCGGTGTTCATTGCCCTGTCCCATGCCTGGGAAGCGAACTCGTAGTAACCTTCCCCGAAAGGCCACATGAAGTCCATCGAGTACGGTGCGGTGAGGTCCGTGCTCATGTAAATCCACCCGCTCCAAGTCGCGTTGTTTGCAGAGTGCCGGCAGTAGAAGTCGACTCCGCCGACGCCGCTTAGGCTGTCTGAAGCGGTTGCGCCGATGGTGAACGGGGCTCCGACCTGCCAGTATGCTCCGGCGGGGGTTACGCTGCTTGCCGGGTCAGTGGCGTCATAGGCGTTGAAGGCATCGGCCGCTGCTGGCGGGCTCTCGTAGTTGCCGAGCGTGTCCATGCCCCGGGTGAAGAACATATAGTATCCCTCCCCGCTTGGCGTGTAATCGAACGGGAATTCCCAGGGGGCTGCGAAGTCCGTGCTGAAGACTGCCCAGGGGCCCCAGCTGATGTTGTTGACCGACCAGCTGTACCAAAGCTCGACATAGCTCACAGGGTTGCCTGTGCCCATGACAGTTGCGGTGAGTGTGACAGGCGCGTTAAGCCAGTACGGCGAATACTGGTCCAAGCTGGTGATCGGCGCGGGCGGGTTCCAGAACCATTCGGCGTCCCGAACCGGTGGTGCAGCTTCCGTATTCTCTGCATGGTCACTGGCGATTGTGTAGAACTGATAGTATCCCAAGCCCATGGGCCAATCGAAGGCGAACTCCCATGGCGCTGCGTCATCGAGGCCAAACCAGGTCCATCCGCCCCATGTCGAGTTGTCTGCCGAGTACCTGTAATACAGGGCCGTGTAGTTCAAGCCGCTGGGCCCGGCATCGCCGGCCGTAGCCATCACTGTCATGGTAACCGCTGTCTGCTCGTAGGGCGGGATGAATATCACCGTGCTGCTGGGCGTGATGTTGTCGAAGCCTATCTCCACGTCGTACCCGCCCGGGGGCCATGCAGGCGCGTTGCCGAGCGTGTCATAAGCCCTTGCGGCGAACCTGTAATAGCCTGTTCCGTTCGGGTATGTGAAGCTCCATTGCCATGGGGCTGCACTGTCGACAGCGAACACGCTCGGCCCGCCCCAGGCGATGCCGTCCGGAGAGAACCAGTACACCAGCTCCACGCTGGCGACAGGGTTGAGGCCGTCAAGGGCCGTGGCTGTTACGGTCAATGGCGATGAGTTCTGCCAGTACTCCGGTATCATGTCCACGGTGGCAGCGGGCGGCGTGCCGTCGTACCCGCCGACGGCATCAGCCACACCGGGCTGTGCTTCAAGGTTCCCGGCTGCATCGACGGCAGTGCAGTAGAAGAGATAATACCCGTTCCCGTTGGGCCAGTTGAACGCCCTTGTGTAAGGCGCTGCGAAGTCGCTGCCCAGCGACACAGGCGCTCCCCAGGTGACATTGTCCGCCGAATAGGCGTAGAAGAACTCGACCCATGCTATGCCGCTAGTCGCATCGAAGGCTGTTGCGGTCAGGGTTTTGGGGGCATTGTTCCAGTACGGAACAACCGGGTCAACGCTGCTCGAGGGCGGCGTTACGTCATAAACATAGGGCCCGGACTCGATGAATGTCGGGTTGACAGGCACAGGCTCGAAGCCGTTCGCCTGGGCGCACCAGTAGTATGTCCCGTCCGACGGCAGGTCGGTTGTCGGCGTCCAAGCGAAGTCAGGCAGCGTCACATCCTGGCCCCAGAAGTTCCAGGATGTGCCGCCGTCGTTCGTGTAGTAGATGTCAACAGCGGTTATGGTTCCGCCGTATGTGTATGTAATCGCTGGCCTTGGGTCTTGGCTGCCCGAGCTCGTGGGGCCTGTTGCCGAAGCATACTCTGTTCCGGCGGTCGTGAATGTGAAGTTTCCGTCTCCGGTCAGGGGGTTCCCCACAAGATCCGTGAATCCGCCTGTTTCAAGGTTCACATTGTACATTGTCGTGTAGGCAAGACCTCCATATGTGCCGTTCAGCCATGTCCCGTCAGCCGACCATGTCCATACGGTTCCCGGCAGTGATGTGTCCACCAGGCCCAGCCCCGTGTCCATAGCCTCGTTGAAATGAATTCTGAACGTTCCGGCCGTTACAGGCACATTAATGGCGCCGTCCGGCGGCGATGTCCATATCACTGTCGGATTGGTGGTGTCGTAACGGTAGGCAGCGTCCGCGGTCGCGGGAGGCGACTCGCGCCATCCCCAGTCGTCGATCGCTATGGTGTAGAACTCGTAGAATCCCTCTCCATCGGGCCAATCAAAGTCAAACTCCCAGAGCGGCCCTGTGTCTGTGTCGAAGTATGTCCACGCGCCCCAGCCGGCGCCGTCCAGCGAGTGTCTGTACCATAATTCCAGGGACGCGACCGGGTCAGAAGACATTGATATCTGCACGTTGTCAACCTCGAACCACCAGTTCCAGCCCGGGCAGTAATAATAGAACTCAATCATAACGTTTGGCTCGCCGATGTAGGCGCTGAGGTCGTAGGATTGGGGGGCGCCGGGGCCGGATGGGGAGACATCCCAGTTCCATGTGTCTATGTTTGTCCATAAACCGCCGCCGTCCGTGGATACCCTCACCGCGGCATACTCGGAACCTATAAAGAAATTGTAGGACATGATGAAATCGAGGGTCGCGACAGATGCACCAACAAGGTTGAAGCTGGGCGTCCTTAGCCCTGTGTTCATTGTGGTTCCTGAACCGAGTCTGTCGCTGTCCGCATCTGCGCAGAAACCCGAGCCTCCTGCATAGTTCGGGCGACCTCCGGCCCACATGTCGTTTCTCTGCCAGACTCCGTCACCTCCGTAGTTGACAACTGTCCATCCGGCAGGGGGCCAGGCTCCCTCGAACTGCTCGTTTATCAGAGTGCCGGAGAATCCGACCTCCGCCTCTATGGTCATCGGGCTGATGTTCACCGTGTCCGGCATGGTCTGTATCGCATTGCTGCTTGGGCAAACCAGGTCGAACAGCCAGGCCGCGTCCGCGGCGCCGGGCTCGTCCTCGTAGTTCCCTGCGAAGTCGCGCGCCCTCGTGTAGAACTGGTAGTATCCGTCTGCGTTAGCCGTGAAGGTCCATTGCCACGGTATTGCATTGTCCGTGGAGTGCAGGGTCCATATGCTCCATGTGGAATTGTCAGGGGAATGGCGCACCCACAGCTCCACAGACTGCACGCCGCTGAGGCCGTTGCCGGCGTCTGCGGTTATGACACGGCTCGGGCCGAGGTTGAGGTACGGTTCTGTCAGGATGACATTGCTCCACGGTATCGAGGTTTCATAGGCATAAGCCGCATCCGCGAAGAAGGGTGCAGCCTCGACAATGCCCGCATTGTCCTCGGCCACCGTGTAGAACTCGTAATATCCCTCTCCATAGGGCCAGTAGAATTCAAAGTCCCAGGGCGCGCCGAACAGCGTGTCCCAGTAGGTCCAGGCTCCGAACATGGCGTTATCCGCCGAGTACCTGTAATAAAGGTCAACCGATGCCAGGCCGCTCGATGTCTCCAATATCCCGTCGCCGTACATCATTATATCGTCCACCATCCACACGCCTCTGCTTCCAATTGGGGTTTCCGCCAGGTAGTTCCATGCCATCATGACCGAGGGCTCGCCGGCATAGGCCGAGAGGTCTATTAGAATCGGGACCTCGTACCAGTTCCATCCCGGTCCTCCCGGACCGCCGGTCAAACCGTCAAAGTCGTAGGCCGGGTCATGGGCAAGGTCGGCCACAATGTCCCATGTGGAACCGCCGTCGGTCGAGACTCTGACATAGTCATGTGAGGTGGCTGACGAGCCATATCTCAGCATCGTGTAAGCGGACCAGAACTCCAGTTCCACCGTTGAATAGGAAGAGAAGTCCATCTCCGGCGAAATCAGCCACTCGTCCTGCTCTCTGGCCGGCGGGTCGCCGCCGCTCCCGTCGCTCCACCAGACGCCTGCGCAGTAGGGCAAAGAGTTGGGCAGCGGTAACAACGAATCGTCCATCATGGACCAGTAATGCGTGAGCGTAGGGTTGCCGCTCTGGCTGGCAGAGCATATGCCGTCCACGGACCAACCTGTCGGCGGCCAAATACCGCCGTCGAAGTTCTCATTGATAAGGTTGGAGTCCCTGGCCTCGGCTCTGATGACGGTCGGGAATTCGCTGCGCCAGTACGAACCTTCCTGTATGACATGGCTTGACGGCGCTCTGCCGTCGACTATTATACTGGCGAATGCCGTTGATTCTGTCTGGTAGTTTGTCACTGAGTCCCAGCCGTAGATGTAGAGGTCGTATTGCCCGTCTGGCCAGCCTGTCGTGTCTATGGGCGAGGTGGCCCACTCGATCGGGCCGTCGAAGTCCCCGTCAGCCGGGTTCATGGCAACTCCGGGGAAGTTTCCCTCGCCGAAGGTGTACAAAGCCCCCTCGACAGTGTTCCACCAGAAGTATGGGTTGGACTCAATCATACCAATCAGCGTAAGCAAGGTTCCGGGCTGAACTATGGCCACCGGGGTTCCGTCCACGAGCGCATTTGACGATATCGGTGTCCTTGTCACGAGCCAACTCATTATCTCTGCCATCGCAGCAGTGCGCTCAGGCTCGTCGCCCATCTTCGAGTGGTCGAACGATGAGATCACCGAGCGGAAACCGCCACCGTCCATTCTCACCATTGTGGTCGCGCCGGCACCGAGGCCGGGCGAGAAGTAGCAGGATCTTACGGCCGCCGGGTCGACAATCTCAAGGATTGCATAGCTGCCCCATACCGAGGGGCAACTGCCTGGTGCGTCCATCGGGAATCCCAGGCCGTCGCCTATCGGGTCCCCGTTCTCGCCGGCCAGGGTCTGGGGTGCGGAACCGAACATGTCCCAGCCGTATCCCATGCCCCCCATGGAACCGTCGACGGGCACAGCCCCGAACCACTGGCCCAGCCAGTCGGTCCATCCGTTTTCCGCCGCATCCATCCAGAACATGTCTCCTGTGAGGTAAATACTGCCGCCGTTCAGGAGGTAGTCCTGAATGTTCGTGCGGTCCGCAGCGGTAAGGCTGGGGCCGTTAACACCATAGGAGTTGCCTGTCGCCCAGATCACTCCGATGTACTGAGACATATCGGCATAGGAAGGTGCACCGTAGGTTGCCACGTCCCAGAAATTGTAAGAAGCATATCCCATAGTATCCAGCCAGTCCAACGAGTCTGTGTACCAGTCCTCTGAGTCGATGCCCAGGTCGTCGTCCACCAACAGCAGGTCCGCATATGCCTGGCTGAACAGCTCGCACCAATCCCACTCTGCCGGGTCAGCCTGGGACTGGCCGTAAGGCCATGTGTATTCAATGTCCCCGGGATTGACAAAGCCCGGAATATCCACACGCACGATGAAGCTCTGGGACTCGCCGTACTCGAGCGGCCCGATGGCCGTTATAGGGCTGTAACCCAGGTCGAGGAATTGCGCGGTCCAGCCGTTCATCGAACCGTAATCGAGGTCGAAACTGTCGTTCCCCAATGTCCCGATGTTCGTGATGCTTACCCCGTAATCAATGCTGCCGCCGGGAAGTTCGAATCCCTGCTGCAAAACGGGGGTCAGCAGGCATCCCCTGTCTGGGTATGCGGCATCAACGTCGAAGTCGTCGATGTACCATCCCGGATAGCCGCCCGTGGCGGGCGAGGACATGAATCTCATCCTGAAGGACACTGTCTCTCCCAGGTACGGTGAGAGGTCAAACTGCTCCTGCAACCATCCGCCCGAGAAGCCGCTGAAGCTGTCGATTCCCCACCAGTTCATCCAGTCATAGCCGCCCACGGGAGTTATCTGGGTCCATGTCTGGCCGAAATCCGCTGTTATCTCGACCGAGCCGCCGTCCATGCCGTCCGTGTCATACCAGTGATGGAAAGACATCTCGGACCAGGAAGCCAGCCCCAGCGTGAAGTAGTGAGAGACCAGGGCGATGTCCGCCTCAGGATAATAGTCGTCGGCCAGGTTGGTTCCCCAGCAGTTGTCCGGCGAGTAAGCCGCGCCCGGGCCGAAACCCGAGGGATCGCCGATCTCCCAGGCTGTGGCGCCAGATCCGAAAGCCCTGAAGTCATAGAATGCCCCCTCGAATTCGTCGAACGCATGCGGCTCCACCCATACCTGGGTAAAGGTTTCGGCCGTTGCGGAGATTGACGGATCCGTCCAGGAAGCAACAGAAACAACGGCTAAATCCCATTCGCTCGGGGACGCGCCCATGGGTATGTCCACAACAATCGTGAACCGGAAGCTCTGGCCCGGGTCCAGGTTGCTTGTTTGAGTGATGTCGAAGCTTGCTGTCTCGTCCATTATCCTCGTGTTCCAGGCGGAGGGATAGTCAAAGTAAAGGTCGAATGTGTCCGGAAACGCCATCCTGTTTGTGACCTCTACGGAATAGATTACCGTGGTGTCCGGCATGTAGGCGAACTCCTGGTGCTCCGGCGTCATCTCCACTGAATCCTCTGCCAGCAGCCAGTCCAGAATCCTTTCCATCAGTTCAGCCCTGTCGTCCGCACCGTCCACGTCCGCCAGGTCGAAGCCAGTGAAGACAGTTCTGAAACCCGCAAAGGCATAGTGCATGGAGGCGCCGGCCATGTCAGGGTCCCAGACTATGGGAATCGCCGCATTCGGCGCGGCAGGGTCGTTCCAGGTCCAGACGCCGCTCAGCTCGGCCCAGTAATCACCGGTGTGTATGCACATGTCCAGGCCGTCGCCTATCGGGTCGCCCGGCACTCCCAGCATGTCATACGGGAAGCCGTAGTCGCCATTCCACGGATTGGCGCCGAGATAGTTGTTCATCCAACCGGTCCCTATGTTGAAGGCCGAGTCCCAGCCGAACCCGCCACTCGAAAGGAAAAGTCTGCCGCCGTTGTCCAGATATGTCGAAAGCTCGCCTCTCTCTTTGGAGTCGAGCGTGTCCTCCGGTGAACCGAGCGTCGTCGTGCCTCCCGAGAGGTCCCCGGTGGTCCACACGACAGCGTCGAACATGTCCATGAATTCTGCGGCCGGGCAGCCGTGTTCGGTTGTGTCCCAGCAGGTGTGAGGCAGGCCATAGTCGTCGAGCGCAAACAAGTAATATGTCTCGACAGAGAGGCCGCCGTCGTCGTCCACCAGCAGTATCCCGCCCGGGACGATGGTTGTCAGCATGGCGGAATCGCCCGCGCCAGGGTCGTTCCAGGATTCTGCCGAGACATATGCCAGGTCGCTGTCCCCGGGCATTGCGCCGCCCGGTATGCTGCACCTGGCCGTGAAGTCCAGGAAACCGCCCGAGTCCACAGGGCCGACCGAGGTTATAGGCGCAGGAGGTATGCCCGTGTCCCCGTATATGTGCACATTGTCGATCTGCCACCATCCGGCCCATATCCCGCTGTCGTAATAGTAGAACTCGATCGAAACATCGTCGTATCCCACCCACGGGGTGAGGTCGATGAAGATGTTCTCCCCGGGTCCTGTCGGCGAATGGTCCTCATCATAGTAGGCGAGCAGGTCACCCATGCCGTCATAATACACAACAACGTAAGCGTAATCATCAGAACCCAGGTTCAGGTCGTAATAGCACATGTCGAACTCCAGTCCGGCCGCGGGGAAGCCGTCAAGGCTGAACTCAGGCGTTGTGAGCGAGGCCTCGACCCCGCCGCTGCCAGTCCACCAATTGGACATGGCATCGCTGTTCGCCTCGGCGCAGTACCCCGCACCGGCCCAGTTCGGGTATCCGGTGTAATCGTTGCGGTGCCATTCGCCCAGCGGGTCGCCCCATGAGTTCCAATCGTATAGCGTCCATCCGGGCGGCGGGAACCGCCCCTCGAAATCCTCGCTCACCAGTGTCTGGGTTGGCGAGCTCCAGAACTCGATCGGCCACACGCTGGTCGAATACAGGTCATAGGAGTCGGCCTCGGTTCCGGAATTTGCAATTCTCATTGTATAGTCCACATCTGCCCCGGGCAAGCCGAAGTTAACCTGCTGAGCGGGGAACAGGTCTGCGCGGTACTGAGGGGGGGCGCCCATGAATATATCGTCCAGGTACCATCCCCAGTCGCCTCCCCACCAGGGCGAGGATGCGAAGTGGAACCTTGCCTGCACAGCCTGTCCGGCAAAGGCGCTCAGGTCGAACTCGTAAAACTCCCAGCCGTCGCTTGTTCCGGAGAAGGCATCAGTCATGTAGCCGCTGCAGTATGCGTCCGTGTAGGGATATCCCCAGTAATGCGAGCCGTATGTCGGTTGTATCTGCATCCAATCACCTGCTCCGCGTACCTCGACGAAGCCGCCGTCATCGCCATCCGTCTCCATGTCGTACCAGGTCCAGAACGAGAGCACCTGCTGGCCGCCGCTGAGTCTCACCCAGGGCGTTACCAGGGCCATGTCAGTGCCCGGGTAGTACGCGTCCCAGAGGTTCGTGCCCGCGCATTCCGTGCCCGCGAAGGCGCTGCCCGGCCCCGCGCCTGAGGGGTCGCCTATCTCCCATTGTGTGGAGCTGGGCATTTGCTCGGTGAAGGTCCACGCGCCCCAGCCTGTCTCGAATCCGTCATACCAGTCGGTCCAGAATGGAACCACAGTCTCGGTCTGCGCCATCCTTTGCACGGCCGGGTCTGCCTGTGATGTGATGTAGATGTCCGCGATGTCGAAATCGCCGGGTCCGGCGCCGCCCGGGACTCCCACTGTGGCCAGGAAATCCATTGTTTCCCCCGGTGCCAGCGGCCCTATCTGTGAAATTAAGGCCGTCTCGGTAATCCTGATATTGTCCAGCTCGAAGAATGCAGGTCCAGACATGGACTCAGGAACCCACCAGTCGAACTCGATGTAAACTGTTGTCCCTGCATAAGGCATCAAGTCTACTAGGCCTTGCAGGATGCCCGTATCGGACACATATGTGTTTGCTGGCGCAACCAGTATAACATGGGATTCAATCGGGGGGCCGCCTCCCGAGGGTTCGATGAGGACCGAGAATGTTCTGTCAATGGTCGCCGGAATCGTCTCCAGGTCCCAGGCAGCTCTATAATCGAACATCAATACGGAGTTGGCCAAAGGCACATCGAAGTCCTGGCCTGCCAGAATATGGCCGGGGCCGTTGCCGTCGAACCCGTTCTGGAGGGAATATATCCCGTCGGTCGGGGCGCTGTCGAAGAAGCCGCCTCCAGGGTTGTTCCCTGCGCCCGAGACCTGCAGAGGCGAGAATGGGCCGGATAAATCCGTGGCGTCCCATCCAGTGAAGTCCCCGGTCTCGAAACTCGGGTTGTTGAGTTGGGATGCGGACAGGCCGTCCAGGCCGTAGAAATCCACCGGCCAGGAGCTGGTTGCCATGAGGTCATATGTGTCGTCGCTCAGCCCGTTGTTCGTTGCGTGCAGCATGTACGATACCTGCCCGCCCGGCACCCCGAAACCGCGCTGCGCTTCAGGCTCCAGCCTGGCGTCATTAAGGCATCCGACGAGGACGTCGTCTATGTACCATCCTCTGTAACCATTCGCTATGTCGTCCACGGTGCTGAAATAGAAACCGATGCTGACTGTCTGTCCGTCATAGGCCGATAGGTCCACGACCCTTTCCTGCCATGTAGACATGGTCATCCTATCAAGCAGCACCAAGTCCTGCCACCCGGTGCCGTCGTCAACCTGTATCCAGCGTTGGTCATGATCGGGACTGCCCTCGGTCTCGTACCACTCCCAGAAAGCAAGGACCGAGCCAGTGCCGGTCAGCTCCAGCATGGGAGTTTCCAGCCTTCCCGCATTTGCATCGCCGTCGTCATAGTCCCCTGTCGAGTCCTGGCCGTACCACCAGCTCGTTTCGTAGCTGTGGTAGTCGGGGTAGGGGCTGACACTATCCCAGACCTGATGCCATAATCCGTAGTATGTCCAACCGTTCTCCCCGCTCTCCATGTCGTCGAACCAGGGCGTGGCAAGGGACTGAGTGTAAGTCACGGCATTGTGGAATATGAGGGGCAAGTCCCCGGTGTACTGATAGTATGTCCCGACATAGGAATTGATGCCGACCACATTACCCTTCACAGCCACGAAATTCTCACCGTCGTCCCAGCTGGCGACCAGGGTCGCGCCGGGGTCCAGCGCCGTGTAGTCCCTGTATTCGTCGCCAGCTGCGGTTACCCCCGCCATCAGCCGGTGCGCGGCGTCGAACCAGCCCAAGCTGGCTGTCGTAAAATGATTACCGACATCGAGAGACACAAGGGGGCTGTAGCCTTCCGCAGTGAACCTTCCCTGTGGCCCGCCCCATCCTGTGGAATCGACCCAGTTGAAGGTCCCCTGGACCACACATCCGCCGGCATCGACGTAGTCGGCGAGAACATCTCCCAAACCTGTCACGTCGAGGTAAGCGTAATTGCTCCATGTGACTACAACATCGTAGCCGAGCAAAGTCGGCAGGTCGGGCGTGGCAGACCTTGCATCGAAAATGTCGACAGTGCCGATGTCCGGGTATGCATCGAGCTGCGAGCGCAGGGGCTCGCCGTTGCCATCGTCCGCGTGGACCAGCAGCACCGAGTCCACATATACGTTTTGTTTTGCACCCGGGTCCGAGGCGATCTCATGGTCGCCTCCACCGCCTGCCGAGTACCCGCCCCTGCCTGAGGAAGATGCGCCTGCATCTGCAGGCCTCTCCGCGGCCATCATCCTGCCGTAAGCGCTGCCGGAGCCTGAGCTCAGCAAGCCGCTCGGCACGTCGCCGGAACCGGGAACTGTCCATTGGCGGCCGTCCGAGGTCTGTATGCCGATACCGTCCGCATCAGTCTGCCCCGTGAGGTCGGGCGCCCATACGAAATCCTCGCCTGAGGGCTCGGCCGCGGGCAAAACCTCACTGACGGGTTCCGTATCCTCCGCGCCGACTGCCATCACGAACGCCGATGTCACAATCATCATTCCGACCCATGTCGCAAACAGTTTCTGTTTCATTCCAGATTCCTCCTCAAGTTCCGAAGTGCCCGCGTGCATCCGCGCATGCCGGCAATAAATATGCAGCTACATCTGATTTGAGCTATTTAATGTTTGTTGATTATATCAAACATATTTATTCTTCATTAAAAGAAAACCCCACACAGGCATCTGCAACGAAACTCTTATCCCCAAGTTGCGGATTGAGGCACGGTGGTCATAGGATGACATCAGACACGGAACAAATGTTGGCTGCAATGGGCATGAGATCAGTCGATGAGTTGTTCGCGGACATACCAAAGGAAGTGAGGCAGGACATTTCAGCGCTCGGGAAGGGCAGATGCGAGCAGGAAGTGAGAGCCCGCATCGAGAAAATTCTGGCGAAAAACAGGCCCGCCGGTTCGATGTCAAGCTTCCTCGGCGGAGGCTCGTACGGCTTCTATGTTCCCGCGGCCGTGAAATCCATAGCAGGCCGCTCGGAGTTCCTCACGTCATACACGCCGTATCAGCCCGAGACCAGCCAAGGACTTCTTCAGGTCCTCTTCGAGTACCAGAGCATGATGTGCGAGCTCACAGGCATGGACGTGATAAACAACTCGCTGTACGATTACGCCACAGGCCTCGGGGAGGCCGCCCTGATGGCAGCAAGACTGAAACCGGGAAAAATTTTCCTGGTCCCGGAAACGATTTCCCAGCCGAGACATTCAGTGATGGAGAACTACTGCAAGGGCGCAGGAATCATTCTTCAGAAATATTCCTACGACAGAACAACAGGCCAGGCGGACATCGGCGATCTGGGCGCCAAGCTCGCGCCCGAGGTGTTCGGGGCACTGGTCGAGTCGCCCAACTGTCTGGGCGTCCTGGAATCCGGGCAGGGGGAAATCAGGGAACTGCTCGGGGACAGAATCCTGGTCGCCGGCGTCAATGCCCTTTCGCTTGCGGCCGTGAGGCCTCCGGGGGAATACGGCGCGGACATAGTTATTTCCGAGGGCCAGATGCTTGGAAATTTCACGAATTTCGGCGGCCCGATGCTGGGCATCATGGGCTGCAAAAAGGCGCATGTCAGGAAGATGCCCGGGCGGGTAATCGGTCTCACGTCCGACGCTGACGGCAGAATGGCCTTCTGCATGACCCTCCAGACAAGGGAGCAGCACATCAGGCGGGAAAAAGCCACCTCGAACATCTGCTCGAACGAGGCATTGACGACGGTGGCCACTGCTGCCTATCTCGCGCTGAAAGGGGGCTCGGGGCTCAGGGAGACGGCTTACACGGCGATGGACAGGGCCAGGAACCTTGCCGAAGCCATAAGCGCGGTCAGGGGCTGCAAAGCCCCTGTTTTCTCGGGTCCGTACTTCAACGAATTCGTGGCCTCGTTCCCGGCGGAATCCGGAAACATCATCGAAAAAATGTCGGAAAAAGGCGTCATTCCGGGCGTGGAATTAGCCCTCGCGGGAATGGAGAAAAATCTGCTTGTCGCGGTCACGGACATGACGACGGAAGCGGACATACAGAATTACGCCAGCAACCTGAAGGAGGCGCTGCGATGAGCTACAGGCAGGCAAGGTATGACGTCCCGCTGATATACGACGAATTCAGCGATTATGGTGCTGTAAATATAAATTTTAATAAATATTTATCAAAAGATATTGTTCGCAGCGGGAATCCCAACATCCCGAGGCTGTGCGAACGCGACCTCGTGAAGCATTTCACCCAGCTGTCCCAGATGAATTTCGGAGTGGATTCAGGATTCTACCCGCTGGGCTCGTGCACGATGAAGTACAATCCGAAGATCAACGACGAATTGGCCTCGCTTCCGGCCTCGGCCATGATGCATCCGCACCAGCCCGACGCGCAGATCCAGGGCACCCTGCAAATAATGTACGAGCTCCAGGAGATGCTGGCCGCCATAACCGGGATGAAAGCTGTGAGCCTGCAGCCCGCGGCCGGTGCGCACGGGGAGTTCACGGGCATGCTGATTGCCCGCGCCTACCACGAGGACAGGGGCGAGAAGAGGGACCAGGTCGTGCTTCCGGATACATCGCACGGCACAAACCCTGCGAGCGCGGCCATGGCCGGTTTCGATATCATCACAATCCCTTCGAAGGAAGGCAAAGTGGACCTTGACGCGCTTGCCGCGGCAGTCTCCGAAAGGACCGCGGCCTTCATGCTCACCAATCCGAACACGCTCGGAATTTTCGAATCTGATGCATTGGAAATAGCCAGGACAGTTCACGGAGCGGGCGGGCTGCTGTATTACGACGGAGCGAACTTCAACGCCATCATGGGCAAAACATCCCCCGGGAAGATGGGATTCGACATTGTTCACCTGAACCTGCACAAGACATTCTCCACGCCGCACGGAGGCGGAGGCCCGGGAGCCGGCCCGGTGGGCGTGGTCGAGAAGCTCGCACCCTTCCTTCCAGTGCCGCTTGCTGCCAAGAGGGGCGATGCATATTACATGGATTACGACCGCTCGAAATCCATCGGAAAGGTTCACGGATTCCATGGAAACTGGGGCGTGCTGCTCAGGGCCTATGCCTACATACTCTCCGAAGGCGGGGACGGCCTCACCGAAGCGACCGAAAGAGCTGTGCTGAACTCGAATTACCTGAGGATGAAGGTCGAAAAATACCTGGAGGTACCGTATCCGGGACTTAGGAAACACGAGTTCGTGGCCTCCGGCGCGGCGCTGAAGCCGAAGGGCGTGAAGACCCTGGACGTGGCCAAAAGGCTCATAGACCACGGATTCCACCCGCCCACGGTGTACTTCCCGCACCTCGTCGAGGAGGCCATCATGATCGAACCGACCGAGACCGAATCGAAATCGACCCTGGACGCATTCGCTGACGCCCTGGAGACAGTCGTGAACGAGCCGTCGGAGGTTCTGCACAATGCCCCTTCATGCGCCTCGGCCAGGCGGCTCAACGAGACTGATGCCGCCAAGAATCTAATACTCTCATATCGCGATTATCTGGGATTTAAAGAGGGGCGTAGGGTCTAGGGGCATAGGGTCTAGGTGACGCATTTGGAGGAGAAGTACACAGGCAAGAGTTATAGAAAATTGGATGTGAGGAAAAGGGCTATCTGTTAACTAAAAATATTTATGCAGCAACAGAGAATTTCCCGAAGGAAGAGACATATTGCCTTGCCTCTCAGATGAGGCGGGCTTCTGTATCCATAATTGCAAACGTTGCCGAAGGCTATGGACGAAATCATATGGGTGAGTACATCCAATTCGTATCTTATGCCATCGGTTCATCTAATGAATTGGAGGTATATTTGTCATTGGCAAATGACCTGGGATACATTGAAAGGGACAGCTACACACATCTTATTTCCATTCATGCGGAGGTTAGCAAGATGCTAAATGGCCTAAAAAACTCACTTGAAAACAGAAGACAACAAAACTAGACCCTAGACCCTTTGTACCGTTCTATGAACAAAGACCCTAGACCCTAAATTTTCTCCCGAAGCACAGGTATCCTGTGTGCCCGAGAGTGTCGAAGCTGGGCCTTGTGCCGCCCTCGCCGACGACGATCTCCCTCTGGATGTTCTCCAGGACATGGGTGTCCGAATAGCCCTTTTCCCTCATGGCTTTGATGACTGTCTCGGCCTGGTTCATTGTCGGAAGGTAGGCACAGATATATCCGCCCGGCTTCAGGGCCCGAGTTACCCCGTCAAGGATTTTCCAGGGCTCTGGCATGTCTATGACAACCGCATCGTAAATCCCAATCTCATTGCAGGTTGCCGCATCGGCCTCCCTGAGCTCCACACACGCTGCCAGGCCGCTGTTTTCAAGGTTGGTTGCGGCGACTTTTGCATGCTTTGGATTTGATTCATAGCTGACTATTCTCCCGCCGTCCCCGACGATATGGGCAAGCACGAGAGTGAGACCCGCGCTGCCCGCGCCCACTTCCAGGACAGAAGAGCCTGCGCCGATGCTGCAGCCGAGCGCGATCTGCGAGGCATCCTTCGGTGTAATTATCTGTGCGCCGCGCCTCATGCAGATCAGAATGTCCCCGAGCGACGCGTCCAGAACCACGAAATCCTTTCCTGCGACGGTTATTTTCGAGCCTGCCTCTGCATGTGCGAGCCTGTCCGTGTCCACGACGCCCAATCCGCTGATTTGCTGCATGCCGCGCCCCGGCATCACAACGAATCTCCCGTCGCAGCCCAGAAGAACAATGGGCCTCACAGTACCGGAATCCATGCCCGGGCATACTCATGAATCATCATAAAAGTATGCGTGCCCGGGCGGATTTCGCATATTATTCTTCCTTATATATTTAATCAACATTTATAACTTTTTTATTTTTAAAACGATATTCCTTCTTTTTATGTTAAAGAGACCCCCTAGGATATCCCACAATTGCACATACGCTATAATTATATAGTGCATTATTATATTTACAATCTAACATAAGTTTTATATACTACCGCAATATTCTTTGACTAATCAAAAAATAAGCACACAGAGAAAGAAAGAAAGAGGAAGAATAACAAGGAGGTAAAAATATGAAAACTTGGAGGAAGGAAGCAAGCCTTCTTTTGGTGGGAATGATGATAATGAGCGGACTGGTAGCCTTCAGCGCGCCAGTGATTGCGGACACACAGGTAGTGAACAACAGCTTGGAAGTCGTCTTCAACCCCGCGTTCATGGTTGACGAGCTTGTATGGTCGAAAGACCCGACCGTAAACAACCCCTATAACCTGGGCGAGGGAGACGGCATTGACGACGACGCGACCACAGCCGACTCCTGCACACTCAGGATAACGATCAGGAACATCGACGCGGACGCGGCACAGGATTTCTACCTGAACATTACACAGTACCAGGCATCGGTCTTCGACTTCAGGGACACTGTAGCTGCAACAGCGGGAGTTCAGGTGTCTGTAGGTCCGGTCGCGATCGCCTCCGGAGCCACAGCGAACTTCAATTTTAACTTCGACATCCTGGCGACAAACATACCCCTGGGAACAAGCTCCAACACGCAGATAACGTTCGCATGGGACTACATCGACGCAGGCGGACCGACAGACGTAACTGGAAACCGCAACGGACACATCTACATCGCATCGATATTCGATAACCCAGCGGAGGACCTCGACGAGCAGCTGCCGAACATGGAAGACGAGAACGATGACGCTGAGTTCGAGGCAGGAGACCTGTTCGAGGAAGCCGAGATGGACCTTCACAACTACGAACTGGGCACGGACAACATCGACGATCTGACATGCGTGGTAACAGTTCCGGCATCGAGCGGGATAACCTTCTCCGGTGGCAGGGACACATGCATGATACCCGCCGGCATCAATGTCGGAACGACAGCGTCCACCCTCTACAGGGTAGATGTTGCAGCCGGAACGCCCCCGGGCGTTTACACCGGTAGCGCCGACATCACATACACAAGGGCGGACAGCGGCCTTACAGTCACCGAGAACGACCTTGCGGTCGACTTCGAGGTAGACTTCTCGTTCGACGATGACGACCCAGTGCCGGAAGGCGAACTGTACTCACAGTACCAGTGCTACGCGACAGGCGTCACTGTGCTCAACTACACCAGGCAGGTGGACTACGTTGCTCCGTATGACATACCCGTCATAGAACAGAGCGACTACACAGACCAGACACTCGAGCTTGAAGTCACCATAATCAACAACGGAAACAGCGACCTCTACAACGTCGAGTTCGAACTGGACCCGGCTGGCTGGCCGTACTTTCGGAACCCACTGTTCTTCTGGGAATCTGCAGGCACTCTTAATTACGACTCTATCAGTGATACTATTGATATCGCTGCTGGCGATTCGATCACGTTCACGATGACAGTGTTCGTGGATGCCGCGATTCCGATAGGGGAACACAGGCTCCAGATACTCTACAGGGGCTACTACTTCGACGACGGATCCCTCGGTAACCCGACAGGGTTCATCGAGACCAACGGCGGAGACGACCTCGAGATACTGTTCAGCATATGGGTGGACGACCCGGTCATACAGTGCCACATATCCGCGATAGACACGACAGTCACCGACGAGGTCGGCGACAAGGACGACATCAGGGCAGAAACACTCACAATCTCGGTTGTCAACGATGAGGAATACAACTTCATCGACATCACCGCGAGGGCAGACTTCACGGGAACACCCTGGTACATGCCTGTGATCAACATGGCTGACCCATGGGTCGCAGCGGACAATGCCAACCCGGCAATGCCCCTGGGCGCATGGAACGGCGGCGCAACCATGGACCTCGACTTCACCGTCGACACATACCCGACCTTCGTGCCGGACAGGTACCCCTTCTCGCTGGAGATAACCGCAGTCATCCAGGAGACACTCGAGATAGTGACAGTGGTCCTCGACTACACGCAGGGCGCGGTCATCGACTTCACAGGATACGGACCTGACATCTACATCACCGGATTCACGGCAGAGGACATTGTGCCCGGCGAACCGTTCGAGCTCGTGCTGGAAATCAGGAACGTCGGAGACGACACGCTCAGGGACGTCACCCTCCAGATAGACACGGACGGAACCGACGAGTACCCGTGGGACATCGAGCAGGACTTCAAGGAGCAGTTCGACTGGTCCGGCGTATTTGACAACTGGGGCGGCTCAGACGCAACCGTCGGACAATCTGGCGGAGTTACCTGGAACGGCGACTTCCCCGAGGACATGTTCTACACTGTCGAGGACCTTGACGTGGACAACATCAGGGAAATCATCGAGATCAACCTGTTCATGGACGGCGTCTACTCTGACCCGGCGGCAAGTATAGCGTTGATACACATCTCGGACCTCGCAGCCGGCGCCAACACGACCGTGACCTTCACCATGATAACGGACAAGGACATGGTCAACGGAAAGCCCTACGACTTCCCAGTGTGGATATGGGGCATCGGAGCTGACGGAGAGGACTACGAGGCCGAGCGCTGGATAACGGTGCAGACCTCGATCCCAGGCGACTCCTACAACCCGGTTGAGCTGAACTGGTTCGACGCAGGCCTCAAGGCCCTCGCGCTGTTCCTGTTCTTCATCATCGTGCTGGCAATACTCCTGTTCGTGTACAACATGTTCAAGGGCGAGCCGTACGACGAGGACGAGGAAGACTTCGACTTCGAGGACGAGGAACCCTTCGAGCCCGAGACGGAAGCGCCAGGCGACACTCCGGTCGAGAAGAAGGAAGAACTGGTAGAACCGTAAGCCAGAAAGAATGAGGGGCCGCAAGGCCCCTCCCTTTTCTAATTTTCTATTATCTTTATTTTCCTTATCTCAATCTGGCATTCCATTGAATGCCAGTTATACGAAGAACGAGCAGGCTCACCCGGAGTTTTTCTATTTCTGAATTTTTCTTTTTGCGAAGGGTGAGCCAGCGGAGTTCTGAGTTCAAAAAGAAAAACTCGGCCCCACCATTTTCTAATTTTTCATTATTTTCTTATTAACAGCGTATGCGATGACGGGGGTCTGAGGCACCGGGAATGCGAAGAACGAGCAGGCCCCCCGCAGCTTTTTCTTTGGAGCCCGTGCTATCTTCCCGGGCACCCAATCAACCACATATGGTTTTCGAGCAGGTTTATTCGGCATCCAAAGTCCTGAGGGACATTTGGAATTGCCGCAACAGACCTGGGCACCCGGCTAACCACTCAGATTTTTCGAGCAGGTTGACCAGAGCTTTTTCTATTAATAAATTTTTCTTTTTGGCGACGGTCAACCAGCGGAGAAAAATCTTTCAAAAAGAAAAACTTCAGCGGAGAAAACCATTAAAAGAAAAATACTCGACAATAGGTATTTAAGCCAAGATTTCTATGGGCCGGTAATATGGCCAAGAAGCGCAAGCGCATGGAGGAGAAGAAAGAGGAACTGGAGTACAAGCCTCCGGAGTTCGACAGGCTCGAATATGTGAAGACGGAGGTGGCCGCCTCCAAGGCGACCATAATCGCGGCGCTGTTTGCCATCCCGATCGGTATGGCGGCATGGTACGTGATGCCGGTGGGAGGCACAGCCGGCGGTCTGATGGCAGGTCTCGGAGGCATGTCCCTGCTGTGGATACTCCTGCCCAAGCTGAAGCTCGAGGTTCAGAATTTCAAGTGGACCCAGTGGGCCGGCGTGTTCTCCACCCATTTCCTGGTGTTTCTGGCAATTTGGGTGGTGGCATGCAACCCCCCGTTCAGCGACATGGCCTCGCCCGTGATAGAGGACGTGCAGGTGAGCTGGGACGGCGGCAATTGGACTGCGGTCGAAAAGTCCCTGGCAGGCCAGTGGGAGGCAGCCAGACCCGCCAATGTAGTGGGCAACATGACCATTCGGGCGGTCGTGACTGACAACCGGGACCTGAACCGGGGCAATGTGACAATACAAAACCGCTCGCAGCCTACCGAATTTATGACTTATGATACAAATTCGGAGGACGAGATTTTCACGAGCCGCACATTCTATTACGTGGCAAGCGGAAGTTATTTCACAATAACCGCATATGACCGCAACGGCAATGCCCCGGCCGTGTTCATTTTCACGGTTGTTTAGCCAAGAAATGAGCTTACACTCTTTCCCAGGGCATGAGCCTGTCCAGGTGAACGGATAACGCTTTCCTAATCTCAGCCCCGGCAGGCGCCTTCTCATGCACAGTCACCTTGGGTTTCAGGGCATTTAGGTCCTTGCCCGCATCTATGTTCTCGAGTCCCTGCCTCAGTGCTTCGGCCGCTTCTACGAATCTCCTTTTGACGAAAACATGCCAGCACGCGTCCCGGACGAAAAGCCCGGATACGGCCTCAGGGCTCGATCTCCATTTATCGAGGAAGCTGGCGGAATTCTCCGCTACATAGGCGGGCGGCCCCCTGTGAAGCATCGCATCGGGCAGGCGGGCGCTCTCCAGCATTATTATGATGACAAGGGATTGGCCTGAAACATGGCTTGAGGATTCCACAACTCTGAAGCCTGCGGATTCCATGTGCAGGCAGACATTTCTCCCGAACTTCCTCAGTTGGGGGTGCAGGATGTCATCGATGAGGTCCGGAAGGGGCGCGGTGAGCACCAGCATCTCGCCTATCTGCGCAACCCGCTTGCGAATTTCGCCGATGCCCAGGATTTTGATTGGCTTGGGGAAGAAGAATTCCAGTTTCGGGCAGGCAAGGTAAGACCGGGACGCTGCAATGAATACCGCCATGTTATCTTCCGATACTGCGGAGGAGACATTCCTCGCAGGGTCAACCGGGTCGATGAAAGTCAGGGGCGAGTCGAATTTTCTCTCGGTATCGGGTCCGAGTTCCAGCCTCAGGCCGCGCCTCCAGCTTCCTGCGGCTTCAAGGCAAGCGCGAAATCCGCCGCATCTGATGACGAGCAGTTCGCACAGGTACCCGGAGAACCCCATGGTCTTCGCGTCCGCGCCGTACGTGCCGATGCCCTTCATGAAAGCCTTCAGGAGCCTGACATCGTCCCTCAGTTCCGGCTTCAGATTCTTCTTGACAAATTCAGTGTGAAAAGGAGTGCGGTCAACCGCGGTCATCTTCTGGCTTGAATCAATGATTTTGTAGGCCGGGACAATGTCCACCCTCAGTCCCATGAACTCGCCCTTGATGTAAGGATGCTCGGCGTAATGCTCCCTGCCTGTAATGGCTTCCCTGCCTATGGCAAGGCCGGTTTTCTCCAGCTCCTCTCTCGAAACCTCGGGTTTGAAAAGCAGGAACAGGTCCGCGTCCGGGTCCTTGAGATGGGTGCCCTTGGCAACCGAACCCACAAGGTACAGTTCTATGTCCTTTCCCTGAGCGGCCTTTGTGGCCATGATCTTCTTTGTGAGAAGCTCCACTGTGTCTTTTATGCGCTTCTCATCCTCGGGCGAGGGTTTCAGCCTGGCCAGTACCTCTCTCTCGGTGTCCATGCAAATCCCCTTTAGGCGCTGCCGGATAAATAACTTTCCCAGCCTAGTAAATGTTCAGTGTTTTGAAGTTCGGGACTCGGGAAAGGGGAATCGTACGGAATGGCTGCTTCGCTGTCATATTGTTCGGGACTCGGGAAAGGGGAAGGGGGAACCGTACGGAATGGCTGTCAAATACAGCCATTGATTCCGTCGACGCTTCCCGCTTCCCGCTTCCCGACCTGGCAATAGTCACACCTTCATTTCACTGAATGCTTACCCAGCCTATCTGCGCTTTTGATGCCTGGCTTTCGGTTTGGGATATCTGCGCCTGATGTCCTCCACTCGCCTGGTGAGGTCAGCCTCGAGCTTCGGGCCTATGAATTCGTGGCCGTATCTATCCATCTTCACGGCGATGCCGATCTTGGCCGCGAGTGCCCTGGCTATCTTGCCTCTCTGCCACTGAGGCGCCCTGTGGATGATGGGGTGCAGGAATATGACGCCGTGCTTCGGGGGCTTGGCCTTTTCCTTTATGTGCTTGAAAAGCGCCTTCTCCGCTCCGAGGAGCTGAATGGTGCTGGCCGGCACTTTCGAAAGCCTGTCAAGGCCGCCCGTAAGCGAGATGAGCCGCGCCCCGATGAGCGCGCCGGCCACATGGGCGGTGTTGGGTGCGAGGTCCCTCATCCTGGCCTCGATGTATCGCTCCATGCCCCTTTTCTTCTCTGAAGCGTCAAGGAGGGCCGCAGCCAGGGACTTCATGGCTCTTGCGTCGGCCTCTGAAACCTCGCCTCCGATGGAACCGGGGAAACTGACATTGCCGGACTCCAGCATGGACTTCCTGTCCCCGTATTTTGCTATCAGTTCGGCGTATTTTGTCTCGGGGACCAGCCTTGTCAGTTCAGGGAAATTCAGCGCATGCCACTCGTGCAACCGTTCCGACATGAGGTTGACTATCTTGGTCAGGTCGTCTATTGTCCTTATGGCCTGGACTATGTGCTCGTCCGGAGAGGCCCTCGCCCTTACACGGTTCTTTCCGACGCAGAGCATGGCGGCTCCCAGCAGCTCATGGCTGAAGCCGTGATCCTCCGGTTCTATCTCGGGTTGGGGGAACTCAAGAAGGTCGCCGAGGTCGGCCAGCCTTCTTTCCCGGACACAAAGGCTTCTGCCTCTGGCAAGTTCTTCCTCCTCGGGCAGAACTCCCCCGCTGTCCACAGCTTCAAGCCTTTTGGAGATCTCATCCGGGTCGGCAGGAAAAAGTTTACTCTCCGTAACCCTGCCGTCATCGTCAGTGACGAAGGCGCCGAACCAGGTGGTCACTAGCTTCATGTTTGAGGGAAAACCCCAAAGGATTAAAAAACTATTGCAGTTTTTTCCGGGACAGCTCGCCCGGTTTGAATATCCCGCGCTCCGTGATTATGCCGGTGATGTATCTGGCAGGCGTCATGTCGAAGGCCGGGTTTCTTGCGGTTGCGCCTTCGGGGCATATCAACTTGCCGCCGACAAACCTCACTTCGTCCTGGCCCCTCTCCTCTATCGGAATGTCCGCTCCGGATTTCAGGGAGAAATCGAATGTGCTGACAGGCGCAGCAGTGTAGAAAGGTATTCCGTTCTCCTTGGCCAGCACTGCCTTCTCGTATGTCCCTATCTTGTTGGCAAAGTCCCCGTTGGCGGCTATCCTGTCCGCTCCCACAATGACAATGTCAACCTCGCCGCGCTGCATGAAATGGCCTGCCGCATTGTCCGGTATGATGTTATGGGGTATGCCCTCCTGCATAAGTTCCCATGAAGTGAGGGCCGCTCCCTGAAGGCGCGGTCTGGTCTCGTCAGCCAGAACCGTTATCCCCTTGCCCGAGCGGTGGGCCGCCCTAATCGGTGCGAGCGCAGTGCCGTGGTCAACAGTGGCAAGGGCTCCGGCGTTGCAATGCGTGAGAATTCTGTGGCCCCTATCAATCAAACCGTTACCGTGTTCCCCGATCATTCGGCATTTCTCGACTATGCTGTCCGCGTATTCCTCGGAAGCACGGACAACATCCCTGCCTTCCGAAGAGGCTTCCAGCATTCTGTCCACTGCGTAGAACAGGTCGAATGCAGTCGGCCTTGTCCTCTTTAGCCTTGCCGCGGCCTCTTCAAGGTTGATACCTGTAACCTGGGCCAGGGCCATGCCGTAAGCTCCTGCGGCGCCAATGCTGGGCGCCCCCCTCACAGTCATGTCCTCGATGAACACGGCCACCTCTTCAACGGTTTTGGCGCTGACAATGTCGAACCTGTGGGGCAGAACCCTCTGGTCGATGAATTTCACAGCTCGGCCATCAAGCCAGAGCGCTCTAAGGTCCTGCTCCTTTCCGCCTGTTACGACTCTCATGCTCTCGTCCGGCCAAAACTCCCATGCTGTATTTCAGTGTTTCCGTCGCGCAATAGAAACATATATATCCAGACAGGTGGATTATCTCCACATGGAAGAGCAATCCCAAGGCGCAGGAAAAACGGTCATATCTGCCAGCGCCCTGGAAAAATTCGGATACTGCCCGCTCAGCTGGTGGCTGAGCAGGAACGAGCCAGATCCGGACTCGGAACCCATGGATTCGGGAGAGAAGGCCCACACGGCAGTCGCGGAAGACCTGGGAAGCATAGTGCACGAAGAGAGCCAGGCCAAGATATTCGAGAGCATTGTCATGTGGTTCGCCATAGCCGCAACGCTGATATCGATCATAGGCGTCTCGCTGCTCATAGAGGTGGGCCAGGATATCGGCATGATCATGGGCGTGATTGCGCTGATTTGGATTCTTGCCGCCTGCTACTTCCTCTACAAGGCGGAAACAATGCCCCGCGGGGCATCGACCCTCAGATACCAGAGAATAATTCTCGTCTTCGCCATAGTCGCGGCCGTGTTCGGGGTGAATTCAGTCACACTCCTTTCGGGATTCTTCCAACCCAAAGTGGCCCAGATCCTTCAGGCAATATCGCTCGCATGGCTGATAGCCGCAAGCTATTTTCTATATCACTCGCTCAAGAGATTCGAGCAGGCTGTGTTCAAGAGGCGCAAGCATCAGGTAAAACATCAGATAACCTATGTCGACACGAATGACAGAAAGCCAAAACTTTTCATATCCGCGAAGTACGGTTTATCAGGCAGGCCGGATTACGTGATAATGTCGGATGAGGAGCACATACCCGTCGAAATGAAGACCGGAAGGGTCCCCAGAGGGCCGCTTTTTTCCCACATTCTTCAGGTCGCAGCCTACTGCATCCTGATGGAGGAAGAGTTTGGGACTCCTCCGTCCCACGGAATCCTTAGGTATGGCCAGTCAGAACATGTGGTGGATTACGACCTCGCTCTAAAGCAGATGGTCATCATGAAGCTTGACGAGATGCGTGCCATTATGCGGAGCGGGGCAGCGCACCGCAACCACAATAAGGAGGGCAAATGCCGCCACTGCTCCCGGAGACCTATATGCCCCGAAAAACTGATTTGATAGGCAGTACTATTATTAATTAGAATTAATTGTCTATATTATATGGATGCGCCGAACCAGCCGCCACCGCCCTATTCGGGCCCGCAGGCACAGCCGCCCTATTATGCACCCCAGTACACGCCTCCTCCTCCGCCGCAGAACCCGCTGAGGGAACTTCTCAACATGGCCAAGGCGATGCTGTGGAGCACGAGTTTTATCTCATACCTCATACTCTTACTGTTCAGCCTCACCATTGTGCTTGCGATGACCCCGGCGATTCAGCACTGGATACTGACGCCCTACCCGGGCGTTTCGGACTCCTCGGCCATGCTGTACCATGAAGATATATTCCTCATAACGCCCTTTTACGTCCACCTATTCTATCTGGACGGTTCCGGCTTTCAGGCATGGCACATTCTCATTTTGGGGATTCTTGTCGCGGGCTTCGCCCAGGCAATACACGGCCTATGGAAAAAATGGCTTTCAAGGCCGAATCAGATTGCGGTCTCACTTACAGCCCCAGGCAAAGCCGACAGCAGCCTGGAGGGCATAGCCAAGCTATTCATGGCATCCATGTCTTTCAGTTTCATTTACTTCCTTTTTCTGTATGTCATCGGCGTCGAGATGAGAACTCCGAACTTCGACAGCCTTTCAACGCCGCATCTGATATACGTGCTTTTCAGCGCCTCCGTGTTCGAGGAACTCATCTCCAGGGTTTTGCTCATTGGCGTCCCGCTTGTGTTTCTCGGAATCCTGTTGAAATGGAAGCAGCCGCACAGGAAGATACTCGGCGGCGGATTGGACCTCACACCCATGACATTTGCACTGATCGCCATCTCCGCAACGATATTCGCCTTTGCCCATGTTGGGGGGTGGGACTACTGGAAGGTTCCGCAGGTACTCATTCCCGGATTCGCGCTTGGCTGGGCCTTCGTCAGGTACGGCCTACACGCATCGATGCTGATACATTTCTCGATAAACTGCACGGATTTGGCCACAGAGATATGGCCCGACAACATGGCTGTTCTGTCCGCTCTGGGCTTCGTATACCTGATTTGGATAGTCGCAGGAACCTATTTCATGTATGTCTTCTCGAGAAAACTGCTGAGCAAGTTCCTCCCGAAACCCGCTCCCATGCCAGTCCAGCCGCCCGTCCCGCAGTATTCATATCCCCAGCCCATCTATGCCCAGCAGGCGGCGCCTCCTCAGGCATATTATCCGCCTCCCCAGCCGCAATACCCAAATTACCCGCCACCGCAACCTCCTCCGCATCCAATGCAGCAGGGCGGCTTCGTATGCCCAGGTTGCGGCCATACCGGCGCCACATACGAGCCCGGGAAACTGATATGCCTGAGATGCGGACAAACTTACTACAGGCAAGCACCCGCGGCTCCGCCTCCCGACAAAGAGCAGTTCGAATTCTGATAGGGCATTCCATCGCAGCATTCCCCGGGGTTGTACACGGAGTTCTATATCCCCAGCTATGGCATGGACACGTTTCTTTCTGGCTTCGCGATAGGATGCAATGTGAAGATAGAGAGAGACGTCTCTGTACATTTCCTATACTCTGCCTCTAGCCGAGGCTTCAACGGGCATGCAATCGGTGTTTAGAAAATTCTTTCAGTATCCTGCCCAAATACATCGCCGAGAAAAGGCGAGACGAAATAAAGGATGAGAGAAACGTTTCTGTGCATTTCCTTTACCCCGCCCTGACAGGCGGGGCTTTACGAACGTGTGATGTTTGTGTTTGTCAAGCGCTTAGAAATGTTCTCAGTACCCCGCCCTCTAGATACAAAATTGACGCCATTCAGGCGGGGCATGCTGTTCGCATTTTGTTAACATCTGAAAACAATTGATAAAATCAGATTATAAATAGAAAAAAAGTGGTGGATTTTTCCACCACTTACTTCTTCATTATTTTCATCCAGCCGTTGCTCTCGTAGATCTGGAGTCTCCTGGATACCAGGGTCTTCTTGAATTCGTCCCAGTCTATTGTCTCGAGGCGGGGATTCCTTCCCTTCGTGAACTGGACTCCCTTCGTTCCCTTCACGCGGCCCGGCTTCAGATTCTTCCTCTTGGCAACCTCTATTGCCTTGTCCACACTTATCGGTTCCATTGCCATTCTTTTTCCTCCAATCACTTGTTTCCCCTACCTGGCTTTTCGGCCAGATAGAAGCCAGACCTATATGGCCTGCATCAATATATAAAACTTTCGAGTCACTGGCTACACCGTTCGCGGCTTAACTTTTTATCAAGGCAGGCTGTTCCTCAGAAGTTATTTCATGGCTTTCTCGGCTTCATTCAGGCCCTTCCTGGCCTCGGCATTTTCCGGCTGGAGCTCGAGAATCTTCCGGAAGCACTCGGCTGAATCCGAGTATTCTTTGCCCTTCAGGGTGGCATTGGCCAGGGTGAACCACGCAGGGATGAAATCCGGTTTTTTCCCCAGTATCTTCGATATCGTGTTTATGGCCCTGTCGCGGTCTCCCATCTCGTACTGGACCTGGGCCATCAGGCAGAGAGTCATGTCGTCGTAAGGGTTGATCTTCAGTGCCTTCTTCAGGTCTCTCTCGGCCTCTTTGTAGCGCTCCCCGTTTATGAGTTTCCTGCTCCTGGATACAAGGGCGTGAAGGTCGTTTCCCGAGTCCTCGGACTCCTGCTCCTCCTTCCGCTCGACCATCTCTTCCTCGATGCTCCCGAGGGCGTTTGTTTTCATGTAAGCGACATTCTTCCCTTCATCCGAGGATGCGGCCAATCCCCTTCTCACCAGGCCTTCGAGCGCTCTTTCAAGGGCCGGCTTCGCAAGCTTGTTTCCGACCGAGGCCTTCAGAGCCGGAACAGTCATGGGCTCGTCCGTCAGGGCATCCAGCGCCAATTTCTCCTCCTTCGTGAGATGTTCCTCGGGCCTCTCGAACTCGTCCCCCATCCTCTCGGACTCAGCCCTGGGTTTGAGAATCTCGTTCTGTATGCTCTTCTCTGTTCTCTCCTTCTCCCGTTCCGTGATCTGGGTCTTCTTGCCCGCCTTGGCAGTGTCCCCGGGCTGTTCAACAAGTTTCTTCTTCAGGACATCGAGCGCCCTCTTTGCCTGTGCGAAGTCAGGATTGAGTCTTCTGGCCCTTTCAAGACATACAATGGCCTTCTCGAAGTCGCCCATGCCTATGTATGCCTTGCCCTTGACATACCAGCCCTCTGCGAAAAGCGGCCTGGATTTCAGAACATTGTTGAGAAGCGAAAGCGCTCCGTCGAACTTCTTCATGTGAATCAGTTCCACGGCCTTGTTGTTCATGGCGGCCATGTAATTGGGATTGATTTCCAGGGCCCGGTCATAGCAAATTATGGCTTCGTCGTACCTTTCCAGCTTGGACAGGAGATTTCCCCTGTTGTTCCAGGTGGTTTCATGGTTCCGGTCCAGCTCAAGAGCCCGGTCATACCATTCAAGGGCCTCGTCAAGCTTTTCCAGTTTCGAATATGTCATGCCTACATTGGAAATCGCATCGACATGTTCCGGGTCCAGTTCCACGGCCTTCATGTGGCATTTCAGAGCCTCGTTGAAATTTCCCGCAACGGCGAGTATGAGCCCCTTGTTGTTCCAGGCCACGGGATTCTCAGGGTCTATCTGCAGCACCTGGTTGTATGCCTTTATGGCTTCTCCCAACCTGCCCTTCCTGTAATGCTCGTTACCCTGCGAGATGAGCTTTGCCACTCCGGACTTCCTGACGCCGGGCAGCGCTACGGCAGCCGCATAAGCTATCATGGCCTTCGTGCAGACAATCCTAGTTCCCGGAACCAATGTGCATCCGCTCTCGGAAGGCTATATCCTTCAGAATATTTAAATTGTTATAATAAGCGAGCTTCTCAAGAATTTTGTGATATTGAGACCAGTTGCGAGGGTCTAGGGTCTGCGCTTTCAAAATGGGATAAAGGGTCTAGGGTCTAGGGTCTTTGTTCATAGAACGGCACAAAGGGTCTAGGGAGACTAGCTTGGTTCGGACACGCCAGTAAATGCGATTTGGAAGCGCCCTAGACCCTATGACCCTAGACCCTAGCCCCTAGCCCCTGAACCCAAATATCCAGTTAGACGCGACAGTCTCCAATAAACACAGTCCCGCAATCGCAGGAATTCCATTCCTAAGATTTATGATGGTGATTGCCATGTCAGGTCCGTGCAGGAAATGGCCGCGAACGTTCAGAGGAGGGCGCTGATAAGCGTATCAGACAAGAAGGGTTTGCTCGAGTTTGCCAGAGCGCTGGTGGAAATGAATTACCGCCTGGTTTCCACAGGCGGGACATTCCAGGAGCTGCATGAGAACGGCATTCCTGTCGAGCGCGTTTCCGATGTCACTGGGTTCCCCGAGATTCTCGACGGGAGGGTCAAGACACTGCACCCCCACATCCATGCAGGCATTCTTGCCAAGAGGGACCCGGCCCACCAGGACGAACTCAGATCCCGGGGGATCGAGCCCTTCAGCCTGGTCATAGTCAACCTTTATCCGTTCGAGAGCGCGGTGCAGAAATCCGCCTCGGAGCAGGAACTCATTGAGAACATCGACATAGGCGGGCCGTCCCTAATCCGCGCAGCCGCCAAGAATTTCGAGAGCGTGGCAGTGATAATCGACCCGTCCCAGTATTCATCGGTACTCTCCGAACTGAGGGAGAAAGGCGAGGTCTCTCCGGAAACAAGGAAGAAGCTGGCATGGGAGGCATTCTCCAGAACGGCCGAGTACGACGCCATTATCTCCGGCTCGCTGAAAGGCATACTTGCCCCGGAGGAGGAGCATCCGGAGCGGTATGTCATGGCCTTCAGGAAGGTCCAGGCGCTGAGATACGGCGAGAATCCCTACCAGAAATCCGCTTTCTACAGGGACATATTCCTCAACGAGCCGTGCATAGCCAACGCCAGGAAGATCAAGGGCAAGGAACTCTCGTTCAACAACATACTGGACATCAATGCCGCCCTGGAGCTTGTCAAGGATTTCGAGGAGCCGACTGCAGCCATTGTCAAGCACATGAACCCCAGCGGCATTGCCAGTGCAGGCACGATATCCGAGGCATTCACCGGCGCGCTCGGCGCCGACCCGCTGTCCGCATACGGGGGCATAGTGGCGCTGAACAGGGAACTTGACGCCGAAACGGCCAAGGCAATGAAGTCCATCTTCCTGGATTCCATTGTGACGCCCGCAGTCAATTCCCAGGCCCTTCCCCTGCTCGAGAAGAAGAAAGTGATGATACTTGAGACCGGCCCCCTCGGCGGCGGAAAGCTGCCGGGAACAGACATCAAGAGGGTTGCAGGAGGCATTCTTGTCCAGTCCAGAGACATCAGCAAGCTCGACCTGTCCGCCCTCAAAGTTGTATCGGAGAGGAAACCCACCGGGGACGAGATGAAAGACCTGATATTCGCCTGGAAGGTAGTGAAGCATGTCACATCCAATGCCATTGTCCTGGCGAGGGGAGGGATGAGCGTTGGCGTGGGCGCGGGCCAGCAAAGCCGGGTTGGCTCGGTCGGGATAGCAGTCAAGAAGGCCGGCGAGAGGGCCAAAGGCGCGGCAATGGCATCCGACGCATTCTTTCCATTCAGGGACGGAATCGATGAGGCAGGGAAAGCCGGTGTCACGGCAGTGATTCACCCGGGCGGGTCCATCAGGGATGCGGAGGCCATAGAGGCTGCAAACGGGTACGGCATGGCCATGGTGACCACGGGCATGCGCTGCCTGAAGCACTGAGATGTTACCATGACCCGCGCCAAGGAATATGACGAGGCTGTGAACTGGCTTTTTGAGCTCCAGTATTTCGGCATGAAGCTTGGCCTGGACAACACCAGGGCGCTGCTCTCCGAAATGGGGAACCCCCATGAAAAATTCCCTTCGGTCCATGTCGCCGGAACAAACGGAAAGGGTTCAGTATGCGCTTTCCTCACGGGCATGTTGATTGATGCCGGGCTGAAGGTCGGCACCTACACATCTCCGCATCTTTCCGAGTTCGGGGAACGGATTTGCGTGAACGGCTTTCCCATGACCAGGGCCGAGATCCTGCGGTCCGTCGGTCAAATAAGGCCGAAGGTCGAAGCCCTTGAAAGGAAAGGGGTGCAGTGCACGTTCTTCGAGGTCACGACATGCATGGCATTCAGGCAGTTCGCCAGGCGGAAGGTCGACATCGCGGTGGTCGAGGTCGGCATGGGCGGCAGGCTCGATTCCACCAACGTGATAAAGCCCGAGCTCAGCATAATCACGAACATATCCAGGGAGCACATGCAGCACCTGGGCGAAACCCTGGCCGAGATAGCTTCCGAGAAGGCAGGCATAATAAAGAGGGGCATTCCCGTCGTATCGTCTGTCCAGGAGAGGGACGCGGCCAATGTCATTGAGTCAAAAGCCCGGAAATTGAGTGCCAAGCTCTTCAGGATACATGAATCTGCGAAGTGGCGCATAGAAGCGACCAGCAGCCTCGGTTCGATACTTACTGTTCGGACCAGGGACAATGAATACGGCCCGGTGAGGATTCGGCTTCCGGGCGAGCATCAGGCAGTCAATGCCTCGACATCGGTTCTGGCGGCCGAGATACTGGCAGGGAGAGGTTTTTCCATCTCCGGAGAGAACATTCTCAGGGGACTGGAATCGACAAGATGGGCGGCCCGTCTACAGACTGTCCGTCTGAATCCCGCGGTGATACTTGATGCCACGCACAATCCCGGCGGCGCCGAAGCTCTGGCCGAATTCCTGAAATCCCATTTCACAAGGAAGAAGCCGGTCATGGTCATTGCGATGCTGGAGGACAAGGAGGTCGGGCCGGTGGTAAGCCACCTGGAACCTCTTGTCCGGAAGGCAATAGTCTCCCAATCATCCTATCACAGGCGCATGAAGGCGGATGTGCTGGCATCGAATTTCAAAGGCGTTGCGGTTACCGAAGCGGACCTGCGCAAGGCAACAGACCTCGCCATGGCTGCCGCCGGAAAGGACGGAACCGTTTTGATAACAGGGTCCATATTCACGGCGTCGGAGGCTCTTCGGCATCTCGACGAAATCAGAATCGCCGAGATAGTGCCAATTCTCCAGGAAGCTCACGGGATAGGCGCTTACCCGGGCAGGGATCCCGGGACACCCGGCCCGCCGGCACCGGGCTCCCAGGACCCGTTCAGGGTACTGATTTCCACAATCCTGTCGCAGCGCACCAAGGATGAGAACACGCATGCGGCGACAGAAGCCCTGTTCTCGAAGTTTGACACACCCGGCAAACTGGCGCGCGCGAGACCGGAGGACATCGAACCGCTCATCAAATCAGCAGGGTTCTACAGACAGAAGGCCAGAAACATCATCGGCGTGTCCAGGACAATCCTGGACAGGTATTCGTCCAAGGTCCCCGCATCTATTGAGGAACTGACGGCCCTGCCCGGCGTGGGGAGGAAAACTGCCAATTGCGTGCTCTCATACGGATTCGGCCTGCCAGCAATCGCAGTCGACACCCATGTCCACAGGATATGCAATCTCATGGGCCTTGTGAATTCCGAATCACCGGAGGAAACCGAGAACCAACTCGGGCTGAAAGTGAGACTTGAATATTGGCATGACATGAACCGGCTGCTTGTCAGGCACGGCCAGACAATATGCTTGCCTGTGAAGCCGAAATGCGGGAAATGTCCGGTGTCGCATCTCTGCGACAAAGGCATCTATTCCGATTGGCAGTCAAGCTGATCAATGAGTTCAGACAGATACCTGGCATTGTCATCATTGCCCGAGGCCGTGAGCTTATCGAGGCATTTCTTTGCCGCGCCGTACCTCTGCATGTCAAAGAGCAATTTGGCCTTGCAGTACAGGGCATCACGGTCCCGCGGGTTGATGAGAAGGGCCTTCTCTATCATGGCCAAGGCTTCACCGTGTTTCCCGAGAGACATGAGGGCATTGCTGAGCTTGATGTACGTAACCTCGTTGCCCACGGGCCTTCCGCTCTTTAAATCAGCATTTACCAGGCATCCGCTGATAAGGCCTATGAATTCCACCTCCTCCCTGTTGAACTTCAGCTCATCCTCGGCCCCCAAAATGAGCGGGATCTGCAGGTTTTTCAGTGATTCGTCAACCAGCGGGACCAGCTCTTCAATCGACAACTCTCTGGCCTTGATATTGTCCAGGTATGCCGCGAGTTTGGACTGGCTTTTCCTCAGCTCGCGTTTGACATCTTCCACTTCCTTGCCGGTATGCCTTTCCAGCAGTGCCCTGTCCCTGCTGTCGGCCCTGATCTGCCTCTGGAACTCGAAACCGCATCTAGAACAGGCCTTCAGGTCTGTCTGAACCTCGGCCCCGCAAAGCTCGCATTTCTTCATTGCCATATCCAATCGTCAAGCTAATAGATAAAGGTTGGTCAACTCCCGAAATTCCCTCCGGGCACCAAATCTCCCCGGAATTATCAGTTTTTACGCAATTTGGCGTTATATTTATAGTTGGACCAGCGACAGCTATATATATATTGATACTATTAATTGGAGCGAGAGGATGTTGAGACCGAATTTTTTCCCTGTGCGCAGGCGCATCAATGAAATCAGCCCCGGAACACGTGAGGCTGTGCGCATCAGACCCCGCATAAGGTGGGAGGAAGAGGGTGTGGCTTCCACAGTAGGGACAATCATGGCCCTGATGGTATTTCTGGCGTTTCTTTCAATGTTCACAAGCCAATATGTTCCAGTCTGGATGGAGGAGAACGAAGCCTCGCACATGAACGAGGCCTACGGCCAGTTTGCTGCCATGAAACAGGCAGTTGACATGCAGATACTGGCCGGCACGATACAGGGGACCTCGACCGTGCAGATGTTCTCGCCTATTAAATTGGGGGCAGAGGGAATACCGATGTTCGCCTCGCCAACCCCGGGATACCTCACGCTTTCCCGTTCGGCCAGCTATGACAATGTGAGCTTCAGCTTCAACACCAGCGCTTCCATTGTCGACTATAACATGAACACGGGCGGCACGATCAAGCTGAAGGCGGAAAACAGGTACTATATCCAACAGGAGCTTGCCTTCGAGAACGATGCCATCATCCTCAAGCAGCCGGACGGCCAGTACATGAAAGCCATGCCCCAGCTTCGAATCACGCCCACGGGGACGGTGACTGCCACTGGCGGCATTGTATGCCAACTTTCCTACACGCAGGTCGACCTTCGCGGAGACGACGCCAATTACATAGGCTTCGGCACACGGGGCGTTTCCACGCTCATGAAGTCAACCACAACCACAACATTCACAAACCTGACAGGGGAATCCGCACCGGGCGTGCCCGCCACTCATCCCTATCTATCGATAGTCCATACGGGTTATTACGAAAGGGCCTGGAACTCAAGCCTGAACCAGACGCTCTCAAGCGCCGGTCTGAGATGGGGCTTCGACATAACAAATGCGAACACGGATTACACTATCGTTTCCACACTGAAATCACCGCCCGGCTCGATCGAAAAGATGTGGGAAGTGCGCGTTTTGATAAAGACAGACGTAATCTCAAGCTTCTCGCTGACCGTGGCAAACATCGAGATATCCACCTCGGAACTGGGGGCTGCGTAGATGGGAATGAAGCAGTCGATGATGTCAAAGATGCTAAGGAGCAAATCCCAGACGCTCAAAGTCAAGGTTCCGAAGGGCGTGATAGCCCTCGAGAAGAAATGGAAGGACGGCAAAGGCTCGCCGCTCTGCCCCATACCGGACATCACAACCCCGGGCATAGATGAGATAGAGATTTACACCATAAAGGAACCCTACAGCTATGCCAGGATAGTGTTTGACAACAACAACTCTGAATTCGTGTACCAGGTTCATGAACCCTCGCTCAACGAAGCCGAAGCGGAAGTCCTCAGGCTGATCAAGGATTCGCTCCAAAGGACGCTCGAGTATGAGCTGGACAAAATGGCCATTAAGGACAAGAGCGAGTACCTGAAGAAAAGCGTTGAGAGCTTCATAAAGAGCAGAGAGATGCGGCTCGAACCCGTGACAATCCAGAAGATTCACTATTATATCGCCAGGGACTTTGTCGGGTATGGTTCTGTCGACTCGCTCATGGGTGACCAGTACATCGAAGACATATCGTGCGACGGGACAAACGTACCGCTTTTCATTTATCACCAGAAATACGAGTCGATAAAGACAGACATCAAGTTCCAGGAGGAGAAGGACCTGAACAGCTTCGTCATCTACCTGGGACAGAGATGCGGCAAGCAGGTGTCCGTGTCTGCCCCCATCCTGGACGGGACCACCGTCGAAGGGCACAGAGTACAGGCCACCTACGGGACCGAGGTCACCACAAGGGGCTCATCCTTCACAATCAGGCGTTACAAGGAGAAACCCTTCACTCCGGTTGAACTTATCACGTACGGCACGGCATCGCCGGAAATGGTTGCCTATGCCTGGATGCTTGTCGAGCATGGCCAATCCATGATCATTGCCGGCGGGACAGCAAGCGGCAAAACAGCCACGCTAAACGCGCTCGCGCTGTTCATCAGGCCCGGTGCCAAGGTCATCACGATGGAGGACACCAGGGAGATAAACCTGCCTCACGAGAACTGGATACCCGGAACAACCAGGACCGGTGTCGGAGAGCGCGACAAAAGCGGAAAGGCCGCCGGCGAGATAAACATGTTCGAGCTTGTCAGGGCAGCGCTGAGGCAGAGGCCGGAATACATCATTGTCGGAGAAGTGAGGGGCGCGGAGACCGCCACCATGTTCCAGGCGATGGCAACAGGCCACACCACATATTCCACGATGCACGCGGACTCTGTCAAGAGCATGATCAACAGGCTTGAGAACCCGCCCATCAGCACGCCGAGGATTCTGCTCACATCCCTGAACTTCGTCATCATCCAGAAGCATGTCAGGGTCGGCGACAGCATTGTCAGGCGCATAGTCCAGATTGTAGAACTGGTGGGATTCGAGCCCGAGACCAACGAGGTCATAACGAACATGGTCTACGAATGGAACCAGCGCACAGATGCGTTCATCTACAAGGGGCACAGCTTCATTCTTGACCAGATAATGGAAATGAAGAACATGACCCACGAGGAGATGAACACCGAGATGAAGAGGCGCGTCGACATCGTGAAGTACCTGGTGGAGAAGGACATCACCGACTTCAAGCTCATTTCCAACCTGGTTGTCGCCTATTACAAGGAACCCATGGAAACGATACAGAAGATAAGGGACGAGATGGGATGGATTACGGAAGAGAGCCTCGTGACCGACGGGGGTGCGAAGATTGGCGCATGAGACACAGGACACCTTCAAGAAGCTCGAGACGAAGGACAGGCACCTCAAGACGAAGAAATCAAGGGAGGAAGCGGTCGCAGAACCGCATCTGATAAGGCTGCCCAAGGGCGCGGTTCCCGAGTACATCAAACTCTCTCCGTTCGAAGAGATGAGCTGGCGCGTGATGGGCAATTATGTCAAGTCCAAGTACACGGAGGACCAGGAGCTCGAGGAAAACCTCATGAAGGCCCACATGAAGATAAGGCCGGAGGAGTACATGGCCTTTGTCTACATGGCTGCAGCGGTCCTGTTCGGGGTCGCGCTCGTGGCCGGCATAGCCATCGCCCTGGTCTTCACTTTTCTGATGGACATGATGTTCATAGGCATTCTTCTGGCAATAGCGATGCCCATAGGCCTTCCCATCATGGCGCTTGTTGTGCTGAAGGGCTCGCCCGGCGGAAAGGCCAAGGCAAGGGCCAGGAACATCGACAAGAGAATCTCCTCCGCAATGAGCTTCATATCCGCAATGGCCTCGGCGAACGTGCCCGTTGACATGGTGTTCAAGGAGCTCTCAAGACAGCCTGTGTACGGGGAGATCCAGAAGGAGGCCGAATGGATAACCAGGGACACGGAACTGCTGGGCATCGATATCCTTACGGCCATCAAGAGGGGCGCGATGCGTTCCCCATCACAGAAATTCCAGGATTTCCTTCAGGGCGTGGTCACGACCTCGACATCAGGAGGCCAGCTCAAGCCCTATTTCCTGCTCAAAGCGACAGAGTACGAGAAAGAGAACAAACTCATACTCAAGAGCACCATGGAAACGCTTTCCATGCTCGGAGAAAGCTACGTCACTGTGGTGGTGGCGTTCCCGCTGTTCCTGGTGGTCATATTGGCCATCATGGCCATCATCGGCGGGAATTCGGCCAACACCCTGATGATTCTGTACGCTGTCGTGGGATTGATGATCCCCCTCGCGCAGTTCGGATTCATCTTCGTGGTGTGGAACATAGGCCAGGAGTGATAAAATGGCAATGAGCAAGGATGAGATGAAGAAGGTCGTGATGGCCCAGAAACGGGATTACACCAGGCTCATCCTTGCCGTGAGCGGCGCCGTGTTCGCCCTGTTCCTGGTATTCGCCATGTTGAACCTCACGGACCAGGTTGACTGGTCACTGAAACAGCTCCCCACCACCGACCTTAACGAGAACGGCGTCATCGACAGGCCATACGAAGTGGGTCTGGACACCAACGAGAACGGCATCATAGACTCGGGGGACGTGTTCGACGGCCATGATTCCGGGGACCCTTGGGACTTGGACGGGGACGGCGATAGAACCGAGATGGACGGGATCCCCGACCAAGCGCAATCGCCTTTGCAGCGGATGCTCAATTTCATTTTCATAGGTCTGGGCTTCATGATAGGTCCGTATGCGTTCTACTCCTCGAAAAAGCAGCAGAACATCAAGGAAATCGAGAGAAGGCTTCCGGACTTCCTCAGAGATGTGGCCGAAGCCGGAAGGTTCGGCATGACGCTTGCCGACGCGATAGTGGTCGCGTCCTCGGGCAGATACGGCGACCTCACCCCGGAGATTAAGAAGATGGCCGCCCAGATCGAATGGGGCGTCACCGCCGGGGAAACCCTGAGGCTGTTCTCGGAGCGGGTGAATACCCCGCTGGTCAAGAGAGTGGTGACGATTGTCGTGAAGGCGAGCGACGCAGGCGGCAGCGTTGCGGACGTTCTCTCGATGGTCGCGCATGACACCAAGGAGGAGCAGTTCTCGGCGGCCGAGAGGAGGCTCCAGATGAGCACATATCTCGCTGTCATCTACATCTCTTTCTTCGTGTTCCTGGTGACCATAATCATCCTGAACCTCACTTTCCTGCCCAAGATAAGGATTGCCGGAACCAATGTGGCCGCGGCAGCGGCCGCGGCAGGCATCGAGGGCGGAGTGGGCGGGGCATCGCTGGACGTTAGCGCGATTCCGATGATACAGATCGCGTTCTTCCTTGCCGTCATGGCGCACGCCATCGGCGACGGCATCATGGCCGGCGTCCTGCAGACAGGAAGCGTGGCCGACGGCATGCGTCACAGCGTTATCATGCTCATTATGGGATTCCTAATACTGACGGTGATGTAGAAATGGCGGACGCAGCGGCTGAGATGCAGGAAGAGACCCTTGATGTCAGGAAGAAGGGGCCGGGCGCACTCGGAAACATGAAGAAATCCTACATGAAGAAGCTTGCGGGCAAGAAGGCCATGAAGATAGTGGCGCCCGTCGGCTCCCAGCAAGCCGAAAGGAAGCTGGTCGAAGGCGTCACGACAATACCGAAGATAGTCGAGAAGCACATCAGGGAGATCGAAATACAGCCTGTCATCGACGGCTATTCCTATGTCAGAATCAAATATGACAATATCTCCAACGATTACATGTACGAGGTCATTGAACCGAGGCTCACGGAGGAAGAGGAGGACATCCTCGAGGTTCTCAAGGAGACGCTGATTGACTCGCTCGAGATGCTTGTGGACGCGAAAAAGGAGGAGAAGGAAGAATATCTCAGGAAAGCCATAGAGACCCTCCTGGCCGACATAGGTGTGAGCCTGAACCCGATCTCAAGGGAGCGCGTGACCTATTACATACTCCGCGACTTCCTCAGGTACGGAGCCATTGACGTTGCGATGATCGACCCCCAGGTGGAGGACTGCTCCTGCGACGGCATGAACGTCCCGCTGTACATATTCCACAGGAAGTACGGCTCGATCCAGTCAAATCTCAGATTCAAGACATCCGAGGAGCTGGACGGCTTCGTCGTATGGCTTGCCCAGCGCTGCGGCAAGCACATCTCCGTGGCAGAGCCCATGCTTGACGCCACGATACCGGACGGCTCGAGGCTGCAGGCGACTCTGGGGACGCATGTCACAAAGCGCGGCTCGTCGTTCACCATCAGGAGGTTCAGGGAGAACCCGTTCACGCCCCTGGACATGATACGGTTCAAAACAATGTCCCTGGACATGATGGCCTATCTGTGGCTCTGCATAGAGAACGGCAAGTCCATTCTCGTGTGCGGAGGCACTGCGAGCGGAAAGACCACGACTCTCAATGCAGTCCTGCTGTTCATCCCGCCGCAGATGAAGATAGTCAGCATCGAGGACACAAGGGAACTTAACTTACCGCATGAGAACTGGGTGCCCCTGCTCACCAGGCACGGCTTCGGGGGCAAGGACGCCTCCGGGAAAGCAGCCGGAGAGATTGACATGTTCGAGCTTCTCACGGCCGCGCTGAGGCAGCGCCCCCAGTACATGATGGTCGGTGAGGTCAGAGGCTCGGAAGCCTATGTCGTCTTCCAGGCCATGGCGACGGGCAAGAGCGCTTACACAACTTTCCACGCGGAAAGCGTCCAGGCCATGGTTCACAGGATGGAGCAGCCTCCCATCGAGGTTCCCCGCGCCTTGCTGAGCGCCCTCAACATGGTTCTGATACAGGCCCAGGTCAAGGTGGGCACGAAGATGACCAGGCGCGTCAAATCGCTGACTGAGGTGGTGGGCATTGACCCGGACAACAACGAGCTGATAACAAATTCGGTCTATGTTTGGAACCCTGCGGACGACACCTTCAACTACTCAGGCCACAGCTACATCTACGAGCAGATAGCCGTGACAAAGGGCTGGAGCCAGCGCGAGATGATGCGAGAGGTGAAACGCCGCACAAGGCTTCTCCAGTACCTGCGGAGCAAGAACGTCAGCTACAAGAACATGGCCAAGTACGTCTCGGCCTATTACAAGGACCCGGACAAGGTCATGAGGGAAGTCGACGACTCGGGATTCGTGGCCGAGGAATAGACATAACTTTTACAGATGGTTGAGAACCAAATTCTGTGCGGGAGTCGGCAGACTGCCCTCCCCAGTTTAGATAATCCATAAAAATGGTAAAGGTGGGAGCCGGTATCCGGCTCCCATTCTCGTTTACTGTTGGGGCTGGTCGCCGCCCGGCTCGCCCGGCCTTCTGACGATCTTCTTTATCGGCTTCCGTATGACGCGTCTGACTTCGCCGCCTGCCTGGGGCTGAGAGAAGTCATAGTTGCATATCGGGCATATTTTCTCGTTGGCGTTGACTTCCATGCCGCAGGACGGACAGCCCTTCTTTCCGGGCGTTCCCTGAGGTGCGGCCTGCTGGGCCGGAACAGGCGCAGCGGGTGCGGGCTGAGGCCGCGGCTGCTGCTGTGCGGGCTGCGGTGCGGGTTGGGCCGGTGCCTGCTGGGGTTTCGGCTGGGGCTGGGCAGCCGGCTTCGCCTCCTGCTTGGGCGGGAGCTTGCCCTCCGGCTTCTTGGGCGTCGTGTCTCCCATGACGCTGCCGCACTTGTGGCATATCTTGGCCGTGACCGAGTTCTCCATCTCGCAGACAGGGCAGGGCTTCGAGCCCATGCGCTTCATCTCCTCCTCCTCCTTCAACCACTGGTCGAAGGTGATGAATGTGGGTTTCGATGCCCACCAGGCCTGGAACTCCGTCTCCGTGAACTCCGCGCCGAGTTCCTTCTTTGCATCGTTGCGGAACTTCCTGACAATGTCATCATACTGGCGCTTCATCTTCGCCTCGTAGTCGTCAAGGTCCTCAGTGCCGACAGTGAATTCCGTGCCGCAGTCCGGACAGTTCTTCACGTCGATGGGCACCCAGGCTCCGCACACGCTGCACTTGGCGACCTCGGTCTCGAACTCCACGCCGCACTTCGGGCACTTCTTGGCGCCCTCGGGGATGAATGCGCCGCATTCACCGCACTGCACAGTCTTTCCGAGTCCGACGAAGTACAGGTAGAGCGTTATGCCGACGATTATCGCGACGACGATGATTATTATCAGTATTATTATCCACCAGGGGAATATCACCGAGGGGTCTATCCTGAACCAGCTGGTTGCCGAATTTACCCCCTCGCCGGACACGGTCACTGTGTAGTTGCCGGTGGCTGAGACCTGGACGGTTGTGCTGTAGAATCCTCCTGACTGCGATGTGACGTATACCGGGTCCATGCCCTGCACGGTCACTGTCACAGGGATGTCAGCCACTCCCAGGCTCGGGCTGTCCTGCCTGACGATATATCCGGATATCTGGATGGTTTGGACCTCTCCTTCCTTGTAAATCTGCGTCCATTCGGTGCCGATTGCTATCGGCGATGGAAGCGCAATGGTTGCCATCAGCGGCGGTATTGTGGCTGTCACGGAGAAAGACACATTGTTGTTCCTCTCGTTCCTTTCCTCGATATTGCCTATGAGCGGGGTAACGCCGTCGTAATCGATCTCGTCGGTGTTGTTGAGCTCCGTGTCCACGAATATGAACAGGCTGCGCTGTCCCGCGTCGACGCCAGTGCAGCTGATCGTGAAAGTCTCAATCTCTCCGGCAACCAGTGTCGCAACCGTTGTGTTTCCTATCCTGCCGATCGGCGTCCTGCGGCCCTGGTTCCAGGCCGTCCTCGAGCTGTTGTAATTGTCCATGCTCGAATACACGTCAATGGCCACTTTGCTGGCTATCGAGAGGCCCCTGTTAATCACAGTCACGTTGAGGCTGAAAGCTGTGTTGCCTGTGATTTCGGTTGCGCCGTTTGCCAACTCAACCTCCGACGGCTCCAGGTCGGGCCTGCTGTCCCGCACTGTAAGGGTATCGCTCATCGTGTTGCTCACGAGGCCCGGGTTGCCGTATGCTATCGCGTTGATGGTGCGCACTTCCTCTCTTGCGTTGGTCAGCACTTTCCAGGTGCATGTGGCGTAGGCATAGTTGCCCGTGCTTATGCTCGGGATGGCCGCGGATGTGTTTATGAGGTTGGCAGTTATCGGGGCACCATCGTAGAATCTGACATACACGCTGCCGGCATGCAGGTCGCCCAGGTTGCGGACCATTGCCCTCAGCGTGACTGTCGTCCTGTTGTCTGTGCTGTTCAGCACGGTGCCGCCGCCGTTGGCGATCTGGACCAGGTTCGTGCCTTCCACCACGTCCAGGGCCTGAATGATCAGGTCAGCGTCGTCATAGACGCGCAGGCTGAGAGGCCACATGGTGTTGTTGTTGTTGTTCTCGTTCACCTCGGATATGCCGTTGAGCGGGTCGATGTAAGCCTCTATCATGTAAGTCCCGTTGTCCTCGAAGGTTACTGGTATTGAGACGACCGTCGGCATTGTCGGGTTCGCCGGGACCTCGGTTGCGTTCGCGCTTCCGAGCCATTCGCCGTTCGCGTAGAACCAGACCATCACGCCAGTCGCGTTTATGTCTCCCTGGTTCCAGATATTGGCCGAGATCGTGAACTCCTGGTTCGTCTGCGGGTAGGTCCGGGAGGACCAGACGTCCGTGTACTGGAGCATCGCAAGGTCAGCCTGGGATGTCACCTCTATCCAGGTGTAGTTGTCGTTGTTTGTCTCGTCCTGTTCCGGTATTGATCCCGGCGCAGGGTCAACCTTCACTGTGATGTTGTGCATTCCTATCTGGGTGACGCTCAGCCAGGTGTAGGGGAACGAGATCGGCCAGTTGCCGCCCGGGGCGAGCGTGCTTATGGTCTCCGTGTAAATCTGAGTGGCCTGGCCGTTGAATATGTCCTCGAACCTGACAACTATTCCGTTCGCTGTGGCATCGCCGATGTTGGATATCGTGCTGTTTATCAGCACCGTGTTGCCGCGGCCCACCGCGGACCCTGTATCGAGAGGCCATACCGTGAGCGGCGGGTCCAGGTCCGGAAGCACATTCCTGAGGTAGACGCTCCTCTTGGCTGTCGCATCGCTGGTTCCCATCGACGGGAATGCGGCAAGCCCGAGCCCGGTCGTGTCTGTGTGCAATATTCCTGAGAACAGCTGGTACTCCGTGTAGAGTGTGTACAGATTGTAATGCGATTCCACGACCTCCGAGGCTGCAGGGCTGTAGTAGAGATAGTCGCTCAGCGCGTACGTGAGGTACACGCCTGCGGAGTTCGTGGTACCGGCCCTGTTGAGCATCGTCCCCAGCCCGGTGTACTGCGTCGTTATCCAGACATCCGCGTTCGGGAGCGTCTTGGCCGGTGTCTGGCCGTTGTAGACAGTCACCTCTGCCCACCTGTAGTTCCATACCTTGGCCGAATCCATCGGCTCGACCTTGAAGTTGGGCGAAAGCGGCGAGTAGCAGCCTATCAGCCTCACTTCGGTTGTGCCGTACAGGTCATTGAGGTTTCGACCGAACATGGTGCTCCAGGCATTCAGCCTGACGTTCGTGCCGGCCTCGTCGGCCGTGTCGAACTGCCCGCCTATCTCGCTCCTGTTGAATAACACCTGGACATTGTCCTTCGCCAGTATATCTATCACGTTAGTCGTGGTGGAGTCTATCATTGTGAATGCCGCGTTATCTTCGAGCGTGATCATCATGTACAGGCTGTTCTGGGTTCTCAGGTCCACATTGTCCAGAATGAGCTGGCCAGAGTCCCTCACCGTTATATGGAAGGGCGCCGCTCCGGTGGGGGACATCATCATGTTGGCGTTGGATATTGTCAGCCTGCCATTGTCCTCGACTATGATGAAGTCTGTTATCGCAAGGGAATCGCTGACTCCCCCGTTCATGTTCATCACCATGGTGCCGTTAACAATCAGCCCGGGAGACCCGAACGGCCTCGCAAGCTCGACGTCAGTGAGCTGGACGTCCCTTGCTTCCGTGTTGTAGTCCGCCGCAATGTTCGGCATGGGCCAGAAGTCGCACTCGGCGAATCCGCCCGCGGAGCCTGCGAAGACTATGTTCACATCGTACTCGCCGACATGGTCCCCGTTCGGGTAGTTCGTGGCGTTGAAGTAAGTGGTCAGCAGCGGAATGACAGCCTTGCCGGCGCTGTTTGTGTAGTCAAAGGTTGCGGCCGCCGTGCCGTACATTCGGTTCAGGTAATTCGTCATCCTGAGCTTGGCCCAGTCCCATTCATTCGGCCCGGTGTAGTCGTTCAGGTCGTTGATCTTCGAAACTGTGTTGACTGTCGTTGCGTCCGTGAAATGGAATGTCAAGTTCAGCCTGGCGCCGGGTATTGCCGCGGCGTATCTGTCTGTAACAGACATGTCCAGCCACTTGAAGTAGTATGCCTCGCTGCCAGATTCCACATTGACCGGGACATAGTCCTGGGGCGATGCGCCGTAGGGAATCTCGAGGAAATCATGCACACCGTTGCCGTTGTCGTCCTCATCGATTGTGACATTGTACATGTACAGGTTCGCGCCGTTCGTCAGCATGATGGCGTTCTTGGCGTCATAATTGTCGAAAGCAGAAGTCCAGTCCGCGTCCATGTAGCTGTTTATCATCGATATCTCGGAATTGTCTGCCAGTATGGAGCATTGCTGCGCCGGCTCCGGGTGAAGCGGCAGTATCGTGAGGTTCAGCGCGATGATGTCGATGGAGAGAGGATCATTTGCACCAAATTCATAAGCTGTGAAATTCACATTCATCTGGTTTATCTGGTCGAACGAGTATATCTGCGCTGTAATCTCCTCCTCGACTGCCCAGTCCGAGGTCATGTCCTGTTCAATCTGGAACACAGGCCATTCGGGTATCGGCCCCGAGATGTTGAAGTAGTTCCATGGGGTCACATCATATCCTGAAGCATAGGTGTAACTCGGATTGATGTACACGACATAAAGATACGCGGCCAATATCTGGAAGTTCTGGTCCGTCCAATCAGGGTTCTGGGCGATGGGAGTGAACTGGGCACTAATTTCAGGGGTTAAATCAACCGCGTAGTTAAGCAAATACCTTGAGCCGTCCAGGTTCTGGACTGTGGCTTCGTTCCCGACTCCTTGGCTCACCGTAAGCCCGCTCGGGACTATCTGTATGTTCTGGGTCGGGACGATCAGGTTGGCATCCTCGTACATATCGTCTATCCTGGAATCGGCTATGGTCACATCGTTGCAGTTGAGGAACCTGATGGCGGGGCCGTCGTCCTGGGAGTCGTCCAGGCTGCGGGGTGTCCCTGTCCACCAGTCGTCCACGACGCCCTTGAAGGTCGGGAAGCTGTTGGCATACTCGCTGAAGAATATGGTGGGCGCCAGGCTCGTGATCCAGGAATCGTTGATGTAAGTGAGAGTGTTCGTGACCGTGAGCGTTCCCGGGAATGCCAGGACAGAGTGGTCGCCCATCTTGAAAGTGGCATCTGGGAGGTCCATGTCGAACATTGGGTGCCACATTGCCTGGGGCGTCGCGCCGGTTGTTATGGTGGAGTTCTCAAGTATCAGGGTTCCGCCGTTCACATCC